>JAENZL010000005.1:115838-129883 GCA_016841265.1 Methanobacteriota archaeon | reverse complement strand
TTTCCGATGGCAATGGAGGCTTTGACTTCGAGATTGTGCCGATAACCGTCGGAGATATAAACCTTGCTCCTGTACTGGCTGAGATTGGACCTCAAAATGTGAATGAAGGGACACAATTAACAATAATCATTTCAGCCAATGATCCGGATGAAGACACTTTAACATACAATACAAACGCAACCTTCGGGGGTCTGGATGGAAATGTCTTTACCTGGACTCCGGGCTCTGATGATTCTGGAGTCTATTTGGTAGGGTTCAATGTTACGGACGGAGAACTAACAGATTCTGAGACCGTGCAGATAACTGTTAGCGATGTTACAACCGTCAAGAAAAGCTCAGGTGGCGGCGGTGGCGGCGGTGGCGGCGGTGGCGGTGGAGGATCTCCCGAGCCTGCAAGTAATGTCCAGGCCAAGGAACTTGCCCAGCAGTTCGTTACTAACGGGAACCGCATCAGGTTTGAGTTCACGCGGAAAGCCACCTCCATCGATTACGTGGAATTCGACGCTAAAAGGAGCTTCGGAAAAACCACAACAATTATCGAGGAACTGAAAGGTATATCCGTCCTGACCCCGGCCGAACCTGACGGGGAAGTCTACAAGCATATTAACATCTGGGTAGGAAACGGAGGCTTTGCAGATACGCAAAACATTGGCAACCCTGCCGTTGGCTTCAGGGTCAACAAGACGTGGATAGCCGAAAACGAAATAATCGAATCCACGATTGCCCTGAACAGGTATTCTGAAGACAGGTGGAGCGCCCTCCCGACCCGGAAGCTCGGGGAAGACGAGGGGTTCATCTACTTTGAAGCCAGCTCCCCGGGATTCTCCCCGTTTGCAGTCACAGCCGAAAATAGTAAGCCCCTGATTGAGGTCCGAGAGGTTGAAGCTCAGATCCCTACGGAAACAGAGCAAATAAAGGAAACCGCTCCTCCGGTAACCGAGGAAAGTTCAGGAGAAAAGGAAAAGACAGGAATCTCGGAAAGTATTATGTCAAAAACCTTTAGTTTCATTATCGGTTTCATGGTGGTAATCCTGATTGGGCTGGCTGTGCTGGAGAAAAAGAAGCATTAAACCATAACACGCTTGAAAACGCTCTGAAAATCCCTTAAATTCTTTGAAAAACCCTGAAAAGCAGAGGGTGCTATTTCTTCTGCTTTTCAAATACTATTTTTTAATTTTGTCTTCTTTTTTTGAATATTTGAAGTCGGAAAGTCTGTCAAAAAATGATAAGTGTTTGACTAAAAAATGATAAGTATAAGTACTTTGAACCTGAAAAGGATTGACAGGGAGTTTAAGATCCAGGGTCTGGAAAAAGAGGGGAGGGCAGAACCCTTGAGCTATTATGGAAGAGGTGCTTTTATGAAATTTAGGGCATTCAACGGAGGTTTTGGAAAAAAGACACTGGTCTTTCTTTTTTCACTGTTCATGTTTATCACAATAGCCGTTTTTCCTGCAAGCGGGGAAGTTAGTGGCTGGGAAATAAGCCCTGCAAACCCTGTAGCAGGAGATACTATCCTGATCACCGGGAGTGCCTCCCCGAAAGAGGAACTGGGGTTTCTCGTCTATTTTGAAGAAGATGTCCCGGTCATCGGAGGCACTTACACTTACGAATTGCAAAAAGTGGAGGTCTCTGACTTTAACAACTGCTTTACCGTCCGGGCAGAAGGCGTGGAGGACCTGTACGTAAGAGGCAAACTTGTCATCTGGAGGCAGAGAAATACAAAGGCAAACGAAGGGGTTGCCGTTCTTTCTGCAGAAAGGGTCCCTCCGGGGACTTACCAGCTCAAGCTTGACGGAAATGCAAAAAACGGGGAGACGCGGGTGAAGCTGAAAGTTACGGCCCTGCAGGTGGTAAAGGCTGATTCGGAAGGAAAATTCATCTATAGGTACAACACGGGCTCCGTCCCCCCGGGAAAATACGAAATTACCATAGGGAACTATGCAGTAACTGTCGCCCTGCAGCCTGAAGGAAGTCTTGCCTCCGGCCCGTCCTGCACCGGGACCGCCCAGAAGATCCAGGGTTCAAGAACCACCATCATGCCTCAAGCGGAACCCCTCAGTGAAAGCTCTTCAGTTATAGGGACAGCCCAGGCAAAGAGCACATCCTCGCAGGAAGAAGCCCCAGGATCTTTCCAGGAGCAAACTCCGGGCAGCCGGGGAAGCGAAAAACCTGAGAATAACGGGCTAATCGAAAACCTTGAGAATAACGAAATGATCGGAAACCTTGGAAATAACGAAATGATCGGGAATGGGATATACATGCTCGGGGGAATCGGGGTAGGAATTATATTCCTTTTTGCTTATTCGAGAAAAATAAGTTGAATGAAACCGTGAGTTAAAAGCCAACCCTCCAACCTCATTGCATATTTATATAATGTCTGTCATATGTTTTTTCGGGGACTGTTCCAATGTACAGAGCTCAGGGCCGTTTCTGGGAAATCGATTTTTTGCGTGGGCTAGCCGTCGTGCTGATGCTGGGCTATCATTTTCTCTATGACCTCGACTTTTTCAGGCTGGCAGAGTTTGAACTTAATTCGGGGCTTCTCTCCTACATAGGCAGGGGTTCGGCAGAAATGTTTATCCTGGTTTCCGGGGCAGCCCTTTCAATAAGCTATTCCAGGGCAAACGGGCCGGGGGCTTCACCCTCACACTCAGCCCACTCTTCAACCTTACATTCAACCTCCTCTTTCGCCCTAACCTCCGTCTTTCCCTCAAAACTTTTCCGGAAATATCTCAGAAGGGGGCTCAAACTCTTCACTCTGGGGCTAGTGCTCACAGCCGTAACCCGGGTTTTTCTTCCCGAAAGGTACATCCTTTTCGGAATCCTGCACTTTTTCGGGGTTTCGGCCATACTCGCTTACCCATACCTCAGACTGAAAGAGGCAAACCTGCTTATGGCTTTACTATTCCTCATTCCCGGCTACTGGCTCGGGACAAGGACTTTCGGGTTTTCAACCCTGATCTGGCTGGGTTTCCGGCCCGAGCACTTCCAGGCCCTGGACTATTTCCCGGTCTTCCCCTGGTTCGGAATGATCCTCCTGGGGATCTACCTGGGAAATTCCCTGTACGCCGGGGGCATCAGGCAGTTTGCGGTCCCTGCCCTCGAAAGTTCCGGTGCCGTGAAAGGCTTTTCCTGGCTCGGTAAGCATTCCCTTTTTATCTATTTCATCCACCAGCCTCTCTTTCTCGCCCTGCTCTGGACCGCCGGATACCTGGACCTTAACCTTATCTGAAAATTTGAGAATTATGTATAAATAATCTCCAGACCACTTCTTTCTGGGGGAATTACTCTGTTTTCAAGACCGCTAACACTATCAGATATTTCATTGCTCGTACAGCTCATAGCTTTTTTAATTCTAGGCTATGCCCTTGCAAAGAAAAAGGAAAATATCCGGCTACACGGTAAAGTTGCAACTGTTGCCTTTATCGTGGCCCTGCCTTCAGTGGGTTACATGTTATACTCCGCAAGCCTGGGCCTTGCCCTTCCTGCCTACGGGTGGCTGCTTACCCTGCACAGGTTTCTCGGCTTCCTGACCCTTATCCTGGGGCTTATCTTTGTCACCAACCAGTGGAAATGGAAAGGTAAAAAATACATGGATATTGGCATATTGTTCTGGACAGGAGCCCTTCTTCTCGGAGTTGTAGTCTACCTGATACTTTTCGGCTTCATATCTCTTTGAGCCGCCAGAGCCAAAGGGATATAAAGCCGCAGGGCTGTGAGGAGGAGTGCCGCAAAACGACTGGTTTTATATATAATCTATGCCCCTAACATATCTTACACTTGATTTTTAGATGTAGCCAGGCGCCCGGATAAATCTCATGGGTCGGCAGGCTGCGAAAAATGAACAGTGGAGAACTGAATGTATCTTGAAATTGCAATGTTTGCCTATTTTGTAGTGCTCTTCCTCACCCTCCGGGACATCCGGATCTTCAAGAGGACAGGCTACCTCTCCTACCGGAAAGGTGCCCTCAAGGGGCTTGCAGCCTCTTCCCTGATTCTGATAGGGGCCATTGCCGTGGATGTAAAACCCGAACTCGGGCTTCTGATTGTTCTGGCAGGTCTCTTTGTCAATCGCAAAGGGACCAGGGAAAAAGTCTTTACCAGCGCAGGGACTCTTGACCGCTTCCTTGGAAAAACGGATTACCTTAAAAAGTAAGAGAAGCTCAGAGGAAAGCCTGAGGGAAAAAGGAAAGGGCATTATCCGAAAATCTTTTTTACCCCAAAAGTTATAAATCGGAAGTTACCTATTAGTCGACAAAATCAGTAATTAATCCAAATTTTTATATCCGGTTTTCGGAGATACCTTCCCCGGAAGCGGGTAACACTTAACAACTCAACACTTAACTCAACATTCAACTTAGCATTTACTTAACTCAACACTTAACTCAGGTAACGATTCAGCGCATTTCTTGCTTTACGTTAACCAGGTTCACAGGAAACATTGTGAGCTATATCGAATAACTGAATATATCAAATAAACCGAACAAATCAAATAAACTGAAAATCTTGACGCCTGGAAAAAAACGGCGAAAAACATAGAGGAGAAGATATCATGGGAAATATTAGACAGACCAACATCAAGAGAACCGCATTCAAGTTAATTGAAAACTACGGAGACGTCTTTACTAAAGATTTCGACACAAACAAACTTCTTGTGGCCAAGTACACGACCATCGAAAGCAAGGTTATCAGGAACCGGGTCGCAGGCTACGTCACAAGGAAAGTTGCACGCGCAAAAATTATCTGAGCGCTACCCCGGGATACCGGGAAGCAGTTGGGGATCTGTATGTTTGAAGGAGCAATGCCTGCCCTGATCACTCCTTTCACTAAGGATGACAGGATTGACGGGGAAGGCCTGAGAAGAAATATCGCGTTTGTGGAAGCAGGAGGAGTCACAGGTATAGTACCCTGCGGCACCACCGGGGAATCAGCAACCCTTTCCGTAACCGAGCATGAAGAAGTGATCGACATCGCCGTGGACTGTGCAAAAGTCCCGGTGCTTGCAGGAACAGGGTCGAATAATACAGGAGAAGCCCTCCAGTTTACAAAACATGCCGCAGATGCGGGTGTGGACGGCGCTCTTTTAATTTCACCTTACTATAACAAACCCAACCCTGCAGGGCTGGTCGCACACTTCACGAAAATAGCAGAGGCTGTGGACATACCCATAGTACTGTACAACGTCCCGTCCAGGACAGGGCAGGACATGCCCGTCGAAGTCATCACTGAACTTGCAAAGGTGGGAAACATCGTAGGGATCAAGGAAGCCAGCGGGAGCCTCAACAAGGCCACCAGGATCCTTGAAGGCACCGTGGACGAGGACTTTATAGTACTCTCCGGGGACGACGGCCTGACCCTCCCGCTCATGTCCATAGGAGGCAGCGGGGTCATCTCGGTTACAGCCAACATCGTGCCCGAGAAAATGTCCGGGATGGTGGACGCAGCCCTCAAGGGAGACTACGAAACAGCCAGGAAGTTCCATTACGAAATGGCTCCCCTGATCCGTGCGCTTTTCCTGGAGACAAACCCGATCCCTGTAAAGAAGGCCGCCGAACTGGCAGGGTTTGCCAGCGGGCATGTAAGGCTCCCTCTAGCCCCCCTTGCAGATGCCAACACTGAAAAGCTTGCAGAAGAACTCAGGAAACTGGGGGTACTTAAATGATCAACGCAGCAGTGGTTGGAGCCTGTGGCAGGATGGGCTCTCTTATTATCGAGAATATCACGAGCTCTCCGGATATGCAGCTCGTTGCCGCCTTTGACGTAGGCAATGTCGGGAAAGACGCCGGAGAAATGGCCAGGGTAGGGACGCTTGGAATCGAAGTCTCGGACGTAAAAGACATGGAAGCGGTCCTGCAAAAGACCAAAGCAGACGTCCTGATCGACTTTACAATAGCCGGCGCAACCGTGGTAAACGCACCCACCGCCGCCGGATGCGGAGTCAACCTGATCATAGGGACAACAGGCCTGACCCCTGAACAGAGAGCCGTGGTCGACAGCGCAATCCAGGAAAACAGGATCAGCGCAGTGATCGCCCCGAACTTCTCGGTCGGAGTCAACGTCTTTTTCAAGATCATAAAGGAAGCCGCAAAGTACCTTGCAGACTACGACATCGAGATCATCGAAGCCCACCACAACCAGAAGAAGGACGCTCCAAGCGGCACCGCTCTTCGGGCAGCCGACGTGATCAGCGAAGCTGTCGGCGGCAAGGAATACGTCTACGGCAGGGAAGGAATAGCCCCCCGGGACAAGGAAATTGGCATCCACGCCGTCCGCGGCGGAGACATCACCGGAGACCACACCGTCCTCTTTGTCGGAAACTCCGAAAGGATCGAGATCAACCATATGGCCCACTCTCGCCAGATCTTTGCCAAAGGCGCAGTCCGTGCAGCCGCCTGGGTCTGTGCACAGAACCCCGGCATCTACAACATGGACGACGTCCTCGGGCTTTAAAAAAGAAGTTCAGTTTAAAGCAACAACTTCAGTTTAAAGCAACAATTTCAAAGAAATAAACCGTTTCGGGCTCTGAAATATCATCCAGGCCCGATTCCAGAACTTTTTTTCTCCAATTTCAACCCGGCCAAATTCCTTTGAATTAAGCTTTTTTGCGGCATCATATCAATCATTTGCCTTTTATTAATCAATAACCCGCATGGTTCGAGAAAATACTTCCTTTGACCCTGAAAATCGTTTTTCAATTTAAACGTTATAATGTGCCTCCGCCAGCTTGCCTGGCGGCGCCTCCCAAAAAGGAATAAAATAGAAATATGAAAATGAAATTTTTCAGATTGCACTTAATTCTGTATTTACGGCCTTACCGGTTTTACGGTTTCTTTTACTTTTTACACTCTCTCTTCTTATTTTTCCTGCTGGTATTACTTCTTTCATTCTCCCTTCATTTTTTCCCTGGAAAAGCCGGCCGACTTCGGCGTCCGGGTACAAAACAGACGTAAGATGAGGAATTCCGGCTGCGTGGGGTTAAAAATCAGGGTTCCTGGACAGCCACCTATTTCCATTCACTCGAATGAATGCTCAACCATGTAACGATGTCTCATATCCTCATCAAACATCTTTTGGAAACCCTCATTTCAAACAGTGATCTCCCCTACGGAAAGGGAGCGGCTTTCTGCATAATCGGCGTAGAGCTCGACTTCAACAGTATTCCAGGGCCGGACACTCGTACTGTAAGTTTCCGTAAGCCTGCCGTCCAGTGTGAATTTGAACGTATAGTCCACGATTTCAAACCCCGGTACCCTGAACCTGAAGGGTTTGGGATGACTGATTCTTTCATCAGGGGTCAGTTCGTATGTTTCATCAAGCACGGAATTATTCTCCGAATCAAAGACCTCCACCCTGAGTTCATGCCCTTCGCTGTCATGGTTCCGGGCAGTAAAAAGTGGAGTCGGTGGCCCGGCAATGAAATAGGGGATGGCTACGAAGAGCAGCAGGAACAGCAATACGAGAGAAGAAATGCCAATCATCAAATTTCTTCGAAAACTTCTCATACGGATCCCACGGACTTAATTACTGAAATTTGTTACTGATATTTGCCAAACATCCCGCTTCCCCGGAACTGCTTTGAGCCCTGCCCGGGGGATAAGGACTATCATTTTTTCAACAGGTTCGTAGACCTTTATCTTCCTGCCTTTCTGGCTCCACCTGACCTCCGTGACCCGGGTCAGGCCGGAATCGAGCAAAGCATCAAGGTGGTACTTGAGAGTGTTTAGCCGCAGGTCAAGCCCGCCTGCAAGCTCGCTTGCCGACATATTACCAGATTCCAGTAGCTGCAGGATTCTTATCGAAGTTTCGTTGGATAGGGTCTGTATGATTTTTCTGGAATCATTCGAAAGGGACAGTATACGCAGATTTTCTTCGGAAGCTTGTGCTTGCATCCCTGATCTTTTCATCCCTGACCTTTGCATCTCTGATCTTTTCATCCCTGACCTTTGCATCTCTGATCTTTTCATCCCTGACCCTCTTTTCTTTCATTCCCTGCGAGCTCCGGGAATATTCCGGTTATTCACCAATCCTTTCAAAAAGGCCTAGTACTGTTTTTCCCCGGCGGTTCCGGATAAACTAGAAGGCTATTCCTATTGGGAAGGTATATTTTTAATTTTTTAGATAAGACCAATGAAAATTAATTTCTTTCGCATATACCTTTTATGGCCAAATCATCAAACTGTTTTTGTAACAATTAAAGGATCTTGGATAAATAACGTCATACTCTGCAACTTTTGCGGATATAAACTAAAGAAATATAAAAAGACAGCAAAGCATAAATAGTCAACATCCATATGTTTACACATGTTCCTTCCGGCAGGTGAAAAACAGTTCAAGTTCTGGGTCCTGCGTCGAAACGGGCTCCCGAACATCAATATCGCCAAACAGTTCGGGGTCTCCAGGCAGGCCGTATCCAGGGCCCTTCTCAGCATGGACAAACGCATAGAAGAGACCCTGCTTGAAATGGCAAAGGCAAACCGGATAGAGGTGGAAAGAGTCAATCCGAAGAAGGGGGTTCTCTTCGGGAATTCGGTCCCCTTCAAAGCCAGCGCAATTATCTTTATCTCAGCCAAACACGGGATGCAGGTCTGGTACGAACACGAAGGAGACTGCGGGTCCTGTGAGCGGTACAGGGAATGCATCGAACTGCTCTGGGACTTTGCGGAGGAGATGCGGATAAAACTCAAGAGCTCCGAGGACCCCACAAAAATTGCGGATGAGTTATTCGGAAAATTGAAGGAGATGACAGAGTCGGAATGATTCAGGTGGGATAAATATGATTCTGGGTATGGAACAATACATAAGAAAACTGATGGGATGGTGCCCTAACGCTAAAGCACTTGGAACCAGGCATTCCATCTGCCCTGAATATTTGGAAGCTAATAACCAATCCAGGGGGAGAGATGCCGGGAATACCCCGATTTTACTTTCTGGCTGGTGGAACAAACGCCGTAACAGGTCATTAATAGAGTCCTCCGTGCTTACCCTCTTTTCCATATATTGGATCGGATTCCAGGGAGTTCGTCCCATGGATAAAGGTTTTATGTCCGGGTTAATTTTAGGAATTATTTTTAACCTGACCTTTTGCATCTGGAACTGGTATAATCTGGATAACATAAAGAACTCAAGCAGAAAAATAAAAATTAGAACCGTATCGTCAAAATGGAGAGTTGTAAATCGAATACTATCCCTGGGATTTCTGTATCTCTTATTTTCACAATTTAACCGGGGATTCTTTTTGTTTTTGATCTCTGCTTTTTGTTTGATAGCTTTGCTGTACTACTTTAAGCTTGATTCATTCCCCCTGGTGTTTCTTTTTTACTTCGGTTCACTCAGTTCGCTCAACATGGCACTTATATCTGGCCTTTGTTTGACAGCTTTTCTGTATTACCTTACGGATGTATACTGGGAGAAGATAAATCATATGAAAATTTATATAAAATTTGAAAATTGCCTCGAAAAGATGTATGCTATCGGGGAAAAGGGGGGAGAACTGTGAACCTGAATACTGCAAATATAAAAAAGCTGATGGGATGGTGCCCGAATGCAAAAACAGTTAATACCCAACATTCAATCCACCCCGAATATATCGAAGCTAATAACCAATCCAGGGGGAGAGATGCCGGGAATACCCCGATTTTACTTTCTGGCTGGTGGAACAAACGTCACAATAGGGCATTAATAATATCCTCCGGGCTTACTCTCCTTTCTGTATTCGGGATTGCATTTCCGGGAGTCAACTTCAGGGATGAGCCTTTCGTATGGGGACTGATTCCCGGAACCATTTTTAACCTGCTTTTTTGCATCTGGGACTGGCATTTCTTGAATAAAATGAAAAACTCCAGCAAAAAGATACAGACAAAAAATAATTTAATAATTTTAAGTGGAATACTTGGCCTGACAGTGCTGCTTATGCAATCTTCATTGCTTGGATGGAGAATCATTTTGACGTTTATTTCAGGTTTTTGTTTGACAGCTTTTCTGTATTACCTTTCGAATGTATACTGGGAAAAGAAAAACAGAAAAATCGTGCTTCTGGAAGGGTATTACGCACCAGAGATCTACGTTATAAACGCAGTAGAAGAGTAGTGACCATGAATCAGGGATATATCAAAAAACTGATGGGCTGGTGCCCGAATGCAAAAACTGCTGAAGCAGGGCCCCGGATTAGCTCTGTGAATTTTGAAGCACCTGCCTCATCGGGGGGAGAAAAAGTTAGGAGTCCGGGGATTCGGAGCCGATTTTCCAGGCTTTATTCCAGGCTTGATGTCAGAATTCTCATTCCAACAATTTTCATAACCCCTTTTTACATAAATTTGTTGTTCCGAAAGGGTGTAAATGCAGAGTTTTTCCTCCTAGGCCTTTCACTTTCTCTACTTTTCTATTTGCTCTGCTGGAAAAAACAGATGCGGCAGTACGATGCCCTGGCAAAAAAACCTGTTGTTGGCTCTTCCTTGAAAAAAACATTCTTCTGGGTTTTCTTAGCCCTAATTTCGGGTTTGATTTTGCTTATGGTTTTCTTGCCTTATGTGACCGATTTTTTTAGCGCCCAATCTATATTTTCTTTCCTTGCATGTGGCTGGCTCTTGATGTTAGGAAACTATCTTCAGCTAATTTACTGGGAGAGGAAGAACCACATGAAAATTTATATAAAAAGTGAAATGGGGCTCCAAAAGATGTATTCCCTTAGAGAAAAGGCGGGAGAACTGTGAACCGGGAAGCCGAATATATCAAAAAGCTGATGGGCTGGTGTCCGAATGCCAGAACATCTGAAGCCAGGCGGAATGTTAGCTTAGAGAATTTTAATTCTGATATTCCTGAAAGAGCAGGGAAAGAAAATGGAGATCTGATAAATCCTGGCTGGCTTCGGAAAACAAGCATTCAAACCCTTCTGATTAACACTTTTCTTACACTTGTGTATATCCTGGTGATTAATCAGCTGGGTATAAACCTGATCTTCTTACTCACTGGATCTTTAATCTCTCTGTTTTTTGTTATATTCTACTGGAAGGCTCAAATGAAAATATACGATTTTCTGGTAAAACAACCGATAATTGACTATTCGAATAAGAAAAAACTGTATTATGTACTTTCGTATGTATTTTTGATTTTGATATTTAGCCTTTATCTTAAAACCCAGGAAACTGCCCTGCAGGCAACGTTTTCATTTATAGGAGGGCTCGTGGTCGGGATGTGGCTTAGTTATTTCCAGCTAATATATTGGCAGAAAAAGAACCAGAAAACGATCTATATCGACAAAAGCTACGGGACATGGAAGAAATCGTACATAATTCTGGAGAGAAAATAGATGCCTGCCAAAGCTGCTGCATTTGAGCAGATAAAAAAGCTGATGGGCTGGTGTCCCTGTGCAAAAGTCCCTGAAGGCGGGTACCAAATCCCCTTTGAGAATTTTGAAGCAAATGCTCGGGAAGGAAGAGAAAAAGCAGGGATACCGGAAACCCTGTACGGGTACAGAAAAGCAAGCACCCGACTCCTCCGAATGAACACGAGTTTTACTCTCCTGCATCCCGTGGTGCTTGCCATAATAGGCCTGAACCGGGGAGCTCTTCTTGCAGGACTTGGCATTTCCATGCTGGCAGGCATCTTCGAATGGAAGAAGCAAATGAAAATATATGATTCCCTGGAAAAGGAACCGGTGCTCGATTACTCCGGAAAGGTAAAACTGTTTAAAAAATGGCACGGAATTCCGGGTTACATATTTTTGCTCCTGATTTTGTACCTGTTGTTCGAAATCAGGGCATTTACCCTGCCGGATCTCTATTCTTTCGTTGCAGGCTCTCTCATACTCCTGTGGTTCGGTTACCTGCAGATAATTTACTGGGAGCGGAAAAACCATAAAACACTCTACTTCAAAAGTTGCGGGACCTGGAAAACCTCGTATGTGATCAGGGAGAGGAGGTAAATGTCTTTGAAAGTTGTTGCTTTTGAGCAGATCCAAAAGCTGATGGGATGGTGTCCGAATGCAAAAACCACCGGAGTCGGACCCCGGATTAGTCCTGATAATTTTGAAGCAAATGATCGATCAGGAGGAGAAAAAGGGGATCGGCCAGGAAGAGAAAAGCCCTTGATAAAGAGAAATTCGAAACAATTTCTCATTTCATTTTTCGTTTCTATATGTATCATTATATCCGGTACTGCATCAACCATAATGGAATCATTTATGAATTTCGTTTTTGTGCTGATGGGGTTCGGGCTTCTTTTAGACACGCTTTCTAAGTCCGAAACCAATGCAAAATCATCAAAATTGATGTCAATTTGCAGCATTGTCTTTTGGAGTGCTATGTGTTTTGGACTGTATTTTCATTTCAAATCGTCTGGAAGTATTGTAACGGCAAAATTGTTTGTTTTGTTTGGCATATATGGAGCCGCTAAGGCTATTTATTCAACCGTTCCAATCTTTAGAAAGAGAACCCTGAGGGAGGTTTTTTGAAATGTATTTTGTCGGTAATCCCGGCGGAGGAACAAACAGTTAATGGGGAGAGATAAAGATGCATGTATTCATAAAAAGTATAAGGAAACTGATGGGCTGGTGCCCGGTTTGCAGGAAAATAGAACCGGAAAAAGAGCAAACTTTCTGCTTTGCAAACCAGCCCGCAGTTTCCGGTAAAATGGGAAACTCTCAGGATACCCTGACTTCAAACGCAACCTTTCCTGCAAATACCTCCCTCTTTGTCCTCCTGTTTACAGTAGGCTTCAACGTGCTCCTGAGGGTCGAAGACCTTCCCCTCTTTCTGGCCGGCCTCACCCTGCTCAACTCAATATATTGCTGGCTTGCCCTCAAGACCTTCAACACGGCGGTCCGGACAGGTCGCAAAAGCCTGTACCTGCGGGGCTTCAGGCTGAAGGATTTTGAAATACCTTATGAGGAGATTGAAAGCGTTGGAGCATACAACCTCGAAAAACGTCCCTGGAAAAGCTCCCTTATCCTGTGCATACTGGGAGGAATCGCCCTTTGCGGAATCCTTGCCTATACTGCTCCGAAAGATGAATTGCGGCCTTTTCTGCTGATAATATCCATTCTCCCCCTCATCCTGTTTCTGGAGAGAAAGCAAAAAGGCCGGTATCAGGATCTGAATACGCGACTTTACATAAAAACAAGGAATAAGAAATGGTATGAGTGGACTCCTTACTATTCCTTAATCACGGATGAAGCCTCGGCTGCAGCGCTTAAATCATTTATTGAGAGACATTGTGAAGGCGTATGAAATGGTTTTTATTAAATACTTCAAAAAAATGATGGGATGGTGCCGATGAAAAATTCCCTTGGGAAAGGAAGGCAGGAAGACAGTTTCCCTGGCTTTAAACTGGAGAATAGAAGCCTTCATTTTGGTTCTTCTCCCTTGGGTCTGCAGGAAAGCAGAATTCTTAAGGCGCAGGTCAGCCTTTTTCCTGAATGCTGGGCAGTAATAATAATTCTCTTCACATTAATAATCTCCTTGCTTCTATGGACATATAGTCCTGAAGACTCTTTTTTAATGATCCTTTCAGAGCTTATTCTGTATTTACCTCTCATACCGCTATTACTTTCCCATCGC
The DNA here is from genome assembly GCA_016841265.1 of Methanobacteriota archaeon. GTDB lineage: Archaea > Halobacteriota > Methanosarcinia > Methanosarcinales > Methanosarcinaceae > MTP4. Next base: position 116,330 of record JAENZL010000005.1, on the reverse strand, counting down.
CCCAGTACTGTCGTGGTAATGCCTGAAAAAATCATAATCAAAAGACCTCTGCGTAAGCCAGTTGTGATTGAAAAAAAAGATCTCGTGCAAATATCGGTGACAAGGAACGAAAACCGTTTCCTGCGCTGGCCGATGCGCTTAGTTTTTCTTGTTACCCTTCCAATTATACTGCTCCATACCGTAGAAAGGATTGTAAGGGATTTGCACCTGGAAGAAGCAGCTCCATTCTCCGCAAAACTCAGCCTATTTCTACTACAGTTCTTTATAGTTGCGTTTCTACTTGTGCTTTATTATATCTTTGAACTTCGAGCGCCTTATCAGCGGGTTCTTAAAGTAACCACGCACTCAAACCTGAAAGTTTGGATATATACAGAAGAACCGGAAGAGCTTACCGCGATTCTCAAAAACGAGAAGGAATAAAAAGGAAGAATAAAAAAGAAGAATAAAAAGGAAGAATAAAAAGGAAGAATAAAAAGGAAGAATAAAAAGGAA
>JAENZL010000005.1:0-115828 GCA_016841265.1 Methanobacteriota archaeon | reverse complement strand
GAAGAATAAAAAGGAAGAATAAAAAGGAAGAATAAAAAGGAAGAATAAAAAGGAAGAGTAAAAAAATTACCCTGAAATTGTGGTTTTTCAGAAGTTAAAAGCACACAGGGAAAACAGAAAACAAATTCATTACTTTATACTCTTGATAAACTGCTGCCAGCGCTTCTCATCAGCCACTTTCTGGACCGTGAGCATCCTTTTGAATTCCTCGGCGGAGGCTTCACTACTTTTCCCTCCGAGTTTGTCCTTAAGCTCCATTACCGCCCGCAAGAGCCCGACGGCTTCCTCGTAGAGTGCTTCAGCTTCGGCCTTTGTCAGCTCCTCGGTCTCCAGCATATCCTCGTTTGCCTTTGCTTGAGCTCTGAGTTTGGGGATTAAAGCCCTGATCTCGGCAGCTTCGTCCGGTTCAGGAAATTCCTTTTTTCCGAGTTCCCGGACCATGTCCAGCAGCCTGTACTCCTCCCCTTCGATTTCAACGCTCTCCGGAATTTTCTTTCCGGTCCAGACAAAATCACTGCGGAGGCTCCAGAGCAGTTTCTTTCGCTCCGCTTCGGTGATAAATTCCATCTCTGCATTTTCCATCTCTTTCCCTCCCAGGAACATGTAATGAATTTCCTTGAAATCTTGATAGGTTTCTATAGATTCTCTTCCAGATTTCTTATTCCTTTCTATTCCTGTCCGAAAAGGCAGTATCTTCCTGCCATTGAAAAGAATATTCTAAACTGCAGACTGCCGGTATTCAGGTTAGAGTCCTGGGAAAGACATCAGAACCTCAAATTAGGAAAAGTTCTAACGAACTAAAATGTGGAAAAGTTCTAACGGGATGAGGGCCTAAATGTTATATAACCGGGGTTGAAACCCGGAAAATATTATCCTTCCTGCAAAGAACATCATAAATAATTCAAAGGACCTCAGCGTGAAGAAACGCCGGGGTACTCCTTATTTTTAGACCGTTCCATATCTATATGGTTCAACGGGGCTTTTCTGACATTTTTCCTGACATTTCCTCTATTTTTTACATTAGTCCTGCAAGGGTTCACACCAGGCGCTCGGCAATATTCTCCGAAATTACGTGTTCGCAGTAGAGGCAGCGCAGGACTACTCCGCCTTCTTCGGAGCGGACAACGGAAAATTTGGACTTTATGGGTTCTCTGCTGTTGGAGATGCAGTTCGGGTTTATGCAGCGGACCACGCCTTCCACGTAAGAAGGGAGGACGACTTTCTTTTTCTGGAGTACTACAAAGTCGCGGATGATATTGACGGTGGCGTTCGGGGCGATCAGGGAAATCTTGTTGAGTTCCTCAACGTTGAGGGCACGTCCTTCGACTTTTACCACGTCCTTCCTGCCCTTGGCTCCGGGAGCGTTCATGACAAAACTGACCGTGCCCCTGCAGTCCGTAATAATTCTCAGGATGCGCAGGACGTTTAAAGCCTGCCCGGCTTTGATATGGTCAATGACAGTTCCGTTTTCAATCGCCTGGACTTTCAGGTTCCTTTTTTCGGTCATTCAATCACCCCCATAGCCAGGGCAAGCAGGGCCATTCGGGTAGGGACGCCGTAGAACGCCTGCTCGAAGTAACGCGCGTGCGGGGTATCGTCAACCTCCGGAGCAATCTCGTTGACCCTGGGTAGCGGGTGCAGGATCTTCAGGTCCGGGGCAGCATTTTCCAGAAGCTCGCCTGTGAGTTTCAGCCGGTTTTTAACTTTTTCGTATTCCTCAGGATCAGGGAAACGTTCCTGCTGGACCCTGGTCATGTAAAGGACCTCGATATCCCCTATCACATCCTCAAAGGAATCGGTTTCCCTTACTTTGATGTTCTGTTTTTTCAGGTCCCGGACAATCTCTGCGGGCATCTGGAGTTCTGGGGGGGAAACAAAGGTCATTTCCGCTCCGTAAAGGGAAAGCGCATGACAGAGGGAGTGCACGGTCCGCCCGTATTTCAGGTCTCCCGCCATGGCGATTTTTAGGCCTTCAAGGTGGCTTTCCCTGCGGATGGTGTAAAGGTCAAGGAAGGTCTGGGTCGGGTGGTGGATAGACCCGTCTCCACCGTTGATTATTGGCACACTTGCGAATTCCGAAGCCATGCGTGCCGACCCGTCCTGGGGATGGCGCAGCACGATCAGGTCTGCATACTTGCTGATCACGCGGATGGTATCGGCAAGGTTTTCCCCCTTCATGACCGAACTTGCTTCCACGGCCCCCAGGTTGATAATCTGCCCCCCGAGCCTCTGGGTCGCGGTTTCAAAAGATAGCCGGGTCCGGGTGCTCGGTTCGAAAAAAAGAAGTGCGATGATCTTTCCGTCAAGAAGCCGGGACTTTTCCATCCCTCTGGCAACCGGTTCAAGTTTTTCAGCGGTGTCCAGCACGTGGTCGATTTCTTCTCGCGAAAAGTCTTTCATTGAGATGACGTGTCGGTTCTTAAATGACATCCGGTTTTCATAAAGGATTCTCAGAGATATAACCTTTGCTCCGGAAATTTAATGAGTGAGTTTCCATTCTTTATTTGCTCATTTTTCCATTAATTCTTCACTCATTTTCCACTTATTTTCCATTAATTCTTCATTTATTTTTTCACTTCTTTGAGGAATTCAAGCCAGAGTTTAGCGTCTCTCACCCTCTGTTCTGCAAATTTCTCCTGGAAGTGCTTCGTCCTTTCTTTCAGGCTGCCGTCTTCAATATCCCGGAGGTCCATTATCGCGCGCAAAAGCCCTGCGGTTTCATGGTAAAGAGCCTTGGCTTCATCCCTGGTCAGGGCCATTTCTTCCAGCTCTTTTTCATCTTCCTCTTCCTTCCCGGAAATCAGTTTAATGCAATTATCAATCTGTTCCTTCTCCTCCGGTGTGATTTCGTCTTTCTGGATCAATTCCCAGACGTACTCATGCAAAGGACAGTCTTTACCTTCGACCTCCACATGGTTCGGAATCCTCTGTCCGACCCAGAACAACCGGGAGTGCAGAGCCGAAAGCAATTGCTTTCGCTCTTCTTCGCTTATGTATTCCTTTGAGTTATGGTCCGTATTTTATCCCCCTGAACAGATTATTGTTCTACCTTAAAAAAATTTCGGAAATGCCATTTTTCCTGAAATCTTGTTGCAATCTTGTTGCAATCTTGTTGAAATCCTGATGAATTCATAAACTAATCATAAAATTAATAAAGTGTTGGAATAAAACTCCGGGATAAAACGAAACTGAATAAGTAAAACAAAGAGTAATACGAATAAAAACAAAAAGCAATATAGATAATAAGACCCTACATACTAAAAAATGGAATATTAAATAATCCTTTCAATAAAATTTTCAGAGGGGAGCCGGTTCGGAAACGCTGTATTTCAATAACTTATAGTGTTTCCGGCTTCCCACTTGAGGTGATAATATAGTTCTAATTCAGGTTGCACTTGATCTCCTTGAAATGGACCGCTCTGTAAAAATTGCACGGGAAGCAATTGCCGGGGGGGCTGACTGGATCGAAATCGGGACTCCCCTGATAAAAAGCGAAGGTATGGACACGGTCCGAACAATGCGGAAAGCCTTCCCGGACAGGACAATCCTGGCAGATATGAAAACCGTAGATACGGGAGCAATGGAAGTGGAGATGGCGGCAAAAGCCGGAGCTGATGTTGCCATTGTGCTCGGAAGTGCTGACGACTCCACCATTCTTGACGCCCTCAGGTCAGCCCACAAGTACGGGATCAGGCTGATGGCAGACCTGATCTCAGCCCCTGAGCCTGTGGCCCGGGCCGTGGAACTCGAGGCCCTTGGTGTTGACTACATCAACGTCCATGTCGGGATTGACCAGCAAATGATGGGCAAGGACCCTGTTTCCATTCTCATGGAAATTGCGGAGAAGGTAAATGTCAAACTTGCTGTGGCAGGCGGGCTCGATGCGGAAAGCGCAGCCCAGGCGGTCAGGGCGGGAGCCGAGATCGTAATCGTTGGGGGGAACATAACCCGTTCGGACAACGTAACCGAAGCTGCCCAAAAAATCAGAAAGAGCGTGGACGCCCCGGGCTCCATAGAGGTCCGGGACAGGGGCACCCTGGACCAGGAGATTCGGGATATCCTCAGGGAAGTTTCCACCTCCAACATCTCGGATGCCCTGCACAGGAAAGGGGCGATGAAAGGCATCCACCCCCTGGTCAGGGGGAAGGTTGTCGGGACCGCAATCACGGTTCAGTCCTTTGCCGGGGACTGGGCAAAAACCGTGGAAGCCATTGATGAAGCAAAAGAAGGGGACGTAATCGTCATCTATAACGAAAGCAAGGACATCGCCTGCTGGGGCGGGCTTGCAACCTTAAGTTCCCTGAACAAAGGAATCGCAGGCGTGGTCATAGAAGGCGCGGTCCGGGACATTGATGAGGTTGAAAAACTGGGCTTACCCATCTACACGAGCAACACCGTCCCGAACGCCGGGGACCCGAAAGGCTTCGGGGAAATGAACGCCGAAATCACATGCGGTGGCCAGACCGTAAAGCCCGGGGACTACATCGTGGCTGACGAAAGCGGGGTCGTGGTGGTCCCGAAGGAAAGAGCCTACGAAATTGCCAGGAGGGCAAAAGAAGTTTACAAAACCGAAAACCGGATCTTCGATGAAATTCGGAGAGGCGGGACCCTTTCGGAAATCCTCGAGCTCAAAAAATGGGAAAAACTTTGAAACCGGAAAAACTTTGAAATCAATTTTTTATAGCTGGATGAGTTTAAGGTCCTGCTTTGAAGGTTGAAAAACAGTGCTGTGAAGGGCAGGAAAAATGGCAGGGAAAACAATAAAATCCTGGAAGAACAAAAATACTAAGAGACATCGAAGAAAATAAAAATCAAAATATCCAGGCATGATAGAAGCGTTTAAACTGGCAGCCTGCCTGCCCTTCTTACTCTATTCTTCCTACTCGGACCTGAAGACCCGCAGGGTTTCTAACAGGGTATGGAAGCTCATGCTTCTTTCTCTTTCGGGGTTTGTGTTGTATGAAGCAGCTCAGGGAGGCACTTCCTATGTTATTAGGCTTCTTTTTTCGTTTTTCTTCATTTTTTCCCTGACATACCTTCTGTTCCGGCTAAAAATCTTCGGGGGTGCGGATGCAAAAGCCCTGATCGTACTCTCGATCCTCATCCCGGTATATCCTGCCCTGGAACTGGGGGGGCAAAACTTTCCCCTGCTCGGGGTGTCCCCCCATGGGCTCTTTTCCCTGACTGTTCTTGAAAATGCCCTGCTCCTGACGGCTATTGTTCCCCTGGGGATTTTCTGCTATAACCTGTTCCATTTTTCCCCTGGCATGCTCAAAAAGCCCTTTTATATGCTCGTAGCCTACAGGATAAATTTAGGAGACCTGCCCCTGCTCCTGGAAAAAGGCAGGCGCATCCGGCTTATCGAACGTTTCGAGTTTGACGACGGAATGCTTGTACCTCACTTTACAGGCAACGGGATAGTGTTAAACTTTAATGCCCTCTCCCGGCTCGAAGCCCATGCCAGTAAGGGGCTCATGGAAAGCTTCATCTGGGTAACGCCGGGCCTTCCTTTCATGGTGCCCATAAGTGCGGGCTTTCTCACAGCCGTTGTCCTCGGGGATCCGGTCTTTCACTTTATTATTAAATTTATTGAATACTGGTCCCTTTTATTCTGAATTTTTATACAAAGCTTTGCCCCCGGAAAAAGAGCGCAGTGTACGCAAATAAAGGGGAAAGCGCCCTGCTCAGGATAAGGGATGAGAAGATAAGGAAAGACTTCTACAGGAAAGAGATAAGCTTTGACTGAAGTTTTAAAAAAAGAATGAAGGTAAAAGGGTCATTCCAGCAGCCTGGAAAAAAGAAGTGCCTTTACCAGCTTCAGTTCCCCTTCGGAAAAGTTTTCCCCGAGCCTGGTTCTTAAAAGGGAAGCAAACTCTGTTTCAAGTTCTTCGACTGCTGTTTTAACCTGCTGCCGCTTATCCGGGGTGACAAAGCCGCCGATCTCACTGATTTTTCCGGCAAGGATAAGTTGTTCAAGCTGTTTGCAAACGGTTCCGGTCCCAAGGGCCCTTACTTCGGCAATCTCGCTTATTCCCAGGCCCTGCCTGCAAAGTGAGAAGGTCTCCTCAAGGGAATTGGAAAGTCTTTCGGAAGCTTCGGGCCCGGACTTCCCGGAAGGGTCAGATTTTCCGGAAGGGGCAGAATCCCCGAGAAGGGCAGGAGCTTTTTCAGTCCAGTCCTCGATGCTCGTTGCCAGAAGCCGGCCTTTTTTTGCAGGAGAAACCGGGTTCCTGGCAGGCATCTTTTTCCCGGATTCAGGCAAGAACCCGGCAGTGTCAGAACCTAGTTCATTTTGAACCCCATTTTGAACTCCATTTTGCACTTCGGTTAGCACTTTATTTTGAACTTCAACTCCCTTTTCATTGTCCATTTCTGTTCCAAATTCCGTTCCAAATTCCGTTCCAAATTCGGTTACCAGGTTGGAACCTCGGTCAGGTTCGGGTTTCAAGCCTTTTTTGGATTCCAGACCTTTTTTGGATTCCAGACCTTTTTTGGTTTCCAGGCTTTTTTCAGGTGCCAGGGTTTGTCTGGATTCCGGGCTCATTCCTTCGGCTTTGCCCCGGGGAACTTCTGAATTTTTTACTTTTCCGGGCCCTCCCAGTCCGTAGTCCAGGCAGTAGTTTTCAATTTCCTGCAGGAAAACGTCCCCGTATTTTCGGAGCTTGTGATCGCCCACTCCGGCGATGGCATGGAACTCTTCATTGTTTTTCGGGAATTTTGTAGCCATTTCCTTCAGGCTCGTATCGGAAAATATGATGTAAGGGGGAAGGTTTTTCTTTACTGCTATCTGCTTCCGGAGGGCTTTTAAGCGCTCGAAAAGGATGTAGTCGATATCCTCTCCTGATTTTGCCAGGCCCCCTTCAACCGTTTCCAGGATTTCGGCAGTTGCCAGACAGTCTTTCTTCCCTTCCTCGGGCTCGTACCTTTCCCTTTTTCCGGCTTTTGCAGCTATTCCAGGAACAGGATCTCCGGGAGCGGGCATTTCCGGAGCAGGAGAGGGGATTCCCTCACCTTCAATTTCAGGCACGAACCCCGAAGGGCAGACAAGTTCCACTTTTTCGGAACCCTTCAGGATTTTCCTGCTCCCGGCGTTGAGCTTCAGGAGGGGGTAGCGGGCCCCGCTGACTTCCAGGAGCCCGGTGTTGATCATCTCGGAGGCCAGGGCCTTCCACTGATCCTTAGTAAACTCCCTGCCGCTTCCGTGGGCCTTCAGGCGTTCATGGCGGTTCTGCTTGATTTTCTTGGTTTTGGAGCCCGTCAGGATGTCAATGGCATAATTCGTGCCGAAGCGCTGGTTGAGTTCCTGAACGCAGGCAATCAGTTTCTTTGCGGCTTCCGTGCCGTCAAAGGTCCCTTTCGGGTGGAGGCAGGTGTCGCAGTTTCCACAGGCTTCGGGAAGAATCTCCCCAAAATATTCAAGGAGCATCTGGCGCCTGCACTTATTGCTCTCACAGTAAGCCACCATCTGCCTGAGCTGCACCAGAGCGATGTCTTTTTCCTTTTCTTTCGTCTTCTGGTTTATGAAATACTCAATCTTGAAGCGGTCACCCCTGCTGAAAAAGAGGAGGCATTCGCAGGGACTGCCGTCCCGGCCCCCACGCCCGGTTTCCTGGTAGTAGCTCTCGAGGTTCCTGGGGAGGTCGTAGTGGATAACGAAACGGACGTTGGACTTGTCAATTCCCATCCCAAAAGCAATGGTTGCAACGATAATGTCCGCGTCGTCCTTTATGAAGAGTTCCTGGTTCCTTGCACGCTCGGTATCTGAAAGCCCCGCATGGTAGGGAAGAGCCCTGAACCCTGCCCTGCTCAGTTTATTTGCCAGGTTTTCCACGTTGTTCCGGCTCTGGCAGTAGATGATCCCGGCTTCTCCCCTGCGCCTGCGCAGGTAGTCGGTGATTTCCGAGAATGTCTCTTTTTTTGGCCTGATCTCATAGTATAGGTTCCGCCGGTCGAAGCTTGCCACATAAGGCCCGGTTTCAGGGCCAAGCTTCAGGCCCAGCTGGGTGATTATGTCTTTCTTGACCCTTTCCGTGGCTGTTGCCGTAAGCGCGATAACCGGCACGTCGGAAAAGCCTTTTTCCTTCCCCCTCAGAAGTTTCAGTTTCCTGTACTCGGGCCGGAAATCGTGCCCCCACTCGGAAATGCAGTGCGCCTCGTCGATTGCAAAAAGGTCTACTTTCCCTTTCTTTAGAAATGAAAGGGTTCCTGGCATCATGAGCCTCTCGGGCGCAACGTAGAGGACCTTCAGCCTGTTCTCAAGAAAAGCGTTTTTCACGTCCCGGATTTCCCTGGCACTCTGGGTACTGTTCATACAGGCCGCAGCAACCCCGTTTGCTTCCAGTCCGTCCACCTGGTCCTTCATCAGGGAAATCAGGGGTGAGACTACAACCGTGACCCCGTCCTGCAAAAGGGCCGGAAGCTGGTAACAAAGGGACTTGCCTCCCCCGGTTGGCATGAGCACGAAAACATCTTTCCGGTCAAGGACATCATTGACAATTTCTTCCTGCAGGGGACGAAAAGAAGTATAGCCGAAATACTGGCGGAGGATCGAATACATATTAGCTGTCCTGAGGACCCCGGACTCAAGTTCGACCTTGCTCTCCCTCAACACATCGTAATCCATACCTATACTTTCAATGTCCTCTGAAAACTCCATATTGCTGTGATGTTTTCTGGCTTATTCTATTTAAGTTGCGGGTGTGTGGGGTGAAAGTATTTGAAGGGTTTTGCCTCTCCCCTCCCACATTCGCGAGGTGAGTGGCCCGCACTACTATAAATAAATTTAGAAATGTTTAAATAAATAAAGAGCTGCCTTTTGACCGTCATATAATATACAGGATACTTCCCCCCATACCGGCTGCTTTGCTCAGGCTTTTCAGGTTTTCAAGAGTTTCCCGGCTTTGCAGGCTTGAGGATCTCGGAAAGTCTCACAGGCCTTGGACCCATTTTCCGGGCCACGTTCTCGCTTTTGGAAGTGGTAAGCAGGACTTCCTTTACTCCCAGGAATTCGGCGGCGGCCAGGATGTCGGCATCTTCAGCGGAAATCCCATACCTGGCCATGATTTCATGTACATAATCTATTTCCGTGTCAACAACCGTTATGCGGCCATCTTCCACCAGTTCGTTTACAGCTTCACTCAGGGGGTTCCCCTCAACAGGGAGGCTTCCCTTTACCAGTTTTTCTCCCCCGAGTTTGTTAAACTCATTCCTGCTGATAAACACGCTCCTTCCTCCGGAAAATAGAAGCTCAAACCCGTTTGTGCCGTGGATCTCTTTCAACTGACTGCTGCCTGTTACCAGCTGTTTTCCCGGAATTGGCAGCATAAATGGCAGGAATTTCTTTCCGGATGCCCCCAGCAGGAGCAGCAAAAGGGGAAGCAAAAAAGGCAGCAAATTAAAACGGCTTTTTTCAGTTTCAACCCTTTCAACCCCCGGGGTATTCTCTTCGTTCGTCCAGGGGACAGTGTCGGGTTCAGGCCCATTCTCAGAGACAGGATAGATAGGCCTGATTATCCTGAGTCTCTCGCCATCCTCGCTGTGATGTCTGCTCCCCTCTTCATCCGGAACAACCAGGGGCATGCTGTCTTCCTCATTGTTATCTTCCTCACTGCTGTCCTCTTCGCCCGGAACGTCCGGGTCAACGACGACGTCCCCGAAACCTTCCGGCCCGAGGGCTCCACCAGGGGTATCGGAAGTTCCGCAAACAATGGAACTTATGACAAAACCCCCGCTTTCCGAAGCTGTGAGGGGCATGGAGAGTCCGGATATTGTGCAGGGAATCGTGTAGAAAACCTTTGCAAAGAAGACCGGGGTCCCCTCGTATTCGTATGTGAAGGAATCGCGCCAGCTTTCCCCCGGCCGGAGCCACAGGTCAGGAGCGTATTCCCGGATCAGTTTCGGTTCGGTGAGCATAAGGTCGGATACGTAGACTTCCACACCGGAGAGCAAACAGTCAAAATCACTTGCGTCTTCTACCATAACCCCTACATTCCACTGGTCTTTTCCGATCTTTTGTTTTTCAACCGCAAAGCGGGTGCTTGTGACGGCAGAGATCGAAAGGTCCTTTAAAACCGTAAGGGAAGGAGTGGTAAAAGAGAAGCTTGAGGGCTGGAGTACTATATCGGAGACAGGGGTGGTATTGAAAACGACCCGAAGGCTTTCTGCGGCCCCCGGAGAAATGGTGAAGTTTTCCCAGTGAAAGCTGTTCCCTGTCCTGTTCAGGCTCCCTGCCGAAAACGCAAGGCTGGCAAATTCCAGTTCTTCCGGAAACTCCCTGTCAAAAGAAAGGACGGAAATGTCTTCGCTGCCCGGGTTGCTGATCTCCACCTGGAAAACAACTTCCTGTTCCGTACCCCGATAAAGGGTCAAAGGCTCAACCGTCTCTCTCACGGAAGGGAGCGGAACCGTAACCGGCCCGGGAGATTCGTATGATATGGTCGTGGTGGACTTCGGGGAAAGCTCATTGATATGCACCCCCGAAGGTGTTATGCCGTCTCCGAAGCTGATGTTGATGTCCGAAACCGTATGGTCCGGGGAGGGGTTTGTGACGGACAGGGACCCTGTCACGCTTCCGGAATCGTATGTGCCGTCCGGATAGAAGACCAGGTCGTTGACGTACTCGGTAGCCTCAAGTTCCAGGGACAGGGCAGCTGCCTGAGGGCTTAGGAGCAGGAGTGTGGAAATAAGGCACAGGATAGAAGCGAATCGCATGATAAATACCGGTCCGGTTCTCATTGCGGGTCCACCCCCACAACAAAAGTATCCCCCAGGGAATACCTTCCCGTTCCTGCAAGAGTGTAAGTCACGGTCCTGCTCTCCCCGGCAGCAAGGTCCAGGTCCCAGTAGTAAATGTTACCCTGAGAACCGCTGCAGACAGGGGCAGGGTCTGTGAGTGTAAAGTTGTCTGGAAGGAGGTCATAGACCATCAGGCCGCTTCCGTTGAAGTCCACATGGCTTGTAAGGGTCAGGACTACCGAATAACTGTCAGGGGCAGCGCCTTTTTCAATCCTCTTGCTGACACTGAAATTAACGTAAGATTCATTGACAGTGATAGTCACAGCTTCAGAATCGTTCATTTCCCCATCGGAGGCCGTGAACTCTACATAATACACCCCACTGTCCGTAAATCCGGGCAGCCAGGTAAAAGTGTCCCCTACCAGAGTCCCAAAACTTGCGTTGCTGCCGTATGTTATCGGGTCCTCGTTAGGGTCTGTTGCTGACAGTTTTATTGTAAGCAGCTCGGACTCGTTTACGGTTCCGGGACCTATCGGAGAGAGGAATGGGGGTGAATTGATTACAGTGAAGTTTCCGGTCAGAGGGTCCGCAGCGTTTCCGGAACTGTCGTTTGCATAAACGGTATAAGCCCGGGTCCCGGGAAGCAAACCTGAGCTGTCAAAGGAGTATTCATACATATCAGGGGCGTTTCGTGTCCCGTTTACCTCCACATTATCCACGTAACAGTACTCCCCCTCCCCAATATCACACAGGAACCTTATTTTGAAATCTGAATTGTTCCCGGCTCCCGCAGGCAGCTCATAATTGAATCCGGTGGACTCGGTAACAACCGTTTGAAGCAGATTGGTCCACTGTGTCCCGTTATACCAGTCAACGGTAAGGTTTTCCCCGGCATCCAGAGCTTCGGTCTTTGCCTCAAACGAAAAAGTGACATTCTCATAGCCTGCCGTATCTATGCTTTTTTCGATGGCGTTTACCCCGCCAGTATTCGTAGCAACTGCTTTGTTTGTCAGCCCGTCCGTCCCGATGGTCCAGGGGTTTCCCGATCCGGAACATGTCCAGTTTTGCGTTTCCAGACTTCCGGATTCGAAATCGTCGGAGAATAACTGTGCTTCAGCCCGCAGCCGAGGCATTGTGTAATTTGTCCCTTCAATCTCCACCAGGACAGTCCCTACACCGACGTTGTCCGTGACGTTTGCAGTGAAGCTAATGTTTTCCCCCTGTTCGGCAGGGGCAGGGGAGGCAGAAATTAAGTTGATTATCGGGCTCAAAGCATCCGGGGTCTCAAAGCCCTCTCCACCCCCGGGCTCTCCGTCTCCGGGGGTTGTTTCTCCTCCCGAGGTGGGCTCCTGAACCGTGAAGTTTCCTTCCACAGGGACCGCTTCTCGCCCGAGGGTGTCGTTTGCATAGACCGTGTACATATACACTCCGGGGGACAGGGCAGAGGTGTTATATAAGTACTCAAAAGGCCTGGAAACTATTTTTTTTCCCTTTACTTCCACGTTATCGACACGAACAGAATCAGCGGAGTTTGTGGAATAGCAGTTAAACCTCAGTTTGAACTCGGGATTGTCCCCGGCAGCGGGAGGTAAAACTGAATTAAAAAATAGGTCCGCATTCTCGATGACGCTTGTGTTTAAAAGGCAGTTCCACTCTTCTCCATCATACCAGTCAACTGAAAAGTACTCAAGTTTGTCTGCGGAAAGGTCGCAACTGTAATAGAAAGAGAGATTGATTTCGCTATAGCCTGCGGCATCTATATCTGTCTCCAGGGAACTTGCTCCTCCTTCGTCATTGTCAGTATTTGTGACCAGGAGGCTGTAATCCCCGGCATGAGCCTTATTTGGTTTGTAGTCTATGAACCAGGGGTTTCCCGATCCGGAACATGTCCAGTTATTTGTTTCCAGGCTGCCGGATTCAAACCCGTCGAAGAAAAGCTCACTTTCCGTGTTTACCCCTTCAGCAACGGTATAATTTATCTCCCCGATATTAAGCCGGATATCGTTGACCTCAAAACCATCGACTACATCCACAGAAATTGTTATGTTTTCCCCCTGCTCAACAGGGTCCGGAGAGGCAGAAACCGAGGAAATCCCGGGGATTCCGTTCACAACCGTGAAGCTGCCTGTCAAAGGGACGGCTTCATTTTCGGAACTGTCGCTGGCACGGACAGTGTAACTGTAAACTCCGGGAACCAGGTCGGAGGTGTCATGAAGATAAGCGTAAGGTTCGGGAGGAATTTCCGTGCCCGTTAGCTCTACGTTATCAATGTAGACAGTTCCCCCGTGACCCAGACTGCAGCCGAATCTCAGTTTGAAATCAGGATTGTCACATGCCCCTTCCGGCAGGGAACAGTCAAAGCACGTATACCGGACGGCATTGTCGGAAAAATTGAATATGCTGTTCCACTGGTCTCCATCATACCATTCGAGAACAAAATAGCCTGAACTGCCCATCCCTGAAATCCCATAATAGAGGGAAAGGTTTAGGTTTTCGTAACCTGCAGTGTCTATGTCCGCCTCCAGAATATGCCCTCCAGAATCCGAAGCAAGAGCATAATATGTCCCCTCATGAGATTTGGAAGCTCCTTCCCCGACCTGCCAGTGGGTTCCCGTTCCGGAGACAATCCAGTTGTTTGTTGTCAGGTTTCCGGATTCGAACCCGTCAAAGAAGAGCAGGGTCCTGTTCATCCAGAGCTCCGGCAGGGACATCGGGTACTCTGTTCCGTTGATCTCGACCAGGACAGTTCCGACCTCAACGTTGTCCGCAACATCTGCTGTTATGGTAACGAAAGCCCCGCTTTCTACAGGGTCAGGGGAGTCCGAAACAGAGTTAATCACCGGATTTTCAGTATCACCGTAAAGAGCGGAGACTTCAAAGCTGGATGCAGCCATCCCGGTCACAGTTTCATCATTAGCATAGACTTCAAAGCTGGCTGTGGCCGTCCCTGTTATGTTTTTATCATCAGTTGCAGTTATGCTTACGGTTTTCTGACCCGTGGAAACCGCCTGGTAATCTGTTGAGAAAATCCCCTCAATGGCAGAGGCACTGAGTGTCATGCTATCGATTATGATTTTAACCGAGGCGTTTACAGGGTTTCCGCTAGCCGTATCCGTGACATTTCCGGAAATAGAAATGTTTCCGAGAGGGTATGACTGTTCAAGGTCCGGGGCTACTGACAGCGTCCTTATATCAAATTCCGCGTTTTCGGTGACATTTTCCCCGGAGACAAAAACCGTATATGTCCCGAGGACTACGCCAGTCTGTGGGGAATATTCGGCTATGTACCCGGTTTCCGAAGGGATGAGAGTCAGGCCCGTAATTACCAGGGTCGGGGAGATTATATAAGCCGTAAGATTTGAACTGTTGAAATATGTATCGTTGACTGACACAAACACGTTTTCTCCAGGGGAATAAGCCGTCCTGTCCACCCATACCGTCTGCTGGCTGCCGGAGTCAGAGGCAGCGCACTGGAGCACGGTACATTGAAACATGAGTACCGTCAGTAATGCGAATATCAATGATATAGGAATCAATGATACGAGCTTCACCTGCCTGAAAAACCTAAAAACCATAAACTACAACCCCCCGACATTCCCCGATAGTCAACAAGTACTGATTTAATTTGCACTGTAATTGCTCTTCACTGTCATCATTTTACTCTCCATTGCCTGTATGACCAGATACATATAATCCCGAACACCAGCCCCAGGCTTATGTTTGCCCACTTAACCGGGGAACGCGGAAGAGGCAGGCTGCTGTATTCAAAGTCCAGCTGCCAGGTTCCGTCTTCAAGGCCGCTTTGCATCCAGGTAACGGGATTTCCTGTGGAAACGGGTGGGTTGCTGGAATATGAAACATGCCTGTTTCCACCGAGATCTGCTCTTATCAGGGCATTTTTTATGGGAATGCTTGAAGGCTGTACAGTATAAGTTATATGGTCAAAAAGCAGTCCTTTCTCGACGATTTCATCCGTGGTGTATTCTATTATTATTGTCCTGCACTCCCCTGGCATGACAGGGGTCCAGAACCCGTACCTGACATTGGTAGCTCTTTCTTCTTCCGTTACCAGGATGTCCGTAACCCGGGTCCCGTCATCCAGTCTTGCTGAAACATCCCGGATTTTCAGGCCCATCAGGTCTCCTTCAATTGGGAGGGGCAGGCCAAAGACCGTGGAACTCTGCTCCTTGCTCAGGGATATATACCCGTAACCCGGAACAACCGGTTTGTCTATGACATTCTTGATCGTGAGTTCTTCTGTTACGCGGGTTGTTGTGGAATCTACCTCGATGGTTACATCGTAATGGTCCCATACCTCCACAGCGTCTCCTGCGCTCGCAACTGTTCCCAGCTGGCAGCCTAGAAGTATGCCCAGAAAGAGCATACTCATGGATATTTTTACCCTTGTTCTTATTTGCAACACATCCAATTATTTAGTATTTATTTAATCAAGGGAAAAACAATCTTCGTAAAAAATTTTGTAGAACCTCTATATAATTTTTACTCAATGGGGACCCAATAAATGGAAATTTCCGGGGGATAATAAATACTTTCAAAAACAACTCCATAATTTGCTTCCGGGGTACTCAAGAGTAAAATAAAATAAAAACATGGTCTACCGGCTTTGAATGCAGGAAAATTAATTATCTGGACTACGTAATACATAAATTAGTTTGGATTCTTACTAAATATGTTTATATAGTTGGAATGCTCAACTCTTAATACTAATCGCTAAAGTGTATAATTTAATCTTCGGATCTGAACTTTAAATCGGATCAAATCGATATCTGTGGCCATGTTTGCATGCAAAACCATCATTTTATCCCAAAATCGGTGGTTTGGGGGGCATTCAGTCATGGATAATAGTGGGGGAGACATATGGGAAATATGCCTACTGTAAAGAATAGACTTAATGTAAAGAATAGATTTAATGTAAAGAATAGACATGCTATAAAGTACAGTTTTCTCTGTGCTTTCACCGTACTGATAATGCTAGTTCTCCTTTCTTTTCCGGGTTCTGCAAAAGCAGTTCTGGATATCCAGGTTACGGAATCAATAAACCTGACGGACGAATTCGACGGGACAACACTCACGCAGGGAGCGCCGACAGGGGAAGGGGAAATCAACATAACAAACATGCTGACAACGGAACTTTATGACATTTCCCTTAACTTCAGTGAAGGGGGCACTTCCGGGTGGGCCGTATCCACGGGAAACGGTGTCGACCTTGACACTACCGGGGACGGCTATGTCATAGTTCATATCAATTCCCTTGCTGAAGGGGGATCGGCAATCATAACTTACAGCTGCACCGGTTCAAGGCCTGTTATTTTCACTGAAAGCTACAATACCAGCAAGATCCTTGTAGGTGGAAGCGTTAACGTTTCCCTGACACTGGAAAATAACGCAAGTTCAGCTATCACCGGCATCCAGCTTATCAAGACTGCTGCAGATGTCAATGACAACTCGACTTTTGATTTCACGTTTTCCAACCCAGATGTTGAAGTCGGGGACGTATCAGCAATTGATGACACAATTACCTGGAATGGATTTAGTTTGGATGCCGATTCGAATGCTACACTCAATTTTACAGCCACCGAAAGTGATCCGGGTGCACATCAAAACGCGGAGTCCCTTTCGGCGGTTGAACATTATATAGGCAACACGATCCTTCAGTTCACAATTACTGATGGAAGTGAATCTGGAAGCGGGGTTGGGCTGAACGAGGAGCCGACAGCTACCACCTCGAACTTTGAAATCAGCCTCCAGAAGAACCAGTTGGACCAGTCAGAAGGTGGAAATGGTGGTGGAGATGACTGGGGATTCACCCCAACAATCGAAAACACCGATACGGAGGAAATAAGTTTCAGCATATCTTCCGTAAACCTGTACGTCACCACCAGCACGGCCCTTCAGGACACTTCAGCTGTCAACTCCACGTCATATACCTCCCAGACGATTTCAAACGGGGAGACCTGGAATCAGGATGAGTGGAAGATATACGACTTCCCCGAACCTGTCCCCGTGGGCTGGATCGATGTGGACCTTTCCGTGGACTTTTCGGGAGCCCAGCTATCTGAAGCTTACTCGACCACAAATGGGACATACGAACTTATTGAGAAAATATACATCATCAACGGGTACCTCGTGGAAGCTAAAAAGTCCATAGCCAAAAATGCGACCAACGCCGACCAGTACGACATTATCCTCTGGGTGCACAACAAAGGCAACCTCGTAACACCTGATAATGTCTACGTGTATGACATTGTCCCGAATAATTTCTCAATGGTATACAATGACACTGTACCTGAGGGGGCCACGCAAGTTAGCAGCCCGATAACAGGAATGGCTTACTGGTGGAATGTCGGACCACTCCAGCCTGACACCCAGGAAGGGGACGAAGTAACAATCCACTATACTGTGGAAGGCACCGGCCTTTACAGCCTGACGGACCTCTTCATCCTGGGTATTGACCCTTCATATACCCTGAACATGCAGAGCACGCCTGTGATTAGAAACGGGGTTTTGGTCACTTCCCGTGCCGGTGTAAAGCCTGTCCTGGGAATGCTGATGATGGCGTTCCTCCTTCTTGGGATGGTCGGGCTGAAGAAGAAAAAACAAAATAAATAATTTAGACAAGATGAACGGAGGCTGAACAGGAGGGCAGAAGGCTGCTATATGCTCTCCGGTACATGTACCTTTAAGGTGTACTGGAGCTTAGCAGGAGGGATTAAAAATTAGCAGCCTCCTGAAGCCTCCTTATTCCCCCCTTTAAAAACAATTTTGGTGTCTATTTAACGTCGAAAAAACAGCCTCAATCGGCAGATTTTGGATGCGCTGAATAGATACAAAATTTTTAATTAAAGGGATTGGAAGCTCAGAACACTCTTTTTATATTCATTCCGTAATTCCGAACCTTTTTTTCAGGTAATACCCCGAATAGATAGCTCCTGCAGGGTTGTGGGCAAGCACCCGGTCCTTGACAATGAGCGTTGTCACCGGGGCTTCGGAGTTCCGGGTAAAAAGGATATCATGCCCGATGCAGAGCCCGACTATGATGTTCAGGTCAGTTTCGCTTTCATTCAGGACTTTTGCCTGGCCTATGGGATTGCAGGTTGCTTCAAACCCTTTCCCGTATAACTTCTCGAGACCGAAAGCTTCCTTGTCAAGGCCGCAGACCTTGCAGCAGACCGAAAATACCTCAAAATCCCGCGCAAGGATCCTGTGGATGGTTTTTGCTTCCCTTTCAAGCCCGATGCAAAAAGCAATCCCGAGCTTTTTGTAGCCCATCTTCTGTGCGTAAAGGATGAGTTCTTCAAGCCGGGTTTTTTCCATATAATAGCGGGCTTCGATCTCCGCCGAGACCTGCATAGAATCAAGATCTTCGCCTTTGTAGGCGATCTCATCCTTAATGCTCGTGCAGTCCTTTCCCTTATAGCATTTTTTTTCATCACAGAGTGCGCACTTCATATTTTTGCTCCATTTTAGGACGATCTAACACTCTGGTCTGCAGGGGACATGATAAAAGTATCCTCGGATGTTTTTTGCAGCGGGTAAAGTTCAGAATCAAAACACAAGCATCTAAGTGAATATTCAGGCAAGAGCGTTTTCTTCTCCGGAATCCAGGGCAAAAAGGCAGGAAGATCCTGTTTTTTCCGTTAAAGCCCGGGCAAGGTCAAGGTCAGGGTCCAGAGACATGCAGAAGACGTGCAGGGATGCGGAGGGAATTCGGGATCTTTCTTCCAGGCCCTCGTGCAGCACTCGCACAGCTACGTTCGGGATCCGGGCCAGGTCTGCAAGGGAATACATGAAATCTCTGGCTGCCCGGATCCGGGAGGGAGAGTCTACCAGGGCCGTAAAACTCAGGGAAGCTTTCCAGTTGCGCTTAAGCTTATATGCGGTAAGCAGGGCCAGGTCCAGGTTTCCAAGGTCCATGCTGATTTCCCAGGCAGGTCCTCTGTCTTCGACCCAGAGGTTGATTGAATTCCTCCTCCCAAACCCGGATTTTGGGTGTTTTGAGAGGAGGAGTACCCCCATCCCGTGCAGGGCCGCATTCCTTATGATCTCCCGGATTTCGTCATCCCGGTCCCGGGATTCTGGAAGCCTTAAAAAAAGAATCCCCGGGCGGAAAAACGAACCTGTTAGAGCTTCTATGCCTGCGATCAGGTTCTTTCCGAATTCCACACTCTCTATAAGAGTCCAGGAAGCGAAAATCCCTTCTTCCTGATAACCCTGGCTCATTTCTGGAAGCCGGGAGAGGAGGATATCTTCTTCCACTTTCCCTGTCAAGCCCATAAGTTTAATCGAACCCTTGGGATACGCAACATTCCTGAGGAAATCAAAAGTCCCTCGAAGTTCCCGGGGGTCTTCTACCGGCACCAGGAGGTTTGCTTTCCAGACCCTTTCACCGGGAGGAGCAAGAGAATTTGCTTTCTTTGCCGCCCATTCGGCCAGGGCCACGAAAAGCCCGCTTCGAACGTCCCCGAACGGGGCTTTCAGGTGCTTGCGGATAAGGTAGCTGTGGATCAAAAGCACCAGGACCACGGCAAGGAAGCTGATGCCGGGGTTTACGATGAACATGGTAAAAAGGCAGCCTGCAGCCCCAAGGAAGGATACTGCCCTTGGGATTTTGAAAAGGGGCCTGAAACTCACCAGGCCCAGGCTCTGTTCAATAAAGACAACCAGGTTGATCATGGCATAGGTGATCAGGAAAAACATAGCTATCAGGGGAGCTACCGTGTTCAGGGTCCTGAGCATCAGGGCCCCCAGGACTATGGCCCCTGTAATTACCATGGCGTTTCGGGGTTCTCCCCGGTCTGTTTTTTTGGAAAGCCATTCACTTTTTGGAAGGATCCCATGCTCTCCGAGGGCCTGCAGAATTCTCGGCGCGCCCACGATGGAGGAAAGGGCCGAAGAGAAAGTGGCTCCGAGGAGCCCTGCAAGCACAAGGGGGCCTGAAACCGCTCTTTCGATTATCAGGGTATAGTTGCTGACAAGCTCATCGGGACTGGCCGAACGGGCAAACCAGTAAGCCAGGAGAAGGTAGATGCAGAGGCTTACTCCTATGGCCCCCAGGGTGCCAATGGGAATACTTTTCCGGGGATTTTTGAGTTCCCCTGACATATTAGCCCCTGCCATTATCCCGGTGGCGGCAGGGAAAAATACAGCAAACACTCCCCAAAACCCGATTCCTGAAAAGCCGTTTTCCGGGGAGCCCGGGAAGCTGCCCCACCACTGTATGGGTTCCTGCGGAGCGCCAAACCCTCCCCAGAACACGGATAAAAGGGATCCTGCAACCACGGCAAGGATAAAGTACTGGATCCGAAAAGCGAGGCTAGCACTGATATAGGCAATAACGAAAAGCAGGGCAAAGGCTGCCAGGTCAACTAAAAGAGCAGGATGCTCCGGAAAGATCCAAAGCCAGCCAGCCCGGAACCCGAAGATGTACATGGCAACGGCCAGGGCCTGGGAAAGGTAGAGAGGAATTCCGATACTTCCCCCAACTTCAAGCCCCAGGGACTGGGAGATGATGGAAAAAGCTCCTCCGGCTCCTATACGGATGTTTGTGGTAACCGAAGCAAGAGAAAGCCCTGTGAAAGCAGTAATACTAAAAGCAATCAGGATGATCAGCCAGGCCCCGAGAAGCCCTGCGTTTCCCACAACCCAGCCTTCCCTCAGGTACATGATCACCCCCAGGATGGTAAGCAGGGTGGGGACAAAGACTCCATCGAATGTCCCAAAGTGTCTGCCCTCTGTCTTTTGCTCCTTCATCTGGTCCTGGAGACTCTTTGCACCTTCCCCGACTTCCAGTGTTTCATCCTTCAAACGTCCAACCCCTCCCCTCAAAATCCAGAGGGTCTTTACAACCCTCCCTAAGATTCATCTCAGGTCTCCGGAACTGACTAATCTTTCTGCAAAAAAGGTCTGCATAAGCTTCTTGTTAGCCAGAATCCCATACATCTCCACATAAATGTATAGCCTTGCTACTAAAAAGCAATATCTTATGAAAAAGTAAAAAGCAGTATCATAAAGGCTTATTCAGGGTATGGGTCATTGACATAGTCAGTAATTATTCGTTTATGACATGATAAGCACAAAGACAAGCAAGAGAACCAGCGGCAAAAACTCAAGGACCGTGAGTAAGGACTTCAATTTAACAGACATGTCTGAAACCTCCCCTCTTTTCTACTTCAAACCCTGCGAAAATTAACCTGCGAAAATTAACCTGCGAAATCTAAAAAATAAGTTTTTGAGATCCGTAATTTTCCATAGATTTAACCATGGGAAAGGATGAATGCGAAAACCAGGGCCATACCACAAAGTAGCAATGCCACGAAAACCATCCATAAATTCAGCCATTTCGAAGAATCCTCCAACATTTCCAAAATCCCCCTATCTTAATTTGGGGGGTATGGATTTAAAAATGTAAGAACTAATTTTCAGAAACAGGGTTAATTTTGAAAACTCCCCACTTAATTTTGAAAACCCCTTCATCCACTGCAACTTTGTACTAAAGCTGGTTATGACCGGAAGAAGCAGATGATGTAGAGGGAGTATTAATCTCTTCATATGCGAAAACCAGAATAAGTGTCAGGAAAGGAATCCGGACTTCGAACACTAATTTTTTCAGATAAAAAGAGGGCTTGACGGGAAAACCGAATCAATTTTTCCAGAGGAAATAAGGGGGTTCATATTGAATTTTTGGGGGAATTCCTTTTTTATATTTATTCTCTTTTGCTTCATCTGAACAACAAATTTCTTCCTTTTCTGGAATTAAGGCCTGGGTCCCGACTACAAGACCTTCCAACATTTAAGCGTTTTACATCAACCATACAACAGTGGACCATCAAAATCTTTTAATAAATCTTTCTCTTCCTATTAATATCTTGTATGTCTCCGGAATATTACTGCAGGATTTCCCTTACCTTGTGCTCTTTGGTTCCCATGCCCGGTATCCTTGTTCGATGCCTTTGCCGTCCCAAAAGTTATTCCCTTGTCACGCTTCTATAATAGGATAAGGCAAAGAATAAAGGAAAAACTTAAAAATGTCTTGTATTGAAAGTACTTTAGTAAGGAATTTTAATTAACCTCAAAAATGCCCTTTCACAAAACTTTCTCTTATTCGGAGTGTCAGTCTTGAATGTCAAAAAAGCAATCATCCCCGCAGCCGGTCTTGGAACCCGTTTCCTGCCTGCAACGAAGTCCATGCCAAAGGAAATGCTTCCTATCATCGATACGCCTGTTTTCCAGTACGTGGTAGAAGAAGCCATCGAATCCGGAATCGAAGACATAATCATTATTACGGGCCGCGGGAAGAGGGCGATCGAAGATTACTTTGACGACTCTCCCGAACTCGAGATGCACCTTGCAAAAAAACATAATACCGACCTTCTCAAACTCGTTCGGGATATTTCCTCCCTTGTGGACATTCACTACATCCGCCAGAAAGAGCCCCTGGGGCTCGGGGACGCCATCCTCAGGGCGGAAAAGCATATAGGAAACGAGCCTTTCGCCGTGCTCCTGGGAGACGACATCATTGTCAATGACAAGCCCTGTACCGCCCAGTTAATTGAAAACTTTGACAAGTACGGGCGCTCCACGATAGCCGTGGAAGAGGTGCCCTATGAAAAGTTGAGCAGTTACGGGATAATCAAAGGCAAGCTTTTTGATGATTCTCTCTACGTCCTGGAAGATATTGTGGAAAAACCTGCTCCCGAAGACGCCCCCTCAAACATCGGGGCAATCGGCCGCTACGTCTTCACCCCCGAGATCTTCGACTGCATCAAAGCAGCAGGCAAAGGTGTAGGAAACGAGGTCCAGCTAACGGATGGGATTCGCCTCCTGAATGAGTCCCAGACCATCTATGCCTACGAGTTCAAAGGGACGCGCTATGACACCGGAGACAAACTCGGCTACGTAAAGGCAATCGTGGACTTCGCCCTGCGGAACGATTCCCTGCGCGACGACGTGCTCGAATACCTCAAAATAGTTACTGCTTCGGAAACTTCTCGGGAATAAAAAACAGGGATTGAGGGCGAATTAAGAGAGTGGAATGATTAAGAGGGGGAAGAGGGATCCCTAATTATACTTAGAATTACCAATCAGAAGGAATGTTTGCGAAAAGTTTAAGAAGGGTTCTGTGCCGGGGTTTTACCAGCAGAGCCCTTCATAATCAAGCCCTTTTGCCCTGATTATCCTTCTTCCGTCAATCACTATTTTTTCTTTCATATCCTCGAACTCGGCTTCCAGCTCTTTGAACTCTTCCCATTCCGTCATCACCAGGCAGGCTTCGGAGCCCTTCAGGGCTTCGGCTGCACTTTTGCAGTACTCGATTGTTGGGAAGACCCTTTTCATGCTCCCGGCAGCCATGGGGTCGTAGGCAAAAACCCTTGCTCCAAGCCTCAGGAGTTCGGCGATGACGGGTATGGCCCTTGATTCTCGGATGTCGTCGGTGTCGTTTTTAAAGGCCAGGCCCAGCACGGCGACCTTTTTGCCTTCCAGGTCCCCTGCTTTCCTTTGCAGGATTTCGGTCATCAGGAGGGGTTGCCTTTCGTTTACTGCGATCACGGATTCCAGGAGTAAGGGCTCGTACCCGATGTCCTTTGCTTTCCCTATCAGGGCTTTTACGTCCTTGGGGAAGCAGGACCCTCCGAACCCGGCTCCTGAGTTCAGGAAATTCGGGGAAATCCTAAAGTCCTTCCCGACCGCCTGCATGACCTCGTAGGTGTCGATTTCGAGCTTCTTGCAGATGTTCCCGATTTCGTTGGCAAAAGATATCTTGGTTGCCAGGAAGGAGTTGTTTACGTACTTGATCATTTCCGCAGTCCGGGGAATAGTGTGGGTGACTTCGCAGTCAAAGCCCCGGTAAAGTTCGGAAACCAGGTCTCCAGCCCTCCGGTCATTTGCCCCGACAACGATCTTGTCCGGGTGCATGAAATCGTAAACCGCCTTTCCTTCCCGCAGGAACTCGGGGTTCATTGCAACTCCGAAGTCCTTTCCTGCCTTTTTCCCTGATTTTTCCTCAAGGATGGGCAGGACGACCTTTTCCGTGGTCTCGGGCACCACCGTGCTCTTTACCACAACCACATGGTAGCCGTCCTTCTTTGCCAGGGCTTCCCCGATACTCCCTGCGGCTGCCCTGACTATTGAAAGGTCGATGCTTCCGTCTTCCCCCGAAGGGGTCCCGACGCAGATAAACGAAATTTCCGTATCCAGGACAGCAAACTCGGAGTCCGTTGTGGCTATGAGCTTTTTTCCCGCGTATTTCCCTAACAGTTCTTCAAGCCCCTCTTCGTAGATCGGGGGGACCCCCTTATTTATCTGATCTACCTTTTTCTCGTCGATATCCACGCAGACCACTTCGTGCCCCGCATCGGCAAAACATGCAGCTGTGACCGAGCCCACGTACCCTGAACCTATAACCGAAACTTTCATTTATTATGCCTCTTTTTGTCCGAAAGTAGGGATGTATTTGAAAACCCTTTTCCACGTTTTTTGTAGTTTCTCTTACCTGTCTTTCAGGTTTTTTGTTTTTATCTGCATTCAGGCTTCTTTTTATATGAATGCTTTATAGGGTCTTCCTGCTTCCCGGAATTCGAAAATAGTTTATTATTTGCATGGTTATGTTAATTGTTTGCTACGTAATCGCATTGCCACGTTAATCGCATAGCGCGCACATAGTTACATTGATCACCTTTAAATTCTTTACTCCCTCGCATCCGTGCCTGAAGATGTAAAACAGCATCTTTGAAAGGTGGATACTAATTATAAGTGTGTAAATTCCGGCTTGAAAACGATGAACCTTTACATTTCGACCCCCCTTTCAAAAATGAGGTGATTTTTGCAGCAACAAATTACATTTATTGAGTCTGTTGTAGGCACAAGCCCAAAAAAATCGATGATTTTGGCTGAATTCCACAATTCTCCAAAAACTCCTTGCGAAACTCTTAAAAAATATCGTGAAGTTGACCTGTTTTTCAGTGATATCTCACGGAAGGTTGAATAATTAATTAAGAAGATAGGGCAAAATGAACCCCGAACTGTGTGAATAAAAAAATTAAGTGGCTTTTTTTGGTGGGGGGTCGAAATGTATGTGAAACCGAAAGTTTCTGGCTCTTTTCAAGGTCTGCACTATTCCGTCTGGCTTTTCAGATCCCTATCTTTTCAGATCTCTATCTTTTCAGATCTCTATCTTTTCAGATCCCTATCTTTTCAGATCTCTATCATTTTTTCTTCATTGTATGAGCGGATTGCGGCCATTGCCACTTCAAGGGCGTGTTTCCCTTCTTCCCCCGAAGGTTTCGGGCAGGTCCCTTCCCTGGAACAGTGGATGAAGTGGGATAGCTCATTTTTCAGGGGTTCGGTTTTTTCAACCCTGGCTTTCCGGATCCAGCCGTTGTCGTGCATTTCCACGCTCTGCTCCAGGTAATCGAGATAAGCCACCCCTTTCAGCCCGACTGCAGTGAGTTTCCGGATCTTGTGCGGGGTTAGCCAGTTTGTCTCCACCAGTCCCGAGTACTCATGGTTCAGGCGCAGGTGGATGGATGCGTGGTCCTCAAAAGAATGGATGTCCGAGCCTGCCACGGCATAGACCTGGTTTACCTTCATCCCATAGAGGTAGGAAATAATGTCAATGTCATGAACCCCTATATCCAGAATCACTCCCACGTCCCGGATCCTGGGGTTGTACGGCCCGACCCTGCGGGTTGAGACGGAAACAACTTTCCCGAGGGTCCCGGAGTCTATGAGCTCCTTTAATTTCTGGACCGCAGGGTTGAACCTCTCGATATGCCCCACCATCAGGTGCCTGTCGTATTCCTCTGCTGACTCGATCATGGAACTTGCGTTTTCAATGCTGTCGGCAATGGGCTTTTCAACAAGCACATCCACCCCTGCCTGCAGTGCATCGCGGACTATAGGGTAGTGCAGGGTGGTAGGGGCAGCAATGCTTACCGCATCAAGCCCAAGCTTTTCAAACATTTTTGTATGGTCTGTAAAAGGTTTTGTTTCGTATCTGACTGCCAGTTCCCTTGCTCTGGAAGCGTTCGGGTCGGAAATCCCGAGCAGCTTTACGTCCTCCATTTCACTGTAGATTCGGACATGGTTTTCCCCCATGTATCCCGTTCCGATGACTCCTACGCGTATCAACGCTTTTTACCCCCCTAATTTTTTTATTATATGTGTTTCCCGCATATTTTCGCGGGCTTCCCCTAAAATGAAAATCCGAATCCCCTAAATCCGGGTTTTAGTTCTCATTAAAGAAATTTTTGACTGCTTCTGAAATTTGTTTCAGGTCCTTTCCCGAAAGTCCCGGGTGTACGGGCAGGGAACGCACTTCTTTTGCAGCTTTCTCCGCCTCGGGCATCATGTTCCCGTATCCCAGGTTTTCGTACAGGGGCTGGTCCGGAATCGTCATTGGGTAATGGATCCCCGTGCCTATTCTTTCTTTTCCGAGGAAGTCTGCAAGCAGGTCCCTTTCTTTGACCGTGACCGTGTACTGGTGAAATACATGGGTGCACCCTTTCTTCACGGATGGGGTCCTGACCCCGGCAAGCCCGGCAAGTTCCCCTGAAAGGAACTCTGCGTTTTTCCTGCGGCGGGAGTTAAAGTTTTCCAGTTTCCCCAGTTGTACGAGCCCTATTGCCGCGGCAATGCCTGTCATGCGTAGGTTATACCCGAGCATTTCGTGCAGGTACCTGACCTTTGAACCGCACGCCCTGATCAGCCTTGCTTTTTCCGCAACTTCTCTGTCGCTGGTCGTGAGCATCCCTTCCTCCCCGGTGGTCATTCCACTTGCGACAAAGCTGAATGGTGCCGTGATGACTTCGTCCCCCTGTCCTATTCCGTGGGCGAGCAGGGCGCAGTGCAGGGCATCTGTTCCGGAATTCACGGCAACGGCATGTTCACATCCTATATAAGCGGCAAAAGCTTCTTCGAATTCCTCAACTTTCAGGCCCTGGGCCAGCATTCCTGAATACAGGACCTCCGACATTGCCTCTAACTCTTCCCCCCCGAGTTAAGGTTCTGCAATTCCTATCATTTTAAAATGTTTCCCCCTAATTGAATAAATATTCTTAGAATATAAGTTTTAGCCTTCCATGAATATTCTTTATATGTATTCTCTCTATGTATCCCCCTATATGCTCAATATTCTCTCAACATTCCCACTTTATATTCTCAAAAATGAGTTTGAATATCAAAACCGGATTATATATAATTATCAAATTTATAATCTCAAAATTTGATTATATGTATTCAAGCATTATACTTTATCCTGCGTGCATAGAATCGTTTTCCGATATTTTTGGGACCTGATCCTCTGCATACTTAAAAATTTACACATGTATCTTCCTAACATTATAATATATTATATTTTATTTATATTTTATATGATAGCCTTTAATATTTTTGCATTTATACCTTAGATGGGGTTTAGTTTAGATGTACATTTATAAGGGGGTGAGCAGGGCTTGTCTGTAGCCCTTGCACTTGGTCTTTATTCTTTGATTTCCGAGCCGGTGAGCATAGTGTCTTCTCCGTCTCCGTTTTCTGATAAGGCGCTCAGGCACGAACTTACGGTAGTGATCCCGGCCTGTAACGAAGAATCTTCCATCGGAAGCAAGGTTTTGCTTGCGGCACATTATGCCGACCGGGTACTTGTGATTGACAGGGGCTCTAATGACCGGACCATGGAAGTGGCGGCTCTGGGTGGGGCAAGCGTCCTTCCGCAGTCAGGGGGAGAAGATGCGCTGCTGAAGGTTCTTTTCAAGGCGTCTTTTGATTCGGAACTCGTGGTGCTTATCTATCCGGAATGTATGCAGGATATCGACCTGCTTTCTCATGTGCTCGATCCTTTGAGGAACGGGGGCTTTGAACTTTCGGTAGGTTCCTGGCCGTGCAGGTTTTCGCACGAGGTGGAAAATGTCAGGCTTCTAAACGGGAAAAAAGCCTGCAAGGAAAAAGTAGGTTTCTTTGCCGTAACAGCCGCTTCGCTTCAAAAGCTCAACTCAGGCCCTGCACACCTGTCTTTGGGGTCCCTGATCTCCGCTGCCGAAGCGGAAAATATCAAAATAAATCGCATGAGCTTTAATGCGGACCCGGTGTTCAGAAAGCTGGAAAGCTGTAACATAGGGGTTGTTGTCCCGGCCTATAATGAAGAAAAGCTTATCGGGGAGACCCTGAGTGGAATTCCGGAATATGTGGACAGGATCTACCTGATTGATGACGCCAGTACGGACCGGACAGGAGATATCGTGAAAAGCTTCAGGGATCCGAGGGTTCTGTACCTGCGCCATGATGAAAATAAAGGGGTAGGTGCAGGGATTATCAACGGGTATAAACTGGCTTTGAGGGATGAGATGGATGTTGTGGCCGTCATGGCCGGGGACAACCAGATGGACCCTGCCGAACTGCCACGACTGATCATCCCGATCCTCGAAGGGGAGGCTGACTATACAAAGGGCAACAGGCTTCTTTCCGACAGTTTCCGGACCGGTATGAGTCCCTTGAGGTCTTTCGGGAACACGCTTCTTAGTCTGATTACGAAGATTGGAAGCGGATACTGGCAGGTCACGGATCCCCAGAACGGGTACACGGCTATTTCCAGGCAGGCCCTTGAGTCTCTGGACCTTGACGCAGTATATCCCTATTACGGCTACTGCAATGACCTGTTGATCAAATTGAACGCTTTCGGGATGAGAGTCATGGACGTGGTGATTCCTGCCCGTTATGGCAGGGAGAAGTCCTCTATAAAATACAGCAGGTACGTCCTCAAGGTTTCACCAATGCTCTTTAAGGGTTTTCTCTGGAGGCTAAGGGTCAAGTACACGGTTCTTGACTTCCACCCACTGGTCCTCTTCTACCTTGCCGGGATGATCGCCCTGCCTCTGGGTATGCTCTTCGGATTCTGGGCCTTCCTGCAGGCGCTGTTGCAAACCCCGCTTTCTTCCTACTATGTCCTGCTGGATCTTTTCGTGCTGGGCATGGGGGTCCAGATGCTTCTCTTCGGAATGCTCTTTGACATGCAGGCTGAAAAAAAAAGGGCAGGGAATGTATGATTCAATAATTGCCGTATAGGTCGGAAGTTATGGATAAGTTCTTCTGACCCTTACTTTTTTACCGCTCTTCAATTCTTTTTTTAATAGAGCTCACAATAAAGAAAATAATTATTACCATGCCCAGGAGCTCGCTTATGAAACACAGGGATAGCTCAGGCTCGAAGGATCTTTTGAACATTACTATAAAGTATTCCAGGCCCGTATGGTCCGGGCAACCTTCTGGAAAGCTCCACCCAAAAAGCGGCCAGAAAAACGTTACAGGATTTGCCCACATCCTATCTTCGAGCAGGTGGAAAAACGAACCTGCAGCACAGGCGAGAAGCCATGGGTTTCTTTTCTTCTCATAAATGTAAAACCCTAAAAGGGCAAGAGACAGGCTAAATAATAAGGTATGGCCTATAATCCGGCCGTTTGCAAGGGTCTGGGCAAAGATTAATTTCCCCAGGGGTTTGTCGATGATGTCGGGAAGCATGGATCCAAGGGCAAGGTACCTGAAATCAATAAATTCCCTGAGACGTGGAAGTATGAATCCCAGTGATAGAAAGATCCCCAACGTAAGCCCCAGATGACCGAAAAGAAGCATCCGAAAATTATACGGTTTTCTACTTATATCTATATATTCTGTTTCTTTTTATTATGTATGTGCAATTTTTATGTACTTTCTGCATTTTTCATCTTTGTGGGTATTGGCGGGTAAAAAAGGCTAAACTTTTACCCCGTCCTTAATTCCTGGAAATTTTTGTCTGGTATAACTGCCCACAAACAGTGCGGTGATGCAAAAGCCGATTATCTCGGAGGTGAACACGCCTGTATAAGCCGGGTTGTATGCATGGCTGAAGACCACTGTTAAATATTCAAAAAAATTACCGTAAATATGGTCCCTGGGAAAACTCCAGCCTGATAACGGCCAGAAAAGGACGGCGGGGCTTTTCCAGACCTGGTCTTCTAAAATATGACAAAAGGATGCCCCTGCAAGGACAAAGAGTTTTGAGTCCTCTGTCCTGCGGTAAAGGGAGTACCCCGCAAAGGCAAGCAGAATTCCGAAAAGCAGTGTGTGGGCAAAGATTCTCCCGCTCCCGATTGTTTCGGCAAGGACTATTCTGCCCAGGGGCTTGTCGATCATGTCCGGGAGAAGGGCTCCGAAGGCAACCCAGCGGTAATCTATCGGAAACCTTTTTTCCGGGTGTAAATGGGCCAGGAAATAGGTTACAGAATAAACTATCCCCAGAGTAATTCCTATGTGCCCGAAAATGAACATACTATCTAAAAGAAATTTACGTTTAAAAGGCTGTTGTGCCGACTTGCCAGGTGACCTGCCGGCGCAAAACTTTTTTTTGGTATGTAAAAATCGAATTTTTCAGGCCTGGCACTCGCTTACCAGTTTCTCGACAAGGTCCTGCTTGATGGCATTGCTCCTGTCTCCACCGCAGACCATTCCCCTGACTCCGATGATGTCGGGACCGATATCTTCGAGCAAGGACAGGTCTTCGAATTTCAGGGATCCGGCGATTGCAACCTGAAGGCCGTTTTCATGGCCCAGTCCTACGAACTCTGTCAGCTTTTCTTCATTCATGAACTCAAAAGTGGATTTCCCGTCTTTTACTCCAGTGTCCACCATAACTACATCTGCTCCTGCTTCAGCGGCAACTGCCGGAAGGAGCATGGGAGAGATTGAGTTGATGCGTTCATAGTCCGAGTATCCGGAGGCTACAACTCTTTTCCTGGGGTCGTAATCCTTTACCGCCTTTACAACTCCAGTGAGCAGTTCAAGGGCCTGTTCTTCGGTCTGGATGTCATAGAGGCCGATTTTAATGTAATCTGCCCCAGCAACTGCTGCCCCGAGGGCTGTAAGGGCTGCAGTCCCGGGCTTGAAGTTGAAATCCCCGATGGCTGCGCTGATCGGTTGTTTGCCGTTTATGGCTTCTTTTACATCTCGAACTACCCAGGGGAAGTTGGCTCCGAGGGAGCCTTCTTTCGGATTTTTGATGTCTATGATGTCTGCGCCACTTTTTGAGGTGATAATTGCCTCTTCCCTGTTAATTGGACTTACAAGTAGTTTCATAAATAAGCCTCTTTTTTATGGTGAAATTTGAATCTCTAATGTTGGATATTATCCGTTTTATATAATTTATTGGTTTAACCCAATTTACTGGTTTTATATAATTTATTGGTTTAACCCAATTTACTGGTTTTATATAATATTATCCGTTTAACCAAATTTATTGGTTTTATATAATATTATCCGTTTAACCAAATTTATTGGTTTTATATAATATTATCCGTTTTATATAATACACCATATTTTTATATTTTTTATAGGATGATGCAGCTATGGGATAAGTATGTTCCGCGTAATTTTCGTAATGGATATATTTAATCGTAACGTGGTCCTCGCAAAAGGTGGTATTCGGGAAAATTACCGCCCGGTTTCGGATAGTAGCGGAGTATGTAGCAGTCCGGACCCCATAGAGATTGTCGAGGTTTTGCAGCCCCTGGAAGTATACATTGCCGATCTCAACGTCCTGCAGGGCGGCAACAGGGATACCAATTTGGACATTATCCGGGCCGTGAGTTCAAAGGCCGATACGATGCTTGATTTCGGGGTTTCTTCTCCGGATGACGTGGAAAAAGCTCTCTCTATTGCAAACACGGCGGTCATAGGCACGGAAACCGGGACATTTGCCGCGATCCGGGAAACAGCTTCCCTATATCCGGGCAGGATCAGTGTCAGTATTGATATCAAACATGAGAAAGTCCTTAAACAGGATCCTGAGGTCCCATCCGACCCCCTTGAAATCGTGGAAGCCTTGAACGGACTGCCTCTGAAAGACCTGATTCTACTTGACATGGACCGTGTAGGGACAGCTTCCGGGTTTGATCCAGCTTTTCTCGGAGAACTTGCGCTTTGTTCAAAGCACGATGTCTTGCTCGGAGGCGGAGTTCGGAGTATGGAGGACCTTTACACCCTTGGAAAAATAGGAGTTAAAGGTGCCCTGGTGGCAACTGCAGTCCACAACGGCTCGGTCCCCCTGGAATGGTTGAAGAGAGGCCCGGAAATTGAGTAAACATTGAGCAGGGGTATCTGGAGAAATCGGATAAGGATTTTGAGTGGGAATATTGTACATATTTTGAGAAATTACGTCGGGTAAATACATCGTATATACATCGTATATACATCGTACAGACATCGTACAAACATCGTATAAACCTTGTATGTACATCGTACAAACATCGTACAGACCTTGTATATACATCGTACAAACATCGTACAAACATCGTATAAACCTTATATAGACCTTATATAGACATTGTACAAACATCGTATAGATATCGTACAGACATTGCAAAGACATTTGCATGGATATTGAGTAACTTTATATGCGATTATCGGGTTTCAAATTTAAGTAAATATTTGTAGTTTATGAGGTTTGCAACATGTCAGAAGAAAACATTCCTGAGGAAAGTGGCGGAGACGGTTACACGGAAATCAAGATGGGGGGTGGATGGTACCTTACCATTTCCCTGGCCCACAGCGAACGCTTCGGGAAAGAATATGTCGAACTTGCAAAGGAACGCAGCGGTACGAAAAGGTCCAGGTTCAACCTGAACCCCAACCATGTCCGGATGCTCGGGGAAGCCCTGGTCAAATTTGCGGACGATAACGAGCTGTAACTCCGGAACTGAGTTATTTTTTCTCAATCCTGGGTTTTTTCTTTCCAACCTTTTTTATTTTTCTTCTTTTCAGGAATTCAGGGTTTTTTATTTCTGCTCATTTCTCAGGAACCCAAGGATTTTTTCACTAACTTCCTTTTCAACAGCTTCCTGAGGGCGGTTGGCATCGATCACAAGAAACCTTTCCGGTTCTTCTGCTGCAAGCCTGAAAAAATTCTCCTGCACGCCCCGCAAAAACTCGATTTTTTCGAATTTGGTCTGTTCTCCCCGTTTTCCACAGCGTTCAACTGCGGTATCGGGGTCAATATCGAAGAGGAAGGTCAGGTCCGGGACAACCGTCCAGCCCCTGTGCAGGCCCCGAACCCATTCCATGGGCTCTTTGATTCGGTTTTTCAGGGTCATACCCTGGTAGGCGTAGCGGCTATCGGAGTAACGGTCCGATATTACGTTTTTCCCACTTTCAAGAGCGGGTTTTACCAGCTTTGCCAGGTGTTCGGCATGGTCGGCGGTAAAGAGAAATAGTTCCGCAAGCTGGTCGGTGTCCGAGATAATCGCCTGCTCCACGGCAGTCCCCGTAAAGGTCCCTCTTGTGGGCTCCCTGGTAAAGACCGGGTCGAGAACCTGGATCTCCGGGTTTTTCTGAAGTTTTTTTGCAACCGTGCTTTTTCCTGAACCGTCAATGCCTTCAAGAGTGATCAGTTTGCCTCTCATACGGACCGCCGTTTTCTTTTTTACTCATCTTTTACAGGATTTTTATTGCCTGGTTTTTTTACTGAAACGTACTCAGCCTATATATAATCCCTGTTCTGGCTTTTTCCGGAAATGCCTGAAGGTCATGTTGCGCTTTTCAGGGCAAGAGATCTCGTTTTTCTACCTGGCGCATTTTGCCAGATCCCGGTTTCCTTATCTAAAATAAGTACCTATATATACAATATCAAAAATAACTTCCAGTAATGAAACTAATCGGAGTTATTACACGGGGTAAGTACGGGCACCGGCTAATTGAAACTATCGGGGAGCACAGCGACTTCTCGGTTGTCTCTGCCGACCTGCCTGAGTTCCTGCCTGTTTTTATCGAGGAACCTGATGAATTTCTGGAAAATCTAAATTTTGACCTGAGTGTCTTTTCCGCAGAGATAGTTGTTACCTATTCCCTGCATCCTGACCTTACCTCTGCGATCGCCCAACTTGCGGCAGAGGGCGGGGTCCGCGTCCTTATCGTTCCCGGGGGCCCTTCAAGGGCATCTATTCCCGAGCTTGAACAGATTTCCAAGAAATCCGGGATGAGCATTGAAGTTGACGAGATCTGTTGTACTCTTGAGGCAAATTCAGCTAATGCCCCCTTTGCGGAAATTTTTGGTGTCCCCGTTCTCAAAGTAAAAACAAAGGATGGAATAATAGCAAAGGTCGAGGTCCTGAAAGGGGCTCCCTGCGGAAGCACCTGGCACATGGCAAAGGAGCTTGTGGGCGTTCCCGTAAAAGATGCCCCTCCTAAAGCAGGCCTTCTCGTCCAGCAATACCCCTGTCGGGCTGTGAGAGGAGAAATGGGTGGAATTCACGAGTCAGCAGAGCTGCATAAGCAGGCGCTTATAAAAGCACTCGAAGCCGAAGCGCTGGAAAATGAGGAGTGACTATATATTCTTTGAAAAAATACCTTATATATAGGGTTGGGCATCTGGGTTCAGCTTTTTATTTTCCTGCTGAAATATCTCCGGCCTTTTAAATTCAGGTCTGTTTAATTCAGGTCTGTTTAATTCATGACGATTAAACTACTTTCGGAGGTGAGATTATTACTTCCTTATCGATATCCGAAGATTCGGGGCCTGATGACCTCGTGACAATAGCGTGTGCGGTACATTCCCTGCTGGGTCTCCCCACCACTATCCGAAGCCTCAAGCAAAAGGGGCTGCGAATAGAAAAGGGAAAGATCCTTGACCGGGAATACACTGGGCCCATACTCGAAGAGGTACTCAGGACCAACAAAGTTATACACGGGGTCCCGAGGGATGGCATGTACAGGGGGAAGCATGTGGTCGTTGCGCCTATCCGCTCGAAGGACGGAAAGGCAATTGCGGCGGTCGGGATTGTGGACCTGCTGGCTACCCTTGATCTTCCCGATGTTTTCAAGGGATACCCTGATGTGCTGGAAGAAGTCGAAGAAGCAAGAAAGCTGATGAAATAAACACAGGGTTTCGGAGCCTTTCCGATAAATAAGCAAAAAAAGATAGTGTTATTGGAGGGACATGTCCCCTGTTTTTTCCAGGGACAGTTCCTTTGTTTCCTCCAATTAATATTCTTGCCTCAGGGCCGGAAATGCTGTTTTCCGGTTCACTGGGGTTTTTCATATAACTTTGTTTTTGTAAGCAGGGTGCCGTCCTTTGCGTGAGGCTGCCTGAAGACCGTGTCGTTGGATTTTTCAATTTCTCTTGCCTGAGTTGCCAGGACTGCTGCGGCTCCCATGATTTCGTGGCCTGTTGCGGTTGCAAGGCACACCTGTTCAATGTCCTTTAACATGAAGCAGGCAGGGAAGTTGACCTGTGCGACTTTTTCAGCCATGTGCAGGGCAGCAAGGGCCTTTGCTTTTGCATAGGGATTTGTAAAGCCTCCGTGTTCCACACATTTCTCGGGTTTTGCGAAAATGCGGGGGAGTTCAAGTTCCTCTCCGGACTTGCCTGTGTTCACCTGGTCGGTTACCTTGTCGAGTTCTTCCTGGATGAGTCTCACAACGCCGCAAAGGGAAAGCACTTTCATTGCGTCAGCATTGAAGGATGCCATCTCCACGGGGTCGAGAAATTCCCTTTTTGCTCCGATAAGGGGGTCGACCGGGAGAATGATGTATCCGAAGCCTTCGTCTTCGAGGGCCTGGCGGGCGTCCTTCTTTGTTGGACCGTCAGAAACCACGATGCAGGGCTTGTCTTTCCAGAGTTCACGAGCTGCACTCGGGCCTGGAGCTGCGGCATTCGGACTGATGATGACCACAAAGTCCGCATCCCACTGCTTGAAGCTCTCGGTGTATGCGGCATCGTCGGGGCCCATCTTAGCGCCTGTTCCGCAAACGCGGACGGTGATTCCCTCTCTAGCTGCAATTTCATCCTGGATAAGGTTGATAACCTGGCTCATTCCCAGGTTTCCCATTTTTATGAATCCTATGTTGACCATTTTTTCAGAGTCCTGTGTTGACCTTTTTTATTCAAATATTGGAATTCCCAAAGGGTTTATAATCCTTTTGGCAATATTATACACCCATCGAACATATTTTATAATTATCCCTTATATTTATAATGATTATTCAACACATTCGTCCCATCCTCCGAAAAGCTTAAAAGGGATGTGATTTATTTCAGTCAAAAACGTTGACATCAATGCTGTTGTTTTGTGGTTTTGTTTTTTACGAAACCCACATTATAATTTGAAATAACTTTTCCATTGGTGGGCTTAAATGTCAGGGCAAGCATATTACATGAATCTGCGGGGTACCTTTAAATTTGGTGCACCGGGCAGAACTGCCCTTTTTCGGGAAATTATCCCGGTACAATATCTATAACATTCGGGTCCAGGTTTTGATTGAGTGAACTGTCCTATACATAATTCCACTGAAAATAAACTAATTGTTTTTGATATGGATAGCACCCTTATCGACGCTGAGACCATCGATGAGCTCGCCAGGGCTGCAGGTGTTGTAAGCAAGGTGGAGGAGATTACGAAGAGAGCGATGAGCGGAGACCTTGATTTTGGACAGGCGCTTTTTGAGAGGGTTAGCCTCCTTAAAGGCCTATCTCTGGAAACTGCACAGGCTGCTGTGGACCAGATCCCTTTTATGCCGGGTGCAGTGGAATTAATCAGGTATGTCAAGGAACTGGGTTACAAAACCGCAATGGTTTCCGGTGGATTTACAATCTCTGCTGATAAATTTGGCAAAGCGCTTGATATTGATTTCGTGGTTTCCAACGAATTGCTAGTGAAAGACGGCTATTTCACCGGAGAGGTTATCGGCCCCCTGACTGAAGGTAATTCCAAGGCTAAAGTGCTTGAGGAATTGGCTCGCAGAAATGGGGTTTGGCCCGAACAGTGTGTAGTCGTCGGGGACGGCGCGAATGATGCCTGCGTCTTTGAACGGGCAGGTTTTTCAATAGCTTTCAATCCTAAACCAATCCTGAGGGAATATGCAGACGTGGTCATTACAAAAAAAGACCTCACAGCATTGATCCCTGTCCTTGGATCTCTTTCTCATTTATTTCATAATCAGGCACAGCATGTCGACATCGAACAGTAGAATTATTAAAATGCCAGCTTTTTTGCTGGATCGGGAGGCACAATAAGAGATGCTTAAAGAATTACAGAAAAAAAGAACCGATTTAAAGGCTATTTCTGAAGAATCCAAAGAAAAAAGAAATGCCTTAAATGCGGAAGCCAGTGCTCTTGCAGCTAAGAGGAATGAGCTGAACAAGAAGACCAAGGATCTCATTAATGAAGCCCAGGAACTCAAAGATTCCAGGGATGAGATCAACGAAAAAGTCAGCGAATACAAAAACAAGCGCGACGATACCAATGCTAAGGCAAACGAACTGTTTGCAAAGGCAGACTCTATCCGAAAGCAGAACAATATGGGCGGTCCCTCTATCAAAATGCTCCGAAAGGACATCGACCGGCTTGAGTTTGCCCAGCAGACCGAAGTGCTGAGCACAAGCAAAGAGAGGGAACTCGTTGGCAAGATCACTCAGCTCCAGAAGCAGTACCATGTTAAGAAGGTTCAGCTTGAGAACAACGTTGAACTGAAGGATATCCTTGATGAAGCTCAGAAAATCCGGGACGAAGCTTCGGAGTATCACACGGAACTGGCAGAGTATGCAAAGCAGGCCCAGGAATTCCATGAGAAGATGATTACTGCCTTCAAAGAAGCTGACAGGACCAGGGCAGAGTCGGACATCGCTCACAAGGATTTCGTTAAAGCCCAGGAAGCAGCTGACGAGCAGCACAAGATTTTCATCAATGCCCAGAAAGAAATTCGGGAAATTGATAAGGAAGTTTTCAAGCTTAAGAAGAAGGACAAGGACGGCAAAGGTCGCCCGGCAAAGGCTGAACTCCAGAAAGATGCTAAGGACATCTTTGAAAAATTCAAGGGCGGAGCCAAGCTTACTACTGAAGACCTTATGGCTCTCCAGAGATCTGGCCTTTAATTCCAGATTACAGAAAAATTCACATTGCCTAAAGATCTTTAATTCCCTTTGTATGCAGGTTATTCTTTTAACCTGCCCTTCCTTTTTTTTGTTGCGTTCGCAGGATTCAGCTTTTGGTTTTTTTCCTGGTTTTGTTTTTCCCTCTCCGCGTTTTTCCTTATTCTTTCTCTTTCTCCCCTCCGCGTTTTTTCTGTCCTGTCTCGTTATCTTCTTAGACTTTATTACTTTTTTATTATGAATATTCTCAATATCATTGATATTTCTACTTACTATATGATCTAAATTTATAATTTATTGTACTAATCACCTATAAATATCTTAATTAGTATTACTTATACTTGATTGATTATGAATTCAACGTCGTTAACTGTTATTGGCATCTTAATTGCGATTTTTATCTTTGGGATTAAAACCGGCCTTGGATGCGGCTTTTCAAATGCAGGATCTCGAAAAATAATTGCGGTTGCAGGCAGTTATTTCTTGCTCTCTGTGCTGGTGGGAAGCATTGTGGGAAATTTCAGCATGGAACATTTAGAGAATATTTTTGGTCTCGGGCTTGGGGTTCATGTACTGCTTTCCCTGCTCCTTATCGGAGCCGGGGTATATACCCAGAAGAAGTGGAACGCCGGGAGGGATGTTTCAGGGCACACTTTCCTTATCCTTTCCATGCCTTGCCCGGTCTGCCTTGCGGCCCTGACTTTTTGTTGTATGCTCCTTGCATCCAGCTTTGAGCTCAGCGGGCTGAAAATCGGGCTACTCGTAGGGACTGTCTTTTGCATCTCGGTCCTGGTTTCTTCTTTCGAGCTCAAGAGGCTCGGAAAAACTCCCGAGAGCCTGGGAAGCGTAATGCTGCTCCTTGGCATTTACTATCTGCTCGGAGCCATGATCATTCCCTCTTATATGAAAACAAAACAGCTAAACCTGGTGGCCCTCTCGGGAGATGGGGCGGGGGTAGTTCCCCTTTCCCTTTCCGCATTGGTGATCCTGAGCGGGTTCTTGCTGGGACATGTGAGGTCTAATCAATGAGTATAGCAGGTCCCCTTTTCAGCATAATGTATACTTTTTCGTCAGCTTTGCTCTATCCGGTGATAATAGTCCTGCTCCTGCTGGTCCTTTCTTCTCTGGGCCTGATAGGGGAATTTTTGTCCGAGTATTCAAAAAGGCACAGGGATGCCGGGAAACTTGAAGAAGACTGCATGCAGCTCCGAAGCACGGTGAATAATTCCGGGCTCCGGGATGCCTCAAATGTCCTGCGGGAAAGCAGGCAGAACCGGCTGGTTGCTTCCTTTTCCAGGGATGCTGCACCCTATCTTGAGCAAAAAAGGTTTTCTGCAATCGAAAAGCTTGCAGCCGAATATGAGATCCGGATGTCCGGACAGCTCGAAAAGACAAAAATCCTGGCTACCATTTCTCCCATGCTGGGGCTAATGGGTACCCTGATCCCTCTCGGCCCTGCCCTTATCGGCCTCTCACAGGGAGACATTGCCACCCTTGCAAACAACCTGATGATTGCCTTTGCAACTACCGTTGTCGGGCTGTTTGCCGGGAGCATCGGGTATGTCCTGACCCAGGTAAGGAGGCGCTGGTACTGGGAGGATATGTCAGACATTGATTACATCCTGGATGCCCTGGAAGAGAGCTTCAAGGAACCCTCAGAGGATGGAAAAAGAATCGTGCAAGACGGGCTAACCCCATCTATGGCTGCGGAGGAAGAAATACATGAGAAAAAGCAGACGTTATCGGCGAACCGGGCTCCTGCAGGACCCGGAAGACCAGAACCCGTTGACGGGAGTTGCTAACCTCTTCGATGTGGCGATGGTTTTTTCAGTCGCGCTGCTCGTTGCCCTGGTAATGTCTTACCAGTTGCCCGAACTCTTGAATCCCGAAGAGGATATCACACTCGTAAAAAACCCGGGAGCCCAGGACATGAAAATCATTATCAAGGAGAATGGGCAGCCGATTGAAGTCCTGAACATGACCGACAATATAGGCGGGGGTACCGGAGAAGCCCTGGGGACAGCCTACAGGCTGGCCGATGGCAGGGTGATTTATGTCCCGGAAAGCGAAGAAGAGGGGAATGAAACTCCCGGGTGACAATTTTATGACAATTTTATGACAACCCTTCTTGCTAAACCGGTCAGGGTTTCATTCTGGCCGGTTTTTTGCCCACTTTCTTTTCTGCACCAGCCTTCTCATTCCGATATTTTCAGGTACTTCTCCCTGAATTCCGGGTTCCTCATAAGGCAGGAATCTGCGTTGTAAACCGGGTCTTCCCGGATCTTTTTCCAGACGTCTTTTATTTTATCGGTATGGACGTTTCCGTAAGGAACCGGGATGCAGGCGCAGGGCAGGATGTTTCCTTCGGGGGTGATGTGGAGCCATTTCCGGCCGGCCATACAGCCTGTGGTCCGCATTACCTGGGGTATGGGGAAAACTCTGGGGCCTTCCTTTTCCTTTGCCCTGGCCACGAAAGCGTCAAATTTTTCAAGGTCTGCCGGGGTCAGGATTTCGGATTCGTGTTCCATCCAGCGGCCTGTGGGAACAATTTCGTAAAAAGAGAGCTCATGGGCGCCGAGTTCTGCGGCAAGGGCGTAGAGTTCGTCAAGTTCGTCCACGTTTTCCCTGGAAAGGACCAGGTAGATGTTGACCAGCAGCCCGGCATCAAGCCCGTTTTTGACTGCGTCGACGGCACTTTTAAAGATTCCTTTCCTGCCCCTTATGTAATCGTGTTTTTCTTCGAAGGGGCTGTCAAAGCTGACTGTCAGGGAATAAAGCCCGGCTTCTTTCAGGTTCCTCGCTTTTTCCGGGGTCATCCCGACTCCGGAAGTGAACATGCCCGTGATGGCTTTTTCCGGGTCCACGTAGCGGATCAGGTCTTCAAGGCCCTGGTAGGTCAGGGGTTCTCCCCCGTCGAAGATTATGAAGGTGCTGCCCATCTCAAGCATCTGGTCGATGACATCCTTCACGGTTTCGGGAGAAAGTTTTGCCCGGTTTTTCGTATCCGGGAGGGCACAGTGAATGCAGTTGTTGGGGCATTCCTCGGTAATGGAGATCGTGACCTGGTCCGGAACCATCTTCCCCAGCATTGCGGAGAGCTGGCTTTTTACCAGCCTGTCAAAACCGGGGCCCGGGATCGGAGGCATCCAGGTGGAATAGATCAGCTGCTTTTCCTCGACTGTTGCGGGCTTTTCCCCGTCAAAGATGGCGAAGTTTCCTGCCATTACTCTTTTCATAATCGGGGAGGCGACTCCGCTGGTTTTCATCCGGACCCTGCCGTGCTCGACTTCGGCGTAGACCCTGAAAAGGGGGTTTTTGTAAAAATCATACTGCATGTTTTTTCGATCCCTTATTTTAAGCCCGTAAATTCTTCGTAAATTCTTCGTAAATTTATTTGTTCCTGAGAAAAGCCCTGTACTTGAACATTGCCGTGGGGTTCTTTTTAAGCATGAACATGAAGACCTGCATTGCCTGCTCAAGGGCGCTTCCGTGGATGAAGGAGAGGTCTTCCTTTTCAAAGACTTTGACCATCTCGTCAATTTCCCTATCCGTCATCTTTCGCAGGGTCTCAAGGGCAATCCTGCCCAGGTAGTGTTCGGTCCTGTACTCTTTTTCCCAGGCCTTCCGGTATTCCGAGAGGACGTTTTTCGAAACGTCTCCTTTTTTAACGGCATCTGCCGCCACGTCTCCGCAGATCTGCCCTGAACGCATGGCATAGCCTATCCCTGATTGCCCGGCTGCCCCGCCAACGACCATGACTCCGTCCGTGATATACTCGTTCGGGATGGTTACGATAGGGTCTCCGCCGGAGAGTTTTCTCACGACTTCAAGCTCCTCGATGCCTTTGAGCTTTTTGAAGCGCTCTACCCAGGCGTTCAGGTAGGGGGTGGCGTCTTTCCCGCACCTGCGTACATAGGCTCCGATTGCGGCATTGTCTCCCCCGCGGGGAGAGTACGTGGTCTTCCAGCCGGGAGCGTGGTTTCCCACGTAGTACTCGAACATTTCAGGTTTTCCCAGGCCTGGAGCCCGTACGTCCAGTTCAATGCCCCAGGCGATGTCTTCGGGGTGTTTCATGGTTTTCAGGCCGAGGAGGGAAGCCATTTTCGAGTTGATCCCGTCGGAGATGATCACAAGCTTTGACCTGAAGACACCCTCTGAGGTACTTATTGTAAATTCTTCACTGTCTTTAAGGATATTGTAGGCTTCGACACCTGTACGCAGGTCTACCCCGGTACTCGTAACCTTCTTTGCGTAAAAACGGTCGAATTTCGTCTTGTCAATGGCATATCCGGGGGTTTCAACAAGCACCCTGCGTCCCGAGGGGGCAATGATTTGCATGCCTTTCAGGTAATGGTCCACGTAGGACGGGTCCACCTTCTCACCGCACCTGTCCAACATCCCCTTGAAAAAAGAGTTTGCAGGATGAGGGGGATGTCCGATATCTTCCTTTTTTTCCAGCAAAAGGACATCTGCGCCTTTCTCGCAGGCGTTTCGGGCAGCCATCAGCCCTGCAGGGGATGCCCCGATTACGATAATATCAGCGTCCATTTTTTTATCCTCTCTTCTCCTCTATTTTTGCCTATTTACCTTTCCCTGCCTACTTTTTTCTTTTCCTTCTCTACTTCGCCTATTTGCCTTTCCTGCTCTACTTTGTTTTTTTCTTTTCCTGCTCTACGTTACCTATTTGTCTTTCCTGCTCTGCCTTCTTACCAGAGAATAGATGTGTAAGCTTCAAGGTAGATGCAAAGCACCACGTCCAGGATCATTGACCCGAACATGACGGCGCGGTAGTTCGATCCGTTCAGGAAAAGGCTGCCGCCCCTCTCGGGGGTCGGGTGTCTAATAAAGTCAAAGCACTGGGAAAGCATCCAGAGCCCTGAGGCCAGGGCGCCTGCAAAGTACACGGGGCCGAGTCCGGCAGACCAGCCAATGATTACTGACGCGATGACTCCCACGATCCACCAGAAGGTAACGAATTTCGCGGTAAAGGGGATGCCGTAAGTCACGGGCATGGTGGGAGCGCCTTT
Source organism: Methanobacteriota archaeon (assembly GCA_016841265.1). Lineage (GTDB taxonomy): Archaea > Halobacteriota > Methanosarcinia > Methanosarcinales > Methanosarcinaceae > MTP4. Next base: position 73,165 of record JAENZL010000005.1, on the reverse strand, counting down.
GAGCCTGTCGCCTTCCACGTCCCGGGCAACTCCGCCAAGGGTAAAGGCCCAGTCGGTAACACACATCATTAACCCGAAGCAGATCCCGGCAAGGGGCAGGATCGTCCCGTCACTGCCTTTCAGGATTCCTGCAGGGTCAAAAGCCAGCCAGACACCCACAGGCACGAGCCCGTAGGAGATGCCCACAGGTACGAAGCTGAGGAAAGTGCTCCGTTTTGCGAAAATTGAATAGACTGTGATTGTGCCGGCTGCGATCAGGAGGACCAGGAGGGATTCCGGGTTCAGGTATGTGGCTGCAGCTCCCGCAATTACTAAAAGAAAGATGGCGTACGTAAGCGCCGTTTTCTTCGAGACTGTCGAAGAGGGCAGGGGACGGTCTGGAAGGTTAATGGTATCGATGTCAACATCGCAGCAGTCGTTGAAAACGTATGAACTGGTGATGGCTGCAAAGCCTCCGATAACCGCAATAATGAAAGGACTGAGTTCCGGAAGCCCTCCACTTGCCAGATAGGAAGCCAGGATGGCGCTTGAGGCAGGGAGGGTCAGGTCCATGTAGTAGAGTTCGGGTCTCAGCAGCTGGAGATAAGGGCTGAGTTCTCCGATTCTTGCTGTGAGGGACAATGTTTTCACCTGTAGTTTGTAGTTTTATTGGGGTTTACTGTTATTTTTAGGGGAGTTGTTTAAGGATATCCTATAAACATGTGCATGTCAAAAAAGTTTCCTTTTTCATTCTTTTTTCCATTCGTTCCTGTACACAAGTTCCGCCCTTTCCCTGATTTTTTCGAGAAGTGGGTGGTCGAACTCCGGTTCGCAAATGAAGGTAAATTCTGCCTCAGGGTTCAGGTCTATTAGTTTGAGGGTATTTGAGAGGGCCGTGGTCAGGGCTTCGTAATCCGGAATTTTCGGGACCTCGGCGCTGAAGGGGTATACCTCTTCCATTTCCACGGGGTATGCTCCGAAGGGGGGTTTGAAAATAAGGACCTGACTGTATTCCTTTTCGCCTCTCACAGGCCTTGCGCGGATAAGCGCCGGACCTTCGATGCTGAAGCGTTCCAGCCTCTTTCCGAAACGCAGGACTTCCGGACGGGATGCGGATTCGGGTCCGCAGTAGAAAAAGGTTCCTTTGCTTGCAGGGTCGAACTTCTCGAGCCAGGTGGAATGAGTATAGAGTTTTTTCAGCCCGTCAAGCAGTTTCGGATGGGCGCGGCAGCGCTTTTCTACAAGTTCCAGGAGTTTTCCTTCTTTTATGGACTGCTTGATAAGCCTGATTTCCTCGAAGGTTGCGTAGAGGTTGTGCCTTCCCAGGAGTTCCTGGCTGTTCTTTGCCTTTTTCAGCTCTTCTGCCGTGTATTTTGAGCAGATAGGGCAGGAGCAGGGCAGGTAGTTAAGTTTGTCCAGGTGGTAGGTCCCGTTTGCAGTTATGTAGCGGTTGTCCTTTGCGTAGAGGGCGTAGGCTGCCGAGTCAAAGAGGTCGCAGCCAAGAGCCACGGCGAGAGCGAACATCATGGGATGCCCTGCCCCGAAGAGGTGGACCGGGGCAACCGGGGAAAGGCCCTTTTTCGAGGCTGCAATCACGTCCACGAGTTCTGAGTAGCGGTAGGTTTCCATAAGGGGAACCACGGCTCCCAGGGGGTAGACTCCAAAATCGAGTTCTTTCAGATGGGAAGCGGCTTTTTCCCTCAGGTCAGGGTAGGTCGAACCCTGGACCGGGCCTGCCAGGAGCTGTTCTCCCTGTATGAGTTTCCGGGCGGCTTCCAGGCGTTCGGCGGTAATTGCAAGTTCTTCTTCGGCTCGTTTTCTGGGGACGTCGGGAGGAGTCGGGATGTCCAGAGGGACGATGATGTCACTTCCGATTTTCTGCTGGAATCCCAGGATCTCCTCGTTAGTGACTTCCACCGAGCCGTAGATGGAAAGCTGGAATGACCCTGAATCAGTCATGATGGGCCCGTCAAAGCCCAGCAGCCCGTGCAACCCTTTTTCAAGGGCCATGTTTCGCAGTTCTTCTTTCCGGTAGATAATATAGGAATTGGTGATAAGGATCTCTGCCCCGAAGCTTCTCATCTCCTCCGAGGGGATAAGCTGGATGTTCGGATTGATCACAGGCATGACGGTGGGTGTCTCTACTATCCCGTGCGGGGTCTTGAGTTTCCCTATCCTGCCGCCTGCGTCCTTGTCGAGTATTTCAAATATCGTTGACATGCCGGGGGAATAAATATCTCTCAGCTATATTTAACTTTGGGGACGGAAAAAAGGAATGTCTTTATGGAGCAGGTCGGCGGGAATTTCTGCAGGGTTTTTTATGGAGCTGTCGCAGGGTTTTTTTGCAGGGCTTTTGCGACTTTTCCAAGGGCTTTTTTGGAGGGGTGTTTGTACTTTCTTTCAAGGCCTTTTTCTTTTACCCGAACGACTTGAATCGGCTGATCTCCTCCGGGGATAAGGGACATTCTATCATTTTTGTATAGTTTTGTGTTATCTATCCACAACCGTTATATATCTCGATAATTAAGGGTTGTACCGATAAAAAGTTACAGATAAATAAACTGCAGATCGGAATGACATACCAGAAGTTTACAGATCAGAATGATAAGGGTGAAAATATGACTGAAGATCCTAAAAAATTGTTATTCGACTTTACAGAAGGCCTCGGAGAATTTGCTTCCGAAACTGAAGTTCAGGGAAAACAGGCTCTAGCGTTTATGGGCATGGTCGGGGCAAGTTTTGAAGACTCGGTCCTGGACTTCAAGACCAAGGAACTTATAGCTATCGGGATTGCCCTCTATCACCGTTGTCCTTACTGCATCTCCCTCAATGCTTTTAATGCCCTTTATGCCGGGGCCACAAAAGAGGAGATCATGCAGGCTTCCATGGTTGCTGTTGCCTTTGGCGGCGGGCCTTCGATGTCCTTTTCAGTAACCCTTTTGAAAAAGGCGGTTGAGACCTTCCAGAGTGAATCCTTTACCGAAGAAGACCGGGCGGAAATCCTCAAAAGGCTCGGGATGGCCTGAATATTCCAGCCCTGTCAATTTACATTGTTTAAATCTTTCAACCTTTTTTAACTTTTTTCATATTTTTTATATTCTTTAAACATTTTTGAACTTTTAAGGGCCGCTTAATCTTCTTTTTCCCGAGGCATGGCAATGATTTCCCGGACTTGCATGGAGAAGAATTCATTGCTGTGGGCAGGCCTGAGCACAAGGGCTACGTCCGCACCCCAGCGAGTACCGCCAATTGCAATGATTTCAGTATCATCAGAAACCGGGATGTGCCCTGAGTCTGCCGCCATGATTGCGACTTCGACTGCCACCTTGAAGCCTTTCCCGAAGAGGGCGCGCAGGGTGTCGGAAATTACTTCTATCCGGGAATAGCCTCCGAACTTCCTGGTCATTGAGCGCTCGATCCCTGAAAACATGTGGGACTGGGTGGTGATAAAGGCTCCAAGCTCCTCAAGTTTCTGTTTGTATTCCTCTTCCACTTCCCATTCGCCTTTTTCTTTTTGTCCGTACTGGTGACTGATGCCTATGACCTTGACGCCGCTGTCTTTCACGGCTTCTGCCATCTTGAGAGCGGTCTTCCCGCTGGTGCTTGCAACCACGATATGTGTGATCCCAAGTTCTGAGGCTCTTTTTGCCGCAGCCCCTACAACGGCATCAGTGTTTGTTTCCCCTACGCTGTCCAGATAAAGAATTGGTTTTTCCATGTGTGGCTCTCCTTTGAATTTTCAAGGTTTGTTTATTTCCATTTAGAGGTTAAATTTCCATTTATAGTCACGCCTGCATTTGATGCGATATAAATTGCTTGATCATACATCGTTTTTTGTCGCATTAATTACGCTCGTGACTATAGATGTTAATTCATCTCTTCATAGGTTTTTTATGAACTTTTTTCCTCTTTTTTTCTTTTACGAATTATTTTTCTTCGGCATGAATAACCTCAATTATTGCAGGTTTTATTGCAGGTTTTTTGCAGGTTTTTTGCAGGTTTTTTGCAGGTTTTTTGCAGGTTTTTCCCTCGGTTTTCCCGATGCTGCTGGAGTCTGGCTATTAATTTCACTTGATACTGGTTATATACTGATTTTTTATTTTACCTAAGTATCAGCTGAAATATTTTAAGTTATCTAAATAAAATATATATATGTGGAGAATCTCTTTAAATACAATAGAGGGTTTTTGGCTTCAAGGGGTCCGGAAACTGCCATTAATTTTTGATTTTTGTGTGGGTTCAGGATTCCCCCGGTTTGGGCCTTTGAGAACCTGTTTAAGTATGATTAGGTAAGATATAGTTGTAGGGGTTATATTTTCAGTGAGGTGGTACTTTGTCAGATACGGATTATGATAACAATGACGTGAAGATTATTACGAAACCTGTGCAGTCAAAAAACCCTATTTTGATTGAAGGTTTCCCCGGAATCGGGCTTGTTGGGAACATTGCAAGTCAGCACCTGATCGAAGAGATGAATATGGAGTATATCGGCTCTATCGAGTCCAGGTATTTCCCCTCCATTGCCGTGCTCTATGAGGGGCTCATCAATATGCCTGTCCGGATCTATGAAAGTGTGGAGCATAACCTGATTATTGTGATTTCGGATATCCCTATCAGCCATTCGGTTTCCTACGATGTCAGCAATGCCCTGGTTGATTGGGCAGAGTCCATCAATGTAAAGGAAATTGCCTCTATTGCTGGAATTGCTATCATGGACGGGGGACACAAGGTCTTCGGGGCAGCCACTACCCAGGAGATGCTGGACAAGATTAAGGACGAAGTGGAGGTCTTCCAGATGGGGACCATTTCAGGTATTTCCGGCAGTGTGATGGCCGAATGTCTGCTCAGGGGAATCCCGGCATTGAGCCTTCTCGGTGCTACCAGGACCCAGAACCCTGATCCCAGGGCTGCTTCTGCTGTTGTTGAGGTTTTGAACAAACTCTACGAGCTGTCGATCGACACCGAACGGCTCATAAAGCAAGCTGAACGCATAGAAGTTGAGTTGCAAAAACTTGCTGAAGATGTCCAGACCACCGAACAGAAAGGAGAAGTCAAAAAGGAATTCCCAATGTACGGGTGATCCTATGGAGTACATTGCGCTAACAGGAATTTCCGATTCAGTGATCGAAGCCCTTAAAAAACATTCACTCCGGACTCTTGAAATCCGGAACCCACAAAATTTTTTCGGTGTACTTGGGCTTAATGCAGGGGATCAGGTTCTCTTAACCTCCACCCGCCGTGACGATTTAACGGACGGGACCACAGGGCTCATTGCCAGGGTTGTGCAAAGGCAGATCTCCACACATTCCATTATCAGTGCAAATGATTTGTATATTGAGGAATGTGAAACCATGGCTGCTCGCGTTCAGCTCGAATGCAGGTGCATGGCAAGGGTACGTAGCGTCATCTCAAATGAGCTTGGCAAACCGGTAGTAGTGGACGCCAGGGAAATTCCCTGCTACGAAGCCCGGTAAAAAAGTTTTCAGGCTGGAGAAACAGCTTTTTCAAAACTTTTTTTCCCTTTTTTGTAAAATGATTTCTCTTTTTTGTAAAATGATTTCTCTTTTGAGCAGGTTGATTCACGATCTCAAGAACTTATTTTTTACCTGAGGGATCTGGTCAGAAAAGATTTTCTGATAAATGAATTCACCTTTTGAGTCCTGACCTTAAATACGCCGGTATAACTGAGCCCGGGATAAAAAAGAAGTGGGTTGCGGAATCTGAAATTTTCCGACAACCGTATATTTTGATTTATTTCAATGTTTTTAGCAGGATTACATATCCATTTCAGGCATTTCTCCGCCGGGGCCTGCTTTCATACCTGCAGAAGCGATCACATCGTCGATCCTGAGGATCATGATTGCTGCTTCGGTGGCGGCGTTGATTGCCTGGGTCTTGATCCTGAGAGGCTCGATGACATTGTTTTCGTACATGTCTTCGATCTTCCCTGTGTAGACGTTAAGGCCTGCCTTCTTGTTGCCTTTCTCGTGCTGGGAGCGCATTTCCACGAGCATATCGATGGGGTCCAGACCTGCGTTTTCTGCGAGGGTCTGGGGGATGACTTCCAGGGACTCGGCAAACTTCGTAACTGCAAGCTGTTCCCTGCCTTTCAGGGTTGCCGCATATTCCTTGAGCCTGAGCGCAAGTTCGATCTCAGGGGAGCCGCCGCCCACAACGACCATCTGGTCTTCGAGGGCTACACCAACGACTCTGAGAGCGTCTTCGAGAGCTCTTGAGATGCCGTCTACCACGTGCTCGGTTCCGCCGCGGAGGAGGATGGAGGTGGTCTTGCTGTCCTTGCAGCCTGTGACAAAGGTCATCCTGGAGCCCGTGACGTCCTTTTCTTCCACAAGGCCTGCATACCCCAGGTCGGACTCCTCAATCTCGTCGATGTTGGTGATTATCTTTGCGCCGCTTGCACGGGCGAGTTTGTCCATGTCGCTCTTCTTAACCCTGCGCATGCCGAAAATGCCTGCCTTTGTCAGGTAGTACTGGGCAAGGTCGTCCATTCCCTTCTGGCAGAAGACAACGTTGGCTCCGGTGGAGATTACTTTGTCCACAATTTCCCTGAGCATTGCTTCTTCCTGGTCAAGGAAACGCTGCATCTGGTCAGGGGTTGTGATCTTGATCTCTGCCTTGGTTTCGGTTTTCTTGAGTTCGACAGGTACGCTTAAGAGGAGGATCTTTGCGTCTTCTATGACTTCAGGCATGGCGGCGTGGACGCGTTCCTTGTCAACGATGACTCCTTCAATAATCTCAGAGTCCTGGATGCTTCCTCCAGGTCTCTTTTCAGTCTTGATGTCTTCGATGTCGACCGTGATCTTCCCATCTCTTTCTTCAACGATGGATCTGACTGCCTTTACCGTAAGTGCAGAGAGGTGTTCCTTGTAAGATTCTGCCCCTTTCCCGGTGATTGCGGTTGCTGCCAGTTTCTCCAGGGTTTCGGTGTCTTCCGGGGAGACTTTGATTGTGATGGTCTCCAGGATCTTTGTAGCCTGGTTTGCTGCGAGCCTGTATCCGCTTGCGATCAGAGTGGGGTGGACACCGCTTTCCAGCAGTCCCTCTGCCTTTTCCAGGAGTTCTCCTGCAAGGACGGCTGCGGTGGTAGTTCCGTCTCCTACTTCGGCATCCTGGGTCTTGGCGACTTCTACGATCATCTTTGCACCTGGGTGCTCGATGTCCATTTCCTTGAGGATGGTTGCCCCGTCATTCGTGATCACTACATCGCCCATGGAATCCACGAGCATCTTGTCCATACCCTTCGGGCCAAGAGTGGTCCTGACTGCCTCAGCTACGGCCTTTGCGGCCATGATATTGTTGTGCTGTGCGTCGGAACCGTGGGTCCTCTGGCTTCCTTCTCTTAAAATAAAGATTGGTTGTGCTGCCAAACTTCAAGCTCCTTTATAATGATTTTGAATTTTTATGATTTTTTATTAGTTGATTAGTTGAATTCTTAAGTACGTAATTTTCAGTACGTAATTTTCAGTACGTAATTTTCATATTCTTAATGCAAGCACTTCTATATAACAATTCCTCTGAGCTGGAAATTAATCTCTTTTGAAAAAAGGGCTTCTGCTCCTTTTAATTCTTTAATCCTCCTGAATTTTGCTTTCACTCGCAGGGACTTTTCAAGGCGCAAAATTCAGAAGGACACCCATTAAAAAGAGCATAAAAACAATGTTTGCCAGAAGTACGGAAGTTTCTTTTTTCCTGAGGACCTTTAGCAACATTAAAAAAGGGCAGAGCTCGGAGGAATTCCTAAAATTTCCTCCTTTTTTCTCTTCACTTATTTTTTTCTCTGCGTCCCGGGTTCAACGTTTCCGTTTCAATGCGTTTTAATGTACTCGATCATCCGGGGGGTCAGGAGGGGGATGATCTGGGGCAGCATGTTGGGCATCAGGTTTTCCATGGCTTTTGGCATGAGGTCCGGGAGCTGCTCTCTCATGTAATCAGGCATCGGGACCCGCCTTTCCACGGCTTTGAGCATGTCCGGCATCACTTTGGGCATGACCGAGGGCATGAGCCTGGGCATCATAACCGGCATCATGGGCTTCATCATGGCGTCCATACCGGGGACGTATTTGACCATTTTCATCATGGACTGCAGGGGCGCTGGCATGGCTGCCATCATCTCGGGCAGGAGTTCTACCATAAGGTCGGCCATGTTTTCGGGCTGCATGAGGTCAATCATCTTTTCGAAGGGCACCCAGGACTGCAGGGCGTAGTTTGTCGTGTCCGGGATGTCATAGCCGAGGCTTCTGGCCACAAGGGCACCGAGGTCCTGGGACTCTATGTTCATGTTGTTTTTCTCGGCTGCGACACGGAACTGGACCGTACAGCAGGGACACAGGGCCGCAATGATGTCTGCATTCACATCTACAGCTTCCTGAAGCCTCATACCTCCAAGTTTATATGCAACCGGAGGCTCGGCAATCAGGCTGACCACCGAACCGCAGCAGTGGGCCTGTTCCCTGTTGTGTTCAAGCTCCCTGAACTGGATGCCCGGGATGGCCTTCAACAGCTCTCTCGGAGGTTCGTAGACTTTGCCTCCGGCTCTTCCCAGGTGGCAGGAGTCATGCCAGGCAACCACTTTATTCAGAGGTATCTTGAATTTGGGTCTAAGCACGTCCAGGCGTTCAACCAGGACTTCGGAATAGTGCTTTGTCTCAAGCCCGTATTCGATTCCTAGTTTTTCCGCCCACTGGGGATAGACGGTGTGCCACATGAGCCAGCAGGCAGGGCAGGAAGTGATCACTGTTTTTACGCCTTTCTTCTTCATATTCGAGACGTTCATCCGCATTATCTTTTCAAAGACGTCCCACTTTCCTGCAACTAGCATGGGAATTCCACAGCAGGCTTCCTTGTCTCCCAGTCCTGTGAATTCAACACCTGCATCATCGAGCATACGCACAGCCCCTACAGCCACGTCTTTTTCCACAAAAGAGGCGGTGCAACCCGCAAAGTAGGCGTACTCAGCTTCGTCCTTCATCTTTGCCCGGATATCGTCCGGAATCCATTTGTCCCTGTCCTTGCGGTAGTTTGCCCAGATGTTCCGTTCTTTCAGGAGGCTGGCTGCCATGATCTCGAAGGGCGGGAAGGTCATTTTCTTTTCTTCATCAACCAGTTTCCCGCGCATGGTCATCCAGGCGTGTTCGATGGGCATGTCAAGTTCACAACGGGCGTCGCACATCTGGCAGGTGGTGCAGGCAAGGAAGGTGTTTGTCTGCCGCTGGTCAAGCTTTTCCCGGCCTGCCAGGTATTCCTTTATAAAAAACCATTTTCCCCTGGGCGATTGGGACTCCCAGCCCCGGCCGTAGTACTGGTCGCATTCGCTCACACAGTAACCGCACTGGGAACAGGAGTAAGCCAGTTCCACGACCTCCGCAGGGATCTCCTTTTCATCTTTGAAGGTGGTCTTTCCTATCCCGGACATGTTCCCTGCTATCCGGCCGAGAGGCTCGAACGCAGAACCCATGGATACGGCAGTGTTCAGGAGCCCCTTTCCTTCCAGGGTCTCGGGGTTCATAATCCCGTTGGGGTCGAATTCTTTCCTGAGGGCTTCGATTTCGGCAAGCCTGTCTCCGAAGACGTCCTTTTTCTTTGAGGCAAAGAAGAGCCCTGAGGAATAAGCCCTGCCCCCGTTTTCTTCCGCAATCTTCAGGATGCTCAGGGAAAGGGCAAAAGCCGTGTTAAAGAGGACCGAGCGTTCGGAATGGCGCATAAAACAGAGGAGTACGACGTTTCCGTCGCCTATGACCATGCCTTCGGTAAGCACCGGAAGTTTGATTTTCTTTTTGATTTCTTCAAAGACCCTGTCCATCTTATCAAGCGGCACCAGGATTTCTGCCGGGATGAATGAGGGGCCGAGCCTCTTAACCTTCATGGACTTAAACCACTCTTTAGTCTCGTGCTTTGCGATTTCTTCGGGGAGGAGTGTGCCTCCTGCGCTTTCGATCGCTTCGCTCAGGCCTGAGATGTCTCTTGAAGCGGGGTACATGAAGGTGCAAACGTAAGCCATGGGAAGTACAGGCCTGTCCTTATCCACAATTTCCCCGTAATGGAGCTTTTGTGGGGCCCTGTTTTTCATGTCCGCCCATTCCGGGTTCAGGAACGAAATTGACCAGAGCGGGACTTTCTTCTCCCTTATGGTCTCAACGGCTTTCCTGAGTGCCCCGGAATCCGGGAAACTGGCTGAAACGGCATCTCTTTCTTCCTGTTTCTGGACTTTCAGGGTGACTTCCGTGATGATGCCTGTTGTCCCCATGGTGCCTATGAGTTTCCCGAGTTCGGGGCCTGAAAATTCCCTTAGCTTCCCGTCCGGAAGGACAACGCGGACATTTTCCATGCTCTCGTGCCCCCAGCCAAACTCGTAACTGCCGTAGCCTGCCCCACTCTGCATGAGCCAGCCCCCGACGGTTGAAGAAGGAGCACTTGAGGGTATGGCTCTGAGGGAAAGTCCTTTTTCATTTAGCTTTCTCTCAAGTTTTTCCCAGATGATCCCGCTCTGTACAACGACGGTCTCTGTTTCCGGGTCAATGCTAAGAACCCCGTTCAACAGGGTCACATCAGCAACGATCCCGCCTTTTGTCGGGATGACTCCTCCGTATCCAGAAGATGCCCCTGCCCGCGGGACCACCGGAATTTTGTACCGGTTTGCAAATCCCAGGAGTTTGACAGCATCTTCTTCACTCCTAACTTTTACGACCGCAGCAGGATCTGTATTTCCTATAACCTTCTTTACAAGAGGTGGCAGGGCTCCTATATCGTGGTTGTAGTAGTGGCGTTCGCGTTTGTCAAGATTGACGTACTCTCCGAAGATTTCCGAGAGTTCCGTTTTCTGGGTGGCTGAAAGTTCCGGGACACGATCTGTCATGTTCTTTTCCTCCTGGATTAGTTTCCGGATTCCCGTAAACCGTAGCAATGTACATGAACTGTTGAATAGCCCTGACTGGCTGGAATAATGCCTGATAAAATGGAATAAACCAATATCCAATTGGAATGAAGTTATATCCGGTTGACAAACAGTCAGGTCTGATTAGTAAAGTGTTTCCGGGTTCCCCATATTCTATATAGTATATTAATTGATTAAAAATATTGTTTACAGGGCGTTAACTAATCTCAAAATTGTAATAATTGAAATAGTAAAAATTGAAATTGTAATAATTGAAATAGTAAAAATTGGAAGTGCAATCGCTCAGAAATGCAGAGCGTCTTTGGGACAGGCTTCCACGCAGCGTCCACATTTGATACAGTCCGACATTGCCTCGTTGTTGCAGACATTGAGCTGCATTGGGCATACTTTTTCACATTTTTTGCAGCTGATGCAATTTTCCTGTTTGACCTGCAATGGGTACTTCTTGCCTCCGAGCAGTTTCTGGGCTGTGCCCATCGGACAGAAAGAACACCAGGCCCGCGGGCTCAAGAAGGTGCCGAAGACGACTGCAATCACTGTGGTCACAATGCACATGGTCACGAGGATCATGCCTATTTTTTCAAACATATTCAGGGTCCCTATGACGCTCATGACCCTGTAACCCATGAAACCCATGAGCAGGACAAAGACCGGAATCCTCACCCAGAGACTTCTGAATACGGCTGGAATCTTTTCTTTTCTAGATATTTTTGAAATCCAGAAATCTACAAGACTACCTCTGGGGCATAGGTTTCCACAGAACCAGCGGCCTCTGAAGGGGCTTATAAGGAATATGGCAGCAAAGACTAACAGCATGAAATACCCGAGTGCAGGGTACCAGAGCCCTCCTATGGACACGATGAGGACAAGAATCCCCAGGTAAGGTGTTATTTTAAGCAAGTTTATCAACCTCTGTTTTCCCATTGTTCCAGTTCTTGCCCCAGTCTTTCGGCCCAGGTCTGGACAACGCTCATGATGATGTTTTTTATTTTAGTTCTGGAGTGAATTTTGTAGATGAACACGTAGCCTCCGCCGTCTAAGTTCTGCTGAGATCTCTGAAGAATCTCTTTATCGTACAGCTTTTTCACGGAGCGCTGAACAGTGGAGATGTCAAGCTCAAGGGCTTTTGAAAGAGTGTCAGTGTCAAACCAGTGTTCGGTATCGTTTAAGAAATGCTTCAATACCTTCAGGTCAGCCCTGGTAAGGCTCAGGGAGCATTTGATTACGTCTTCTACTTTGAATTCTTTACATGCAAAGTCTATCATACCATTGCCTCCAATCTTCCGCAGTACTGTATTATACAGACCGTATTATATAAACACTGACAAGTACTGAATTCTGCTTCTGTAAAACTGCAGTACTTAACTTTTTTAATTGTGGACCCGGTTGCAAAGGGGGCTGAGAAAAGCTTCAGTTTCAAAAAGGAATTATACTAAAATCGATTAACCTGAAATTAAGTCGTTTAAGTTTGAGTCATCTCCTCTCGTGGCCCCATCTCATGATCCTAACTTATGCTCTCATCTTATGGCCCCATCCCACTATCTTAACTTCTGATCCCATCCCACCATCTTAACTTCTGATCCCATCTCATGATTTTAACTTGTAAGATAAAATTTGAATAATTTTCAGTCAATTTTGAGCCGATTATTTTCAGGATAAATCAAATCTATTTGAATATGTAAAATTTTACTTCGAGGAGTGCAAGTCTTCTATGGAAAACTTCGCATCCCCTTCTGTCCAGATGCCGTCTCTTTTGTGCCATTTAAGCTTTTATTAACAGTGACTTTTCTACTTTTGTCTAAAAAACTGCCCGCTATCTGTCCGGCATAGATAGGTTTTTATATCCCCTCTCTAATCTGCAAATTGCGGTTAAATGAGCGGTGCATTCTCTCCGGTTTCTTCTCCACAAAGAAACCTTACTTTAGAGTCACATTTCCGGCTCATTTTAATCCACAATACTCCACAAAACTCCACAAAAAAAGTCCGGCAGGTTTATCCTTTTTCCTGTCGGCCTCCACACTTTTTTCAAAAAAAATATACGTAAGTAAAAGTTAGTAAGTTTGTTTTTTTTAATAAGGTAGACAGATCCCGGGAGTTTTACATCCCGAGAGCCGTCTGGGTAATCGTATCTTCTATTTCGCTTCTGAGTTCTTCAGGGATACCTTTTATACCTACGTCCAGGAAACCGCGCACGATCATGCCCACAGCCTCGTCTTCTGTAAGCCCCCGGGCCATCAGGTATTCCACCTGGTCCTGGGCGATCTTTCCTACGGCTGCTTCGTGGGTCAGTTCTATATCGGCAACGTTTGCTTCCAGGATAGGGATTGCCCTCTGGCTTCCTTTATCGCTCAGGATGAGCCCCCTGCATTCCAGGTGCCCTTTTGCGCCTACTGCGTTTCCAATCATTTCCCCTCTTGCAATTATTTTCCCGCCCGTGGTGATTGTCCTTGAGATTAGTTCGGCCCTTGTGCCCGGAGCATTGAAGATTGCCCTGCTCCCCAGGTCAAGTTCCGAGCCCGGATGGGCGATTGCAATGGTGTTAAGCCTCGTTACTGCTCCTTTTCCTTCAAGCCTGACCGTCGGGAAGGACTGGACTGATCGCACTGGTTTTAGGCAGATATAGTTGCTGATAAAGGTCCCTCCCTCTTCCACGTGGACAACAGTCCTGGGGCGGACCCCTATGTTCTCGGCCCAGTTGTGGATCATGGTGAAATTCAGGGTGGCACCTTTTTTTACGTACATTTCGGAAATTCCCAGGTGCAGCCCTTCCTCAACTCCTTTCTGCGTCGTGCAGCCGGTGATAATGTCGAGCCGGGCATCTTCTTCCACGACCACTATGTTGTGTACGGTCTGTGAGACGTTCTTGCTTCCCAGCATGAGACAGGTCTGGACCGGAAATACGGTTTTTTTGCCTGCAGGCGCCCGGATGAAGTACCCGTCCGCATCTTCCAGGTAGCTCTTTGCCGTGTATTTGTCCGTGTCCACAGCCACCAGTTTCCAGGCGTAGTCCTTGAGCCATTCGTGCGTTTCCATGGCTTTTTTGGTGGACATGAGCTCTATATTCTTGTCCTTCTGGGAGGTATGGGAAATTGCATTATCCTTCATCAGCAGGGTGCCCGCCCGGCCTTCCTCGCTCGGGAGCACTCCTACCTTAAGAAGGGTCCTCTGGCTCTCCTCATCCAGTTCCTTCATGTTTTCGATTGGCTCGGAAACCTTTGAAGCCTCCTCGAATTTCTCAAGCTCGAAATCTTCCCCGAAAGCCGCTTTTTTCCCAATCGCACTTTCGGCTTTCTTCTTCAGGTTTATCTCATCAGCTTGCATCTGACACACTCCTCATACCCTTTTTTCTTGATCTCTTCTAACATTTCCAGGGGGTTCCCCGAACACATGACTGTCCCGTTGCAGAGGATGTAGCCCCTGTCCGCCTGCACGTAGTCCAGGATCTGGCCGGTGTGGGTGATTATCAGGGCGGATTTTCCTTTCTTGCAGCGTTCCCCGGGACATTCGACCCCCTGGTTTAGCAATTCCTTGATTTTCGTCCCTACATGTCCTATGCTCACAAGGTCAACTCCGGACTCGGGTTCGTCCAGGAGGTAGAGGCTAGGGTTCTGGGCTGCAAGCTGCAGGAGCTCGGAACGTTTGATTTCTCCCCCCGAAAAACCGACGTTCACGTCTCTGTTCAGGAAACGCTGCATGTCAAGGTTTTCGGCAAGGGCTTCCGGATCCTTTTCTCCTTTTGCTACCGTGCGCACAAGGTCCCCTAGCTTTATCCCCGACATGTTTGGCGGGCGCTGCGTCATGATCCCGAGCCCCCGCCGGGCCCTTTCGTCTACTGGAAGATGGGTTATGTCTTCCCCATTGAACAGGATCCTGCCCTCCAAGATTTTGTATTCACTAAAGCCCATGATAGTCCGCATCAGGGCGGATTTTCCTGCTCCGTTCGGCCCGAAGAGCACGTTAGTATACCCTTTCCCCACTTCGAGGTTGACGTCATGGAGAAGTGTTTTTCCGTTGACCTCTACTCTCAGGTTTTCTATTTTAAGCATCGGCAATTCTCCCTCATTTTCATCCGGCCCGGTTCCCAATTTCTTCCGCATTCCGGGATAATAATTTTTCAAAACACGTCATTCAAAACGCATCATTAAAGCACACGATTGCGTGTCATTCAAAAAACACGATTGTGTGTCATTCAAAGTGCATCATTCAATGGACACTTAACTCTGCAGGCAAGATCATAAGAAATCCACATATTCTAAATTACTTTGTCCGATTTTCCTATCTCCCCGCAAGAATCCTGTATTATTTTAAGAGGGCATCGTATTTCTATTATACGTTTCCTGCATCTCCCCGTTTTTCCATGTATCCCCTCTGCAAAATCAAGGGATTGATTTGTTGAAAAAATGTATTGGATGACCAAAAGTAAGAGGTCAAGAAGGTGTGTAATATTTAGAGCAGGGAAATTGCTGAGGAACAGGGAAATTACTGAGGAACAGGGAAATTGCTGAGGAACAGGGAAATTACTGAAGGGACAGGGAAATTGCTGAGGAACAGGAGGATTTCGGGTGCCCGGGATCGAAGAACTATTCACTCCAATTCAAGGCGCAGTCCAGCTCCGATTTCCACATATTCTGCCCTGAACAGTTTTTTTATTTCTTCTTTATGGGTTGTGCAGTGCCCGGCTGCAATAAGTTCAAGCCCTTCAAGCCTTTCGAACTCCTTGCTGTCGTGCAGGCCTCCGATGATCCCTTTTACCTTTCCGAAGCTAAGGGCGGAGTCCATGATCGCTGAAAGACCGGGGTGGGCACAACCTGTCAGCACATGAAGTCCCTTGCCGGTATCGAGGAGAAGGGACTGTTCTTTGATTTTATCCCCCAGTTCTCCGGTACTCCAAACTCCTGAAATTATCTCCTGGCTTTCACTAATTTCTATAAGCCTGGCTCTTTTTACGATTTCAGCCTTCATATTTTTTGAAAAGGAAGTGGGGGCATAGACCGTAATTCCGGGACTTGCCCTGAGGACTTCGGGCACCCCGCCGATATGGTCCCAGTGCTGGTGGGACAGGACAAGTTTCCGGATACTTGTGGGGTCAATTTCCAGTTTTTTAAGGTTTTCAAGAAGGAGCCCGCCGTCCCAGCCAGTGTCAAAAAGGAGTGTTTCTTCTTCCGTTTCAAGGAGGGCTGCAAAGCCCCAGCTTCCGGCGAATCCGGGTTTTGCCTCGTTGTCGTATACTATGGTCAGCTTTAGCATACTTCCCCCTTTCTTCTATTCTCTCTCTTCTATTTTCCCTCTTCTATTCTTCCTCTGCCTCATAGTTCGGACATGCTGCTGTATTCCAGCACTGTTGAGATGGGGTCGGTGACGATTTCTATCCCGGTTTCTTCCAGGGCGCAGATCCCGTTGATCCCGCCTACCACCGCAATTCCAAACTTTCCTATTTCGACGGGAGCTCCATATAGAAACTCGTCGATGTCTCCCGGAGGAAGGCAGCCTTTTAACCCGGCTTTTTCTGCCTTTTCAATAATTTCTTTTACCTTATCATATGCCGAAGAATTGACCTGGCGCATGTTGGCAAGGATTTTCCCGTTCCCGTGCTCAAGCACTTCGAGTACCGAGGTCGGTTTCCTCGCCATGAAGACCTTTATCGGGTCGATGGATGTCCCGCTGTAGGATATAAGGTCCAGGAAGCGGTCAGGTGCGTTGTTTTCGATCTGCATGACCCCTCCGTAAGCAGGTTCCACGGGGATTCCCGCTTTTAGCATGAGTCCGTCGAAGGTGACGCTGCAGATGGTAGCAATCCCTATTTTCCCTGGGGGAAGGGATATTTCCGTATCCGTCTCCTCTTCAAAGATCTTGACCCTCGAGCTTATTGTGTACCCGGAATTTGCCGTGTAAGAAAGCACGTCAATGACGGTTTCGAAATCGTCCTTGTCAAAATACGAAACGTTTACTACCACATCCCCTTTGTTAGTCTCGGGGTTGTACGTGGTCCTGAACGCCATCTCCTCGATTCGGGATATCACAAAACCGAAACGGTCCCCTATAAGGGCGTCGTGCATCTCGCTTTCCCCGAGTTCCGTAAGCGTGCGCCCTGCATACCCGTGCTTGCGTGTAAAACCCCTCTCATCTAGGATCCTAAGGTGGTAGCGGACTGCCCGCTCCCCTATGTCATAGCCCCTGTTGTTCAGTTCGTCGGCTATGGCCCGGGCACCTATGGGCTTGTCACTTTCGTGAATTACCCTCATGATCTCTATGAGTTTTCGCTCTATTTGCGGATCCATCATGTTAAACACCGTTGTACCCTGTATGGAAAATAATAATCTTCGCGGGTTTCCGTGAGAAAAATTGTGAAAGATATGAAAATGCTTTTGAAAAGGCAAATGCAAATATGTTGCTGATTTTGATCCAATGCTGATCTTAAATATTCAATTATAGTAAATCTTTTAGTACTTAAATACATTTGTCTCCTGTGCCGCCGGAGACAGATTTTTTCCTAACCTGAACGAAACTGTTTTACGGGTTTACAAGGAAGTTTTTTTCCGGAGTTCCCTTTTCCGGGGAATGAGCACTTACATAATGTTTATATTTTTCCTGAGGGAATATTTTTTTCCTGAGGGATGAGCATTTACACAATTTTTACCTTCCCTCTGGCCGGGGAATAGACTTCTCCTGTTTCCTGAAGCTTTTTGAGGGTTTCTTCAAATTTTTCCGGGTCCGGGTCTTTTTCAAGGATATTTTCCCGGAGTTTTCCTATTTCCATCTCCCCCCCGGCTGTTTCAAGGGTTTCGAGAATTACTTTTCTCGGATCTGTTTTCCGGGTTATGGGGTTTGAAGGTCTTCCGGAAGGGTTCGCGGGAAATTTTCTTTCGGTTCCCTTCCCTATATCCGAATTTCCGCTTTCCTGGGAAAGGCTCCCTGTAAATCGTTTTTCTTCTTTCCCCGAGATTTCGGCTTGCAGGCGGGTCCTGGCAGCCACGGCTTTTTCAAGCTCGTCGGAAGAATAGAATACCCGGAGCTTCCTTGCCCGCAGGCGGGCTCCACAGTGCTGGCAACTTACGGTTTTTTTCCCGGTCTCAATGATCTGGGCATGTTCCCTGCACCTGGGACAGACTACCACAGAGTAGTGAAGTTCTTCCGGACTTATTCCGAATTCCAGGCTTTTTCACCTCCCGTACCTTCTTTGCCGCTTCTGGTAATCCCTTATAACCCTCTGAAGGTCTATTTTTCGGACTTTTTTCCAGTTGACGTCCGTGAAATAGAGTTCCGAGTACACGGACTGCCAGACCAGGAAATCCGAGAGTTTCTGGCCTCCGGAACGGATCATGATGTCAGGTTCTTGCTTGACAAGCAGGCAGGATTCCAGGTGCGTTTCATCAATTTCTTCGGGTCTGACGCTTCCCTGTTTCACGTCTTTCAGGACTTCCAGCACCGCCCTGGTTATTTCTTCTCTCCCTCCTAAACCGAGAGAGACGTATACAAAGAAGTCTTTTCCTTCACACCTGGTTGTGACTTCTCCTTCCTGCCCGTATATTTCATATCCTGTCCCATGAGGGAGCTTCGAAAAGCTTTCTTCCAGCCTGGACGCGATTCCGGATACTATCTCCGTTTTTAATGCTGTATCATCCTTGAGGATGTCCACGTAGATGCTCACAAGGTCTACCTTGAATTTCCTGAATTCGAGGAGGGCTAGCTGGAGTTTCTCAACATTTTTCGTGTCCAGAAGGTCAGTTTCCTTAAGAATTACTGCCACATGTTTTGGGGCCTTTGAGATGTATTTGGATATCTGCCAGGTCAGGTACCTCTCGTAGACTGGATAGCTGAATGAAAGCAGGTTCATCTGGAAAATCCTCCCCATGGACTACAAAAAGGTTCAGGGTCCGGTTTAAGTTTCGTTTTAAGTTTCGTTTTAAGTTTCGTTTTAAGTTTCGGTTTAAGTTTCTTTTTAAGTTTCGGTTTTTATTTCGGGTTTTTACTTTGCGGTGGATACGATCTTGATTACATCCCCGTTTTTAAGCTCGTGCTTTTCCCCTAGCCTGAGCCTGGTCCTCGCGTCTACGGCGTAGAGGAAACGGTCTCCTATTTCGGTGTGGATCTGATAGGCAAGGTCGTGGCAGTTCGAACCACGTTTCATAAGGTAGGCGTCTGGAAGCATGTTCTCGTTCTTGTCGGTCCATTTCCCTTCGTCTTCTACGGGATAGACCACTATCAGGTCAAGAAGCTCGAAAACTGCCCTGTTGATGCATTCCTGAACCCCGCTTCCGCCCAGGTGCTCAAGCACCTTTTTGATAGCTTCAAGCCCTTTTTTCTGAGCTGCTGTCAGTCCCTGGGCAACTATTTCGAAGCTTCCGTTTCCGGGGGTGTATTTGATTGCCCCGCTTTTGGCGGCGGATTTAAGGGCAAGTTCTGCGGCAGCACTCGTGGGCACGACAATCCTGTCGACTTCTTCCAGCTTATCCAGGTTATCCCTTGGAGCTACATCTGCCTTGTTTGCGGCAATTAGCAGAGGTTTGCTTATTTCCCGCATGGTATCGCAGAGCTTTATCATGTCCTCTTCGCTCCACTTCAGGTGATCCACCCGGACAAGCCCTGTTTCAATCAGTGCGGCATTCACATGGGACTCATTGATCCCGGCTCCTGCCAGCTGTTCGGCGACCACAAGTTCTATCTTGAGCCCTTCGGCCTGGATCTTTCTGGAAAGCTTGAACCAGCTCCGTTCCAGGATCCCATAGAGCCACATGGTAATCTCCCGGTTCAGGAACGCAACGTCTTCGAGGGGGTCGTGCTCTCCTATTTCCACGGGGTTGCCTTCGGAGTCCGTTCCTCCCGAGGCATCGACTACGTGGATGATTGCCTGGGCTTGCCTGAGTTCGTCCAGGAAGGTGTTTCCAAGCCCTCTCCCTTTGCAGGCGTCAGGCACAAGCCCTGCCACGTCAATAATGTCAATCGGGACGAGCCTGACCCCGTCTACGCATTTCCCGCAGGTTTTTTCCTTCTCCCTGCAGGGGCATTCGGCTCGGACATAGGTTATGCCGTGGTTTGCATTGATGGTTGTGAATGGATAATTTGCAATTTCAACATCTGCCAGGGTAGCCGCTTTGAAAAAAGTGGATTTCCCTGCATTGGGTTTTCCTGCAAGTCCTATAGTCATCGACATAAATTATAAAAACGAGCTAGTTGCATTTAATCTTTATTGGTAGAGATGCCAGGGAAACAGGTTTTCTCCGATAACCACTCTGAAATCCTTGAAAATGTCAGGACCCCTTCCAGGCGTTCCGGCGATAAACTTTATATCGTTGAATGTTCTTATGAAGGAGTGCTCGCTGTATACCATGTGTCCCGATAGGGTAGCGGATATCCTTGAGGCCTGCGGAGCCTTAGACCTGAGTTCAAGTCTCAGTCGGGACGTTAACTTCTTTTCTTATTTTTGTTTGATTTCTTATTTTTGTTTGATTTTCTGATCTTTGTTTGATTTTCTGATTTTTTATTCAGCAACCAGGGGTTCTCGTTTCTCTTTGTTCAAGTGGATTTTGTGTTAAAGTTTTCAGTTACAAATCGGTGGTAATCTGGCCCTTTCAACCGCTATACCTAATGTTTCTGATCGAACAAAAGGATAATTGATTATAAGGGGTGGGGACATATAGAATCATAAAAACTTGAAGCTATGCGAATCAATAAATTCAGGGAATGCAAAAGTCTATCAAAAGCAAGTGAATACAAAAGTCTATGGAATTCAGGGGATACGTATGAATACAAAAATTTTGGTTTTGTTTTTGGTGCTCGCGTCACTTTTTATCTCCGGTTGTGCGGAGGAGGATGCAGGGCCGGTTGAGACTGATGAAACCGGGGTTTCGGAATCCGGTGTTGAGGAGCAGGATGAAAACTTGCCTGTCGGGCCTACTGAAGAGTATATTGTTTATCTTGAGTATTATGGGGTTATGACTCCTCCGGAACGGGAGATCAACCAGGGAGATACGATTGCCTGGTGGAGCAACAAAAGGCAGGGCACTTATGTGCTGGTCAGTGAAGACGGGCTGTTTCCGAATGAAGAACTTTCGTACAGGGTTCCTTTTAAGTATACCTTTAACGAGCCCGGAACTTACCTGTTCACGGTGGAAGATGCCCAGGGAATGAACCTGACCGTTACGGTGAACTGAACCTCTTTTTCGAGGTTCTTTATTTTTTTCGCTACCTTATTCAAACCCTGGTTATAGGCCTTGCCACGTTCTTGTAGTGGTCGAAAAGTTCCCTGCCCCATTTTAGTGCGCTGTCGTCAAAACTCACCAGGTTGTGGTTATAGTAGATGCCACTGTTGCAAAAGAGGGAAATTGCCATGAACTTTTCAGTAACGATGCTTGAGGCAATTTTCATGTTATTGTTGTTACAGACGTAGAGTTTTGTATATTTCAGGTTCAGAAAGTGTTCGAGTTCCCGCCTGTAGTCGTTAAGCATCCTGTCATAGACGTATTCCGTAAACACCAGGGAAATTTCCGTCCCCTTGGCGGCAAGTTCTATGCAAAGAGATGGATAGATGGGCAGGAAAAACGAGGACGAAATCATCACTTTCCCTGATTCTGCCAGGTGGTCCACAACTTCTTTCGGGTATTCGAAAACGTGGTTTCGATCGGGGTTTACCTCCATGTAGTCCCCGAGCTTTCCGATTTCGTCCAGAAAATCCGTTGGGATGGAGGTCATGTCCTGGTTTACCCAGTACTCATGGTTTTTATCAAAAACATTGAACGTTTCGAGGATGGTTTTCATTTTGGGAACAAGGATTTCTCCTATACTGGACAGTTTGTAGA
Source organism: Methanobacteriota archaeon (assembly GCA_016841265.1). GTDB lineage: Archaea > Halobacteriota > Methanosarcinia > Methanosarcinales > Methanosarcinaceae > MTP4. The sequence goes on along the minus strand of JAENZL010000005.1, from coordinate 51,478 downwards.
GCCTGTTATTTTCAACTATAATGTCATGCTTCATCAGAATTTTTATCTGGGTCATTATCGGACTCGAGCGGACATTGAGCGTGCTCTTTATTTCTTCAATGTTCTTGGGCCCGTCAAGTAGCAATAGAAGGAGGCTTTTTCTTTTTTCCGAAAGAAAGAGTACGTCCAGTAATGATGATTCCATTAAGATTCCCTCTCTCTTATAAATCACCTTATTTATATTCAAGGCTGTTTATATATCTGTGCTTGCGAGTCCTGCAGTCCCTTCCTGCCATTTCCTGTATTTTTGCTTCCTGTGGGACGGAAGCTCTGGGGTCCTCTCATGACTTCTGCTTCCTGTGGGATGGAAGCTCTGTGGTCCTCTTGTGACTTGCTTCCTTGGGATGGAAGCTCTGGGGTTCTTTCTCACCTTTTGCTGAGGTAGAAGCTTCAGAGGGGGGTTCGGGACTGAAGATACGCTTGACGTTTTAATTTACGTCAATAATTACTACTATAAAATATATAATTATTTTTCATTACTTTTTTATTTACGTTCTCCGGAATGGCCATTTTATGTAAAGTTTCTGATATTTTCCCGAGTGCCGACAGTTTTCCCGGATTCTGGCAGTAGAGTATCAATTGTGAATGTACTATTTGATATTAATGCCATTATGGGGGTTAATATGATATTTTCTTGCTCTAAGTTCGGTCTTTTTATTTAGTAGGTCAATTGGACCCCTACTTTATATCTTGTTAACCTGCCTGGACAGGGTCTTGAAATAGTCATATAATTCCTGGCCCCAGCGCAGGGCTCTGGGCTTAACGCTCATTACGAACTGCTGGTCGAATTTCCCGTTTTTATCAAAGAGCCCGAGTAGCATGATTTTATCGGTAATTGTGATCTCGGTTGGTTTTGTCCCTTCCCTGGAAATGTAGAGGCTCACATTTTCCATTTCCATAACTTCTTTTATCATGTCGTAATGTTCGCTTGAGAGGTGATCCCAGACCGACTGCGTAAAGTTAAGGGAAAGTTCGACTTCTTTTCTTCCGAGTTCCACGTACAGGGGCAGGTAAGAAGGGTTGAAATAAGATGCAAAGGTTGCCACACGCTTTGAGTTTGCCATATTGTCAATGATTTCCTGGGCCGGCTCGTAAATATGGTTCAGGTCCGGCTCTATCAGGATACAGCCCTCGAGTTCGGAGATCCTTTCCAGGAGGTTGCGGGGAATTGCGTTCAGGTCATGCCCTGTCCAGTACGTGCTGTTCTGTTCCACAACGTCAAGGGCGCTGATCAGCGGCTTGACTTTCTTGACAATGAACTCCCCCAGCAAGGTAAGGCTGTACATCTTATCTTCCTGGACAATCAGGTCACTATCTATCAGTTTCTTAATCTGGGGGAGGATTGACGTGGCTGTGACATCCAGTTCATTTTTAATGTCGTCAATATTTCTTGACCCGTTTTCCAGTAGCAAGAGAAGGTTTTTTCTTTTATCGGAGCGGAAAACCAAATCAACAAGTGAAGATTCCATATCTCCTTACTTCCTGTGCTGTAATTTTTAATATCTAAATCCGATTTTTCGGCTTTTTGGCGATACAAGACCGACCTTTTTATGCAGCAGGCCGATTATTTGCCTTCTTTTCAAATTCCAGTGTTTTCCCTGACTCTCAGGTGAATTTTTCGAGTATGGTGTTCCGTTCTTCATAATCTGCAGCTTATATGTCTTCCGAATATCCCGGCGCACAGATTCCTACAAAGGTCATTTTTGTCTCCATAGGCGTGTGTTTCCATTCAGGAGGAGTAAGATACTCTATGCTGGTATCTATCTTTATTGAACCTTCTGGAAGTCCAAAACTTTTCATCGAATTCTGGATCAGTTCCTCTCCCGTTTTCTGGGCATATTCTACCGCTACCCGATATTGGTCGAATTTTTTTCTTCCTGCAGGGGAAAATACCAGGAAGTTCTGGTCCGGGTTCTCCATGGCTACGGGTCTGATCATTATTTCCACTCGCTTGATCCCCTTCCCGACAAGAGCCCCTACTGCGTTGCCTACCTGGGCATGTTCGGGGACTATGATATCCGCATCGATAAGCTGCTTAAGCTCTCCATAATAGGTTTTTACGGGGCCTCCGAGCAGGACTACGGGAATGTTTACCTTGTACTGGGCAGGAACTTCCCCTTCAAGCATCTTTCTTATCCCGTCCCTTCCTCTTCCTTCCATGATAAAGGACATCAGGCTGTAAGCCATGTTCCTGGCGATTTGCTGCTTTATTTTCTTACAGAAACTGTGGGGGTCCAGATGCGTAAAACGGGCGAGTTTCTTTGCGCCTATCTGGGCGGCTTCTACGTCCCATTCCGTGTAATCCCCGAGGACGTGGAGGGCATCGGTAGGAGTAAAGCCTATGGACTGGATCACTCTCTGGTTGATCAGGGAATCAAGGACACAGGGGGAAGGGAACCTTTTCATCTTGTTCAGGATTTCATTAATTGAGAGAGGTTCGTCACCCATAACTTCAAGCAACTTTTCCTCACTTTCCGTGGGGTTGATGGGTATCTGCCCGGTCCGTACAAAAAACTTGGTGGGCTGGATGTGCTCGTTGAGCATGGTCCTCAGGGGCACCGGGTTCTTTTCCAGTTTCTCCCTGAAATTCGGGTAATGTTCCGCAGCCACGCAAAGGGGGATAACTCTCTTTGGCCCTATCCTCGTATATTTCATGAACCATACGTGGCTGTCTCCTCCGCTTGCGGAGGTCTCCATCTTGATGGCTTTCACTCTGGTCTGCCAGTCTCCTACGACTGCCCCTTTTTCGCAGAGTTCAGGGACTCCGTTCTTTATTATGGATACATCGGTACTGGTTCCTCCCACATCGATCACGGCGCAGGTATCCAGTCCGGAGAGATAGGATGCCCCGATAATGCTTGCTGCGGGGCCTGAAAATATGGTCTCTATCGGGTGCTGTTTCGCTCCTTTGATGTCTATGACCGAGCCGTCGCATTTCAGCATGAGTACTTTTGCGTCAAGTTTCCTACCCTTTACTTCGGAAATTATGGAATGGATGAACTGGTAGGTGATAGGTATCAACTGGGCATTCAGGACTGCGGTTGCTGCCCTTTCGTAAGCTCCCAGTTCCTGGGAGAGCTCATGTCCGCAGACCACGGGATGTCCTGTTAGTTTAAGGATTACTTCTTTTATCCTGAGTTCATGGTCCGGGTTGCGGGTACTGAAATAGGATGAAACGGCAAAAGCGGACACTTTCTTTTTCAGGCCAAGGGCAAAGTGCTCCACTTCGTTGATGTCAAGGGGGTGGAGTTCTTCTCCGTTGCTATTATGCCCTCCTCTCACGGCAATGCAGTGTTCGGCGGGAAGCTCTTTCGGGATAGTGTAATCTCCCACAAGGATCAGGCCAACAGGGTACCCTGCTTTTTCCAGGATTGTATTGGTTGAAAGTGTTGTGGAGACAGATACAAGTTTGACTTTCTTCAGGTACTCCGGATCCAACTTATCGATAGCATTTCGAATCCCTATCATCAGGTCCGGATAGGTGGTAAGCGCTTTGCCGGTATCAAGGATCTGACTGTCGGAGTCCCTTAAGATCACTGCATCGGTGTAGGTTCCACCTGCGTCAATACCCAGACTATATTGCATGTTAAAACAGCCTCATTTTTAAATTTCTTTCTCAGGCGATCCAAGTTTTTTTTAGCCGGATTCATGGAATTCTTATTCAAATGATATATATTTATCCTTTTATTTTAACTTCCTATTTAGCTTCTTATTTTACTTTTTTATTTTAACTTCCTATTTAGCTTCTTATTTTACTTTTTTATTTTAACTTCCTATTTAGCTTCTTATTTTAATTTTTTATTTTAATTCTATTTCGTTATTAGCTTCTTGTTTACATCTCATTCCTTTTTCTCAACCTGCTATGGAATTTTTCGGGACTCCCACACCCACGTAAACAAGCTTCGTTTCCATGGGGGGGCCTGCCCATCCTTTGGGTGCAAGGTTTTTTTTGCTGACTTCTATCCTGATCTCTTCTTTTCCAAGTCCCGCATTTTGCATATAATCCATAACAAGTTGTTTTCCAATTTTTTCTGCATACTCCTGGGCTTCGGGATGGGTTTCGAATTTTTTCCTGCCCTGGGGGGAAAAGACGATGTACACGTTTTTCTTTTCCTGGTTCAGGGTATCCCTTATAATCTCGCTTTCGGCTCCTCCCTCTGAACTGCCAGCTGCCAGCTCTTCGGATTTCGGGACAACTTTTGTTTTTATGAGAATTTCAACTCTCTTGATGCCCTTCCCTACGAGGGCTCCGACGGCATTTCCAACGTCGGCATGTTCCGGAACCCTGAAATCGGCATCAATTAGTTTTTTCATGTCTTCGGCGTAAGCTCTCACAGGTCCTCCCAGGAGGATGACCGGGATCTCTATCCTGAAGCGGGTAAAGTGGCTGTTAGAAAGTACCCTGTCTATTTCGGTCCTGGGCATTCCTTCCACGAGATAGGCAATAAGGTCCTGGGCAATGTTAAGCGCAACCTTCTGCTTCACTTCCATACTGAACTTTTCAGGGTCCTGCTTCAGAAGTCTTCCAAGCATGGATGCCCCAACCTTTGCAGCTTCAACATCCCAGTCCGTATATTCTCCCAGGACGTGCAGGGCGTCTGTGGGTGTGAAGCCTATTGCCTGGATCAACCTTTTCTGGATAAGGGAGTCCAGGACAAGAACTGACGGCCTCTTTTGCAGGTTCACGATGAGATCCCCGTAGGATACGGGGTCTTTGTCTATATGCCTGTAGACCTCTCTCTCCCTATTCGTCAATTCGATGGGCTTGAAATCCGTCCTTATGAAAAATTTGGTTGCCTGGACGTTTTCTCCCAGATGGCTCTTGGAAACCCTGTTCTTTTTCAGTTTTTCCAGGAAATCCGGGTACATTGCGGATGCCCTGCAGAGGGGAATAACCCGACGTGGGCCCACGCGGACTCTCTCGTGCTTTACCCAGACGTGGCTGTCTCCTCCGGTGGCCGAGGTTTCCATACGGATGGCTTTCACGCGGGTCTGCCACCCCCCGACGACGGCTCCCGCACTGCTGAGTTCCGGGAGCCCGTTTTGCATCATTGCAACATCCGTACTCGTGCCTCCAACGTCGATTACTGCGCAGGTGGCAAGCCCACTGAGGTGGGATGCCCCAACAAGGCTTGCAGCGGGTCCGGAAAAGATTGTCTCGATGGGTTTTTCCAGGGCTTCTTCGATTCCCACTACCGAGCCGTCACATTTCAGCATCAGCATATTTGCTTCGATCCCCCGGATTTCACACTCCTCGATGATGGACCGGGTAAATTTGTGGGTGATAGGGATAAGCTGGGCGTTTAAAAAAGCGGTAACGGCCCTTTCATAGGCTCCGAGGTCCCGGGACAGTTCGTGGCCGCAGACAACGGGGTGTCCCGTGAGTTCCTTCACTGCCCTCTTGACCGCGAGCTCGTGTTCCGGGTTACGGGTACTGAAATAAGATGAAACAGCAAAAGCCGAGACCTTGTCTTTTACCTTCAGGGCAAACTCTTCAACGGCTTCCAGTTCCAGGGCTTTCAACTCTTCCCCGTCGCTGTTATGTCCTCCCTCCACGGATACCCAGTAGTTGCTGGGAAGGTCTTCAGGAATTACATAGTCCCCTACCATGATCAGCCCAACGGGAAAACCTGTTTTTTCCAGGATGGTGTTAGTGGAAAGGGTGGTTGAAACGGATACCAGTTTTATATCCTTGAGATACCCCGGGTCAAGTTTGTCAATTGCGTTCTTCATTCCCGGGAGGGGATCGGGGTAGGTGGTGAGTGCTTTGCTGGAGGCGACTACCATTCCGTCAGAATCCCTCACTATGACCGCATCTGTATAGGTCCCTCCTGCATCGATTCCCAGACTGAATTGCATTTCTTATAAACCTCTTTTATGAGTTGGATTGTTGATTTTATTTATTGCCCTTTCTCCGGATTGCTGGTTTGCAGACTGTTGGTTTGCAGATTTCCTATTTTTTCTCTTCTAACATGCCTGGTTTTCAGACCGGAAGTTAGCTTACTCTTATGCTTCTTTTTACTTTTCGATTGATTATTAAGCTTTGTTCCTTTCCGGAAATATCTACCTATTTATGGAGCTTATGCTACTGATTTTTCCCCTTATGGCTCCGACTTTTTCTTAATCTTTTTTTAATCTCTTTTTTATCATGGAGGTTTCTCTCCTCATTTATATCTATTTTATTATTCTAATTAGCAAATATAAATATTATTAATTTTTTGATATTAAGTTTTTCCCTATACTCTTTTCGGGGGACCTGCTTGTTTTTCTAAAGGGGCAGTTCCTGTTCTGGTCCGGTTCAGCTTTTATAAGGGTATAGGTTTCTTCCCCATAGGTGGTTTTTAGTCGCTCTTCCACTCTGCTTGAGATTCCGGCTGCCTCCCTGATGTTCAGGGATTCTTTTACGTTAATGGAAACATTAATGGCAATATTTTTCCCGATTTTCCGGGTCTTGAGTCCGCGGCAGGATATGACTCCTTCCGTTTCGCTTATTAATCTCCTTATATTCAGGTTGCTTTCCTCATCAAGGGACGCTTCTATCAACTCATCGGCAGTTCCGTAAAGGGCCCTGGCCGAAGCTTTCAGCACGAAGAGACTCAGGAAAACAGCTGCAAGGGAATCGGCGGCTGCCCAGCCCTTCCCTGGGAGATACGTGCATCCAATGCCGAGAAGCACACATCCTGTGAAGAATAACTCCTCGCGGAGGGACAGGTATTTTGCAGGCCCGCTGCCGCCGGGATAAAGCTGCCCGTTTTCCTTCTCATCGTAACGCAGAAGGATACCCTTTGATAAGGGGGAAAGTGCAGCTGCAAAAAAGGCAGAGATTCCGGGAGTTACAGGGGCCTGGCCCTTTATGAGTATAATAAGCTCTCCCGTGCCCTGGAAGAGGACCTGAAACCCTGCTAAGAGCAGCATAACTGCCCAGGCTCCCATACAGAGGGTCGCCACTTTCCCGTGTCCGTAGTTATGGGACCTATCTTCGGGCTTGAGGGCGATACGGTGGTCCAGGAGTTTCATAGACTCTGCTGTGAAATCCTAAAAAGACCGGACTGCATCTGCGAGGAGGGCCGTACTGTTCCCGTAAAATCCTGCTACAAGCTTGAAAACAGTCAGCATCAGGTTCAGGAGCAGGCTTTTGCCGGGCCTGCCCTCTGCTCTTTTTAATATGTCTTCCGCCTTCATTTTGGAATGCACCAATCCGTTGAATTAAGTCCTCCTCTGAGAAGCGGAGCTTTCTTGAGCGGTTAGGCAACAGGGAGTGGTTATTGTGAAAATTTAGGGTTAGGGTAAATTGCTGGCAAATAAACCATGTGCATAAAGAATGCACGGTTTTTGTCCGGAAGGAAATAATCAAGATGAATAACAGGTTTTTTCAGGTTTGGAAGGTTTGAATTATAGCTATTTTCAGTTTAAGGTCTGAATTATAGCTATTTTCAGGTTTAGAAGGTTTGAATTATAGTTATTTTCAGGTTCAGAGATCTGAATTATAGCTATTTTCAGGTTTAGAAGGTTTGAATTATAGTTCTTTTCAGGTTAAGAGGTCTGAATTATAGTTCTTTTCAGGTTCAGAGGGTTTGAATTATAGATATTTTGAGGTTCAGAGAGTGGTAAATAAATTGAAAACACAGATCCTGAGACCTGTGTTCTTTTTATGCGGTTGGATTGATAGGGCTTTAATGCCGTTTTTCCTTTGAGGTTTTTTTGGGTTTTGATGTGTCTGCACAGCGTGTCTGATGTTTCCCGGTCTGAAGCCATTTTCCGTTTTTAACCGGGGTATGCTGTTGCATGCTGTTTATTTTCAGATTGGAGCAACTGTCTTTCCATAGATTTCATTCAGTACCATGGCAAGAGCAGTGTACAGGGCTCCAAGGCCCATAATAAGTCCGACAATCCCGGCAACTGCGAGCAGCCCGGTGCTTCCGGTTGCGTTTACGACTGCCAGCAACATAAACAATGTAAACAATGTAACAAAAACAAACTGGATAGCCCTGACTCCGATCTTCATCGTAGCAATCAGCATGACAAAGGTGTAAACGCCCCAGATAAAGAGGTATGCAGCCATTGCAGTTGCAGAGGGTGTTTCAACCCAGCCTAGTGCAGGCATGATAATAAGTCCTGCAAGGGAGAACCAGAACAGTCCGAAAGCCGAAAATGCAGTGCCTGCAAAGACATCGCCCTTTTTCCAGGCCATCATCCCTGCAAATACCTGTGCAAAACCTCCTAAGAATATCGCCATAGAGACGATCATGGATCCTACCGGGTAAACCCCGATGTAGCTCAAACTCAACAGGACAGCAGACAGGCCAAGGCCCGTGAACCCGAGAGGGGCAGGGTTTGCGGTCTTGTCTATAATGAAAGTTGCAACTCCTTCGTTTTCGGTCATCAATATCCCCCTGAAGCCATTTCTCCAAAATAAAAAAAAGAAGTTTAGGGCTTAGAGCCCGTAGTTTTCCGGACGGAAAACTGCAACTTCTTCTTTGAATCTGGTCAGGCAGTCACTCATGAACTTGTCGCTGTCGTCAGTGAGTGCATCAAGGTCATCTTTGACCTTTGTAAGGGCGTTGATCTCGAACCTTGTGAGTTTGAGTTTGCCGGATGCGACACCTTCGTTGATAATATTGCAGCATTCGACGGCTGCGTTCTTGGCACGGAGGTAGTTGTCGTTTCCGTCCTTGGCAATTGCCTCTCCTACTCTGTAGGCGTTGTCGTAGGCAAGCACGTAGCCCTGCGGGTCTCTGTACTTGTCAGAGAGGGTGAACATGTCCCTGAGGTCCTTTGCCTTTCCGGTCTTAAGGGCCACATTCATGAGGGAACAGTCATATGCAAGGGATTCTCCCCAGCACTGTACACTGGTACCGCCGAATTCTCCATGGTACTCAACGGATTCATTGGACCAGAGGTCACAGCACTGCATGACCAGGTTACCCATGACGTCGGAGTGGGCACAGGTTGAGGTCTTACCTTCCTGAGCGATCGGGACACCGGAAATGGACTTGAGGATGGTGTTTTCGTATCCACAGTCCTTTCCAGGGCCCGTTGCACCGGCTTCGTATGCACAGAGGGACCTTCCAGCGGAAATTGCCCTTGCAACGATTGCGATGGTGTGAGCGAGGTTCTTGTCAAGCAGTCCGCCTGCGATGAACATTGCGGTGTTTGCCTGGGCACAGTCGGTGTCACCTGCTGCAACTACGCCGTTCTTCTTGGCGATGTCCGCAACGCCGGTCCACACAGTTTCCATGTCCATGGAACCAAGTACACCGATACCAAAGAGAATCCCTGCAGTGTCGTTTCTCAGGATAGAGTAGTCGAAGACTTCCTTACCACCCATACTCTCGACAGACAGGAGGTCTGCACCGTTCTGGGCAACCTGTTCGAAGGATTCCATAAGGAGATCGAACTTGTCTCCGGTGAGTTTCAGGTAGTCACGGTCTTCACGGATGTCCCCGGGGGTGTGGCGAAGGGCACACTTGATGCCGTATTCATCGTGGTACTCTTCCATGATGGTCTTCTGTGCGTGGGCAACAGCGCCTCCCCATTCGGGGTTGTTGGTCATCTGTTCCACGTGTTCGGTTTCAAGCACTACTGAAGGTGCACCGATCTGGACCATCCTTGCCATTGAGTCAGTGGTGATCCTTTCGTATTCCTTTATGAGTTTTTCCTTGGACTTGCCTGCCTGAGGTCTGGGGGCATAGTTAATTTCAGGGGTTGTGTATCCTGCACCGATCTCAAGGCCGAGGCCTGCCTTTACTGGGAATTTTGCATTCCCAAAAAGCATGTCGTCCGCGCTAGCATAAGCCATTGAAGTGTATTTCTTTACCATTCTTGCTCCCTCCGATTAGTGCTTGTGGAATTCCTCTCTTAATTTTTCAATCCCTTCTCCGTTTTCGACAATGAAGTTTGCAATCTTCACTGCGTCAGAGGCTTCTTCACCATAGACTCCGAGATCATACTGAGCTACAAAGTCCTGGTTCACAGCACCGCCACCACACGCGAAGGGGAGCTGGATGCCCTTTTCAAGGAGCTTGTCATTGATTTCCTTGAATGCATACATGGTGGTTGTCATGAGAGCAGTACCGGTGACTAACATTGGCTTTTCTTTCTCTACAGCCTCGATAACTTCGTCAACCGGGCAGTCCCTTCCGAGGTCAATTACTTCGTAGCCGCTTGCTCTCAGGAGGGCAGCAACAATGTTCTTACCGATGTCGTGGACGTCACCTTCTGCGACGTGGCAGACAACCTTACCCTTGGGTTCGGGCACTTCAGTGGTCTGTGTCTTACAGAATTCTATGCCATCCAGCATAGCGTCTGCGGACATCATGACGTTGGGGAGGAAAATGATTCCTTCATCGTAGAGCTGGGATACAACACCCATCCCTACCATCAGAGATTCGTTGATAAGGGTGATAGGGTCTTTTCCTGCATCTATTGCGGCTTTGAGGCCGTCAATTACGTCGTCTTCTTCACCCTCGTAGATTGCCTTTGCAATGGGGTAGACGAGTTCATCCTTCGGGTAAAGTTCTTCTGCAGCTTCGTCAGGGGTCATTTCCTTTTCGAGGGCGACGTTATAGCGTACTAATATGCCATCGATGTCTTCCAGTTTCAAATCCAACATATTTTAACCTCCAATATGAAAGAAGATGGTCTCAGATTCGCTCAAATCCTTGACCTTCCAAGTTGCTGTCCCGGTAGTTTTCCGGGTTTTTTCCCGAATAAAAATGTGGATGAATTCGAAAACCTCCATAATCGAATTCTTCCACATTATGAGAGAGTTTTGGACAACCCATTTTAGTGCGTTTTACAGCACCTTTGTGTTGATACCTGTAGCTCGATCTTTTTCGTTTTTTAGGCACCCTGAAACAATGTGTCCCGTTTTTGCACCTTAAGCGGTATGACCCGTTTTTCAGGTGCTTTTCGAAGTATCCCCGGGGGGTTTCATTTCCCTGGATCTTTTTGTTTCTGGTGCCCTTCGGGCTTTCTCTTCCCAGTGATTTACAGGGATGTATAATCCCTGATTATTCGGGAATGCACTTGCAAAAAACAGTTAGATTTATTTGCTTATACCTTAACCGATGCTAATTTTTCGGCGTCGATAATTTTATAATTCTATGCAGAATTTTTCGTGCATATGATTTAATCAAAAAAAAGTTTTTTTTTGCTGACATTGATCTGGTCAATGCCTTTAAAATTTACCGGGCAATTGTTTTTCTTCTAGTTTCCATGCCCCGGCTGCGCAGGGTCAGAAATCCAGCAATTTCTTCCGGGTTTTAGTTTTACTCAAGTGAACTTGTCTTCTATGGAAGATCCATATGTCCTAAAATAGTTCTTTATATGTCTGTTTCTTCCGGCTGTATTAAAGTTAACTGATTCTTTACAGCAAAGTTTATGAAACTTCCGATATTCTTCCTCTTCTCGGAAAAACAGGCAGACGATTTCAAAGTTTATTTCTGGTTCTTATCCTCTGCATTCAGAGTTACCCGGATATCTGTCTTTTTCTGCCGTTTTTTACTTTTTTTTCGAACATTGCCCTCTCGAGTTATTATGGCTTTGTCCTGATTTTTTCTTCTGTCTGAAACCCGATAGACAGTTGATTGCATCCGGTCCAATGTCCGGATTTTTAGTCTCCGTTCCCTTAAGGAGTTTCTTTCTGAGCCGGTGGCGATGACCGTATTATACTATATAATCTTTTCTCAAGGCTCCCCCGGAGGAAGCCTGATCCGGAAAACTCGCGGCTTTTCATCTCTCTAAATTTCCGGTTGCCTATCTGACCTTCTTAGTGGTGGTGTCCGTGATGGCCTGCACCCTCTGCCTTTTTGAACGAAAGTTGCCGGGTCTCGAGCTGCCCGTAAACCGCCGTATCCACTGCCCTGACAAGTTCTTCCCTGGGCACTGCGGTCAGAGCGGAAAGGACCTTTATTTTCGTCCTTGTGTTCCCGACTTTTTTAAGGACTTCGATTTCCGGACTTTCGTGGGCTGAGGTCACGCTCCCCTTTACCAGGGTATCCTGGTGGGTAAAGGATAATTTTATGTGCCCGATAAACTCCGGGTTCAATTCTTTTGCCCGGTCTCTTATGTCTTCCAGGATCTGTCCGGTAACCGAGACTGCAATTTCCGGGGAAATTTCCGGAGAACTTATCTCGAATGATGATGAATAAGCCGAAACTCCTGACATATCTATGGAATTTCTTCCTTGAGCTGCTGATTTTTCACGGCTGTTTTCTCCCAGCATTTCCAGCAGGGTACCAAAGGCTCCTTCTCCTTCCCGGGCTGAGAAGTGGAGCATCCTGGCTTTCGGGTTCAGCTTGCGCAAAAAGACACAGATTTCCAGAAGTCTCTCCCTTTCGATGAGATCTACTTTGTTTATGGCCATTACTTCAGCCTCATCTATCTGGTTTAGCATGAAGTTCTGGAGGTTTTCCGGGTCGGTACTGAGGCGGCTGGCGTCCACAAGGTTTATTATGGGGGCAAAGGAAAGTCCCGGAAGATCCATTTTTTTGATATTTCCTTTTATCTGTCTTGGAAAAGCTATTCCGGTAGGTTCTATTATAATAGTGTCCGGACGATATTCGGACATCAGGCTTTTTATGGTGTGTTCCATGCTGATCCTGAGGGTACAGCAGACGCAGCCACTTGTGATTTCTCTGGTTTCAACTCCGGATCCCGAGACCATGTCTCCGTCAATTCCGATTTCCCCTATCTCATTGACGATGATCGCTGTTTTTTGTCCCTGTTTTCCCAGGTATTCCACAAGTTTCCGGATTGTTGTGGTCTTCCCGCTTCCCAGGAAGCCGCCGATTATCATGCACTTCATGGTTTTTCCCATCCTCTGTACAGCTTCATCTGCACGAAAGTTAAAAATAAATTTGAAAAATTGACAGTATCTATCTCTTTATCCCTTCTGACCGGGTTGCTGCCCCTTTCACTCCCGGAGGGCCAGGGTGAGGGGCTTTCCGATCCATTATGTTTCTCAGGTTCCCCGAAGCTTCCCTGCCCGGTAAATGGCAAACCGGTTTAGGGAGTATATCCTTCCTGAATCTTCCAGGTTCCGGGTGCCCCATTTGCTGCCTGGAGCTTATAGGCTTCGGGTCTAGGACCTTTTTTGTCTCTTGTTTTCGGGCCGGCATTTCCTGCAAAAATGGCGAAACAGGGTTTATCCGATTTTTCTGAGTTCCTGTGAATATATACTGTCCTCTCCCGGGAAGGCACATTAAAATGGCAAATATGTACTTCCCGGGGTAAGGCGTTGCAGGTCTTACTCCCTTTTTGGGGGATAGATGAACAATGCCCATAGAGAGAGGAGTTCGGGCACTGTCATCAGCGTGATATATTTTTCATTCAGGCTTTTGGGATTATCTCGTCAATCCTGAGGACATTTCTTGCGGTCTCTGTTGCCGAGACCAGGGCAAGTTTCTTTACCGTTGCGGAATCGTAGACTTTCGGCCCTTTATCCGTCACTTTCCCGGAGATGTCTATCCTTGCCTCCACTCCTCTTGCGTAGGCGTTTCTCATCTCCACCATCGCATCGATGGTTTTCATGCCCGCGTTTCTTGCCAGGGTTTCCGGGACTCTTTCCAGGGCTTCGGCATATGCGAGGATTGCCAGCTGTTTCTTTCCCTGCTGGGTCGCCGCAAAGATCCTTATCATATGCGCAAGCTCAAACTCAATTGCGCCTCCCCCGTTTACTATTTCCTTGTTCTTTATGAGGAAAGCTGCGTTATTGAGAGCGTCATCTACGGCTTCTTCCACTTTGTCCAGCCCGTACCTTGCCGGGTCCCAGATCAGGACCGTGGAGATTGGCTTTCCCTTCACCGTTATGAAGACAAAGTTTTCCCTGTTTCGTTTTTCAAGCTTAATCCTGTCGGCTTTACCGAGGTGTCGGGGCAGGATCTCGTCATTCTTGCTCATCAGGGTCGTCCCAACGGCTTGTGAGAGCTTTTCCAGGTCTTTCATTTTTAGCTTCTTGAAAGCCAGTATATTGCTGTCCCGAAGGAGGGTCTCGATATATGGGTCGATATCTCCCTCGCAGAAGAGAACGTTTGCTCCCGAGTTAATGATTTTTTCCGCAAGAGCCCTGCACATTTCCTTTTTTCTTTCCTCAAACATAAGGGCCGTTTGAACGGAATCCATTCTCAGGTTGTGCTGGGGGTTGAGATATCCGCTTTTAATCTTCAGTTCGTAATTGATAATAAGTACCGAAGGGTTTTCGAAATCCTTTGGCATGTCCACCCTTGCCGGGTTTTCATCCATTATTATGCCTTCCAGGGCTTCAATCCCCGGGCCTCCCACCTTTTTGAGGATCTTCACGTTTTTGTTGAGGTCGAGGCGGCCTTCCCTGGTCTCTGTCAGGTGTTCGATCACCCCGAGTACGATCTCCGTGATTGCCTCTGCTTGCTGTCTTTCTACTCCTTTTCCGGTAGCAGAACACATAATCGTTGTCCGGACGTCTTCTTCCCCGGCCTGCTTGATGCCGTACTGGAGCATCTCGTAAGCCTTTTTCAGGGCAAGTTCGTAGCCCTCAATTATGGTTGTGGGGTGGACCCCTGCTCTTCTCAGTTTGATTGCGTTTTTGATCAGGTTGCTTGCCAGGATCACTGCGGTTTTTGTTCCGTCTCCGCAGGCTTTGTCCATGGATTCCGCAAGCTTTTTGAGGGACGTGACAATCGGGTGGAGGACGTCCATCTCCTTGAGGATAACTTTCCCGTCGTTTGTGACGAACACGTCGTTTACCGGGTTTATTATTATCTTGTTCATTCCCTTCGGGCCCAGGGATGATGCCAGGACCTCGTCGATTTCCACTGCTGCCCTTTCGACCTGATCGATAAGCCCTTCTTCTTTTACCGGTTCGTTGATGAGAACCTTATCTCTTATGGTCCGGGCCAGTTTTGCCATTCCGTCCCGGCTTTCAAGATCAGTTCCGTTAGGTGTTTTTAGTTCGCTTGCCATGTTTTTCCCCAAGATAGCGTTGCTTTGAATCCTGATCTGTTGAGAGGTCTGCTATTTTTTCCCGCAGGCTCTTTGCAAGCCTATAGGGAAATGTTCCGGTTTCGGTAACACCGAATTTTTGAACTATTTTCTCTGGACGTTTTTATTGAAGGAGTTCGTTTTTTTATTGAAGGAAATTTTTTGGATTTGTACAGCGTTTAATCGGAGTTTTTATGGTGGAGGTTTTTGCCGGTATTTTAGTCTCAGGCTTCTTTTTCTTTCCGGATTTTGGAATGCCTGTGGATAAGGAATGCTTCTGGACACTCCTTAGATAAGCGTAAGGGTCTTCCATCGTAAGGCTAATTTCGGAAGGTAGCCCGGTATTAATGGGAAATGTGTATGCCACAGATACGGAATCGGAATCGAGTTCATAGTTTGCCGGGGCTGCTTCGATATCCGAATATCGGAAGAAAGTCCTCCGGGATGAGTGGCTGGTTTCCTGCAAATGAGTTACAGGAATGCGTACAGGAATCGAATTGATAGTTTTTTCTTCAGGTTCGGGTCTTCTCTGGTGTCTCATTTCCAGTTTCACCTCTTTCCTAAAGGGGTTATGAAGGTTCTCCACTATTTTCTGCAAAGATTTGCACACTTTTTTTCTGTTCGATCTGTTTCGGATCTGTTTTTTGATCTGTTTTTTGATCTGTTTTCGATCCGTTTTGGGTCTGTTTTTGATCCCGTTTTTCGATCCGTTTTTTGGGTCTGGTTCGGGTCCTTTTTTGGAGTTCACCTGCACTTTTTTGAACACACATAAGGCTACAGGAAACAGCGGGAACTTCATCCTTTTAAGGGGGTGAAGAAAGGGGGGAATAAATCCCACCCTTTCTCAAAGCAAGTCCAAACTTGCTTTTTTTCAGGAAACAACTATTCTTCGGCTTATCCGATGATGTTCTTGTAGATTTCCGGACCCTTCTCTGCTACCGTGTAGGTCTGGGCAGTGATTGAGTCGCAGGGTGCTCCTGGAGGCACTTCACAACCGGTTGCAATCGCATACTTGGACTGCATGCCGTTTTCCTTGAGGGCAGTGAGGACGCTCTCCTGGAGGGTCACGGTGTCTGCTTTTATTTTCTCGATGCCTTCTGGGGAGTTGTCGAGGAAAAGGATCGGACTGACTTCTCCGGCGAACATCGTGTCCTTGCCGTAGGTGGAGATCAGGTGCTTGTGGTCCTTGGATCCCTTGTTGACTTCATCCGGATAGAAGGTGTAACTGTAGTACTTGGTGTCCCACTTGTTGATGAGGTCCCAGTGCGGGGCGTCGGAACAGTTGTGGATAACCGTTGGCTTGTTGTACTGCTTGTACAGCGGGGCGATCCTGTTCTGCATGAGCTGGCCTTCGGACTTCATGTATTCGTCAGCGCTGAGGATGACGTTGTTGGTCCAGAGGGTTACCATACAGAGGTTGTCCGGCTGGGCTTCTTCGAACATGCCCTTCATGATCTCTTCAACGTAGGTGGAGGTCTTGTCAAGGGCCTTGAGGACGACATCCGGGTTGGTCCTGAGGTCGGAAAGCACGCGGGTTGCTCCCATTATCTGGGTCAGGGCAACCATCGGGCCTTCGATCAAGGCGGTCATAGGGGCATCGATGGAGTGTGCCTTTTCGGTTGCTAGCTTGTTACCCTGGATAAGGTTGTAAGCCCGGGTTCCTTCCTTGATTTCGGGGACTTCGAGTTTCTCGTAGTCTTCAAGGTGGCCGATTGCTGCAGGGGTGTCCTCTTCAGGGTACCTGATGGTTGCGCCGAAGTCAGCTGCGTCAACACAGAGGTCAGTCAGCCCAACGAAGGTGTCCATGTTGAAGTATTTGATACCTGTAAAGGCGCTTTCTGCGTACTTCTCTGCACTGGTGGAGTATTCCTTGTAGGAACAGGGCACAAACTTCCTGGATACGCCGCAAGCGAGAGTTGCGATCGGAAGCCTGTCAACCTTCTTGTCTTCGAAGGAAGCGGAGAACCTCTCGATCTTGGTCATGGTTTCATTGAATTTGGGTACGACGGAGTCGAACTCTGCCATGACCTTTTCGGCGGTTACAAGACCGATGTCTATATTTTCCTTTGTTCCTTTCTGGGCCAGGACTTCCTTGTACTTCATTTTGCTTTCTGCGATTGAGGAGTCGCTCCAGGAATCTGCAGGAAGTTCGCTTGTAAGGGAAGTCATGGTTTCGACTGCTGCGCTGGCGTCAAGGGCTGTGCCGTCTGCGCCGATCGAGTCTGAGAAGTCTCTGGAAACAGGTGCTCCGCCTATCATAACTACGAGGGAGTCTCTGATACCTTCTTCCTGGAGCTGCTCGATAACTGTTTCCATGCCGCCCATTGTGGTGGTCATGAGTGTGCTCATGGAGATGCCGGTTGCCTTTTTCTCCTTTGCGACTTCTGCGAACTTGTCGAGAGGCACGTCGCAGCCGAGGTCGATCATGTTGAAACCTGCTGCGGTCATCATTGTCTTAACAAGGTTCTTCCCGATGTCGTGCACGTCCCCTTCGACGGTACCGATGATAACGTTCTTGGGCTCAGCGCTTGTGTCTGCGTTGATGTAGGGAGTGAGGATGTCCATTCCGGCATACATTGCGTCAGCTGCGAGCAGAAGGCTTGGCACGAATGCTTCTCCCTTCTCGTACATGTCACTGATGATCTTCATACCCTTTGCAAGACCGTCGACAATTGCTTCGTATGCATCGACTTCTTCATCAAGGGCTTTTTGTGCAAATTCTTCTGCAATGTCGTCGTCGCCTTCAACTACAGCATCCGCTAAAGCGTTCAGAATGTCTTCTTTTGCCATTGAAAATCTCCTTTTTTTGTGAAGGATCCAAACAGCCAGTTGTCTGCCTGTTTTTCCGGATCTTAATCCTTGTTTTTTACTGCATTTAGATCCTTTAACGGATTCCACAGCCCGTCAAATCCCTAAATCCACTAAAATCCACTAATATACTCCTTAAGTCCACAAAATAATCATCACTCTGATAAAATCCGTTTTTCCTTGTCCTGCTTTGCAGGGCAAGAGAGAGTTTTTCTTAACCTGAAGCCTTGTATCTAAACTCCCATTCAGGTGAATGACTATTCCATATCAAAGGATCTTTTCTATTCTATATAGCTTAAACGACGCCGTTTTTCAACAAAGGGTCAATATTTATCGGTGTTAAAAATCTGTGTTCCGGGGATTTTTTCATTCCTCCGTATGTTTCTATCTGCGGCATTTTTTTGCTTTATGGTTTGTTTTTATGGGGGTGGTTAAAATATTTGCCCCCCAATAAAAACGATTCTTTAAAAAGGGCCTGTATTCCAGGAACCGGGGGATTTTGAAAAATGCCGCACGTTGAAAAAACAAGGGGCATTGAAAAAACGAGGGCATTGAAAAAATGAGGGGTATTGATGGGAAGATGCTGTATATGGGTTCTTATCCAGTACTCACCCTTTTCGTTTCCGGCTATACATCCTTTTGATGCTTATCGAATTTTTCCTTGAAATCAGTGGAACCGGGTTTTTATTCCGTCAAAAATAGATAACTAGTATCTTCTCTCTCATTTTTATAATTTTTGATTTTATTCTTCCTATTATGATTTAAATATGTTGTCGGTTGTTTTTATTTACTGTTCAATATCAAAACTTATATATTATCTCGGTGATATAATTATTCTGATATTATTAGAATGTTGTTTCCCATTTCAAAAAATTGTGTTTAATTTAGAGATCATCGGATTATTCTGGCCTTTGAAATCAATAAATAAAATGTGAAAATCTCAAATTGTTGAATTCATAAGCTTAAATGGTTGAATTCATAAGTTCAAAATGTAATATTTGTATAATTTTGCCGATTATTTGCCAGGTCTCCGGATATTTTTCTCTAGTGGGCTTTGTGGAATCAGGATTAATTCCGGAAATCGGTACTGAACAAAATAGATGTATGGTTGGAAGTTGATAATATGAGTTCCCTGATAGACTTGATTTTCTTTTCTGAAAAGAGAAAAAATATCCTCATCATGTTAGCAAACGGGCCAAAGGATATCGATGAGATCAAGGAATCCCTTAATGTGAAGGCCTGTGCGGTAATGCCGCAAATCAAAAAATTGAAGGATATGGACATCATCGAGCAGCGAGGAAACATCTATGAACTCTCGGACATAGGCGAAGTAATCGTTGAAAAGATGCTCCCTCTGACCTCTCTTCTGGATGTCTTCGACGGTAACAAGGATTACTGGTCAAAGCACGACAGGTCTCCAATTCCCAGGCATCTGATTAAGAAGCTGGATATGCTGGGACAGTGCACCCTCGACGAACCTGACCTTGACCATCTTTTTGAGTTTCCAAAGTACCTGCGGGATTCTTTAAACAAATCAAGGACTCTTAAGTCCTTCTATTCATACTTCTGCCCGGACTGTCCTTCAATCCAGGCGACATGTTCAAAGAACGGCGCCGAAGTGCATCTCATCCTTGACAAAAAGGTCTATAACAGGTTGAAGAACGATTTTGAGGACGAATATAACATACTCCTTGAGAACAAGGTGTCTCTCTATATCTATTCCGGAGATGTGAGGCCCTCTTCTTTCATGGTTGCGGACGATTTCATGATGTTGAAACTCTTCGGAAAGGAAGGAGAATTCGATCACAGAAAGATTACGAGTTTCAATTCCAGTGCTCTGGAATGGGGTAATGAACTGGCCCAGTATTACATAGACCACTCCGAGAAGATCAATTGAAAAAGTAAATGAAAAAAGCAGGATACCCGGAAATTCGTGTTAAAAATGGGGTTTTCCGTTCCCGGTGTCCTGTGTCCGAATCCATAAGTTTATGGATCCTTTTTTCTCAACACCCAGCGAGCGTCCCTGTTTTACCTGTGTTTTTCACGCTCTAATTAATGCCCATGATGTTCATGTTCATGTTCTTCATGTTCATGTTCTTCATGTCCATGTTCATGATGTTCATGCTCATCATGGTTATGCCCGTGTTCGTGGGCATGCTCTACTTTACGGATGCTGATTCCCTGCTTTTCGAAAATTTCCTGTATTGAACTGTTCACGGCATCGAAGAGGTTTTCTGTCTTCACGTTTGATACCGCGGAGAGGACTTTCAAGGAAGGGTTTGCGTCGGGTTTTGAGTTTACTATATCTTCCTGGGGTTCTTCGGAGTAGATGGTTACGCTCTGTTTCACGGTTTCCGTGCCGTTGTCCAGGAAGAGCTTGATGTGCCCTATGAACTCGGGGTTGAGGTCAAGAACTTTTGTTTTGATCCTTTTCATCAGCTCGGTTGTTATTTCTCTGGAAGCTTCTCTGTTAATGTTCTGCTGTTCTACCGCAAATTCCACAGCATAGCTCCCGACGCCCGAAGCTTCGATGGAACTTTCGGCTTCTCCGGAAGCTTCAGGAGCTCTGGTTACTTCTTTTGCAGGAACTTTTTCTGCGGGGGCCTTTTCCTTTTCCAAAGGTTTTTCCATCTCCGAAGGGTTTTCCCCGGCGAATTCGGGAAGCAGCATTTGCATCAGGCCCTCGAACCTCTCATCCATTGCTTTTCCGGATAACCGGATTACCTTTGCTTTGGGGTTCAGCTGCTGGACCGAAGCTTCAAGGATTGGGACCCTGATAGGCTCTATAAGGTCCACTTTGTTGATCCCGAGAATCTCCGCATCAATTATCTGCCGCATGGAGAAGTTTTTTACTTCCTTCATCATATGCTTGAAGCGGCTCCCGTCAATCAGAGTGACAAGGGGGGCAACTGTTACGCTTTCTCCCAGGTTCATAAGTTCGATATCTTCTTTAATTACATGGGGGAAAGCGATTCCCGTGGGTTCTACCAGGAGTATATCGGGCTTGTATTCTTTTGCAAGAAGGGTCACGGTTGTCTTCATGCTTACTTTAAGGGTGCAGCAGATGCATCCGTTTGTGATTTCCTTTGAGTCGAATCCGAACCGGTCGATTACATCCCCATCAATTCCGATCTCTCCGATCTCATTTACTATGATGGCGACTTTTTTTCCCCGGTCTGCGAGGTATTTCCCCATATTGATAATAGTGGTAGTTTTCCCGCTTCCCAGGAATCCTCCCACCACAATAACCTGCATTTTATTTTCCTCCATACCTTCCGTTTTATTTAAAGTACTTACCTTTCAGCTCCAATAAGCGTTTCTTAGCTTTTGCTCAGTTCCCTGCCACTGACAGGTTTTCCCACTTGAACCTGTCTTCAGGGCAGGCATGGAGGCAGCGCTGGCAGTTTGCTCCATCGCAAAGGTCGGTCCTTATCTTTACCTTCCCGCCGTCGTCAACCCTGAGGGCGCCGTTCGGGCAGACCTTTACGCATTCGTGGCAGCCTTCACAGCCCTCGATGACCATGGTAAGGTATGTCCCTACTTTCTCGAGCACTTGTAGGCCTTCTTCACCCAGTTCCGGGATGTCCTTCTCAACCTGGCGGTCAATTTTCAGAATGGGGGAAGGTTCGTCAAGCATGGGGAGTTTTTTCTTTTTCAGGAACTTCTTATGCATTTTGAACATCATGCCTTCGTTCCAGTAGGCAAGTTCCAGCATGTAGGCTTCCTTGAAAGCTTCCGAGGTTGCAAACATCACGTGGGTCCCGACGATCTCCTTTGCAATTTTCTGCAGTTCCCAGAGCCTGTCTTCCGAGATCAGGATCTCCCGGGCCACGGCCAGGGAAGTGTTTCCTATCTGGGAGACATAACCTGCATTATAGGGGATCATTCCCACCTGATGGGCCTTTGCAGCGTCCATATATGTCCCGGCAGCTCCGGACATGTGGGCGATTTTCAGGTCTTCCATCTCGATGCCGGCTTCGGCACAGAGGGTTATGTGGCCTGCCCGGATTGCCCCGATGGCTCTTCCGGCTTCAATCAGGTCTTTTTCCGTGAACTTGATCCCGTCCTGGAGGTGGATGGCGCTGTCCGGGGTCAGGATCTTTGGGAGTGTTATCAGTTTGTTCCGCATCCCTGCTTCTATGAGGGCAATGACTCCGGTTCCTGTGATGCCCTTTGCCCTGACATCTTCCTTTTCCACCACATTCCCGGTCTTCGGGTCTACAAGGTCTCCTTTTACGGAAGCCATTTCTTTATCAAGGACATAGCAGCGGAGATTTTCCCCTTCGAACTCAACATCGCTGATCGTGTGGGGGGAGGCAATGGACCCGTACTCAATTTCCTGCCCCTCGAGAGCAGGACCCGCAGCTGCAGACCCCGTGTAAATGACTCCATTTGCCTTGAGAGCCATCTCTGCGTTTGTCCCATAGTCTGTTGCGATTGCAATTTCGTCCTTTTCGAGCATCCCTGATTTTTCAATGAGGGCCAGAGCATCGGCACCGACCTCGTGCTTGATGGCAGGTGGGACATAGAGCTTGCAGTTCTCGAATTCCTCGAAACCTTCGATTTCTGCCAGAGGAATTATACGGGCGTCCCGGTTTTGTTCTTCAATGTGGTATTTCTGTTTCTTGCGCTCTCCTGCATATGCCAGGTCTTCAATGGGAATTTCCTGGAAGATGGATAGCTGGATCGGGTTTCCACAGATTGAGAATTTTTCCAGCTCTTCAGGCTTTACTTCCAGTTCCTCAAGGATATTCTTGACCGCAGTTGCCGAGAGGCCGTGGGCTTTGTCCTGTCCGTAGTGGATTGCAAAATCCAGGTGGTCCATCACGTTTGCGCCCGGTAGGGGGTTTCGCAGGGTTATGACGGTTTTTAGAATCGTTTCACTTTCCAGATCAATTTTCTGTGCCCTGAAACCACTGGTCCCAAGGTCTATTGCAACGCCGGTTCTCATATTTTAACCTCCTCCTGAAAAAATCTGAGACACTGTTTCTCATGAACGCGCTCAAGCATTCATGGACTTTTAACAAATATGAATAAGTGTAATTATGAATTAATTTATGAATTAGTTTCCCTTGTGAATTACAATGTAATTATTTCCCGGATTACCTGGATTGTCAGCCTGCAAGGTCTGTAATTTCGGATACCTCATCCGAGATTTTAATTCCCGGCAAAATTTAAAAAAAATGTTAAGAACCGGGCAATGGTTCCCGGGGCATGAGACGGTTTTATCCCGGGGGCCTGCCCGAAAAAAATAAGAAAATGTTTTTGCCGTTTCAGGCGTAGTATTCGTCTCTTGCTGCGACCATGGCTTTGATGTTCTCGAGTGGGGTCATCGGAGCAATTCCGCAACCAGGGGCGAGTACATCGATGCCGTCTGCAAGGGCCTTCTTGGCTTCTTCGTTGACTTTCTCAACGGGTCCTGGCAGCAGGATGAAGGGACTGGAGATGTTTCCGACGAGCCTTGCTCTGTCTCCGATGACTTCCTTTGCCTTCTTCACGTCTCCGATCTTTTCTTCGACGCTGAGTCCTTCAAAGCCGCAGTCTGCCATGTAGCTAATGACAGGGTTTACGTTCCCGCAGATGTGGAGAATGGTCACAGAGTCCACTTTAGATGAGAAATTCTGCAGCCTGGGCTGGAGGTACTGCTTGAAGGAGTCCGGGCTCATGAGGTCAGGGGAAGCTACAGGGTCTGCAACGGAGATGACGTCTGCGCCTGCTTCGACCATTGCGTTTGCATAGAGGACGGAGGCTTCGGTTGCGAGGTCCAGAACCTGTTCGAAGAGGTCAGGCTTCTTTATGGACCATTTCATGAAGGACTTTACACTTGCCAGGTCGGAGGCAACAGTGATTGGGCCTTCCATACCGCCGATGATAGGTACGTCGGGGCCGACCTTTTCCCTGACGATCTTGATGGCTTCGAGTACTGCCGGAATCCTTCCTCTCTGCAGAAGGTCTTCGGGAATTGCTGCGTCGTCCAGGCTCTTGGGGTAGGGGTGTCCGGTGACAGAGGGCTGTCTGTTCTTGGTACCCATGTTGATTTCACAGCCCATGGCTTCGACAAGGACAGTCAGGCAGTAGGGGACCCTGACAGCTTCGAGCCCGCTGAGCTCGTGGTTTGCGAGGGCCAGCTTTGCCATAAGTTCGGCATCGGTGTGGGACTCCGGCCAGGGTGCCCCGACAACGTCCATGAGTTCTACGATTCCGGTCTGGGTAACGGAACAAACAGGTACCTTGTCAACTTCTTCGCCTTTCAGGGCGGCTAACAGTCTCGTTTTAAGTGTAAATTCGCTCATAATCGGTCATACCTTTTTTATTTATTTCTTATTACATTTATTTTATTATATTTACAATTTTATTTTCTACTGTACGATATTATATAGACCTTTTCAATCCAAAATGTTTCATACTCAGGGCTTTTAGACTCCTGAGTCCTCAAACATTATTAAAAACCATAAAATATATGTAGGGGAAAAGGAGCAGGACAAAGCTTTATGCAACTCCTTTTCATGTTCGCTTGCACAGGGCTGAGAACCTGAGCGTAAAATAAATTCTCAAACCCTCTATTTTTGCATTGAGTAGGGATTATTTTTTCGTTAGCAAATTATAAAACATAATTGACGGGAATTTTTTTTTGCCCTGTTTCTGATAAATGCGGTGAAAATTTTTGACCCGCCTACCAGGGCATTTCAAGCTCCTACCCTCTTCTCTTCGAAATGTCAAGCTTATATGTCTATGCGGCATTGAATATAGGGGGTATGATGGAGTCGACAGCGGCTGTAGACAGGGAAGCTTTGTGCTCTCCCCGGGGTGATGAACACAGGATTCCCCTCCCGGAATTCCTGGAGAGGTTCGGGACAGCTGAAAACGGGCTCATAGGACGGGAAGCTGCCCGCCGCTTGCAGGACTGCGGTCCCAATGTCCTGGAAGATACGGAAAAAGAAAGCATAGC
Organism: Methanobacteriota archaeon; assembly: GCA_016841265.1. Taxonomy (GTDB): domain Archaea; phylum Halobacteriota; class Methanosarcinia; order Methanosarcinales; family Methanosarcinaceae; genus MTP4. The sequence goes on along the minus strand of JAENZL010000005.1, from coordinate 26,724 downwards.
CCGGAAATACTTCCGGCAATTCCGAAATTTCTTTTCCATTCTGCTGGCCATAGGAGCCCTTCTCTCCTTCTTAGCCGAGTACCTGGACCCCGGGCAGGGTAATCTATATATAGGGGTAGCTCTCGGGGGTGTCGTCGTCCTGAACGGGACCTTTACTTTTATCCAGGAGTACCAGGCCGAAAAGACCATGGAAAGCTTCCGGCAGCTTATCCCGCCCCATGCAAGGGTTTTAAGGGAAGGGGTGGTCCTTGACGTCCTGGCTTTGGAACTGGTTGTCGGGGACGTTATCCTTCTTGAAGAAGGGGACAAGGTCCCGGCAGACGGGCGTTTGATAGAAGCCAATTCCCTGAAAGTAGACAATTCCGCTCTGACCGGGGAAGCCGAACCGCAGTTGCGTTCTCTTAATTGCACTCATCCGGAAATGCTGGAGTGCAGGAACATGGTTTTTTCCGGAACCCTGGTGCAGAGCGGAAACGGAAAAGCTATCGTGTTCGGGACAGGAGCACATACCCAGATCGGGAACCTGGCTACCCTGACCGAACAGACCTCAACCGTGGACACTCCTATCCGGAAGGAACTCAACCATTTCATAAAGGTAATTTCTTCAATAGCGATTTTCCTCGGGGTAACTTTTTTTCTGCTTGCCTTTTTCCTCCAGGATATCTTCCTTGCGAGCCTTATTTTTTCCATCGGGATCATCGTCGCCAATGTACCTGAAGGGCTCCTGCCAACAGTTACCCTTGCCCTTAGCCTGGCCTCCCGCCGGATGGCCGACAGAAAAGCCCTGATAAAACAGCTCGAGTCCGTGGAAACCCTGGGTTCGACCACGGTTATCTGTACGGATAAGACAGGGACCCTGACCCAGAACAAAATGGCTGTTCACTCCCTCATCATCGGGTATGAAGATGTAGACCCTGAAGACCCTGAAGGTTCCGCAGAGGACGCGGCAGGGCAGGAAGCAGCAGGGCAGGAAGCAGGTATGAACACCGGAGAAATGCCTGTGGGGGAAGAGGTGATTTCCGGGGAAGGGCTGCAGGGTCCTGGCTGGGACCCTGAAAAGATTCCTCCTGTTTTCCTGCGGGTCGCCGGGCTCTGCAACAATGCGAGGTTTTCGGAAAGGGCTCCGGGATATACGGGAGACCCCACCGAAGGAGCCCTCCTGGTCTTTGCAAACGGCTTTACGGACCTGAAGGAACTCAACGTTAATTATCCCCGGCTGGAGGAATTCCCGTTTGATTCTCTTACCAAGCGGATGGAAGTCCTCTGCCGTACTCCCGAAGGCGGGCTTGAATCTTACCTCAAAGGGGCTCCGGAAATTGTGGTTGAGATGTGCGATTCCCTAATTGAGGCCGAAGGGGTGAGGGAACTTAGCAGAAGGGAGAAAGAAGAACTGCTGGACCGGCACCTGAAGATGGCGGAGAGGGGAGAGCGGGTGATAGCTCTTGCTTACAGGGAAGCGGAAAAGCTGGAAGAGTATACTGAAGGTTTCGTTTTCCTGGGTTTCATCGGGATTGTGGACCCTCCGCGCCCCGAAGCAAAAGGGGCTATTGCAAAGTGCCATGCTGCGGGGATCAAGGTCGTCATGATTACAGGGGACCACCCCGTAACTGCAGAGTCCATTGCCCGGAATGTGGGGCTTTCGGATTCCGAAGCTCTGGAAATAATCACGGGTGACGAGCTGAAAGCTCTTTCCAGAGAAGAACTTGCGAAGCGTTTGAAAAAGAAGAGTATAGTCTTTGCCCGGACCTCCCCCGTACAGAAACTGAAAATCGTGCAACTCTTTCAGGCAGAGGGGGAAATCGTCACCATGACCGGAGACGGGGTCAACGATGCCCCCGCAATCAAGAATGCGGATATGGGGGTTGCCATGGGGAGCGGCACCGATGTTGCCAGGGAAGCTGCGGACATGGTGCTTCTGGACGACAACTTTGCCACCATAGTGAAGGCTGTGGAAGAGGGCAGGACCGTCTTTGATAACATCAAAAAGTTTATTGCTTACATCCTTACCAGCAATATCCCGGAAATCCTGCCTTTTATCGCCTTTGTCCTCTTCGCCCTGCCTCTCCCTATGAACGTGCAGCTCATCCTGGCAATTGACCTGGGGACCGATATCCTGCCTGCCCTTGCCCTGGGTGTGGAAAAGGGAGAGGGAGATATTATGAGGCGGCCTCCCAGGTCCAGGGACGAAAAACTGCTTACATCCCAGGTGCTTTTTACTTCTTACGGAATAAAAGGGCCCATAGAGGCAGCTGCCGGTTTTTTCTGCTACTTTGCCGTCCTTTTCGGCGGGGGCTGGAGTTTCGGGGAACAGCTTGCAAACAGTAATCCCCTCTACATGCAGTCGATTACGGCTTTTTTTTCGGCGGTGATTATCTGCCAGATTGCAAACGTCTTCACCTCCAGGACCCGGCTACAGTCGGTCTTCACCAAAGGTATTTTCAAAAACCGGTATGTTCTGGCAGGTATTGTAAGCGAGCTTCTCATCCTTTCCTTTATTATCTGGAGCCCCCTTGCCAACCTGATTTTCAATACCTCTCCAATTGACTTCAAATACCTGCTGCTAGCTCTTCCCTTTGCCATCTTCCTTCTTGCAGTTGACGAACTCAGGAAGTACGCTCTCAGAAAGAACGTGGGCTGGGTTTCTCGCTTGTTCCGGTGGTGAGTTCCTCTAGTTCTAAATTATTTTCTACTCATTCCCACCTTTTCTTTCACATGGGTGGTCAATTTCCTCTGTATAAATGCTCTCAATTTTCTTTTGTGAAAAAGTTTCTCTGCATAAAGTATTCAACTTCCATTGTACAAAATATTCGGCCATGTACCCATCTTGACGTAATTTCCATCATGAGGGGTGCCCAGGAGACCAGGGATGTCCCCCTGATTGTCTATACGGCAGGGGAGTTTGATGAAAAGAATATTGAAGAATTGAACAATGAAATGCAGGACCATTTGCTCTCTATAATGAAGAAAGGCACTTTCGGAAGAAAAGAGTTAATTAACAGGGTGAACTGCCCGCTAAATCTAAAGATTTAACGGACTTCTTGCTTCATTTTCCCTGGTACCCCAGACGAATCCACAAGCTTAACCCCACGTTCCGCAGGAAAGATTAGATTACTATCAAATTTTGCTCTTGCAGAGCAAACTTTTTAATGTTTATAGCTGCGTTTATGTCCCTATCATGTTCTGTTCTGGAAAATGATTTTCCTTCTTCTTGATATGATTTAATTTTTAGTTCTAAAGCCCAATTAAAAACAAATCGACAGCTACCTATATGTTTTGCTATCATTGTTTTTTGTTCAGTTGTAGGATACAACCTGAATTTATAGGCTTTTAACATCATACAACCATATGCTTTAACGGCGTATTTACATTGCGGTAAATGCAAAAATGTGAACTATGAGTTAGCAGGGAAACTTTAGAAATGTATATACGGAATCAGGGTTAAGTTTACGCTTATATCCCCCAGGCTAAAGACCTGGTAGATCGATTCCAAAGTTGGTGAATAAACTATGGATTAACACAGATTGACACAGATCAACCAAAGCCGTGTCTATCTATGGTTTTTTACGTTGACATGCAGGTTCATTTCGAGTCCTATATTTATAGCGATATTTTGGAATCGCAGTACCAGGGGTTCTACGCTCTTATTTATAAAACAACTAACTATGTAGGACTTACGCACTTGAAATGTAATATCAGGCACATGTGGACTCGTCAACATTATTCGGGTTTGTTCAGTTATGTCTTTTCCGCTCGTGTTTTTCAATTCAACTGCGTAAGTCCTACCATGCTTAAGAGGCATAAAGATGAAAAAAATTCTGATTGTTGAAGACAACCCAATGAATATGGAATTGATACTTGATCTGCTGGAATTCTACGGGCACAGCGTAACCGGAGCGGAGGACGGAATAAGGGCCCTTGAGTGCCTCGATGAGGAAATATTCGACATCATTCTCCTGGATATGCAGCTTCCGAAAATGGACGGGCTCGAGGTTCTTGAAAGGATAAAGCAGAACCCTGCCACTGCCGACATCCCGGTGATCGCGGTAACTGCTCATGCAATGAAAGGAAGTGAGGAACACTTCATAGAAAAGGGATGCGTTGATTACATCTCAAAGCCCATTGACATAAACAGGTTTAGATCCCTGATTGACAAATATCTCAATGATTGAGGACAGTATTCCTGGCATCTCTTGTGAAATGCCAGGTATTTATGGTCCCTTTTCCGGGTTAAACATGTTGTAATATCCATTCGAATCAAAAACCTGTGAACTCCGGTTGATATCAAATCGAAATTAAACACCTGTATACTCCGGTTACAACAAATCCGGAGCTCTGACTGGTATCAAATCGGAAATCAAGGGGATTTCTATTTTTTATATATCTTCAGAGTTTTTCAAGGGGTATAGACCTATCTCTGTAATGATTGAAGAGTTCTTCACACCATTCCAGCGCACTTTCGTCAAAGCTCATCAGGCGCTGGTGGTCGAATTTCCCCTTTCTGTCAAAGAGTACCAGTGAACAGAAGCGGTCTGTTACAACGTTTTTCAGGGTTATTTTCTCACCGCAAATGTAAATTTTCGCGTTTTTGAAATCCAGAAGTTCCTGGAGGTCTTCTGTGTAGTCTTTTTTCATTCTTTCAAAGACAGGTTCGGTCAGGATGAGGCACATTTCAGCTCCTTTTCGTGCCAGTTCGGAATACAGGTTAAGATAGAGGGGGTGGAAATAAGAAAGAAATGTCATGACACGTCTGGATTCCAGGAGGTTTATCTTAAAGTCTTCAGGCACTTCAAAGAGCCTGTTAAGGTCGGGTTCGAGCAGGAAATAGTTTCCCAGTTCTTCGATCCTGTTTAGAAGGTTCTCAGGAATTGCGCTCAGGTCGTGGTTTACCCAGTAATCGTAATTTTCTTCGAAAACCCTCACTGTATTTAAAAGGGGTTCCATCTTTTCGACAACTATCTCTCCCATTTCCGAGAGCTGGTACCTGTCGCTTTCCTGGGTGATCATGTGACCTTCTTTTAATTTCTTTATCTGGGGCATAATCGACGTCGAGCTAACGTTCAGGGCTGTTTTTATCTCGTCGCTGGTTTTTGGCCCCTCTTCCAGAAGGAGCAAAACATTTGTTCTTTTTTCTGAAAGAAATGCCAGATCAATAAGTGAAACTTTCATGCAAGTCTACCTCCCCGGGAACCTCATGAATACGCCGGAGGTAATTTCCCTTCATTTTTCCCAAAACCCGTTTTGCCTAATCTGAAGTCCCGGTTTCATTTCTTGAAAACCCCACCGGTAACTTCTTGAGGAACTATTGCTCTAGGTTTTCCAATTGATTGCTTATATCCTTTTCCAAAAAACATTTATTTTTTCACAGTCCCGGACAATTTCCTGTTCCTTTTTCTTTTCTTTTATTTCCTTTTTTAATTTAGCCGGTTTTGTCAGCAATTATAGTTCCGAATGTAAAGTATTTACACTTGCATTATAACCACGGAAGTATCCCTGTCAAACTGGCAGAGTTCTGTCAGTTTTTCCGTGGAAACCAGGTTCTCTACGTGGAAGCAGGGCACCTCAAGGTAGCTCCTGAAATCGTAGTAGCTAAGGGTTTCTATTTCCTGAATCGAAAGGGAATATCCTGACATGGAAAGCCCCCGTATGCCCTGATCCGGGACACTCGATAAATATATGTCCTTATCTATAAATCCTTCTTTATGTACTTTCCTTATTTTTCCAGCGCTTCTGCCATGTTTTTCCTGTCGAACCCCAGCCGGACGTTTCGCTCTCCAAAATCATTGTCAGTCCCCGGAAGCAGCACGACTCCCTGCTTCTCCACGAAATCTACGCAGAATTCTTCCCCGCTTAAATACTCGAAATCCGGTTTCCAGCCGTTTTCATATTTCATCTCCCATTTTGTAACTTCACATCCGAGAGCTTCCGCAATTGATCCTCACATTTTTTTGAACTCTTCTCCCCGGTCAGCCCGCTATACTTTTCAGTCATTCGAATGTACTTTTCAGTCATTCAAATACACTTCTCAGTCATCGGAATATACTTTTCAGTTATTCGAATGTACTTTTCAGTCATCGGAATGTACTTTTTAGTTATTCGAATGCACTTTTCATTTATCAATGTACAATTTATGGAAAAGCCGATTTTTGGAATTGAATACACTGGAAGTATGTCGTTGGGTCAGAAGGTTCGATGTAGGGAAGGGCATTAGGGCCCTGCAGGTAAAAGGAGAAGCCCCCTTTGCCAGGGGCAGAAAATGGCTCCGCATCTTTATCCTGAGTCTTTTTATCCGGAAATCTTCTGAATCATTTTACTCGGAAGCCTTTTTGAGGAGTGCAAGCAATCCTTTCAAAATCTCTTTTGGAGAAGGGGGGTTTCCGGGAATTCTCATGTCTACGGGCAGGATCTTGTCGACTCCTCCCAGCACTGCGTAGGAACCTTTATAGATCCCCCCGTTACAGGCATCGTCTCCGACTGCGACAACGAATTTAGGGGAAGGCATGGCTTCATAGGTCTTTTTCACGGCTTCGGCCATGTTCAGGGTGACTGCCCCGGTTACCAGCAGGACGTCGGCGTGCCGTGGGGATGCTACAAAGGAGATTCCGAACCTTTCTACGTCGTAGTACGGGGTTCCCAGGTTTGAGATCTCTATTTCCGTGGAATTATCACTGCCCGAGTCCAATTCGCGGATTGCCAGGCTGCGTCCGAAGACTTTAGGCATTTCTTTTTTTATTTCGGACCCCAGGGTTTCGAGTTCCTCATCCCGGAATTCAAAAGTCTCCGTCACCTTCGGACGGAGGAAAAGGGAAAGCGGTTTTATCATTCTCAGACCTCACTGCATTTCTTGATTTTTTTTTCCGTGTTAATCTCTTTGTTCACGGGCATCTCTGCTTTCAAAGGCACTTTTGCTCAAAGGTCGGTCCCTGCATATGACATGTTCAGGCTCTTGTTGATAACGGGAAAGTCAGGAATGATGTTCCCGAGGACCGCATGTTCGATGGCCTGCCAGTTACAAAAGGAGGCGGTCCTTACCTTGTAGCGGTCGACAAGCCCGTTTTTCAGGTAGACCCAGTGCAGGTTCTGCCCTCTCGGGGCTTCTACCAGGGTCAGGGCATAACCGGAAATTCCGGAAGTGCTGGAAGTACCGGAATCGCCGGAAGTACCGGAAGTGCTTAAACTGCCGGGCCCGGCTTCTTCGCCTTCCGCGAGGGTATTTCCTGCAAACACGGGGCCTTCAGGCATTTCTTCTAAGAGGCGGTCGATGAGCTTCAGAGATTCCCTTATCTCGTCAGCTTTTACCTCATAACGGGAGAGCACATCCCCTCCTTTCCTTACGGAAGGTCCCGGAGCAAAGTACCCGTAGGCCCCATAAGGCCTGTTAAGCCTGGTATCGGCAGGGCAGCCCGAGGCTTTTGCCAGAGGGCCTGTGAGGTTGAGGGGTACGACAAGTCCTTTTTTTACCACGCCTGTAGTTGCGAACCTGTCGATCAGGGAGGATGAGGACATTGCCCGTTCGAAAGCCGATTCGAAAGTCCGGGAAAACTTTGCGAAGAAAGGAGCCAGCTCTTTCAAAGCCGAATACGGGATGTCTTTTTTCAGCCCTCCGGGCATCATCATCCCCCGCAGGAACCTTGAACCTGTGAGTTTCTCGTTTTGCCTGAACATTTCTTCCCTGAGAATTAAGAAGGGGCTTGCCACCAGGGAAAAACCAACGTCCACAGCCATGCCCGCAAGGTCGCCCAGGAGAGAGTAGACCCTTTCGAGTTCCAGCAGTACGGCCCGCAGGCATTCTGCCCTTTCTGGCACCGGAATCCCACAGGCCCTTTCCACGGCCGTGCAGAACCCCACAGCATTTGCCGCGCTTTCGTCCCCGCTTATGGCTTCGGCAAGAGCAACGCATTCGGAAGGGCTTTTACCCTCTGCCAGTTTTTCGATGCCCCTGTGCTTGTAAAAGAGCCGGATTTCCAGGCTGAAGATGGGCTCGCCTATAACGCTGAACCTGAAGTGTCCGGGCTCAATGATCCCGGCATGTACCGGCCCTACCGGGACCTGGTAGACGCCTTCTCCTTTCAGCTGCCTGAACCGGTATTCTTCTCCGGGCTTCCCGACTTCATTTGTCCCGACTTCGTTTGATCCTACTTTAGTTGTTCCGGCTTCAGCTGCTCCGGCTTCAGCTGCTCCGGCTTCAGCTGCTCCGGCTTCGTTTGATCCTACTTTAGTTGTTCTGGCTTCGTTTGATCCTACTTTAGTTGTTCCGGCTTCAGTTTCCCGGAGGGGCAGAGGACCGTTTTTGAAGGCCTTTCGCAAGGGGTGGAAACCTTTGGGGTAGCACTCGTGCAGGAAGAGCCGTCTTGTGTCAAAAGCCCCGGTAAACTCAAGCCCGAAGCCGTCTCTGACTTCCCGTTCGAACCAGGAGGCCGAAGGGAAGCTTTCCGCAACCGAAGACACTTTTTCTTCCCTGCCGGCTTCCCGCACCAGGACGAGGACAGGTGCCCTCCCTGCCTGTTTGAAGGCATAAAAGAGGGTAAATCCGTCCTCTTTCTCAAAGGCTTCCGCGCAGAATAGCCCGATGAGGCTGAACTGCTGTTTCGCAAGGGCTAAGGCTGCCCTTTCAAACCCGGCTTCGGAGAGCCGGACATAGGCCTCGTCTGCGCGAGCGTTGAGTATTTCGGGCTCTTCTCCCGTCATTTCCGAAATTTCTGAAAGCAAATCCATTATATCGTTATTCTTTTTCATATCCATACGCACCGTCTCCTTACACATATCCCAGTTCAAGGACTATCGCTTCAAGGAGCACCCTGAGTGGTTCCGGGAACCAGATGCCCAGGAGGAGGGCAAGGGCGAGCATGAAGACTGTGGGAATCCTCATCCCTGCTCTTACAACATAGGGGTCATGAAAGCTTTTTTTCCGGTATCCCGTTTCTTTTCCTTCTCCTTTTTCTTCTCCTTCTTCGGTAACCTTTGAGAAGGCTTTTAACAGGAAGTTTGAGAAGGATGCGGCTGCCAGGATGAGCAGGAGCAGGATTGCCAGGGTCAGGTAGGGGGAAACTTCCGCGCTTTCCAGCAAGATGAAAAATTTTGCCGGGAAGAGGGGGAAAGGCGGCATACCGACGATTGCGACACTCCCCAGGATCAGGGTCCAGGCTGCGCGGGGCTGGAGTTTGAACACGTCCCTCACGTCCTCGCGCATGTTGCTCCCGTACTGCCTGTGCAGGATGCCTGCGGCAAAGAGCAGGGCTTCTTTTACCAGGACGTGGACCAGCATATAGAAGAGGACCCAGAAAAGGGCAAGGGGAGTGCCTATCCCTATTCCTATGAGCAGGAGTCCCATGTGCTCGACACTTGAAAAGGCGATCAGCCTCTTCAGGTTCCTTTGCTGGAGCATGCTGAACGCCGCAAGGGCAATTGAAAACAGGCCTGCCGCGATAAGGATGAAAGAAGCCTGGGGGGCTGAATCGCTGACCCTGAGCAGGGCGTAGGTCCTGAGGATGCCGTAGATCCCCAGGTTCTGCATGAGCCCCGAGAGGATTGCGCTTACGGAAGGAGCTCGTGCATAAGCGTCGGGAAGCCAGGTGTGGAAAGGAGCTATTCCTGCCTTTGCCCCGAAGCCTATGAAGACGAAGGTAAAGCTTGCAAGGAGGAGGGCAGGGGAAAAGCTCGAAGCGTTTTCCATAAGTTCTGTCCAGGAGAGAGTCCCTTCCCCAAGAGCCCTGGCCGAGAGGGTGAAGAGGAAAATCAGCCCCAGGAAGGCAAAGAGCATAGCCCCTGAAACTATGAAGACGTATTTCATGCCGGCGTCAATGTTCTCCCGTGCCGAGAGGATCGACACGAGCACGGCTGCACAGACCGTGGTAAGTTCGGCAAAGATCCAGAAGAGGGCCAGGTTATCCGAGAAAAGCGCTGCTGTGGCTGTAACAAGCAGGAGGTTGAAGGCCAGGTAGAAGAGTTTCAGGTTCTTCGGGTCAAGTTCCCCCTCTTCCATCAGGCTTTCCGTATACCCTTTTGCATAGGGGGCTGCTGCGCAGAAACCAAGGACCGTTATCAGTTCTACATAGAGGTTCAGGTGGTCCAGGTAAAGGGACGGCCCGTACCGGACAGGCAGGTCAAGGGTCAGCAGGGCTGTGCAGGTCAGGGCGAGGTGCAGCAGGGCATTGCCTGAGGCAAGGGCGTTCATGAGCCTGTGCGACTTCGGAAAGAGGCCGAGGGCAAGGAAAGCCCCCATTGCCAGCAGGTAGAATCGAATCACAGGGCTTCACCTCCGTTCCAGATCTGCAGTTTCCTTATTTTTGCCCTGTACTCCTCGATGCTCGAGTCCAGACCCACAGCCAGGATAGAGGTCAGCAGGACCAGGATTATCAGGTCGATTACAATCAGGACTTCGAGGATGAAGGGGAGTTCCGTGACAAAGATGCCTAACATCAGGACTCCGTTTTCCATGCTGAGGTAGCCGAGAGCTTTTGTAATGACCTTTTTCCGGCTGAACATGACAAGCATGCCCATGAGGGTCAGGGAAAGCCCTATGACCGCCCCGAAAAAGAAGAGCCTTGAGAGGGCAAGGTCCCCGAAGACCCGGGAAAGGAAGGTATAGGAAAGCAGGATAAGGCCTATACTCAGCAGGAGGGAGGTAGTGGGTTCCAGGTAGGTGAAGTCCAGGTCTCTCCTGATTTTGATTTTCTCCTCGATCCTGTTAATGAAATGGGGGATCAGGAGCACTTTGCTTGCCAGGGTCAGCCCTGCCAGCAGCAGGAGTTCGCTCTTCCCGTCTATCAGGTAGAGGAGGACGGAAACTGCGGCAAGCAGGAAGGACTGAACAGTGTAGGTATTAAGGACCGAAGAAAGGCTGCGGGTGGAGATGATCAGGGCTGCACTGATCAGGACGAAGACGAAGAGGATCTTGATTACGCCTTCGAGATAAAGCGGGTCAATCATGCAAACACCTCGATAAGGATGGTAAGGGCTGAAAAGAAAAACGCCATCATGTAAAAGGCAGGAAGCCTGAAGAGGCGCATTTTTGCAAGGGAAGATTCAAAGAGCCCGATCACCACGGCAAGAGCCCCGGCTTTCAGGAGGAAGGACAGGGCTGATACTGCAATTTTTCCGGCGTTGGCTTCCGTGCTTAGTCCCACTGGCAGGATCGTGTTTATCAGGACCCCCATGAGGAGGAGCTGTTTGAGGGCATGGGCAAGCTCCAGGAGTGCCAGGTTCTTCCCGGACTGTTCCAGGACCATGGCCTCGTTGATCATGGTGAGTTCAAGGTGGGTTGCCGGGTTGTCCACGGGAAGCCTCCCGGTCTCCACGATGAGGATGATGAAGAGGGAAATAGAGACCAGGACAAGGGTCGGGCTTACCGGTAGGAGGGAGCCTGCGGTCAGGGCGAACATCTCGTGCAGGTTCAGGCTCTTCAGGACAAAGGCAAGTGCGGCAAAGGCCACCACCATGGTAGGCTCGATAACAGCTGCCAGGCTCATGGACCGGGAACTTCCCATGCCTCCGAAGGCGCTTCCCGCATCAAGCCCGCAAAGGGCTGTAAAGAAGCGTTCCAGGGCAAGGAGGTAGAGGAAGACGATAACGTTCCCGAACCCTCCCGCCGGTTCCGGTACAAAGACCAGGGGCACGAAGAGGGAGCAGACCAGCAGGGCCGCGAGGTTGAGGTATGGGGTAAACCGCATGATCCCGGAAGATACCGGGGAATAAATTACCTCTTTGTGCATGAGTTTTCTCAGGTCATAGTATGCCTGGAAGAGCCCCGGGCCTTTCCGCCCCTGGGCCTGGGCCTTTACCTTCCGGATCAGGGCCATGTAGAGGGAGGCTGCCAGCAGGGCAAAAGCCGGGTTTAACAGGGCAAAGAGCAGGAATGATGTATTCATATGAGGACCCCCGTGACAAGAATCAGGGTAATGACTGCAAGGAAGGCGTAGAGGAGGTAGCTGTCAAGCTTGCCGTTCTGCAGTCTGGAGACCCGCTTTGAAATGTTCTCAATAGCGAGGGCAGGGGGGATGTAGAGGTATTCTTCAAAGAAGCGGAGCAGGCGGATTTCCACATTTCCGTTTTTTAACAGGCTTTCCTGCCCGTCGAAATACTTCGGCCGGTGCACTATCCGGGTCCTGTATATGCTCTTGAAGATCATGACCAGGGGCTCGGAAAACCCTGCTGAGCTGTACTCCATGGAAGGTGTCAGGGTGGGAGCCCCACAGCCCCAGGTCTCGCTGGTCCGGGCAGGTCTCTTTTCCTTTTCACTCTTTTCCTTTGCACGGACTGCCAGGAAGAGGGCTGCGTATATGAGCCCCAGCAGCAGCCCGAGCAGGAGCAGGTCCGGGTATTCGACGTCCAGGCCCGCAAGGGAAAGGAGCTGCTTTGAAAATAGCCCGGCCAGGATGCAGAAAGCTGCAGGCACGGCTGCCCCGATTAGCATGAGTTTAGGGACTTCTTTAGCCAGCCGGCTCTCTTCGGAGCGCGGGAGGGCAAGGCAGGTGATCCCGAAAAGTTTTACAAAAAGAGCTGCTGCCAGGGCTCCGGCCAGGGCAAAGCCCGAAAGGGCGATTACCAGGAGCACGGTGAGCAGGGGGTCGTTGAGGGCCGATGCCTGGAAAAAGGCCTGGTAGAGCAGGAGTTCGCCTGCAAAGCCGTTTGCCGGGGGCAGGGCTGCAATCGAGACCGAGCCTATCAGGAAAAAGGCTGAGGTAACGGGCATGCTTTTTACCAGCCCGCCGAAAGCTTCGATGTTCCTGGTACCTGTGGCATGGACCACCGAACCTGCACAGAGGAATAGCAGGCTTTTGAATAGGGCGTGGTTGAAGGCATGGAAGCAGGCCCCTGTAAGGCTCATCAGGGCAAGGGCAGGGAGCCCTTCGGCTTCGAATATGATGTAAAGCCCTATCCCGATGAAGATTATCCCGATATTTTCGATGCTGCTGTAGGCAAGCAGCCTTTTTATGTCACTTTCCTTAAGGGCGTAGATTACCCCGAAAAGGGCTGAAAGGCTGCCTGCGGTCAGGACCAGGATGCCCCACCATAGTTCCGGGGAGGAAACTGCAAGCAGGAAGCGCAGGAAGCCGTAGACTGCAACCTTTAACATTACCCCGGACATGAGAGCCGAGACCCCCGAAGGGGCTGCAGGGTGGGCATAGGGGAGCCACTTGTGAAAGGGCACAAGTCCTGCCTTGATCCCGAAGCCTGTGAAGAGGCAGAGGAAGGGCAGGGTCAGGGTTCCGGGTTCCACCGGTCCGAGCTGCCCTAATTCGGCAGAGCCGGTCAGCCTGAAAAGGCTGATGAAGCCCAGGAAAAGAAAAGCCGTGCTCAGGTTCGTCATCACGAAGTAAAAGAAACCTGCTTTTTTGTTCTCCTCTGAGGAATAGTCATGGAGTACTAGCAGGAGGGAGGAGAGAGACATGATTTCCCAGAATATGAGGAAAACCACCATATTGCCTGCAAGCACGACCAGCAGCATGGCAAGGATGAAGAGGTTTGTCAGGGCTGCCTGAAGGTCTTTTCCTGCTTCACTTTTTGCGTGTTCCGTGTATTCCAGGGAATAGATTGAGACCCCGGGCACGACTGCTGCAATCAGCAGGACAAACCCTGCCGAGAGCCGGTCTACTCCCAGGGTGAAGTCCAGCCCCGGAAGAAAGCTGATAGCTGGAAATTGAGCCCCTTTTCCTGTGTAGAGGATTGTCCCTGCAAAACCCAGGAGCAGGATTGAAGAAATAAAGGATAGGCCAAAGGAGGCCTTTCTTGCGTTTTTACTGCGGTACAGAAGAGGAAGGACGGTTCCGGAAAACAGTGCGGCAAAAGCGCCGTACACCAGGGCTTCGAGCAAGCCATTCACTCCCAAAGCCGGGGCCCGGCAATTAAATGGGCATATTCCCGGAGCTTTGGTCCGGTAATTAAAAATGCATATTTCCGAAACTGGGGTCCGGTAATTAAAAATGCATAGTCTAATATTTTTCCAGACTTTGAAGGGTTTGCAGGTTTTTCAGTTCCGTACCCTTCTGAAGCTGTTTTCCTGAAACCGTTCTCTCTATTGCATATAATACAAAGGAATCTTTTAATCGTATCCACATTCCACCGTTAATATCCTTTCCCGGGCATTTTTTTTCTCCGGGAGTTTGGGCGTCTGATATCCCCTCGGATTATATAGCTTTTCATTGAGCATTTTTTTCTAAAAATTGGTAACTAATGATCATGATGGAGGTTTTCCTGGAATTTCCTTCCGGAACAACGCCAAACCTGGTGGAATAAACAGATTATATCGGCTTTATTTCCGGACTTTTACCCCAATATGGCCCAGAGGCGGTAAAAAATCCGATCACTACGGAATTATAATTATCTTCCATGAGCTTTCCTTTAAAAAGTTTATTTTGACCTTTTTCCCGGCTTTTCTCCTAGAAATATTTGAAAAGATGGGGCATCCCTGTCGTGTTGCGCACTTGCCAGAGAACCTGATTCACTTTCTTCTCTCCTAATGTCCCGCATTAATTCGTGCTTTTACGCTTCGAGCCCTTTTACATTAATGATTCAGCAATTATCCCGGCTGCATTAATGATTCAGCAATGACACGATAATGTTCTTTTATGCAGCAGAACAAAATCGAACATGATATAAAGCCTGCGTACATACCTTATCCGTATAACTATGAACGGGGAGTATATCTTCGATTCAAGAAAGTGGTTTTTGATTGAACTGCTCTCTTGCCTCGGAAAAATAAGAGGAATAACCAAACTTCAAAAAGTGGTTTTTCTCGGACAGGAAGAACTGGAGCTTCCAAAGCTTTTTCAGTTCGACGAATATCATTACGGACCATATTCCTGGGATTTGAGTGACATTCTTGAGGATATGATTATAACCGGTTTTGTGAGTGAAAAGATAGAATATCATGATGACGGTGTAATTTACACTTACAGCCTTTCCAATAATGCCCTTGAGGAGGCTGGAAAAATAGGGGTCTATATCCCTGAGGGTAAAAAACACATGCTTGTTAAATATTCAAAACTTCCAATGTTTGCAATCTCAGAGTTTGTTTACCGGAAGTTCGTGCACGAGGGAATTGCCTCTTAATACCCTGTCCTGAAGTTCACGCTTTCAATTTCAGCTTTCAATTTCTTCACAGAAGAGTTCGATTCCGGTTTTTGCGGTGTTCGAGCCGATGAGTATGGCATCGGGACTTTAGCTTTTCAGGATTCCGTAGTGGAGTTCGAGGTTGGGTTTGAGGTTGGTTTCGAAGCCTCTTATTGAGCAGTCGAGGCTGATACTGTTGTGGATGATTAGTTTCGGGAGCATTGTGTATCCCGGAGACCCGGATATGTGGGTATTTTTCTGATTTTGTACTGAATTAGCTTTATTGCCTTATGGGGATATAGTTAATCGGATGCATGTTGTTGAAGTTGAAGGAGTGTCAAAGTCCTTCGGGGGAACAGATGTCATCAGTGACATCTCTTTTTCCGTCGAAAAAGGAGAAATTTTCGGGCTGCTCGGACCAAACGGGGCCGGGAAGACCACGCTTATCAGGATGCTTCTGGATATTATCAGGCCCGATTCGGGGGAGATCCGGGTTTTTGGGGCATCCCTGGACCCTGCCGGAAAGGACAGGATCGGCTATCTCCCGGAGGAGCGGGGGCTGTACCGGAAAACAAAACTTGTCGATATGCTGGTCTACCTGGCGCAGCTTAAGAACGTTTCCAGGAAGCAGGCCCGGGAAAATGCCGAATCCTTGCTGCGGTCCCTCGGGCTCTACGAGCACAGGGGAAAAAGGGTTGAAGAACTCTCCAAAGGGATGCAGCAAAAAATCCAGTTTCTTTCTTCAATTATTCATTACCCGGACCTTGTAGTCCTGGACGAACCTTTTTCGGGGCTTGACCCGGTGAGCACAAAGACGGTCAAGGACAGGATTATCGAGTACAGGAATGCCGGGAAGACGGTCATCCTCTCCACGCACATAATGGAACAGGCCCAGACGCTCTGCGACCGGATCCTGGTGGTCGACAGGGGAAGAAGGGTGCTTTACGGCAGCGTGGAAGAGATCCGGAAAGAGCGCGGGAAAAATTCCCTGCTGGTGGAATTCGCAGGGTATGGCTCGGGACATGGTTCGGAATACGGCTCAGGACTCGATGCTGGATTCGGTACTGGACTCGGTACTGGACTCGGTACTGGACTCGGTACTGGACTCGGTACTGGACTCAATGTTGGAAGCGGTGCAGGAGCCGGTTCAGGAGGTGACGCTCTGAGTGTGCTCAGGGGAATCCCGGGGGTCAGGAGAATTGTGGAGCACGAAGAAGAGCATAAAAAGTTCGTGGAGATCTTTCCGGAGGATGGTACAGGGACGCAAGCAATCCTGGAGGAGCTTGTCCGGAGGGTCGAAGTCTTGCGTTTCGAGCAGGCACTTCCGTCCTTGAACGAGATCTTTATTGAAACGGTGGAGGCCAACGCCAATGAGTAAATTTTCAGGAAAGGCATTTACGGTTGCCAGGCACGAGTTCCTGAAAACCGTGAAGCGCAAGGAATTCCTTTTCATGACTTTCATTTTTCCGGTCTTTCTGGCAGGGATCACCCTTGTGCCTGCCCTGCTTGCCGGCATGACCCCTTCCGAGGACCAGAGCGTAGGTTATGTAGACATTACCGGGTCCTTTGACTTTCCCGAGGAAGTCACAGACGGAGGGTTTGCGGTGGGACCTTTCGGGGAAAAAAGTTCGACAATAGAGTTTGTCAGGTACGAGGATAACCCTGAAGCCAGCCGGGCGCTCAGGGCCGGTGAGATCTCTTCCTATCTCTTAATCCCGGAGGGCTTCCTGGAGACCGGGGTAATCGAACTTTATGTCTCCGAAAAAGGAGTTACAGTACCCAGGGCCAATCTTGCGGCAGACCTTTCCGATATCGTTGTCACCTCTCTCCTGCAGGACGAGGTTGACGAAGCCGTGCTCGTGAGGGTCAAGGACCCGGTCAACATTAAGATGTTCGACATCGGGGAGGGAGGAGAAGCCAATGAACAGGGCGTTGCGGATATCCTGGGGGATCTTGGCCTTCCTTTCCTCACCGCCTTCCTCCTCTTCTTCAGCATCTTTTCGGCATCAGGATTCCTTCTCCGCGGCGTTTCCGAAGAAAAGGAGAACCGGGTCATCGAAGTCCTGCTTTCTTCCGCAACTCCCACCGAACTCCTGACCGGCAAGGTCCTGGGCCTGGGTGCAGTCGGCCTCCTTCAAATCGTGGTCTGGATCTCTGCAGTCGCTCTCGGGGCCTCGTATGCCCTTCCTCTGAGCCTGGACCCCTTCCTGCTCTTCCTGGCTGTGGTTTATTTCCTATTCGGCTACCTCTTTTTCGCAAGCCTTATGGCCGCTGTTGGAGCCATGACCTCCTCCCTCCAGGAAAGCCAGCAGGTAGCCGGGATCTTTACCTTCGCAGCCGCTGCCCCCCTGGTTTTCATGCAGCTCCTGCTTACAAAACCCGACAGCCTCCTCGCCATCTCTCTCTCCCTCTTTCCCATCACGTCTCCTGTAGCCATGCTGGTCCGGATCGGGGCTACGGAAGTGCCTTTTTACCAGATTGCAGCAAGCCTTTTCATCCTGATGATCTCAATCCACGGTGTAATCATATTCTCAAGCCGCCTTTTCAGGGCTTACCTCCTTATGTACGGAAAAAGGCCGGCTCTCCGGGAAATCCTCAGGAATATGCGGGAAGGGTAAGCAAGGGGAAGGATAAGCAATGTAAGAGATAGGCACGGTAAGAGATGGGCAAGGCCCCGGTTCAGGTACTCTCGAATATGTTTTTGTCCTTATTATGGGGCCCCTGATCCGCAAAATAATAGGACTAATTGAAGAAACTGATATTCTATGGTTATTCTTTTATATTATTCGTTACATATTATTACTTGATCCATAGGGACAGAGATACAAAGAATGGGGAAGCCGTGCAACTTGATGAGTACGGGACTTCATTCAATTTTGGAAGATCCTTATGGATCACCCCTATATCGAGCTTTTTTTCATTTCAGGTTTCTATTTTCAAGCATCGTTTTCTTTTTGTTTGAGAATCTGCGGGCTGGTGAGGATTCAGATCAGTTGCCTTAATTAAGGACGATCCGGAAGATTGGAAGGGGTTTAACAGGTTTTTCTCCGAAGGGAGTCCCCAGCCAACTAACAAAAAAAGTTTTGGAAATAAATGTATATATTTATAATGTATGCCAATATACTGAATCTATTATATTTCCCTTAATTTAAAAAACCCCACGGAGTTAGTGTAATGGAATTTTTGTGTTATAGAGAATGCAATCAATGTCCCGAATATGAAGAAAATCTATACCCCACCCATTGTAGAATTATAAACGAGGACATTAAAGTCACAGGAGCTATGATTTCTGCAGAAAGAGTTGAAAAATACTGGGATGCAATTATTTGCGAACAAAAATCCGGGCATAAACTCTAATTCACTGCTGGTTCCCAAATAGTACTTAATTGAATTCGGCGATAAGTGCCAAAGTCTCTGAAAATACTATCGCCAAACGGAAAACTTCTTAGCAAAAGGACATGTGGTTACGAGTTTCATGTCGCATGTCCTGAATACGATTTTTTTTAATTTCACAGGCGGATAGTCCACTTTTTCGACTTTTTCGGGTTTTTTTGTTCCTTTAATGTGCAGGTTGGTGAGGATTCGAATTTATAATGCTTTCATTAACCATCTATATTTTTTTCTGATAATTGCAGGGTGCCTCCGCCAGCTTGCCTGGCGGCTTTCCTTAAATTTGAAAATGAAGTTTGGAATTGTAAGTTTTTATAATATAAATTCCAAATTATATTTACCAGTGAAAACTCACATTGTCTTTTCTCTTCCTACAAGTGCCCATTTTTTCCTGCCACCTAGAATGTTTGTGGCGTTCCGTGATCGATATCAGTTCCCTGCAAAAAAAGGGTTTGTAAAGCCAATAAAGATGGCAAAGAGTTATGAAGGCTTGGTGGCTAGAACGAGGAAGATTAGGAGGCTGGGGGAGGTTTATAATGTTTTATCCTTTTGTCCAGAGTTTTGATATATAATTAGTAATTACATATCAAAAACATTAAGTGTGACAAGTGGGTAGTTACTTTGAGATAATGAAACTTTATGTCATATGTAGAAGGTGTGGAGAAAAAATATACCTCGATTTTGACTTTAGTGTTAATATACGAAGTAATCTCCCCTCATTCATATCTGTGGTTTGTCCTCAATGTGGGTCACATGCCAATTTTTTGAGTGATCAAGTCTATGCTGAATCTGATGCGGCAGATGCAACGGCGGGCGCTATTATTGGTGGGTTAATTGGATTATGTATTGGCCCAGAAGGCGCTTTAATCGGGGCAACTTTAGGGGGTACGATTGGAGCGAGTGCTAGGGATAGTGATGTTAAAGCTATGAGGAGGTTCAATAACAGTTGAAGAGTAAATATTTATTTTTCACATACTTTGTGATTTTTTTCATATTTATTATTGCAACTTGTATGCAAAAATTAACTCCTCAACAGTTTGTAATATATTCCCCATTTTTTTCTTTCTTTTTTTCTTCTATATATATATTTTATAAAGTTTATGAAGAAAATCCAAAGAGATTTTATAAACAGCATTATAATTATAAGACAAAACTGATGAGTAAAAGATTTGATTTTGGTTTCGTTTTGGATATTTTAAAAAAAGCATTTTATTTTGCTTCGATGTTGTTTGTAATTTTAAGCATAATTATTTACCTTATCTGCAATTTGTGGCCTTGTGAGATAAAAACAACAATGGGAGTTCTTGGTTTTAACGTTGTTGTTGTATTTTTTTATGTAATTCAGGATGTTTACGACTTTGTTCAAGATAATTGTGAAGATATGTCCAATTTTGGAGAATGAGTACTTTTTGAATCTGAACTGCACGGGGATGAAGTAAAGATAAATCCCGTTGTCTTTTGCAATGGTCAGTTAGTAGGATTTATCCGAGGGGGTTTTGTAAAAATGAGAATAATTTTAGGAGCAAATAAATACGGCTAAGGATTTTCCCAAAAAAAATAGTATAGTCCTGAGCGGATTCGAACCGCTGTCCCGGGCTCCAAAGGCCCGAAGGATTGACCACTACCCTACAGGACTGCGCATGAAGGCTTTTAGCTATACCTTATTTATGGTACTTAATTTTTGTGCCATGGGGGTTGTTTTTGGAAGTCCGTGTTTCAGGTTGAAAATACGTGTCCTGTCCAATTCCATACAGGGTTCGAAACTTTTTCAGGGAAAAACTTTTTTGTGCGATTAAAAATTCAACATAGTGTTAAAATAATTCACAACGTATTATATTATTTTTTTTGAAGGTAGCATGTCCTGAAATGATCTCTTTAAAAAGTTTCTATGTGTTATTGTTGGCAGCGTCGTAAAAGTTGAAAACTGATTTAATAATTATTCATTGTGTTATTATTTTTTTGAAAAGTGCGACAACTTCTTATATTTTGTTTCTATTTAGTTACTAGTGTCTAACATTATTTCAATAGATATTTCATGAGGCTCAACCTGCATTCGTCACTCTGGATGAATCCCATGAGCCCGAAGGCAAAAATAAAGGGGTTTTATTCCAGTTTAATCTTTTTGTTTTTGCCTCGTTACGATCTAAATGGAAGATGTGAAAATATTGAAAACTATCTCATTAAGAGTTTCTGCACTTCTGGCTGCTGCAATAATGGTATGCGTTGTATTTGCACCGGTTGTAAGTGCCTCGGCAGAATTAGATAAAAAATCATTGAATCTTGCTGATCAGGTTCAAAAAGAAAACATTCCTGAGATTGAAATAATTGAAAACACAAAAACATCTGTCATTTTGGAAGTTGGTGACGTATGTATTTCCTTTAAATCAAATCCAGAACTCACGGAAGCTGTAATGGAAATAGAAGATTTGAGTAAAAACGGGAAAAATAAGAAAAAAGATAAAGTGAATGTCCGGTATGAAGTCTCCAAAGATTCGAATAAGTTCAAGACAAATGTATATTACGAAGATGACTTGTATGATACCTACATAACTGATTACAACCCTCTTGCCCCTGGATCGGCTGAAGAGGGCATCAGATGTTCTACTGGAAGTGCAATCTGTGAAAACGATGCCTCACTAACAGCTACTATCTCAAGTTATAATTACCGGTGGGATGGGGTCTACTTTGCCGATGGGTATGGGATAAAGTATCCACACCCTGATTACTACGCCTATAGAATTGAGCCATGGGAGAGTTGCTACATAAATGGATACGATCTCAGGCATTATCACATTTCTTATTCTATCTCAAATACTATCTCCAATATGCCAGCAGTGGTGGCAGGAGCTGCTATTGGTGCAATTTTATCGGAGATGAATCCAGTCGGTGCTATTGCCGGAGCAGCACTTGGTCTGATACTGGGTAATGCTTACTGTGCAATTCTTCTGGACGAGGAGGGTTGCATTTGGTGCTGGGAATCTTATGACTGGGGCTGGACAATCGTTCCGGTGCCTCCTTTTGTAGAGTATCTACCTGAATATTTCCGCATTTCTGCCTATACTCTATGGGATGACTTAGGTTTAGGTACTCCTTAATAAGCGCGCAAAACTCCTCATGGTGCTATAAATGAAATCAAATGGTGAAAAATTTCATGAAATATGTGGTGTCCTTTTTGGGCTCACATTATTTTATTTTTGGATTTTTTTGATCAGTTTTACTAAATTTATTTTATTCTCAGAAACTACTGTAGTGAGTGGTAATGAAATTACTTCAATACCTCCTGAAAACCAAGTTGACCAATGGCTCACGAGTGGTTTGTTGTTATTCTTCTTGTTCTTCGGACATTATCTGGTATACAGCAGGAGTTTTGGTGGAAATGTAAAACGCCGTGACATCTTTTTTATGAAAAGTGCGCTGACGGGTTTTCTTTTGTGGTTATTGGTAACGGTGGTAACTTCTTCATTAGATATTTTCCTTCCTTACCCTGTCAATATTGCAGGTGGATACCTTACAATCCTCATTGTTTATCTAACAGGAGAACGCCCCTTTGGTAAAAAGGAATCATGTAAAAGTCAAAAGTAACTTTCAAATTGTTAAGTTTTTAATTTCGATCAAAGTTCTAATTTGAGGGCAGTTTTTGGAAGTCCGTGTTTCTGGTTGAAAATACGTGTCCTGTCCAATTTCATACAGGGTTCGAAACTTTTTCGGGGAAATACTTTTTTGTGTGATTAAAAATTTTCAATCAATTAATTTAAAATAATTTCCAATATAATTGTGTAATTGGGACTGGGAGAGAATAGGGGAGAAATCAGACACAAAATAAAATGCCTGAGGACTCTGATCCTGCTTCGTATCATTATGCTTGGGGGAGCATATCTTCGGAGCGGCTGTATTGGGGGATACAGTAAAAAGGCGCGGTGTTCTCGGGCTTCTTCTTCTTCCTCTTCTTTTTTTACTTCTCTTGCTATGCTTTTTTATTGATGCGCTTTTTTGTGTGATTGTACGTTTTTGTGTGACTGTGTGTTTTTATGTTCTTTTTTACTGTGTTTTTATCTGTTTTTTGCTCCGTCTTCTTTTGAAAAGGTCTCTCGGCGGGGTATGTTTTTTGACATGTCGACAAAATCCGGTTTTTCCAGGTATTATGTAGAGGGAAAGTTTGGGGGACTGAAGGAAACCTGAAAGACGAAGAATTTGCTGTTTATCTGGTTCCTCCAGTTCCGTAGACTCTCCATATCCAGGATATCTGGTTGAAATTAACTCTCCTGTCTAATTCTATGCAGGGCTTGAAAGTTTCTTAGCTAAGAACTTTTTTTTGCGATTAAAAATTTTCAATGAATTAATTTAAAATAATTTCTGGTATAATTGTATGATTGGGAAATGGTAAGTGAACCGGGGAAATTAACAGGGGAAATAAACCGGTTGAAAGAAATGCCTGGAAATCATCGGTCCTGATCCGGACTCGTGCTTAAGGGGAGCACATTTTCGGAGGGACTGCAGTGGGGGCTGCAGTAAAAAGGATCAGAAATTTCCGGGCTTTTTCTTACGCTGTGAATCTTTTCTTTTTTTCGATGTTTTTGTCTCTGCGTTTTTGATTTTCTTTTGTTTTCCTGCTTTTCCAGCCTGAATTCTCTGTAAATGAGGTAAGTTTCTGTTTCTCTTTACTTATGCTCGCCAGGATTCCTGGGATATTCGATTTTACTATTTGATTTTACGGTCTTCGTAGGAGGGGTTACTTATATCCTACGATTCTCTATTCCGTTCCGTAGACTCTCCATATCCAGGATATCTGGTTGAAATTAACTCTCCTGTCTAATTCTATGCAGGGCTTGAAAGTTTCTTAGCTAAGAACTTTTTTTTGCGATTAAAAATTTTCAATGAATTAATTTAAAATAATTTCTGGTATAATTGTATGATTGGGAAATGGTAAGTGAACCGGGGAAATTAACAGGGGAAATAAACCGGTTGAAAGAAATGCCTGGAAATCATCGGTCCTGATCCGGATCCGCGCTTAAGGGAAGCACATTTTCGGAGGGGCTGCAGTGGGGGCTGCAGTAAAAAGG
Organism: Methanobacteriota archaeon; assembly: GCA_016841265.1. Classification (GTDB taxonomy): domain Archaea; phylum Halobacteriota; class Methanosarcinia; order Methanosarcinales; family Methanosarcinaceae; genus MTP4. Next base: position 3,226 of record JAENZL010000005.1, on the reverse strand, counting down.
ATCAAAAATTTCCGGGCTTTTTCTTACGCTGTGAATCTTTTCTTTTTTTCGATGTCTTTGTCTCTGCTTTTTTGATTTTCTTTTGTTATTCTACTTTCTCGGCCCAAATTCTCTGGAAATGGTATTTCTTCATTTTTCTCTCATTTTCTTCATTTTTCTCCCTTTTTCTTCATTTTTCTCCATTTGTTTCCGTCCTTTCTGTTTTTATTGAGCGGTGTCTCTGATTAAAAATAAGTTTCATGTCCAATTCTATGCAGGCTTCAAAAGTTTTTCAGGGGAGAAGTTTTTTGTACAATTAAAAATTTCCAACGAATTAATTTAAAATAATTTCCGGTATAATTGTATGATTGGGAAATGGTACGCTAAATGGGAACACGAATAAGGGAAATAACTCATTGAAATGAAAACCCGGGAATTACCGGTTCTGCTTCGGACCCGTGCTTAAGGGGAGCACATCTTCGGAGAGTCTGTAGTCGATGATACAGTAAGAAAGATCAGGTGTTTCCGGGTTTCTTATTACCTCATTTTCCTCCGTCTTTTTCTTTTTTTATTTTTTTCACTTGTTGCCGATTGTGTTTTTCCCTGTAGATGGTTCCACTCTTATTTTCTGTGCGTTTAAGTCCGAAGGAGACAAGGAGGGATCTTTCATTTTCTCTGTTTTTTCTACGGTTTACTTCATCAGTTCCTTCTCAACCTTTACCTTCGCTCCTGCATCCTATTTCTTTGAAAAGGAGAAGTTTTTCCGGAATCCGCCCATCTGATTGAAAATATATGCCCTGTAAAATTCTATGCAGGTTTAGAAACTTTTTCAGGGAGATTATTTTTTATGTGACTAAAAATTTTCAACGAATTAATTTAAAATAATTTAGACGATTATTGTATACTGGATATGGGAAGTGAAAAGAACAAGACGTGATAATTGTGAAAGAAATGCCTGGGATTGCTGAATCCTGCTCCTGATTTCACTCTTGAGGGAGGGTGGATTTTCCGGAGCTGCTGTACAAGGGGATAAAGTAAAAAGGATAAAGTGTTCCCGGGCATCTTCTTTCTCTGTACATCTCTTCTTTTTTATTTTTTCTCTGCTTTCCTTTCTCTCTTTTTTTACTGTGGTTCTTTTGTTTGCTTTTTTATTTTCCTTTGAGCCGTCACCTCGAAAGTGGTCATAAAGGGACGCTTGATTGGAAGGGCGATATCTTCGTTGTCAAGATAAAGTTCAACGGCTTCTTTCAGGTTTGTAACTGCTTCTTCGATTGTTTCCCCCCGGCTTGTTACGTCCAGTTCCAGACAAAGTGACTCGTAAGATTCCCCTTTTTTGTTCACGATTACAGTGAATGTGAACGTTTCTGTCATGTTTTTAAATACTGTTGGGCTGTAATTAAATTTTTTGTTTTTTCTCTTCTTTTTTTCTCTTCTTTTTTTCTCTTCCTCTGTCCCTCTTTCTCTGGCTTTAAAGGAATCCGGCTTTCCTGATCCCTTATTTTCCGGCCTCTTTCCCTAAAGTTTTTCCGCTTCTCTCGCCTTCCCATGGGCAGAAAGTAAATATAGGTTAACACTGTTACTCTTTCATACAGTTTTATATTATTCAATTTATTTTTATCGAATGGTTGGGTGTGTGTTAATGTTCTATGAAATGACATCCAGGGAACGTTTTATTAATGCGCTTGAGATGAGGGAAGTAGACAGGGTACCTTACGGCTACCTCTGGTTCGGAGCCGGGAATGCGGTGCTTGAGAGGATGGGGGCCAGCTTTAAGGATGTCTATCATTCTGCCCGGGGGATTGCGCAGGCGCAGATCCTTGCAAGAGAGATGTACCATCACGACAACGTGATGGCTCCCTGGGGCTGTCTGCTCGCGGAGGCGGAAGCGCTCGGGACGAGGGTGTGCATCAAAGAGGACGGGTATCCGACGGTTGGGCGCTATGCCCTGGAATGCGCAGCGGACTACTGGGTTCTAAATCCCCGGAATCTCGATTGCTCGGACCGGACCGCAGATATCATAGAAGCCATTGAAATCCTCAAAAAAGAAATCGGAGACGAGGCTTTCATCACGGGAGCCATGCTTTCCCCGCTGATGCTTGCAGGCCAGATGCTTGGGGTAAGCAGGCTCTGCGTTGAGATGCTCAAAAACGAGGAAAATGTCCATTTCCTGCTTGACGTGCTCACGGAATGCTCCACCCTCTTTGCAGACCTCCTGCTCGAGGCAGGGGTAGACGGCATCTTTGTGGATAACGGGGGAAGCGCAGCCGACCTCTTTAGCCGGCAAATGGCCGAGGAGTTCATGCTGCCCTACACAAAAGAGCTCTACACGCACATCAAGGCAAACGATGGGTACGTCATCTCCCACAACTGCGCATCCCATGCTTTCCTTGACCTGGAAATGGCGCTTGAACCCGACGCTCTGAACTTCGCCTTCGGGGATGTTGCAGCTCTCGGGAAGCCCTACGGAGCCGAATGCACGAGGCTTCACAAGCACAAATGCATCGGCTGCAGTTCTCGCTGCTGTTTCAAGGGTCTCCGGGACTTCACGGAAAGCGGGATCTGCCTTATGGGAAACATCAACCCGACCACCTTTGCCCCCGGCTCGACAGCCGATATAAGGCTCGAAGTGAAAAGCTGTCTGGAAGCCGCTCCTTCAAAGGGTTTTATCCTCTCAACAGGCTGTGAAATCCCCCTGAACGCGCCCTCTGAAAAAATGGACGCCCTCTGGAACGCCTTCAACTCCCGGCTTCCTGAAATGCCCGGGTTCTCCCCTGCCGGGTGCTGTGAAAATATAAAAAATACTGTAATGTTGTTCCCTCAATCTGCTTATCGGGTGGTCGGGGAATGGAATTCGTAAAAGACTGCAAGTTCCGGATGCCCCTCTTTTTGAAAACCGGAGTTTTTAATTCCCCTTTTTTTGAAAACTGGTGTTTCTAATTCCCCTTTTTTTGTGAACCTGAAGTTTTCTGTTTCCAGTTCCCGGGAGTCGGGAATGGCCGCAATTTGAATGGTAACCACTTCATAAGGCAGGTCTTTTTTTGGTAGGTTTTAACAGTCGGGCAGTCATATATATTATTGATTTTATCTCCGAAGGCGGGAAGACTCCTTCCTCGGAGGCCGTCGGCCGACAGGTGGGAGATGGGAGCCGTCAACTTCCCAACACTACAATAAAATAACTCTCTATTAATAATATCAGTAGTTCCGATTAAGTATAGTTCCGAACGTCTAATTATTACAGAAGTTTGGA
>JAENZL010000051.1 GCA_016841265.1 Methanobacteriota archaeon | reverse complement strand
ATTCCTATCTGGTGCAGTGTTGAAGCAATTCCGCTTTTGTTCCCCAGTTCTTCTTCAATTTTCAGGGACTCGTTATACTTTTTGACTGCTTCTTCGTAGCTGCCCTGCTTCTGATGAATCATTCCTATCGCATGAAATACAACTCCTACCCCCCTTATATTCCCCCCTTCCTCATATTTATATTTAATCTTTTTATATATTTCATGAGCTGTATTCAGGTCTCCAAGACGATAGAAAATAGTCGCACGGGTGTACTCAGCGTTTAACTGTGTAGAGCCTGAGGTTGTTTTGATGGATTCGTCTAACAGATTCAGTGCAAGTTCGATATGTCCCCAGCGGATCAAGTAGTCGGATGTACTTTCCACAATATTGCTTGCACTTTCCCAGTCTTCTGCCTGATAATAATAATCTCTCGCTTTCAGGTGATCCCAGAGGTTTCCGGATTGAGTGACCAGATTCTCGTAATATCTGGCAGCCCTGATGAGGAGCTCCTTTTTGTCAAGTCCATCTTCTTCCAGTTTCTTGCGTGTGAAATCTTTTACAATCGTGTGTTCTGAGTAAACAGTCTTGCCGTATTCTTGCTCTTTTGAGATCAGACCCCATTGGAGGAGCTTTTGAAGAGGTTCTCCGACAGTCGGGCTTGCATCATTCTCATCCCCGACAATCCAGGATAGGGCTTCTACAGGGATGGCTTCTTCGTAGATTGAGGTGCAGAGGAGCAGTTTTCTTGCGGCGTCGTCCAGTTTTGAATAGGACTTGTCCAGAAGGGTGAATTCGATAAGGTCCTTTTTCAGGGGTTGCAGGTCCAGCAGTAAGTCGTCCACTCCCTGCACAGCGGCATGTTTTGCAAACTGGCCTATCGTCCAGGGGTGGCCGCCTATGACATCGTATATTTCCTTTTTCTTCCGGATTCCCAGATCTGCCAGTTCCGTGTAGTTGTTCATTAGCCAGTTGGTCTGCGGGAAATGGAGTTCCGGAAGTGAGATGTGTTCTATGCCACCGGTAAGCCTGCCTTCAAGGGGGTCGAAGTCATAGCGGGTTGTTATGATGAATTTTGTGTTTCTGCTTGTGTTATTAAGGAGGTGCCGGATGAAGACTTTGAGTTCTGGGTTTTCGATATCGTTCCTGTCTTCGTTCAGGCAGTCCTCAAAATTGTCGAAGATGACCAGGAACCTTATCTGATTCAATATTGTGACCAGTAATGAAGTTTTAACTTCAAGTGGGACTTGCTGGTTCAGGATCTGGTTCAGTTCAGACCTTCCTTTCATCATCAAAAAGCCATTGAACTTGTTCAGGATATCTTCCGGCCTGGTGGTGGGGGTGCATCTCACTCCTAAAGTGCCTTCGAAGTAATCGCCCATTTTTAACGCAAGTCGGGTTGCAAGTACGGTTTTTCCAATCCCTCCGAAGCCATGGATGATGGCAGCCCGTTTTACATCGGATTTGAAACCTTTTTCAAGAATCCTGAGTTCTTTTCTCCTGGCAACAAAGCCTTTTTCCATGACCTGCAGGTCCGGCATCATTCTGGGTTTGATGACGAATTCCGAAGGTTCCGGTTTTAAGTTTCCTACATGGACGCATCTGGGGTCCGACAAATACATGACCGGAGTTGCGAAGTCAAGTCCGTTGCTCTTTTCCGAATTCTTCATCACGATCCTGGCTTCTTTCAGGGCAAGGTCAACAGGTCTTCCGTCTGAAATCGTTTTGTAAAAGGTGTATGCAAACTTTGTGGCAACGTCATCGATTACCGAATATTGCATTGCCACGACAGCAGGAATCCTTCTCTGGGAAAGCATGCTTGCCAGGTCCCCGAAAGCTTCTTTATTTGAACCTTTGGCTGATTCACAGGAACTGAGTACGACAAGCCGGATGCCTCTTTCGGAGAAGAGGTCGGAAAGGGTTTTGTTGTCAATAAGCCTTGCTTTCTGGTCTTCTGCTTCAAACACAAGATGCCCTTTTCCATCTATGTTTATCCCATGTCCTGTGAAGTGAACGATATGGTAATCTTTTTCGTTCAGGTAGCCCTCGACATTTTCAAAAGTTGCGTCTTCGGTAAAGTCCACTTTTATTTTTTGATCTCTTTCCAGTTTGTCTACGGCTTCAAGGATGATTTCCTGTTCCTTTTCCGTGTTCAAAGGTGAAATTCTGGGGTCATCCGGAGCGGAAATGATAACCAGCATTCTAAGTACCGAATCGAGGGGTGCAAGCTCGGTCTTTCTAATCTCCGGCGGGAGCCTTGAAATCAAAACATTCCTTCTGGTGATCAGGAAATCTTCCCCGTTGTGCAGGTATTCCCAGGGCAGCGCCGCAATTTCCGGGACTCCTCCGTCACACCTGAGAGAAATCCTGAGCCCATTGCCGTTATTTCTTACTTCTTCAAGAAGTTCATTAAAATGCTTGCCCAGTTCCCCGAAGAAAACTTTTTCGTACAGCATTTTCCCGAACTCGATGTGGACATCTTCTTCCGGCTGGGGTGAGGAAGCTACGGCTTTTTTCTCGATCCTGTCGAGCATCTGCTGGAACTTCAGGTCTCGCCTGAGTTCAAAATCTTTGCTTGATACAACATTTCCATCCTCCAGAATGGAAGCGCGGTATTTGTATGAAGATGCTCCGGGGGGTCTGGTAAACTGAAGATCGAGAGAAGAATAGTCCAAAATAATCACCGGTTATTATTTGGACATCATGCTTAATAAATTTAAAGTGTATATAAAAATAAAAATAATAAATAAGAAATGGAAAAGGGGGAGGTAATTTCCACTTTTTTTAATAAATTTTTAAGAAAAAGCCGGTCAGCAAGCTGACCGGTGAGAACCCGGGGTTCTGAAAGCAATCAGTTTCCGGCTAGACTGTATACGGAGGAACAGCGTTCTCAATGTTATTCATTTTACCCTACAAACCTCATCCTTTTTATTCCCATCGTTTTTATCCAGGTTTTTTTATACTGTGTTTTTTATTAAGATTATTATTCAGTTTCTTATTCCCATCCTCTTCATTCCCGCATTTTTATTCTCAACCTTACTCCTTCTTCTCAAGGCAAATCAGTTCTTCGCAATACGGAAGTTCCCTAATCATCCAGGCGCAGAATTCCCTCCACTCTTCAAGCTTGTGGTGCCTGCGCTGGAAGTAGATGTTCCGGAGTTCGGCGTAGTTGGTGATGACTGTCCTCTTTTGCATAAAGGCGCTCGGGAGGTCCTGGACAAGTTCCCTGAAGACCTCTTTCCGGTATGCTGCGTCCTCTTCGTTTTCTCCTTTGCAGGAGTTGTAGGTCTCGATCAGTTCGTTCAGGTGTACGATCTGGGCTTCCCGGTATTCGGTCACAGTGTCAAAGGAGAAGTCCCGGAGGGTCAGGGGGCGGCTGGTGAGTTTGTGCATGGTGGAGCAGGAGTTCTTTTCCACGAACTTGTAGGTGTCAAATTCCTTCCACCAGTAAAAGGGAGCATTGATGTCGAAGCAGACCGGGATAAACCTGAGGAACTTTGAATGTTCCGTGCCTGCCAGGGTCAGCATCTGGGCGAGTCTAAGGTCCTTTTCCCCGAGCTGGCAGTTTCCGTCCTCCTCCGGTTCACTGCTGTCCATCAGGTGCCACGAGTTTTTCGGGTTTCGCATGCCCTGGATTGCGTAGTAGATGTTATAAGTGCCGTGTAACTCAATTTCGATCATGGGAGCGCCTCTCAAGAGAAGTGAATATATTGTAAGATATTATTTTTAAAAAGTTTTGGATCTATATTGTGAGAAACTCATGATATATTTATTGCTATTTGCTGCCAGAAAAAACTGCACAATTTACCTCTCATCCATGTTTGGCAGAACAAATTATTGAAACCCAGGTGCAGGGTTTATAAAAAACGAAGCTATACAAAAGAAAGGAATCTCGTCAAGAAAGCAGAAGTTCTACAAAAAACAGGAAGATCATTCATGTCAGATGCCCCCAAATCCCTAAATAATTTTGAACTCTCAAAGCTGCAAAACGTTCTACAGGCTTTGTGAGCCGAAGAAGAAGAAGAAGAAGAAGAAGAGGCCAAAATTGAAGAGCTGGGAGAAGCGGAAGAAGTACTTTCCCTTGCCCTGCAGACATACAAAAAGCTTCAGGAAAAAGGTGCTCAAGCCGCTACACCATCCGGTGAGCAGGAAAAACTCAAAAATGCACTCATGGAACTGGTCCTGGATGAAGCAGGAAAAGCCCCTCTCTACCTGAACTACCCGGAAGCATCTCCTCTCCTCTTCGAGTTCTGGGCAGAGGCCGAATCTTACGAAGCCGTCAGCGAACACCTCCGAAAAACGCTGTACGGGACTCCTCACAATACCCCGAAACTCCTCTACTGCTACCGGAATAAAACAGCACCCATGCAGGGTCCTGAGGCTATTCAGGCTATTCAGGAAAATCCTGAACTGCTCTTCGGGGAAAAGGAATACACAGCCCTTGCAAAGGTCATGAACCCCGAACTGATATACAGGGCGCTTCACCTCAACCGGGCTATCCGGAAGATGAACGTTTTCGGGGTCGGAACTCAGGAATCCGAAAATAAAGCTGAAAAAGGTGATGAAAACAACACCGAAAGCCTTGAAAAAATCATTTCGGAACGTTTTATACAGATTCATGAACTCCGGAGAAGGGCTTGAGGAATTCAGCAATTCGGGAAACAGTTCCTGTGAGAGAATTCCCGGTTGCCAGAGGAAAGGGGAAATTACTTAACAATGGCAGGCACTTTGTATCCGCATGGGATACCCTTATAAATATAATTTTTCTGCAAGTACCGGATTTTTCCATATTAATTCAAGCAGTAACGGCATATATTTCAAGTACGAAATAGTTGATTTCCATAAACCTACTTCGGATGTGGAAGATACGGAAGATGCGGAAACCTGTACATTTGAAGGGTGTTCTTCGGAGGAACAGAAAAACCCCGAAAAAAATGATTAATTCCAAACTCAAATCCAAACTCAAATCCAAAACCAATTCCAAACTCAAATCCAAACTCAAATCATGATTTTAGTTCAGAATTTAGACCCAAGAACCATAAACCCCGGAAACATTAATTCTGGAGATGACCCCCATCGATCCCCTCTACCTCATAATCCTCCTTTTCACAGGCGCTTTTACGGGCCTGATCTCGGGCCTCCTGGGTGTGGGTGGGGGTTTTATCATGTCCCCTGTCCAGTTCTGGGTCCTGCAGGCGGAAGGGATTTCCCCTGACCTGGCGATTCGGATCGCTTTTGGGACAAGCCTTTTTGTAATCCTTCCAAACGCCATAAGTGGGGTGTTGAAGCACCAGCGAAACCTGGCCGTGCTCTGGAAGCCTGCTGTCCTGATCGGGATTTTCGGCCTGGTCGCAAGTTTCGGGGGAGCAGCCGTGGCAGCGGTCCTGCCGGCAGAGGTCCTGAGCAAGATTTTCGGGGTAACTATCATCATCGGAGCGCTGAAAACGTACAGGACTCCTGCGGTTCCCACTGAAGAACGGGAAGTAAGTTCCAGCGTTCTCCTTTACGCAGGTGCTGGCATTCTCATAGGCTTTTTTTCCGGGCTTGTAGGAATCGGGGGAGGGGTGATAGGCCTTCCTATCATGCTCGTTCTCCTGCACTTCGGGATGCGGGAAGCAATCGGGACCTCGGCTGCCGTGATGATTTTTACGTCCATAGGAGGGACAATCGGGTACATAATTAACGGTTGGGGACAGCCCGGGCTTCCGCCCTACTCCCTGGGCTACGTCAACCTCCTGAACTGGGTCCTGCTGGCAGGCCCGGGGATTCTTGCGGCAAGGAAAGGAGCTCAGATTGCTCATGTTGTCAATCCCGAGTACCTGAAGCACCTCTTCGTTTTCCTTATGATTTATATCGGGCTGAAAATGATTGGAGTTTTTTGAAAAAGAAGACTAAAAGGCTGAAAGACTCAGGCTGAAAGACTCAGGCTGAAAAGGTAGCCTAAGTTCAGGCGCTTTCAATTGCGCTTACTGCGTCGAGTTTTGCAGCTTTTCTGGCAGGGTAAACCCCGGCAATCAGGTTGATCACGAAAGCAAAAATAGCGGCATAGAAGAAGTTAAGGGGTTCGACCTCGAGAGGGAGGGTCTGCAGCCCGAAATACATCTCCTGGGGGATGTCAATCTTATAATTCTGGAGAAAAACGATTGCCACATAGCCCAGGAACGTACCCAGCACCAGGCCAATGGCGCCAAGGAGTGCGGACTGGATGAGGAAAACAATAGTGATGCTCCGCCGGGAGGCCCCCATGGCTTTCAGGATCCCGATCTCCGGGGTCCGCTGGGCTACAACGGTTATCAGGGTGTTGGCAATCCCGAAACCTGCAATCCCGTAGATCAGCGCGTAGAAGATATATATAAAAGCCTGCTGGGTTTCAAGGAGGTCCAGGATATCGGCGTTCGCCTCGCGCCAGCTTACGGCGTCCAGACCCGTTTCTCCCTCGATAGAAGCTGCTATTGTCTCTGCCTGGTAGGGGTCTTGCACCCTCACCCCGATGGTGCTCACGACTCCGGGTTCGTTGTAGAAATCCTGCACGGAATCAAGCCTTGCGTAAGCTGTAACCTCATCGGCTGCGGTGCCCGTATGGGTAAGCCCTACAACTTTGAAAGAGCTAGTCTTTGAATCCGGAAAAACAGCGTCCACCCGGTCTCCGACCTTAACTTCAAGATTTTCCGCAAGTTTGTCCCCGAGTATGATCCCCTGCCTGCTGTGCACAAGGGCAAAAAAATCCCCGTCAATGACGTCCTCGCTTACCCGCATGACCGCATCTTCTGCCAGGGGTTCCACACCCTCCAGGGAAACACCTTCGGCATTGTCCCGGTACTCCAGCGCCGCCTGGCCCATGTACTTAGGGGAAACGGCTACGACACCTTCTTTTTCCATGATTCTTGTGGAACTGTGCCTGTAAAGGTGTATGAACTCCTCTTCCTCATCTGCCGGGGAGATCACTATGTGCGGGTTATTCTCAATGCTCGATTCTACCAGTTCCCCCTGAAAACCCGACATCATAGCCATCATTACCGTAATCACTGCAACGGCAAGGGCAACGGCAATAATTGCAAAGGCAGTCTGCTTCCGCCTTGAAAACCCCTGTCTGAATGCGATACCCAGTTCATACATGAAGACAAACTCCCTGCCTCTAAAGGACAAACTCCCTGCCTCCAAAGGACAAACTCCCTGCCTCCAAAGGACAAACTCCCTGCTTCTCCCCCGACTTCCGGGGATGATTAAGGAAACTGATTGTTTAATTTTTGTACCTAACTCTTTGCTTGCTGATTATAAATTAGTTTCTGAGCAGGTATTTTTGTGAAAAAAATCAGGACAGCAACCAGGTGCAAACAATTGATTCCAGAAAACAAGAAAATGATTGGAATTAGGGAGAAAAAGGAAAGAAAAGGAAAGGAAAGAAAAGAGAAGAGAAGAAAAAAAGAAGAAAAAAGAAGAAAAGAGAAGAAAAGGGTGTTATAGCTGCACGAAGTGTGCGACTTCACCCAGGTCTTCCTCGATCCTGAGGAGCTGGTTGTATTTTGCTGTCCTTTCACCGCGGGCGGGGGCTCCGGTCTTGATCATCTCGGCTCCGATACCAACAGCAAGGTCCGCGATGGTGGTGTCTTCAGTTTCCGCAGAGCGGTGGCTTACAACTACAGTGTAGCCGTTCCTGGCTGCCATGCTTGCAGCGTCAAAGGCTTCGGAGATGCTTCCGATCTGGTTGACTTTCAGGAGGAGGGCGTTTGCTGCTCCCATGTCCACGCCTCTGGAGAGCCTTTCGATGTTTGTAACGAAGAGGTCGTCGCCCACGATGATCGTGTCCCAGAGTTCGCTGGTCAGGGCCTCAAAGTCCTCGAAAGATTCCTCGTAGAAGGGGTCTTCGATGGAGAGGATCGGGTAGGAATTTACAAGTTCGATGTAGTAGTCCATGAGTTCCGGGGCTGCGAGTTTCTTTCCGTCAATCGTGTAGAACTCGTCCGCATAGAACTCGGAAGCAGCGCAATCAAGCCCGATGGTTACTTCGGTTTCGGTGTAGCCTGCTTCCTCGATTGCCTGTACCAGGGCATCAAGGGCTTCCGTGCTCTCGCTCATCATGGGGGCGTATCCGCCTTCATACCCCACGTTTGTTGAGGAGCCGCCATATTTCTTTTCCAGGATTTTCCCAAGGGTGTGATAGATTTCTGCGCCTACCTGCATGGCCTCGATGAAAGTTTCGGCGCCCTTTGGCTGGATCATGAATTCCTGGATTGCAAGGTCGTTCCCTGCGTGCTTCCCTCCGTTCAGGACGTTCATGGTGGGGACAGGCAGAGTAAAAGCGTTAGAACCGCCAAAATAGCGGTAAAGAGGCATGTTAAGGGAATCGGCAGCGGCTTTCGCAACAGCCATCGAAACTCCCAGGATCGCATTTGCTCCGAGGTTAGCTTTGTTTTCCGTTTCGTCGAGATCGATCATCAGCTCATCGATTTCCCGCTGGTTCCGTACATCGAGCCCCAACAGTTCCTTCTGGATAATGGTGTTCACGTTTTTGACAGCGTTAAGCACACCTTTTCCACCGTACCTGTTCGGGTCTCCGTCCCGCATTTCAAGAGCTTCGTAGGTCCCCGTGGAAGCACCCGAAGGAACAGCTGCCCTTCCAAACCCCTTATCTGTAAACACATCAACTTCGACGGTGGGGTTTCCTCTGGAATCCAGAATCTCCCTAGCGTGTATCTTTTGGATTTTGTACTCTCCAGAACCCTGCTGTAAACCGATATACGACATCATTTCACCCTTTCTAATAACTGACCTAGGTATAGATATATCCTGTTATTTGAAGCTTGACCTTCAACTTAACCGTTGATTCTTAATTTTACGTAAGAATGCCATAATGTTATTTAATTTTTCATCCAGTTAGCGTTGAAAATACCATTGGACTTATCAGGAATGTTAAGATTTATCGGGGTTTTTTAGTTTATTCCCGGACAATTTCTATCAACGTTCCTGTCAAATAATTTTAGCTATATTTTAGATATATTTTAGTTATATTTTATTTATATTGTAGTTATATTAAAGTTATATTGTAGTTATATTATGCAAGTACTCCCTAAAAAGAAGCTTCTAAGTTAGCTGCAGATACATGCATTAAAGGTTTTGGTTCGGGAAAACTCAACACATTTTATTCCAAAGAGGGGTTTTCTCAGTATTTTAGACCGTAACTTTTCATAACCAGATTCAGCAGAAGAGGATTAAATTTTTTAAAGGGGCATATTCAATCAAGTTAAAAAAATAATTTTATCTACATAAATTATATAAACCTGAAAGTATTATTCATTTGTGATGACTGACGATTCTCCTGTTGTTTTAACCGAAAAAGAGTATACAGTTATTGATATGCTCCAGACCCTGGGCCTCCCGCGAACGGAAGCCACGGCAATCGTATGTCTCAAAGACTGCAGCGAACTAAGATCGCTTCACATAGAGATTGTTTCCGGGCTCAGGCAGCCGGAAGTAAGCGTAGCCATGCGCCCCCTTAAGGAAAAAGGATGGGTGGATGAAAGATCAGAAAAGAAGAGCAAGGGAAAAGGCAGACCTGTCAAATACTACCAGCTGATTTTACCCTTCCCCCAAATAGTAGAGACGCTCGAAGATGAATTCCTGAAAGACAATATGGACAAAATGACTGCCCTCAGAAGACTCAGAGAACTGGAAGTTGTGTTGCAAAATTAAAAAATTGATAAAAATATTAATTAAAAAAATTGATAAAAATATTAATTAAAAAATTGGTAAAAATATTAATTAAAAAAATTGATAAAACCGGGTCCTCTTCCGGACAGTGCTTCAGATCTTTTTTATCCCCGGTCATGACTCCTTCCGAAACTGACCGGCGCAAAGCCCTGCTCCATATCCATGACCCTTTTGGCAGCAATTCCTTCAATTTCAAAGATAAACACTTCAACAACCATAAAAACCTCACTTTCACCCCGGAGACAGCCGAGTTTTACAGAATCCTCACGACCTGTCCCGGCATGCAAATGGATCTTTGGCTTTCCCTCCTCAAGGAAGATATCTCCAATCCCGATAATCTCATGAACATCATCAAAACCGGACCATATCGGGGTCGGAGGGCGCCTGTTTTCTTTCGGACCTGTCACGAGCTCTCCTTCTTTTAACGCGCCAAGCAGCATGAATACAGCCGACTCGATCTTTTCGAGTTCCGCGAGTTTAATCAATTCCAGAATCAGGTCATCCCCGTGGTCCATCCTGACAGTAAAAACCCGGCCTATTCTTCCTTTTGCATACTCCATTAATAGCCCTCAACATATGTCTTTCTTAGCTGATGATCTTCATTTACTGGCTCTACTTTCAAACACTGCCAGTCTGTACTTTCAAATACTACTCAGGATATAATTTCAGGCACTGCTTATGATCTTCCCGTCTACAAGCCTGATTATCCTGTCGGCTTTTCCGGCCAGGTCCTCGTTGTGCGTTACCACTATGAAGGTCTGGTCATGTTCCCGGTTCAGCTTCCTGAGCAATTCATAAATCATGTCTCCGGTTTTTGTATCCAGGTTCCCTGTGGGCTCGTCCCCGAGCACGATAGCCGGAGAGCCGCTAAGAGCCCTGGCAACTGCAACCCTCTGGTTCTGGCCTCCCGAGAGTTCACCTGGCTTGTGGTCCATCCGGTCTTTCAGGCCAACTTCTGTCAGGAGTTTTTCTGCTACCTCTTTTGCTTCTTTCTTTCCCGTTCCGGCGATCAAAAGTGGCATCATCACATTTTCAAGGGCTGTGAAATCCGGGAGCAGATGATGGTACTGGAATATAAAACCGAGCATCCGGTTCCGCATTTCGGAACGTTCCTTATCCGACATCTCGGTCACGTCCTGTTCGTCAATCAGAAGAGTTCCGGAACTGGGGGTGTCCAGAAGGCCTATCAGGTGCATCAGGGTACTTTTCCCTGAACCCGAAGGCCCGACAATTGCCACAAATTCCCCTTTTTCGATCCTTAAGCAGGCATCGTCAAGGGCCCGGAACTCCACCCCGTCCTGGTAGATTTTGGTAAGGTTCCTAAGTTCGATGATGGGGGTTTTTTCTGTCATACCGGTCGCTTTTTCTGAAACTTATATATTGAAATTAGTGGGCTTCTTATGTAAAGAGTTTTTGTATAGGGTTTTGCAGGGCATGGGAAGAAACGAAGAGTGAAGAAACGAAGAGAAAAAAACGAAGAGTGAAGAAACGAAGAGAAAAAAACGAAGAGGAAAGAAACGAAGAGAAGAAGCAGAGAGGAATAAACCATGAAAACGGTCAGGGCAAGAGCTCTTCCAGATTTCCTTCTCCTTCCCCGCTCCTGCCTGTCAGGTAGGCTGCCATGAGGATAAAGCAGCAGCCCAGGACCGTGCTTACATAAAGAGGGCTTTTCAGGACTGTGACGTCAAAAAAGATTCCTGAGACCGGTTCGATAAGGGCGAGGATGCTTCCGGTCTGGGCACTTATCCCTGCAATCCCTTTCAGGTAGAGGAGAGCCGCAAGGGTGATGGTTACTCCGAAGAGCACCAGAGTCTGCAGGTTTTCAAGGACCAGAGGGAAAGGAGTGGAGGCAATGGAGGGCATCACCAGGACCAGGCTAACGCCTGTAAGCCAGAAGGTTTGTGCCATTCCCGAATAATCGTCTTTGAGGTAGCGGACCGTGATGATCACCGCCCCGAAGGAGAGGCCGGAAAGCATCCCGAATAGCAGGCCCTTGAAAAAACTGCTGTCCGCTCCGAAGTTGCTCAGTACCTCTCCTGGACGGGCTATCAGCAACACTCCGGCAACCGCAAGAGCGAGAGGCAGCAGAGTTTTGCCATTCCTTTTCTCGCCAAGGATGGGGGGAGCCAGCAGGCTAACATATACGGGAGCCGTGTAAAGAAGGAGGATAGCCACGGAAATCCCACTGTACCTGATGGCCGAAAAGAAGCATAAACCGGTCACGGTATTCAAAAAGCCAAGCAGCAGGAGGTATTTCCGATTTCTCCCGAGTCTGAGCTCTTCCATGCCCCCGCTCAGGAACAGGTAAAGAAAAAGCATGCAAAGCCCGAAAAAGAGCCTGCAGAAAAGAATGGACCCCACGGACATGTCCTGGATACGGTCCAGGAAAATCCCGAGCGTACCGTAGATGATGCTGCCGCCTATGACTTCGAACTGGGATTTGAAAGAGCCTGTCCGCGTGAACATGCCCGAGAATTAAATACTGCTTATATATATTATTTTGGAAACCGGGGTAGTTCACTCTTCCTCTGCCCCGAAAATCCACCTTTCCCCGAAGAGCTTCCTTTCCCCGAATACAAGCTTTTTCAGAGAAGCAAAACTTTCCAGGCTCACCACCAGGGCGGCTGCCAGGATGAAAACGGAGCCCACAAGCATGCCCCCATGTATCGAGCTTCCCAGGACCCTGTAATCGAAAAAGATGCAGGAAATGGGTTCTACCAGGGTAAGAATACTGCCCGTAACAGCGGTTACACCCGCGACCCCCCTTATATAGAGCACTGCCCCGATTGCCGTGATCAGGACCCCGAAGAGTACCAGGACGTGGAGGTTTGCAAAAAGCACTGCTCCGGGCACTTTCACAGCAACCGGAGCCAGGAAGAAAAGACTGATAGTGCTCTGCCAGAAAAGCTGGGTCAGGCCGTTATACTCATCTCTCAGGAAGCGGACCGAGATTATAACCCCACTGCTGAAAAGACCTCCCAGGAGCCCGTAAAGTATACCCTTCAGGTAATTACCCGTGATATCAAGCTGTTCGAACCCGCCCTCGGGTCTTGTTACGTAGAAGACGCCGACCAGGCCCAGGAAGAGAGCAAGAATTGTCCTTCCGGTATTCTTTTCCCCGAGCAGGAGAGGGGCAAGAAAGGTAAGATATATGGGGTCCGTATAGAGGAGCAAGACTGCCGAAGAAGCTCCCAGGTAACGGATCGCGGAATAATAGCAAAACATCTGTGAAACATAAAGGAGCCCCAGGAGAAGGAGGTACTTCTTCCTTTTTTTCAAGGAAAGCTGCCCCAGTTTGCCGGTAATTGAGAGGTAAACGAAGATGGCGATTAGGCCGAACAGCAGCCGGTAGAAAAGAATCGAACTCACGGACATGTCCCGGAGCAATTCCATGAAGATCCCGACCGTACCGTAAATCATGCACGCGGCCAGGAGCTCAAAATGGTGCTTGTATGAGGCAGTCATCTATAAACAATAGATATATCAATGTATATATATTTTTAGGATGAGGTGCCACTCGAAGAAACAAAATAAGGAAGTACACACATTTTAGCTAAAATATTGGCTAACAATATACTTTTTTCAACATAAAAAACTAATTATTTATTAAGTAACTCTTTTTCTAGCTAGCACTTTGTATATATATTCACTAATGTAGTTATTTATTTGCCAGTTAATTTATTTATTCACTAGCCCGTTTATCAACAAATTAAGCCATTCGTATAATTATTAATATATTTTTTTAATGTGTGGATTATATTATCATTCTTTTTTAAGACTGAGCACCACTCTCTCCCTGCTTCCGGTCCTGTAGATAGTAAGCCCTTTAAGGTCCTGTTTCCAGGCATGTACGAGAGCTTTTTCGATCTCTTCTCTCGTCGCCTCATTCGGCATATTGATGGTCTTTGAAATCCCGGCATGGCAGTGGCGCTGGAAAGCTGCCTGCATATCAATGTGGGTTTTCCAACCTATATCCAGGGCTGACCTGAAGAGCCGCTTTTCTTCCCCGGACACGAGTTCCCCTGACCCGGGGCCAGGCCCCTCAAGGCCGTGCAGGGTGCCGTGGGAATAGACATATTCAAGGAGCCGTTCGTAATCAGCTTTCGGGAGCCTGGGCCTGAAGCGGGCTTCAAAAATGGGATGGACGAGCATGAATTCCTTTCCCACCGTCTGAGTCCGCCGGTATACCCAGCTGAAGACCGGTTCTATCCCTGCCGAACAACCGGCAAGGAGACTGATGGTGCCAGTAGGGGCAATGGCCGTCAGGGCGGCATTTCTCATCGGATGTTCCCAGGTGGACTTCTCCCATTCGGGAAAAGGCCCTTTTTCTTCTGCAAGCTTTCTCGATTCCAGGACTGCGGCTCCGTCTATGCAGGCCATGAGTTTTTCCGCAAGGGCCAGGGCTTCGCCGGAATCATAGGGGATCTCCAATTTCAAAAGCAGGTCATGAAAACCCATCACCCCGAGCCCCACTTTCCGGGTTCTTTTCGTGGCTTTCTCGATTTCCGGGACAGGATAGACGTTTACGTCGATCTCGTTATCCAGGAAACGGACCGCTTTTCCTGTTACTTCCCTGAGGAAAGCCCAGTTTACCTTGCCGCCTTCTGCGAAGAGGGAGAGGTTGATGCTGCCAAGGGTGCAGGACTCGAAGGGCAAAAGCGGCTCTTCCCCGCAGGGGTTTGTGCCGGTAATCCTGCCCAGTTCCGGGGTGAAGTTGTCCCTGTTTATGCGGTCGTAAAAAAGGACTCCCGGCTCACCGTTTTTCCAGATCCCATCAACGATCCCGGAAAAGATCTCGCCAACCGTCGTGCCTGTCCTTTCGTTCCAGACCTCCTCCGTCCGCCCCGTTTCGATCAGCTCCATAAAAGCATCCGGGATCATCACCGAGAGGTTGAAGTTGCTGAATTCCCCTTCAACCCGCTTGGCCCTGATGAAAGAGATAACATCGTCATGGGAAACGTCAAGGATCCCCATATTGGCTCCCCTGCGCCTCCCGAACTGCTTGATCACGTCCGTTGCCGCGTTGAAGAGCCCCATGAAAGAAAGCGGCCCGCTGGCAACCCCGCCGGCACAGAGGGCAGGAGAACCCTTCGGCCGTATCTTGGAGAAGTTAAACCCGGTTCCACCCCCGGTCTTCTGGATCAGGGCAGCAGTCTTGATAGCCTCAAAAATCTCCTCGACACTGTCCTCCACAGGCAGCACGAAACAAGCGGCAAGCTGCCCGAGCTCCGTACCCGCGTTCATGAGGGTGGGCGAACTCGGGAGAAAAATTTTCCGGACCATCAATTCCCTGAATTCCCGGTACTCTTCCTCATTTGTTGCAATCGCCCGTGCAACCCTCTCACAGATATCTTCCCGGCCCTTCTCCCCTTCCCGCAAGTACCTGGCCTGAAGGATCTCATCAGTCAGGATATCCCATCCTTCCGCATTTCCCCGCATCCGAAGTCTCCTTCCTACTAAATAAAACGGCAGTTGCCGCAGGTTTCGAATTTTTTGCACAAAAAAATAAGGTTCAGTACACAGTTCTGGAACATTAGTTGTACAGCGCATGGCTGTCCCGTGTAGATTTTGATCCGGTGTATAGTTGTATATTCTTCGGGATTTTTTATCATTGTAACCGAATATCTGTTCAGAATCTTTTTTGAGGATCAAAAATACTAATCTGGCACATTGGAGTTACTTTCTGAAAACTCAATATGGAAGTTTGCGGAGGTTCTTAGAGCTTCAGGCTCTCACCGGTCGTCGGAAACAGCCAGCTTTTTCGCAAAAATTTGTACCTTAACTCCGTAAAAGAAGACAATATACCTAACACGGTTTAGTTCGAGCAGAAATTAACATACAAAAAATGGATTTGGGAAAAATGGATTTGGGAAAAATGGATTTGGGAAATCGTACCTCATCAACGGTTCTCGGGGAAGTGCCCATCCCCGCAGCAAGCTGCGGGTATTCGGCTGAAAATATAATTTACATACACATATAAAAATTATTATTGTTATTACTATTGCCAATATTTTTTGAATTGCTATATGTTTTATAATCTCCCAGGGGAACACATCATAAATATCCTCATAATTCTTACGGCTTTTGCCATTTTCACTGATTATACGTAATTTAGAAAAGAACATTCACATTTATTTTCGAATTCGTCTACAAAGCGAGTGGAAGGCATAGATGTATATATGACTTTGACAAAATTATTATTGAGTGGGATAAGATTATAATATTTATTCCTTACGGGGGGTTGAGCTTGATTTTTGAAAAAATACCTATCAACATGTTTAATAACTTTCATAATATATTTAGCGGAAGTAACGGAAAAACCTTTAAAATTTGCAGGGAATGTGAAGGGGCATGCGAACATAATAAGATCGGAACCCTGCTGCCCGGAGAAAAAGATTACATGGCCTCAAGGTTGGGCATAAACGTCCGGGAATTCGAAGACTTATACCTGGATGTCCTGGAAATGGATGACGGGACCCGAATTGATGTATTGAAATTAGGAAAGTTGTGCCCTTTTTTAAATAGGAAAACCTTCGAGTGCGAATGTCGGGAATTTAAGCCCATCCTCTGCAAGATCTATCCTGTTGTTTTCAAAGTTGAAGGGGAAGGAGTTAATTTCATAATAGACAGCTGGTGTCAGCTATCGCAAAAAGAAGAATGCAGGAACTATTTCAAAAATGCAATACCCCTTTTTTCAGCCCTTCCCGTTCCGGCAGAGTGGTTCAGGTACGTAATAAGTTACGATGACCTTTGCTTTGACTATGACCAGCTGAAAAAACACAGGAAGGGTACAAAACCATGTGAAGTGTTTTACCTGCAAGAACTGCTGGACCTGCTGAAAGACGAATCGAAAGCTGAAAGCCTGCAGATCTGTTCCGAAATGGAAATCGAAAAATTCATGGTTTAAAAAAGCCGGAACATGGAAAAGGATAGAGATTCCGGGCTCAGGCCTCTTTATCTCCCTTTCCTACTTCATCACCGGTGACAGCTCCTTTTTTACCGTTTATCGGCAGTGTAAAAGCAAAGGTGCTGCCAGCCCCTGCCCTGCTCCTGAACCAGATATAGCCTCCGTGGAGCTGGACAATCTGCTTTACCAGGGAAAGGCCAAGCCCGGTACCCTGGAACTTTTTGGAAGTGAAGGGATCGACCTGGCTGAAAGGTTTGAAGAGTTTACTCTGATCCTTTTCCTCAATGCCTATTCCTGTGTCTATAACCGCTATTTCCACCATATCTCCTTTCCTTTTCGCCTCGACCTTTACAAGCCCGTTTTCGTTTGAGAATTTTATGGCGTTGTCAAGGAGATTGTAGAGGACCTGGACAAAGCGGGCTTCATCCGCGAAGATGGAAGTAATCCCGCTGTCAACATGGATTTTGATTTCGATTTTTCTCCAGGACGCTATGGGGGACAGCAGGGACTTTACACTGTTAAGCTTAGCTGCAAGCTCAAACTCGCTGTACTTCAGCTCCATCTTTCCGGCTTCTACCTTGGAGAGGTCCAGGATGTCATTGATCAGGCTCAGCAGGTGCTTTCCACTCTTGGAGATGTTCCCCATGGATTTCAACTGTTTTTCATTAAGTTCCCCAAAGCTCTGCTCACAAAGGAGGCCAGAGAACCCTATGATCGAGTTAAGGGGAGTTCGCAGTTCATGGCTCATGTTGGCCAGGAATTCGCTCTTGGTCCGGCTTGCAGCTTCAGCGATCTGTTTTTCCTGAAAAAGTTTCTCGGCTTTCTTGCTTTCCGTGACATCCCTCCAGGTCTCCAGGATGCCTATGATCTTTCCGGCGTCATCCGTAACGGGAACCGCCTGGATTGACCACACCGTCCCGTCAACAGCCGAAAGTTCCCCTGATTTTTTCTTACTCCTTGCAAAGGCTTCTTCCAGGTGCAGATATTCGAAAGCCTGGCTGCTTACTCCGGGAGCAACTCTCTGGGAAAGCCCGACTGCCTCTTTGAGCTCCATTCCCATATGCTCCAGAGCAGCCTTGTTAGCCCAGATGATTTTAAGAGCAGGGTCCACAAACACGACCAGCTCGTTAAGTGAGTCGAGGATGACCTTCTTCTCCCGTTCCTGGACCTTGAGTTCCTGTTCCGTCAGGTCGATTTCGTTCAACATCCCGTTGATCTCACGGGACAGCCTGAAAAGCTCATCATTGTCTTTGAGCTCGAGCCTTTTCGAAAGGTCTTTTTCAGCCCTGACCCTTGTTACGAAATCGTCAATGTCAGTTAACCTTGAAACAAAAAGGCGGTCCAGGGCAAGCTTGACTCCGACCCCTGTCAAAAGCCCTGTCAGGAGCAGGAAAAAGTACATATAGTCAAGGGTTTTCTTCCCGTGGGAATAAAGGTCCCTGGGGAAATCCGCCCTGATAATGAGGGCAGGTTCCCCTGCAATATCGTTCAATTCAAAATAACCGGCGACCCTTTCTTCACTCAGGGGTTCTACCATGATCCTCCTCGAGACCTCTGTAGCTTTTGAATACTCACTAACAAAGTCAGGGGGCATTTCCTCATCCACCCTGTACATGAGCAGGGAAGAACAGGTAAGCTCTTTAAATGATTCCAGAAGGCCGCTATCAAAGTATCTTCCGAAAATGAGGGTACCCCTCACAGGCCCTTCATATTTTGTCGTGAGAATCGGGTGGCAGGCAATAAACATCGGGCCCTCGTCAAGTAAAATAAGACCGCTTATCTCATCGTCCTCTTCTTCCGTAAGGAGAGTACCGTCTTCAATCAATTCCAGCAGTCCGGCAGGTACAGGCACCTCTTCCTCGGTCTCGATATCTATGGATTTTGCGTAGACAAGAGTCCCGGATCCATTGACAAAAAGCATGAGGTTAACATCAATTCCTGCCAGGGTCTCATTTTGCAGGTCAACGTCAATGTATTCCTGGTTCTGGTCTTTGACAAACTGGCAGGTGTCGTCCCAGCAGGCCCAGTCCCGGACGCTATAATCAAGGTATCCCTGTTTTGTGGCAACGGCGTTCTGGACCCGCTCTACATTTTCCAGTGTATCCCCCGCTTCAAGCTCCAAAAAATTCGATAGCTGCATATTATGGGTAAATGTAAATGCAGCAGTTAACACTGCAAAAATCAAAAGAGTTATGATGAGCACTTTTTTACTGATATCCGTTCTGGGCACCTCGAGGTGGCTTTAGGGTATTAAGTTAACCAGCAAGAATTATTGGGAATGTTTGGGATCGCACTGGCGATACTTATTATAGATGAATGAAAACTATATAATATTTATTAAGGTGATCTCTTAAAATTCAAACCATTTCTACATTTGGATAGTAGGCGTTGTTGATCTTAAGTTCAGACTATAAATTAATTACATTGGAATTATTCGCCCAATGAATAAAACCAAATACATTATACATCATGGAAAAAATTTACACTTTAGACATTTAAAGGTTTAATACTACTGTTTTCGGTCCAGATACGTGAGTCCTATCCCAATTGTATAATCAAATTGAATTTTAAGACACGCTCTAATTAAGAAGGATAGTCAACTACCCCTCCCTGTCTCCTTCGGAGCCGAGGAAGGGGCTTGAATATCC
>JAENZL010000050.1 GCA_016841265.1 Methanobacteriota archaeon | reverse complement strand
ATTCCTAATATTTCTTACCCAAATGTACGATCAAGCATAGTTTTGAGACAGCCTGTACTGATAGGAACTGAAGTCGTGTTCAAAAAAGAAATGGGGGTATGTATATCCCAACATTGCAGAATAACCATCAAGTTAACAACCAGGTTACAGGATTTCTGCAATTTTGAAGACAACAATCGCACTGAAGGATATCAACAGTGGCACAATCCCCATTTTTAAAGAACTATCCAGAGCTTTTCCCCAGAACTTCGATGCTGAAAGGACCTCCTTAAACGAGAGAAGTAAAATCAATACGATTACAGCTACAGCCCCGAATTCAGGAAGACCCGGTGCAGTCATCATTGAGAGTGCACTGGAGGAAATTGCGCTCGATGAGATAGCACTGGATGAAATTATACTTGTTAGCTTGCTAATCCCCCCTACAAGCTTATTTCCGTTTTTATACTAAAAATAATCACAATAATATAAATACCTGCTCAAACCCCTTAACACCATTTTGAAAGACTTAGGGGATTTACGTTCTATATATAAACAATGAAGAACATACTCCTTCCATTGATCCGGAATATAAGGAGAAATCTTCCGGAACCAGGGGCAAGAATAAATCATGGGGGATGGAACAATCTGATAGATCTTGCTGCTTGAGGGGGGCTTTTATGAAATATATACTTTTCAGCTATAGAAATTAGAAGATAGTAAAGACATTGATTTTCCTGTTTTCGATTCCTGCACTTATTTTGTTGACGGCTCTTTCCGGAGCCGCTGCTGTGACCGACTGGGAGCTTTCACCTGAAAACCCGGTGGTAGGAGATACGGTGGAGATAATGGGAAGCGCGGACCCGGAAGAAGAAATAGACGTGCTTGTATCTTTTGATAGGGAAGTGCAGGTCTCGGACGGCAGATACGAATACCTGCTTGAGGATGTGAAGATCCCTTCAGGGTTCAACAACCGCTTCACAGTGCAGGCTAAAGGAGCAGACGACCTGAACGTAAGGGTAAAGATGATCCTGTGGCTGACAAAGAGTGCACAGGCCAGCGCGGGGACTGCCACCGTGTCCCAGTCCAGGGTCCCCCCGGGGACTTACAGGATCAAGATCGACGGAGATGCAAGCGGCTCCAGTGTTGAGCTCAAGATTACCGCGCTCCAGCAGATAAAGGCGGATTCCGAAGGGAAATTCCTGTATACTTATAGCACGAAATCCATGCCTGCGGGGAGTTTTGAGGTGGAACTGGGAGGATACTCGGAGCAGGTTACCCTGAAACCTGAAGAAGGCACCATGCTAGGTCCGGTTCCGGATTCTGAACTGATCGATGAAGAGGTCGAAAATACGGATGAAAATGGAACAGCAGGTGAAAGCGGAACCCCGGAAGAAAGCTCTTCTCCCGAGGAAACATTAGAGGAAGAGAACATTTTTGAAGAGGAATTGGTTCAGGGCAGTTTTCAGGATGAAAACGGCACCAAAGTAATCGGTTCCGGGGGGGAGAAGGACGAACACGGTGGGATCTACATTATGGGAGGGCTCATGGCAGGGCTGATGGTGCTTTTGCTATATTCAAAGCTCAAAAAACCTAAAAAGTAATTCCGGAAAGGCCGGGAATTTCCTGAATAAGGAAGGTAGCTCTTCAGGAACTCCTCCTAATATATATACTCAAATAAATATATATTGTAAAATAATATATATCCCTAGAGCCGACTATTACGTAATTAAAAGAAGGGGGGTAGTTAAAATTCAATAGGGGGGAGGGGACGGAGAAGAAAGGGATATAAGGGATATAAAAGGGACATTTAACCTAATGGGGGGAAGTAATTGAAGAAGAGATCGGGGATACTAATCGGAACAATTTTGCTCCTGATATCTGTAATCCCTTCAGGCTTATCGGCACCTCTTTCCGAAGAGGAGCCATATATAGCAGTCATAGAGAAAAATGAAGAATACATTCTTTTTGCAGACCATAATGAAAGCGAGACCGAAGGTAACTGGATTCTCCTGAGCGGAGGTAAAGCAATAAAGCTGCCGGAACCATTCACGTTCACTTATAACGGAATCAACAGGATTGACTATGCAGGGGGAAGTCTTGAACTGAACGTCGAGAATAATACGGACCATGTGATAACTTATCCGTATTCGAATCATTCCTTCTATACTGCAGACGAGAGCGTGGAAATGGATTTCAAAGGTTCAAGCGCTTTCAAGGACCAGGAAGTCGAGATCTACCTTGTGGACATGAAGGGCACAAACCTGGGTTCTATCTCTGACGCTTACAAAGCCATAAAGGAAGAGAGCCCGGATAGTTTTGGAGATATTTTCAATGACACCGTGAATTCGAAAACGCAGGTTGCAGCCGAAACTCTGGATGAAAACGGAGACCTGCCAGCACCCCTTGACCTGGGAACCCAGTCCGAGGGTCTTCATGGGGTTCTCGTCCTTCTCAATGATTCTTCAGAGGATCAAAAGGTACTTTCCATGACCTGTTTTGAGGTCCTGGAATACGAACTTGGGACCGAAGCCCCGGAGAGCCTGGATGAAGGGGAAAACCTGGAAATAAGCCTTGCCCTGGAGAATGTGACCGAAACCGACACCCTGACCTATGGAGCAGTCCTTGTCAAAGCCAGTGCTTACTATGCGGATATAAGGCTTAACTCCAACGGGACATGGGATGAAACGGACGTCATCATAAACGATGTAGATATCATTGAGGAGTTTGATATCAATTCCTCAAACCTCGAATCCAAATTCGGTAGGGATGAACTTCAGACTGAAATCCAGACCCTGATAGGGGAAGGTAACGGAACGATAACGATCGGTGAAGAGAACGAGAGTAACCTGTCTCTGACAGCTTTTGACCTGGCTCCCGGGGACTACCTGCTCTTTGCAGGGGCGTATGAAAAAGATAAGGGCATCGTAGGGATAGACCAGAAAGAGCTGACGATAGTTTCATCAGAGGGGGTTGGTAGCTCATCGGATTCCTCCGGTTCAAGTTCCTTTTCGAGCAGTTCGTCAAGTTCCTTTTCGAGCAGTTCGAGCAGTGAAGCAGCTGATTCCAGAGCAAATGCAGTTGAAGAGGCGTCCACCTTGAGAGAAGCACCATCCGTCCTGGAAGAAGAAACCGAAGCAGCCTATTCTGAAGGGAAAGGAATCGCTGCTGAAGTTCCGAAAAAAGGTATTTCAAAAGAAATGGGCTTTTTCATGGGCTTTGCAGGAATGCTCGTAATAGGAATTGCAATGATAAAAAGAAAGGGCTGAAGACAGGAATATTAGAGAGTTTAAAGTTCCAGAAAGGCGGGGTGATTTTTTACCGCCTTTTATTTTAAGCCTTCAACTTTTTTATTTAATATATTGTATACGGGGGTACCGGGAAAAGGAAAGAAAATAAAAATTGTTGATGGGAATTAAAATTGTGGAAGAACGGTTTAAATCAAACCATTCCCTCAAGACCTTCCCGGAGTCCGGTCTCGCCTTTCCACCAGCCAGTGATCTTTGAGACGTCGGCGCGGGAGTCCCGGACATCCCCTGCGCGGGGGTCGGCGTTGACTATTTTACCCGTGGAGCCGGTGAGGTCCAGGATAGTTTTTGCAAGTTCAAGGATTGTTATGCTCTTTCCCAGGGCAACGTTGAAAACCTCTCCGTCTCCGTGTTCCAGGGCCGCGGCGTTTGCCTTGACCACGTCTTTTACGTGCACGAAGTCCCTGGTCTGGAGCCCGTCTCCGTAAATCGTAAGGTCTTTTCCTGCTTTTGCTCTTTCCAGGAAGATTGGGATTGCCGCCGCATAGGGGGATTTCGGGTCCTGTCGGGGGCCGTAGACGTTGAAGTAGCGCAGGCAGGTGGTCCGAAGCCCGTAGTCCTCGTAAAACATCCGGGCAAGGTACTCCCCGTCCAGTTTGGAGATCGCATAAGGGGAGGCAGGTTCAGGGTACATGTCCTCGCGCTTGGGGAGGGCGGGGTTGTTTCCGTAGATCGCCGCCGAAGAAGCGGTCACGAACTTCTCGACCCCGGATTCTACGCAGGCCTGGAGCACGTTCAGGGTCCCGAGGGTGTTGGTCCTGAAGGCTTCGGCAGGTTTTTCACAGCTTAAGGGGACGGAGACCAGGGCGGCTTCATGGAAAACATAGTCCATGTCGGAAACAGCTTTTGACACGGCGGAGGGGTCGCAGATATTCCCTTCGAGGAATTCGATGTTTTTGTGTGCAGGGACGTTTTGCAGGAAGCCTGTTGCCAGGTTATCAAAAACCCGGACTCTGTGCCCTTCATCTGCAAAATATCTGGCAATATGGGAACCGATGAACCCTGCCCCGCCTGTAATCAGTACATTCATGGTTTTAGAGAAGGGGGGAAAAAACATAAAATTTTCCGTGTGAGCCGGAAAGTTCCGGGATGTATTTTCATTCCGTATTTATCTCCGAAGGCGGGAAGACTCCTTCCTCGGCTCCGAAGGAGACAGGGAGGGGTAGTTCACACCCGTTCTTCAAATTCGTTCTTTGAATCTGTTTGAATTTATACAGACTCTCTAAAGAGTCTTCTAAAAAGGGAAAAACTTTTCATAGAAAGGAACAATATGAGTATGGGGAAGTTAAAAACTTGAAGAAGCCCAGGGGGGAGTTTTTCATTATAAATGGTAATCGGAGCTTGGAGTGGGTTCTTTTAGGAGCCTGGAGTATAAGCTTTTCAAAACCTTGAGTGCAAGCTTTAGGAGACTGGAATACAAGCTTTTAGGGACTGGAATTCGAGTTTTTTGGGGATTGGAATACAAGCTTTTAGGAACTGGAATTCAAGTTTTTTTGGGGTTGGAATACAGGCTTTTTGGGGATTGGAGTGGGATCTTTTTTGAGACCCGACCCGGATGCCACACTGCATATCCTCCGGTACTCTGCTACTAAATAAATTGGAACTGTTGCCGAGCCGGAGTATAAGGATTCCATTTCAAAATGAAGGACTCATTCAATAGGACTTATTTGATACATCAGGTGCGGAATGAAGAAAGTGATTGAAAAATTATTCACAGAGGGAAAATGGCCGGAAATAAACGATTTCCTTTGGACCTGCTACTGGTGGCAGGTCTTGTACTCCTGACCGATATCTTCGTGCTTACGCCGGGACTTAACGGGAGTTTCATCAGGGTGGTGCTGGGGATACCCATGGTACTCTTTTTGCCGGGGTATGCGCTGGTGGCAGCGCTTTTTCCAGGAATAAAAGACCTGGACTGGATCGAAAGGGTGGTCCTTTCCTTAGGGCTGAGCGTTGCAGTCGTGCCAATAATGGGGCTCTGGCTGAACTATACGGCTCGGGGGATAAGGCTCATGCCCATTATTGTGAGCCTTTCGGTTTTTACGCTTCTAATGTGCGGGGCTGCATACTCCCGGAGGCGGAACCTTCCCGGGGAGGAGGTTCTTACGGTGTCTTTCAGGGCTGTGGCCCTTGACCTGAAGGATGAAATCCTGAAAAAACCGGAAACAACAGTCGAGAAAATCCTCATGGTGCTCATGGTCTTTTCCATTCTTGCGTCTTTGGGGACCCTTGCCTATGCGGCTGTGGTGCCGAAAGAGTACGAGCACTTTACGGAATTCTATATAC
This sequence comes from Methanobacteriota archaeon, assembly GCA_016841265.1. Classification (GTDB taxonomy): domain Archaea; phylum Halobacteriota; class Methanosarcinia; order Methanosarcinales; family Methanosarcinaceae; genus MTP4. The sequence goes on along the minus strand of JAENZL010000050.1, from coordinate 14,013 downwards.
TGGGGCCAGGGGGTATGGCAAGCAACTACCCCACAGAGTATGTGCTAGGCGAAGACAAGACTGTCATTGTGGGGATTGTAAACCATGAGTACCGGACAGTAAATTATGCGATGGACGTCCGGCTTGAGAACAGGTCCTTAGACCTTCCCGAAAACATGAAATACATCAACCTGGCCCATAACGAGACTTGGGAAGATACTCTCAAAATCACTCCGCCTTTCGAAGGTACGGATATGAAACTTGATTTCTTGCTCTTCAACGAAAGTGAAAAGGAAGTCCCATACCGGGAACTGCATCTCTGGATAAACGTAAGTGAAAAGGCTGAGGAGGCCTGAGGATGGCAAGCCCGGAACTGGTAGACGAGAATTATGAATATGAAAGGAACTCCGCATCTTTCCTGAACGAAATAGATAAATTCGAACGGAAAAGGGAGTTGGGGAAAAAAGTAATTGAAAATAGTGAAATCCGGGAGGAGCCTGAAAATGCCTTGCCCCGGTACAGGGGAGTTTTTGAAGCTATTCCGATACTGATTATCGCTTTTGCCGAACTGATGATCTATGAAGGGAGCCTGGATGAAGCCATAATGGTGCATACCCTGCTCCTGATAACCCTGGTAATGTGCATCGCGCTCATCAAGGACCGGGATATACAGCAGACCTATCAGATCCTGATGCTCCTTCCTATCCTCCGCCTGGTCAACCTCGCAACACCTGTCTTTTTTGAAGATACACTCTATTCCCTGGCCTTCATCTATGCCCCTATGGCAATCCCGGTAGCAATTATCGCCATGTACCAGGAGTTTACCCTTGAAAAGATGGGCCTGGCATTGAGGAAACTCTGGCTCTTCCTCCCCTTAGCCTTTTCCATGGGCGCGGTTCTTGGCTATGGAGAGTACACCATACTTCAGGTAAGTGTGAGAGATGCTCTCATCCCGGACCTGAGCCTTGCAAGCCTCCTGAGCCTCGCAGTCGTGATGATCTTCTTCGTCGGGTTAATCGAAGAACTCATCTTCAGGGGCCTTCTCCAGACAAGGCTCGTGACGTTCCTGGGCCCTGTTGCAGGCATCCTCGCGGCAAGTCTCCTCTTCGGACTCATGCATGCAGGCTACGGCAGTCTCATTGAGATCTTCTACGCCACTTTCGTGGGAGTTTTCATAGGCCAGCTCTACTACAGGACAGGAAACCTTACCCTTATGGTCCTTATCCACGGCTTTATGAATATCTTCGTTTTCGGGATTTTTCCCCTGATGGGACTGTAACCGGGCATGTTCCAATTCGAAAAGCTGCGTGTGCCGGCCTAGTTGGCCTAGTTGGCCGAGTTGCGCCAGCCGAGTTGCGGCTCGGCAGTGCGCGGTCCGTTTCGGTCGCTTTGCTCCCTCAAGCGGACTTTTATATCAGTTGATTGGATTTATTTTGCGGGGGTTTTGGGGGCGGTGCAGCTTGATATGTATGAAACCAAATCACTTAAATAAATATAATGTGTATCCAGATAAAAATTTGAGTAGTTGATAAGTTGTATTTTGTGAATTATTAAGTGCATCCTGATCTATTATAGTAGGTCAGGAGAAATATTTCATATAAAATAGGAAGATGAAGGGATTTTTTATGGCATTTTGTGAAAAAAACCCGGTAACGGGCAAAATCCTGGTGACGGGCGGGGCCGGTTTTATAGGGAGCCATCTGGTGGACCGCCTGGTGGAGGATGGAAATGAGGTTGTGGTGCTGGACAACTTCAGCTCGGGTAGTATGGATTTTATCGAGCAGCACCTTAATAAATCAAATTTTGAACTCATAAATGGGGACATTCTTGACGCAAAGCAGCTTGAAAGGGCTCTTTCAGGCATAGACTTCGTCTTCCACGTAGCTGCAAACCCGGATGTGAAACTCGGAGTTTCGGATACGAAAGTCCATTTTGACCAGAACATCTTTGCAACCTATACGCTTCTGGATGCCATGCGGAAAACCGGGGTTGGAAAAATAGCTTTTACTTCGACCTCTACTGTCTACGGAGATGCAAAAGTCATGCCTACTCCTGAAGACTATGGTCCTCTCATCCCTATCTCCCTTTACGGGGCCTCCAAACTCGCCTGCGAAGCCCTGATCACTTCTTATACCCACACCTTTGACATGCAGGCCTGGGTATTCAGGTTTGCAAATATAGTCGGCCCAAGAAGCACTCACGGGATTACCGTGGATTTTATTCGCAAATTGAGGGAAAACCCGGCGCAGCTTGAGGTCCTGGGAGATGGGAAGCAGGAAAAGTCTTATTTGCACGTCTCGGAATGCGTGGAATCGATCTTTTTTGCTATTGAAAATAGTGCCGAAGAAGTTAACATCTTCAATGTTGGCTCCGAGGATACCATCAGCGCTACCCGGATCGGGGAGATTGTTTCGGAGGAGATGGGACTTCCGGATGTCGAGTTTACTTACACCGGCGGAAGCAGGGGCTGGAAAGGAGATGTCCCGAGGATGAGACTTGGGATTGGGAAGCTGAAGGAAATAGGGTGGGAGCCGGGGTATTCTTCGGAAAAGAGTGTAAGGGAGACGGCGAGAACGCTACTTTGCGGAAAATAATCAAATAATTTAAATAATTACACAGAGTAATTAGCTAATAACTAAAAATATTTGCAAACACTCCTGCCCGGGAAAGCGGGGGGCCATAAATATCAAAATCCTTCCTGGAAGCCAGCCAGTTGTGCCCGGATAAAATTATCAAATTATCTATATGATGCACATTTTATGCACATTTTGTGGAAAACAGCTTTTGGAAAACAGAACTCGAAGTATATTATTTTGATGCACATATTTTGAAGCACATATTTTGAAGTATATCTGGAATTAAATGGGGGGCAAAATGAATTCGAGCGGGTTTAAAATCCACAATTCTTCAAAAATATACGGCTCTTCAACAATCGGTGAAGGAACAATTATCCTGGAAAATGCGATTCTGGGATATCCCGAGCACAAAATCCTGATGGATATCCTGAAAAAGGGCCTGGAAATCGAAGACTACGATTTTCCCGGATGTACCATAGGCCCGGATTCGATCGTAAGGGCGGGGAGTACAATCTTTTCCAGGGTGAAGACCGGGAAGAATTTTAAAACCGGTCATAATGTGATGATCAGGGAAAATACTGAAATCGGAAACAATGTACTCATAGGGACAAACGTCATCATCGATGGCAACGTCAGGATCGGGGATAATGTGAGTATTCAGGGAAATGTTTACATTCCAACTAATGTGATTATCGAAGACAATGTCTTTATCGGACCCTGTGCCGTACTTGCAAATGATAAGTATCCTATAAGGAAAGAGTACCCCCTCAAAGGACCTGTCCTCCGGAAAGGGGCATCAATAGGTGCAAACGCAACTCTTCTTCCTGGTGTCGAAATAGGGGAAGGCGCTATGGTGGCTGGGGGGGCCCTTGTTACGAAGGACATCCCTTCGTGGAAACTGGCAGTCGGAGTCCCTGCAAAAATCCTTGACCTACCGGGAGATTTGAAAGAACTGAACAGGATCTAAATAAATCGGAATAAGACCTGTAAGATCGGAACAAGGTCTTAAAGATACAGATTCTGAGATTCGAACAAGGTCTTAAAGATACAGATTCTGAGATTCGAACAAGGTCTTAAAGATACAGATTCTGAGATTTGAACAAGGTCTTAAATATACAGATTCTGAGATTTGAACAAGGTCTTAAAAGAAATGAATTTGAATAAGATCTTAAAAGACACAGACTAAATTTAAACACAAAAAGAAGATCGACCATGATCCCAGTTGCAAAACCGTTGTTAGGTCAGGAAGAAATTGACGCAGTAACCGATGTCCTGAAGTCGGGTATGATTGCCCAGGGGCCGAAAGTTGAAGAATTCGAGGTTGCTTTTGCAGAGTATACCGGGTGTGAGTATGCAGTTGCCGTAAACTCGGGCACTGCTGCTCTTCATGCTGCTCTTTTAGCCCACGGGATAGGGGAGGGGGATGAGGTAATAACAAGTTCTTTTAGCTTCATTGCAACCGCAAACAGCATCCTCTACACAGGGGCAAAGCCGGTATTTGCGGACATTGAGCCGGATACATATAATATAGACCCGGTAAAAATCCTGGAAAAAATCACTTCGAGAACAAAAGCCATTATGCCAGTCCATCTTTACGGGCATCCCGCAGAGATGAAAGCCATCATGGAGCTTGCCGAGGACCACAACCTGACCGTTCTGGAAGATGCCTGCCAGGCTCACGGAGCCGCTTATTCCGGGAAGAGGGTAGGGGCTTTCGGGACAGGGGCATTCAGTTTCTACCCGACCAAGAACATGACTACCAGCGAAGGCGGGATGCTGACCACAAACGACCGGAAAGTTGCGGAAAAGGCAAGGATGGTCCGGGCCCATGGTTCACACACCCGCTACCTGCATGAATGCCTGGGCTTCAACCTGCGGATGACCGACATTGCAGCTGCAATCGGACTTGTGCAGCTGGGAAAACTCGACGGGTTCATCGCCCGCAGGCAGAAAAACGCAGACCTGCTCTCGGCCGGGCTCAAGGGAGTTTCGGGCGTTTCAACCCCGGGGATAAAGGCCGGCTGCACTCACGCTTTCCACCAGTACACCGTCAGGGCTGAAAAGCGCGACGAACTTGCTGCATTCTTGAGAGAAAATGAAATCGGGACGGGTATCCACTACCCGATGCCCATTCACAAACAGCCAATCTATCTGGAACTCGGGTACGAAGACCGCCTGCCGGTTTCCGAAAAGGCAGCAGAGGAAGTCCTTTCCCTGCCGGTCCACCCCGGTGTCACAGAACCCGATGTGCAGCGGATTATCGCTGCCGTCAAAGAGTTTTATGCTAACAACTGAACCAGGAACTTTTGATTCAAAACCAGTTTTTCATAACCCAAGTTAAAAAAGAGGAAGTGAGACCTGTGATCAAAGTAGGAGTAATAGGCACTGGAGCCATGGGCCAGAACCACGTCAGGATCTACAGTGAAATGGAAGGTGTGGAACTTGCCGGGATTTCGGACGTTGATTTTGAACGGGTGGACGCTATGGCTACCCAGTTCAACACGAAACCCTTTACGGATTACAAAGAAATGTTTGCCGAAGGTCTTGATGCGGTCAGTGTCGTTGTTCCGACCAAGCTGCACAAGCAGGTCGTCCTTGACGCCCTGGAAGCGGGCCTCCACGTCCTTGTGGAAAAACCTATCGCAGACAGTATCGAAAATGCAGACCTGATGATCGAGGCCGCAGAGAAGGCGGGAAAGATCCTGATGGTGGGGCATATAGAGAGGTTCAACCCTGCGGTTATTAAACTCAAGGAGATCATGGAGTCCGGGATCCTGGGCAAGGTCGTTTCCATCTCCACCCGGAGGGTCGGTCCCTATAACCCCCGGATCCGCGACGTTGGCGTAATCCTGGACATCGGGGTTCACGACATCGACATCATTTCGTACCTTTACGGCAGGAAAGTAAACCACGTCTACGCCGTTGCAGGTGCGGACATCCACTCCTTTGAAGACCATGCATCAATCATCCTCCGCATGGACCACGAGTTTGCAGGGGTTGTGGAAACAAACTGGCTAACCCCTCACAAAGTAAGGAGGCTCACAGCCATCGGCATCAACGGCGTCGCCTACCTGGACTACATCGACCAGACCGTAGAAATTCACGATAACGGCTGGATCCGGCAGGCCAAAGTGGTGGAAAGCGAACCTCTCAAAAACGAACTGGAACACTTCATAGAATGCGCTTCCACGGGCAAAGCCCCGAAAACCTGCGGTGAAGATGGCAAACACGCTCTGGAAGTTGCCATGGCAGCCATCCGTTCATACGAAGAAGAAAAACTGATCAAGATTTGAAACCTGGTTAAGATTTGAAACCTGGTTAAGATTTGAAACCTGGTTAAGATTTGAAACCTGGTTAAGATTTGAAACCTAGTTAAGATTTGAAGGTCCGAAACGCTGATCTCGTTAAATCCGAAATGCTGTCCTATTGAAGTGGTACTCATGAGCAAACTTAAAACTCTCTTTGAAGCCCGCGGCCCGATTAAAAAGATCGGAGTCCTCGGCATGGGCTACGTCGGTATCCCTGCGGCCGTTCTTTTCGCAGATGCCCCCTGTTTTTACAAAGTCCTGGGGTTCCAGAGAAACTCGAAATCCTCAGGCTACAAAATCGATATGCTCAACCGGGGAGAAAGCCCGTTAAAAGGCGAAGAGCCCGGTCTGGAAGAGCTGATTGGCAAAGTGACAGGAGCCGGGAAGTTTGAGTGTACTCCCGATTTTTCAAGGATTTCCGAACTGGATGCCGTTACTCTTTCAATCCAGACCCCCTTTGCCAACCCGAAAGACCTTATACCTGATTTCAGTGCTCTCATTGAAGGTATCAGAAACGTCGGGAAATACCTGAAACCCGGAATGCTGGTGGTCCTGGAGTCTACCATTACCCCCGGCACAACCGAAGGGATGGCAAAGCAAATCCTTGAAGAGGAATCCGGGTTAAAAGCAGGAGAAGACTTTGCCCTTGCCCACGCCCCCGAAAGGGTCATGGTGGGCAGGCTCCTGAAAAATATCAGGGAACATGACCGGATCGTGGGAGGGATTGATGAGGCCAGCACTAAGCGGGCAGTTGAGCTCTACACTCCGGTGCTCACAGCCGGCAAAGTAATCCCGATGTCTGCCACCGCTGCCGAAGTTACCAAGACCGCAGAAAACACTTTCAGGGACCTGCAGATTGCAGCCATTAACCAGCTCGCCCTCTACTGTGAAGCCATGGGCATAAACGTCTACGACGTCAGGACCGGTGTGGATAGCCTGAAAGGTGAGGGAATTACGCGAGCCATCCTCTGGCCCGGAGCCGGGGTCGGGGGGCACTGTCTTACCAAGGATACCTATCACCTGGAAAGGGGTGTAAAGATCGGGGAAGGGCAGCTGGACTATCCGGAAGGTGCGGATTCCATCTACGTGCTTGCCCGGAAGGTCAACGACTTCATGCCTGTCCATATGTACAACCTGACCGTTGCAGCCCTTGAGCGGATTGGAAAAACGGTTGAAGGGGCAAAGATTGCCATGCTCGGCTGGGCTTTCATAAACGATTCCGACGATGCCAGGAACGCTCCTTCCGAACCCTACAGGGACCTTTGCCTGCAAGCCGGAGCAGAAGTGACGGTACACGACCCCTACGTCGTAAATTATCCGGACGTTGAGATTTCGGCCGACCTGGAAGAGGTTGTCAGGGGCGCGGATGCTGTGGTGGTTTTTACTGGGCACAGTGCGTACTTTAATGCGAAGGCCGATTGGCTGAAAGAGCTGAGCGGGAAGGAAAACCCGGTCATTGTGGACGGAAGGAATGTTATTGAGCCAGCCGAGTTTATTGAAAAGGGTTTTGTGTACAAGGGAATCGGAAGAGGAGACAAAAACGGGCACGAGATAAAGGGATGAATGTGAAAATGTGCAATAATCATTAATAATCCTGAATCTCCTGTTTTTTATTTTTTGCAGGTATTAAGGGCGAAGTCCCTACATTCCTATTTTTTGATTTTCAACTGGCCTATTTGCACCAGTCGAGTTGCGCCAGTCGAGTTGCGCCAGTCGAGTTGCGGCTCGACGATGCGCGGTCCGTTTCGGTCGCTTTGCTCCCTCAAGCGGACTAAAACAGAGCAGTGTTTAATACCGTATCCTGTGGTTATTTCCCGTTTGCTTGCAAACGGCCTGCCCGAAAAAATTGCACGGAAGAAAAGGAAAGAAAAAGGAATCAGCCGGAAAAGGGGCAAAAAAGGGAAATTCACTACAAAATGCTTTTAAAATTACCTTTGAATTTTTATTGCAGCAATCTTCTTTCAGTAATCTTCTTTCAGTAATCCTCTTTCAGTAATCCTCTTTCAGTAATCTTTTAACAATTTCTAGGGAAAGGCCGGCTGCCTCTGGCACCCGGTGAGAGCCCCGGTAAGCAAAAAGCAGTCCGAAAAACGGTTTTTTCGAAAGAAAACATTAGCTCTTGTCCAACCATTACAGCCTTTCCAGCCTTTCCAGCCTTTCCAGCCCGTCCAGCTCGTCCAGCCTAACTACAATTCGAAAAAACGAGAGTCAAGACTCTGCAGATTTATTAAAAACTATTTTATAGCCTTATCCCGGAAAATATAAGTATTTACAAATATCAATTAGTTATCAATCAATAACTTTTTGTTACTCACAAATATCTGAAATGTAGAACCTCAAAGTCTATTGCAAATCTCCTGGAGGCAAAGAAATGGCAGAAGCATTAAATTCCGGGAAGGCAAAACCATCCCCGACTCTTAATACTATTCTTATGGTAGAAGATACGCTAAAAAACAGCCCTTACAGCGTTGTAACAGTTGCAGACCTCAAGAAAATGCTGCCAAGGCAGGTTAACCACAATACTCTGGTGGTCATTCTGGACTACCTGGAACAAAGTAATAAAATTGCTGTAGGGCTAAGGGGAATAACCTGGATTCACAGCAGGAATGAAAACTTGAGAAAGACGGTTGTTCAGGGATTTGAACTATGAAATCTGTCCGGGTAATTCTTGCCCCGGAGGCTGCAGATGCATATCAGAATTTCATGAGCAAAGCCTCAGACTCAAAGCAAGAAGAGGCAATCCTTAATTCTTTCCTTCAGAAGGTGGAACTGTTAAAGGGAAATGTCCACTATGGCCAGCCAATTGCCAAAAAACTGATTCCTGCGGAATACAAAAGCAAATATGGAATAACAAATCTTTTTAGAGTTGAACTCCCTAATTTTCACCGGTCTGCGGACTCCTCTCCGATTTTCCCCAAAGAACCTTGACCGAAGCATATCAATTCGACTGAAAAACCCAGTAGTGTTTATTGCCGTATCCATGTGGTTATTTTTCCGTTTGCTTGCAAACGGCCTGCCCGAAAAGACTGAGAAGAAGAAACAGCAAGAAAGAGAAAACCGGGAGTCAGATTGATAAAAGCAAACCCCCTGTGAAAAAAAGGAATTACATAACTTATTTTTTATATTTTGCCGGTAGACGGGCAGCTCCAGGAACTCTCCCGGAACACCAGGGATCAAAAACAAGAAAACAAAAACTACTTTTGAATTTTAGACTCCAGTAATCTTTTAACAATTTTCAGGGAAAAGCCGGCTGCCTCTGGCAGCAGAGTTGCGGCTCTGCAGTACGCGGTCCGTTTCGCTACGCTCAAGCGGACTGATATAAATGGGATTAAAAATTCACTAAAAAACCCCCGAGCAACCGCCTATTTTCAAAACTCATTATTTATATTTAGCCGGTAGACGGCACCCTAGAGAACTCTCCCGGAACAACCTGGATCAAAAACAAGAAAACAAAATCTACTTTTGAACTTTATAATCCAGCCATCATCTACAAATTTTCAGGGAAAAGCCGGCTGCTTCTGGCACCCGGTGAGAGCCCCGGGACCTGAAAAGAAATCCGAATAAACGGTTTTTCCGGAAAAAGGTAGGAAAAAGTGGTTCTTCCGGAGAATGCAAGAACTGGAAGGAAAACTGTCATGAATAAGGATTTAGCGTGAGTACGCAGTGTCGTGGTGTGAAAAACTAACCAGGGTCACGGACTTTTCGTTCTCGTCTACTTTGAAGATAAGGACAAAATTTTTCAGAATATGCACTTTGCGCAGTCCATGAAGCTTGTTTCTCAAAGGTTTGTAGTGAAAGGGGTTTTAACAGGTCTCTTGAATCTTTTTGCTTAACAATAGAGTGCTGAGTTTTCAGAGACATGGGGTAGTTCACTGTAGAGCCTGCACAAATTGTGAACTCCTATTGGTTCATAAGTCCCCAGCGCTTGGGGAGAAAGCTTGCCTTCTGATTATAGGCCAGCCTATATATAGTAAAGACTATAAGGGAATCTATGTGTGGAAACTATATATAGTCTGACCTATAATAACTGGGTATATGAGCCGGGCCTTCATATACGGAAAACCTGTTACAGATCCTTATTTCACGGACCGGGAAGAAGAGTCCCGGATTCTGCGAGCTGAAATAGAAAACCTGCCCTCGGAAACGGCCATAAACCTTGCCGTCCTCGGCCCGCGAAGAGTGGGCAAGACCTCCCTTCTCAAGAATGTGGTCCTGGACCTCGAATCCGAAAAAAGAATTATCCCGCTTTTCATTGACTGCCTCTCAATGCCCTCAGTGCGCCGCTTTTCGGGGGTGTTGCTGGAAAACGCAAAAAAAGAGTACGTTGAAAAAACAGGGGACCGGGCCTATCTAAGAAAGCTCGAGAGCTACCTCAAAAAAAGTGCTGCTGAACTGCTTTTGAAAGTATCCCGGCTGGACCTTTCTATCGCCTCATACCTCTCGATAAAAATCAGCCTGGAAGACCCCGGGAGCGATGAAGCCCTCATCTTTGAAAAGGCCCTGGACTATCTTGAGGAACTTGCGACAAGCAAGGACATCTATTTTGTCGTCTTCCTGGACGAATTTGCCGAACTTGCCGAGAAAGGAGGAGAGGATTTCATAAAACTCTTCAGGACAGTCATCCAGCAGCAAACGAGAACCATGTACGTTTTTTCAAGTTCTGCCATGACCTATATGAACGAGCTTGTATACAGCAGCAAAAGTCCCTTTTACAGGCAGCTTAAACCAATTTTCATAGGTCCTCTCCCTGAAGAGCATGCCAGGCGTTTTGTAAAAGAAAGGCTGGCTCTTGCGGGCTATTCCATAGAGGAAAGGGCTCTTGACACAATGATGGAGAAAAGCAACTCGCTTCCGGACTACATCCAGCGCCTGGGAGACTCCCTCCTCGACACCGCAAAAAGCGACATAATCAAGGAGCCCGATGTACTCAATGCCTACGAAGAAATCTTCGTAACTCTCGACCCCACTTTCAACCTGGTCTTTGCAAAACTCAGCGAGAACTCAAAGACCTACTCGGACATCCTTATTTCAACCGCAAAGTACGACCGGCCCTCCAGAATCGCAAAAGACGCAGGCCTTGCAGCAACTTCTCTTCCCTACTACATGTCATACCTCATTAATCTGGGAATTGTAAAGAAAAAAGAGCCCGGACGATACGGGCTGATCGATCCGATATTCAGGGAATGGATTGTAAGGAAATTCCAGCCCGGGGACTGAAAAAGCAGTCTGAAAAACGGATTTTTCGGGAGGAGCACAAAGATATTTCCCGGCCGGATCACAATTCGATAATCCGGGCAGATCGAGCCAGGAAGACCGGGCTTTACGGCTATTTCACAGATAGCTTTTCCAAGTGCAAAAGAGACTCTTCTTGAAGATAAAGAACTGCCTGGAAGTCGGTCAGGAAGCCGGCCATAAAACTGCCCCGGATAGGAACTTAGCGGGAATAAGCGGCGTCGTGATGTGAAAAACTAACAAGAGTGACGGACCTTTCATCTCCATCAGTGTTGAAGACCAGGACGAAACTTTTCAGGATATGAACTCTACGCAGCCCATGGAGGTCGTTTCTCAAAGGTTTGTAATGGGAGGGGTTTTCACAGATTTCTGCAATTTTTTTGCTTAAAGCATGTTTTAGGGGAGCGTTATTCTTACAAGCTTTATTGATGTCTTTTTTACAGGACGGGAGTACAAAAAGAGTGTACGTCATCCGGATCACTCGAATAGGTCGGAAATATCTTTGACCTGCAGGGAAGTTTCTTTTTTCGATTCCTCTAACTTCCGGACAAAATCCTCCCTTAAGGGCATTTCATCCACGGGGTGCCAGTCCATTTTATCACAGAACTCCGCGTCTTCGGCAGAGAGTTCCCCTGTCCTTATATACTTCTCAAAGATCTCCCTTTTCCGGAGAGAGTTTCTTCCAACTTCAGACCATTTCACCCAGGAGAAATGCTCCATCCTCCTGTAAAGGTCGTCAGGGACAGGGACCGTAATCGTTGCCATCACAGCTCACCTCTTTTTTCAAGGGCTTCAAACTTTTCAAGCTGCCCAAGTTTAGCCTCGATCCCCAGGCGTGCGACCTCTGCCCAGTTGATGTCAGGCATGGAGTCAAGCTCCTGTTTCAGCTCGTCGGGAACGGAAATCGTGAATCTTTTCATAGTATCATCCGTTTGCATAGAATTATGAAATTGCATGTAATTATGTAATTACATATATTTAAGAAATCGCATTTATTTATCAAATTATATGTATTAAAGCATGTCCACGTCCCAATTTCAGCCGCTTTGCCCCTCCAAATGGCTGGAATTTTCAAAACTCATTTTTTATATTAAGCCGGTAGGCGGGCAGCGGCAAACAGTTCCCCTGAACAACCTTAACCGAATTGTGCTCAATCCGACTAAAAAGCGGAGCAGCGTTTAATACCTTATCCCGCGGCTATTTTCCCGTTTGCTTGCAAACGGCCTGCCCGAAAAAATTGCAAGGAAGAAAAGGAAAGAAAAATGGAATCAGCCAGAAAAGGAGCAAAAAAGGGATTAAAAATTCACTAAAAAACCCCTGAAACTGCTTTTAAATTCATACTTCAGCAACCTTCTATCATTTTTCAGGGAAAAGCCGGCTGCCTCCGGCACCCGGTGAGAGCCCCGGTACGCAAAAAGCAGTCCGAAAAAAGGACTTTTGGAAAAGTTCACACTAACCTTTGACAGGCCGAATTTTGATCTGAATGGCAGTTCTGTGCATTTCTCCTGGACACCTCAAACTCCTTTGCCAACTCTTTGCCTGGCAAACCGCAGATTCCTCCCGCGAAACTTAGTTTCTGGCTGCTAAAAAAGATAGGATATAGACTACTTGCAAAGACAGAAGGACAAAAAATCAGGGTAATTTTTTACAAAGAATCTTTTTCTTTCTTGCTTCATATCCGGAGGAAGTATAGTACCTGCCACTAGAAAGCCTTAGATTCCCCTGACTGAGGGAAGAAAATTTCCGAACTTTATCTTGATCTATGCAGTTGGGCCCGAATTCGGCGTTTACTATATCAGCATCCGTATTTACGGATTTTAAGAGGGAACCCATGGCAGGTATTTTGATTTTCATACTTTTCTTTCCGGGATTTGGATTAAAATTGAGCTTCTTTCCTGAAAGGTCCGAAGGGACTTCGAACAATTGTCCTCAAGCATTCTGCAAATGCATCTGCCCTTTCATAAGCTTCGAGGACCGGGTCTTCGCTCCAGAGAATTTCAAAGGTCTTATACTCACCTGTCAGTTTTTTATAGATTACAGCAATGTTTTCCACACGAACAGGATATCGATTGATGTTAATTTTGTCAAGCAATTCACTAATGGCACCTTCTTCACCCTCACAGACAACCTGTACCGTCCCGTCATCAAGGTTTTTAACATATCCCCTAAGGTTCAGATCGAATGCAAGCTCATCAATAAAATACCTGAAACTTGCTTTTTGGACTTGCCCGAAGATTATGAGCTCTGCCCGTTTCTCCATATGAAATATGTTTTTTTAAAGGAATATATATGTTGTTCTCTTCCTGTTCTTCAAACAAACTAAATATTTTCTATTCAAAAAAAGTGGTGCACGACGGTAGATGCCTGTTTCCCAAAACTCAATTTTTATATTTAGCCGGTTGGCGGGCACTTGCAAGAACTCAACCGGAGCAACCGTATCCGAACCACGCCAGGTGAACTGAAAACCTGGATCAAAAACAAGAAAACAAAAACTATTTTTGAATTTTATATTTCAGCAATCATCTACCAATTTTCAGGGAAAAGCCGGCTGCCTCTGGTAGCAGAGTTGCGCCAGCAGAGTTGCGGCTCTGCAGTACGCGGTCCGTTTCGCTACGCTCAAGCGGACTGATATAAAAGGGATTTAATATTCACTAAAAAACGCCTTTGAAACTGCTTTGAAATTTTGTTGCAGCAGTTTTCTATCAATTTTCAGGGAAAAGCCGGCTGCCTCGGCACCCGGTGAGGGCCCCGGTACGCAAAAAGCAGTCCGAAAAAAGGGTTTTTCCGGGAAGAACCCGTTAGCTCTTATCCAGCCCATCCAGCCAAACTGCGGTTTGGAAATGTCTCTGTTGACGTGCTCCCGGGAGTGAACTACCCCCACCTGCTTTCTGATGAAAGCGAGGAAGGGGCTTCCTGCT
>JAENZL010000049.1:2855-21595 GCA_016841265.1 Methanobacteriota archaeon | reverse complement strand
TGAAGCAGGAAGCCCCTTCCTCGGCTCCGAAGGAGACAGGGAGGGGTAGTTCACTCCTTTTTAGGCACAAGAATTTCGGGCGGCAGGAAGATCGAGGCGATTATGCCGAAGCTTACGAAAATCACCAGCCCCCATCGAGACGTTCATGATCGTCGTATCAATAACGAGCACGAACATTGCAAGCGATAGGGCGACAATTACGATCTTTTTCTCCATGTTACAGCCTCCGGTAAGTGGTGATAAGGTGCCATCTCACTGGCCCTAGGGCAAAGTGCCCACTAATCCTGCTGACTGACCGTTGACTGACCGTTGACTGACCGTTGATTGACCGTTGACTGACCGTTGACTGACCGTTGACTGACCGGAAACCCCCCGATTATTGAAGCCAGAGCAGGATATCGGGAGCCTTTTATATCAGATTCAATCCGTTCCATCTCAATCCGTTCCGTCTCAATCCGTTCCGTCTCAATCTGTTCCGAATGCACTCCTTACCCCGGGCAGCATGATGTAGACAAGGAGGAGGCCGTTCAGGATAACTGAAACGTTGACATCATACCATGTACCTCCGGTCACCAGCACCACAAAATCTATACAGAGGTTGAAGATGACGATGACAGCCAGGAACAACCAGGCCTGCGGATCCACATTCAAGAGCATTCCGGTAAGCCACGCCCATACGTAAGCCAGCAGGCCGTACAGAAACGCATACCAGAAGTTGAAAACGCGAACGTCAAGCGGTCCCAGGAACGGTAAAAATCCCAGGAACCGAATCATTATGATACCATTGATCACTGCCAGAAGGGCAGCCCCGATGGCCAGAATAGTTACACCTATAGGTCTTCCCATGTTCAAATCCCCTTATTTTTATCTCTTTTATTCTTCTTATTATTGGTTAAATTCCGAAGTCGTGTAATGGCGTGTAATGGCGTGTAATAGCGTATGATAGCGTGTGATAGCGTGTGATAGCTTTTTACATGGCAAATACGTCTTATTCCGAAGTTTCTGAGACCTCCGAATGATTGTGAAATAGGAATAATTGTGGAAAGGGAAAAGGTCCCCTTTCATCTCCCGGGATGCACCCGGTTCGTGACCCTTTTTCAGGACCTCATTTTGAATCCTACGATAAGTGCTCCCATTCCCCCCGCAACAAGGAATAGCCCAAATAACCAGGGCAGGGCCATGGTTCCGGCCATTGGGTCGCTTAGCAGGAGTATTCCGAGGAGCAGAGTAAGGATTCCGAGGATCCCCACCCCCCAACCTCCTCCTTTAAGGCCCCAGGCGATTTTGATAGCCCCGCCGATGACCGCCCATATTCCAAGAATTATGATGAATAATGAAAGAACGATATAAGGGCTAAGGATAGGGTACGCCAGGACAAGAGCTCCGGCAATGATGGTCAGGATACCCGAAAGCAGCTTCCAGAACCAGTCTTCCCTGTTAAACAGAATCCCTATAATCGAAATAATACCACCCAAAAGCCAGAAGATGGCAAGGATCCGCAGGAGTACGACGGTGGTAACTCCCGGACTGTACAGGAGGAATATGCCAACAATAATGGCGACAATCCCTTCCAGGACGACTAACCACCACGGTGCCTCCAGTGCTTCATACTCGGTACCATAGCCAGCAGCAGTTGATTGTTCCATCTATTTTCACCTCCGAAATTCTTTCCAGTGCCTCAACGTCGATATTGTCCACTGCCTGGCGCAAATACGGAGGTGGCTATAAGAAACACCATTTTGCCTTAAACACTAAATTCCCCACCCCAGGGTAAAGCACATACAGGCCAGGCCGGAATCAAAGAGAACACGTCGTCTTTCCCCACTTCCAAAGACGGACACGTTCTTCTGCCGAGCAATGCATCGGTGAAAAAACCACTAATGTAGTCACAGCTCATCTCCGCCTCACAGCTCGTCCCAGAAAATCCCCCGTTTTTGGGACAAAACCTTTGCGAAAGGTGATGGTTTGCGGAAGATAGCATTTCCACCATTACAGACACCTGGCATGACGCAGGCGGCAATGAAATTCTTCAATGAAATTCTTCATTCATATCACTAAATCGATATAGAGACAGGTTTTTCCTTAAACACCTGTTTCGATAAAACATTTCCACATCCAGTCGGACTTGGAGTAGTGATATTATTAAATATATATAAAGCATAATATATAAACTAGTTCATTTTTAAATAATAAAAAAAATTCTCTGTTTATAGACCCTTTTGCTTTCAAATGTCGAAAAACCCTGTTTCTGTTTTACCCTGAAATAATTTCACATAACCTGTTCAAAGATTCTAATTGTTTCACATCCTCACAACCCTAATAACCCGACCTCGATTCTGAATTTCACTTCAAAGGGCAGTCTATTCCGGAACGTATCCACTGCCTGGAAGGTCCCCGTAATTTTGACTTCCACAATAGCTCTTTTGCGACAAGCCTTTTAAAACAAATGACTGATACAAATGACTGATTCAGTTCAACGTCGTTGATACGAAGTCTTTTTGGTAATACAAAAATGGATAAACCAGGAAACAGCTAAACAAGGAAATGAATAAACCAGGAAACAGCTAAACAAGGAAATGAATAAAACCTATAACTTCCACATTCCAGAGGATAACCGATGAATTCGATAAAAACCCGGGATATTCCCCTTTACATGTACCATGCAGGACAGTGCAACCCTAAAAAATGCACAGGCAAAAAAATGGCCCGCTTTGATCTTGCCCGCCTTTTTGAAAAAGTGTCAAAACTACCTCGCTCTGCAATTCTCCTGGACCCATTTGCCGAAAAAGCCATATCTCCGGCTGACAGCACGGAAAAGGGAATAATCGTGCTTGATTGCTCCTGGGAAGAAGTCGATAGGGTCTTTCCTGAACTTGAAAAGCTGAACCTCCAGCACCGGGCCCTTCCCTACCTCCTCGCAGGAAACCCGGTAAACTTCGGAAGACCCTTCAAGCTCAACTCAGCCGAGGCTTTTGCAGCAGCCCTCTATATTCTGGGGCATAAGGAACAGGCTGAAAAAGTCCTTTCAAAATTTAACTGGGGACACAGTTTTCTGGAACTGAACCACGAACCTCTCGAGGATTATTCGAAAGCAAAAAACAGCAGTGAAATAGTGAGAATCCAGAGCCATTACATATAACCATTTCTCAAAAACAATATCGCAAACTCAGGTAAAGGAGCAGTATTATTCATGGCCACCAGGACCCAAAAACAGATCGGAGTTATCGGGGCAGGCGCCTGCGGCGAGGAAGTAGAAGCCTTTGCCGAAGCTGTGGGCAGGGAAATTGCCAGGAAGGGAGCGGTACTCCTCTGCGGGGGACTCGGAGGAGTTATGGAAGCTGCGTCTCGCGGGGCAAAAAAGGAAGGTGGGGCAACCCTCGGGGTCCTGCCCGGAATCCGGAGAGAAGATGCAAACTCCTGGATCGACATTGCTATCCTGAGCGGGATGGGACACGCCAGGAACGCGCTGATAGCCCAGTCTTCGGACGCCCTGATAGCCGTGGGCGGGGAGTACGGGACTCTCTCGGAAATTGCACTCGGTCTGAAGATGGGAAAGCCGGTTGTCATGCTTGAATCAAAGTGGGAGGTTGAAGGAACATGGCGGGCGAAAAACCCGAAAGAAGCCGTTGAAACCGCTTTCAGGCTGATAGAAGATAGAACCGGGTGAATAATTAAGGATAAGGGACTATGGTTGAAGGAGAGGAGATGGAGGAAAAGAGCGTGCAGGGAGATACAGCGCATAAATTCCGGATGTATGAGGGCTATTGAGCCCGGTTTTTCTCGAAAAAGTTTAACAGTTTATTATAAAATCCAATCCAAAAATTTATATTCAAGAAGGAAACTCAAGAAATAAAGAACCATTCTGCAGTCAAACGGAGATTAATTTCGGGGTACGCTGACATTTCAGCGAAAAAATATATAAAAAGTTATACTGGAGTTTCAAATGCATCTTATCGTAACGGAAAAGAATATCGCGGCGAGGAGGATAGCCGCAATCCTGGCACCGAAAAGCCCTAAAAAAGAAAGGGTCAGCGGAGTGGATACCTACCAGTACGAAATAGTTACCGGCAAGAATAAGCAGGAAACTATTGTAATCGGGCTTTCCGGGCACATAGTCGGGATTGATTTTCCAAAGGAATACAACAACTGGCAGAAGGTCGATGCAAAAGACCTGATAGGTGCCGACATCATAACGACTCCCATTAACAGGAAGATTGTGGCCGCCCTGAGGAAGCTCGGGAAAGAAGCCGGAAAGGTTACAATTGCCACTGACTATGACCGGGAAGGGGAACTGATCGGAGTCGAAGCTCTCAATATCATAAAAAAGGTGAGCCCTGACATCGATTTTGACAGGGTCCGCTACAGCGCCATTACCCCAAAAGCCATTGAAGATGCATTTTCAAACCCTACTCCCGTTGACTTCAACCTTGCTGCCGCCGGGCATTCCAGGCAGGTCATCGACCTGGTCTGGGGTGCAGCCCTGACCCGCTACATATCCCTTTCCGCAGGCAGGCTAGGAAGGATGTTCCTGTCCGTAGGCAGGGTCCAGTCCCCAACCCTCTCCCTTATCGTGGACAGGGAAAAAGAAAGGGAAGCCTTTGTCTCTACCCCATACTGGGAAATTCATGCCGAACTCGAAAACGGCAAAAAAGAAACTTTTCCCGCCCAGCACGCGACCCGGCGCTTTCTGGAGAAAGAGGAAGCTGACAGGGTCTTTGCAAAACTTGGAAAAAAGGCAACCGTGCAGAATATCGAAAGGGGAACCCGGGTAGACCAGCCCCCTACTCCGTTTAATACCACGGGCTTCATCAGCGCTGCAAACGCAATAGGGCTAACTCCCTCAAACGCCATGCGCATAGCCGAATCCCTCTATACCAACGGGTTCATCTCATATCCCAGGACCGACAACACCGTCTATCCCGAAACCCTGGACCTCAGAGCCCAGATCGGAATTTTCACGGAAGGGCCCTTCCAGGAGTACGCAAACGCCCTGCTGGCGAAAAAGGAGCTTACGCCCACTCGCGGGAAAAAGGAAACTACCGACCACCCCCCGATTTACCCGGCTTCCCTTGCAAAGGAATCCGAGCTGAAAGAGGACGAATGGAAAGTCTACGGACTGGTGGTCAGGCGCTTTTTTGCAACCTTTGCCGAGCCCAGCGAATGGGAGACCCTGCGCATAAAGCTTGACATAAACGAAGAAGAATTCAGGGCAAGTGGGGCAAGGCTTGTCATCCCTGGCTGGAGATGGTACTACGACTACAACAAGCCCGAAGACAGGCTGCTCCCGGAACTTTCGGAAGGGGAAGCCCTGACCGTGGCAAAGAAGGAGATGCTCGACAAGGAGACCCAGCCTCCCGGCCGCTACGGGCAGGGGCGCCTGATCAACATGATGGAAGAGCTCGGGCTCGGGACGAAAGCCACCCGGCACGAGATCATCAGCAAACTCTATTCCAGGGCTTACATCCACGGGACCCAGGTCCAGCCCACGAAGACCTCTTTTGCCGTCATGGATACCCTTGAGAAATATTCCCCGACGATCACCAAACCCGACATGACCCAGATCCTTGAGGAAAACATGGACAGGATCGCCGAAGGTAAGATCTCGGAAGCCGAAGTCCTTGAGGAATCGAGAGAGATGTTAAAAGAGGTCTTTTTGGAACTGGAAAAGAACCGGGACAAAGTTGTGGAATCCCTGCAGGCAGGGCTCCGGGAAGACAAGATCATCGGTAACTGTCCTGACTGCGGAAACGAGATAATGGTCCGCCGTTCTAAGCGGGGAGGCCGTTTCATAGGCTGCAGTAACTACCCGGACTGCACCTTTTCCCTGCCCCTGCCCAGGAGCGGGCAGATCGTGGTTACGGATAAGATTTGCAAGGAGCACGGAATACACCACCTCCGCATAGTCAATTATGGAAAACGCCCCTGGGACCTTGGCTGTCCCCAGTGCAATTTCATTGAATGGCAGAAGGCAAAACAGGAAGAACAGGACAAAATCCCCGATCAGGAACGCCCGAAATCCATCAAGGAAATCAACGGGGTCGGGAAGGTTACGGCAGAAAAACTCGGGGAAGCGGGGATCTCAACCGTCGAAGACCTGATCAAAGCCAATCCTTTCGAACTTGCGAAAGTTACCAATATCAGCATAAAGAAGATCAAAAACTGGCAGGTAACCTGCGGGGCAGCTATTGAAAGCTGCTGAACCCGCCCAACCTGTAGAAATCGTAAAACTGTAGAAATCGTAAAAATATAGAGAGCTGCTGGCTTATCGAAAAGAAACTTTGGGCTGGCAGCCAATTATAAATTTGCTTAAAGAAGATGGCCCGGTTCAAAGTTGCCGGAAGCTTTCAAAAAGCCGATAAAATCTTTTTCTGTCAGATACTTATTTATAAAATTCAGTCTTTTTTCAACTGGTAGAAAAGCCCGAAACAGAAAGGAAAGCTTCTTTATTTCACAGGGCTTATCGCCAAATTTCAGATTTTTTTAAGAAATTATCAAGGAGTTGGAATCCTGGAGTTTAGTTTTAAAGGCGGATGCAGGGAAGTCGGACGTTCGGGTTTACTCGTTAATGAGGAGGTCCTGCTCGATTACGGAATAAAGGCTGGGGATATCCCCGAATACCCTCAGAACGGCATGGAACCCAAAAGTGTGCTCATCTCCCACGGGCACCTGGACCACTGCGGGGCAGTCCCGAACCTCATGTACATGAACCCGGAAGTCTTCATGACCCCGCCGACTGCGGAGTTTACCGGGCTTCTGGGGAGAGACACCCTAAAAATCGCGGAAAGGACCCTCTCGGGCGTGGCCCCCTTTGACCCTGATGACCTGCAAAAGCTCACCCGCTTGACCCAGAAGACCGACACGGGAACGGAATTCATGACCCATGGTTACAAAGCCCGTTTCTATGGGGCCGGGCACATCCCCGGAGCTTCGGGTATTTACCTGGAATCCGAAGCAGAAGAAAGTCTTTTTTATACGGGCGACTTCAGCCTTCAGGCCACAAGGCTGGTCCCGGAAGCTGAAAAGTTCCCGAAAGCCGATACCCTCATACTCGAAAGTACCTATTTCGGGGAAGAACACACCCCGCGCAAAGAAACCGAGGAACGTTTCATCGAATCCGTCTGGGAAACCCTGGACATGGGGGGGACAGCTATTATCCCGGCCTTTGCCATCGGCAGGACTCAGGAAATCCTCATGCTGCTGGACGCCCACGGGATCCACGCCTATGTGGATGGGATGGGAAAGGATGTATACAAAATCCTCAAAAAATATCCCGAATACCTGAAAAATCCCAGACTCCTTGACCAGGCCTTCGATAACGCCACGTCCGTAAAGCAGAGTAAAAGGGCGGAGATCCTTAAAGAACCTTCAGTAATCGTCACCACAGCCGGCATGCTGAACGGGGGGCCTGTGCTCTACTACATGAGCAAGCTCCATAAAGACCCGAACTCAAAAATCCTGCTTACCGGCTACCAGGTGGAAGGCACAAACGGCAGGATGGCCGTAGAAAGCGGGATCATCGAAAACAACGGAAATGTCCTGTCTCTGAAACCAAAGCTTGAACAGTACGACTTTTCAGCTCACAGCGGGGACTCCGAACTGAAACAGGTGGTAAAGGACTTCTGCAAAAAGGGCACGGAAAGGGTCTTTGTAATGCACGGGGACAAAACCGAAGCCTTTGCCCGGTGGATATCCGAGGAAACCGGTGTAGAAGCCTATGCCCCTGCAAACGGGGAATCCTTCAGCTTTTAAGAAAAACATGTAGGCAATGAAAAATAGACTGGCCTGAATAAGGATGCAAAATCAGTAATAAAAATATAACGTGAAATCACTCATAAGCTTTAATAAGGATTAAAACATTTGGAAGAAACAGATACTTGCTTAAAAAATATTTGACAAGTGGATTATGAATAAGTATATGATAGGGGCCTTGTTCCCTTTTCGCGGCACCCTATCGATGATCCAACCCCATGAAATTGAGAGAAAACCCTTAAACTCTCAATCTTCACATCTCTTCTTATACCATGTTAGTATATAGCACAACCGATCCTAATTATTTAATATGATTAAAATGTTTTATATACATTAGATTTTTTAATCACACTATAATTTTTAATGGCAGCAAATATTTAGTTGGCTTTGAAATTTGTGCTTATTTGTGCTCTATTGAAAAGCGTTCCGAAAGCCAATTTGTCGCCTATAGTCCCGAGCTATTTCTGAAATATGTTAAACAACCGGGGGCACATTTTTCAAGATTAAGTAAGGCCGAAACAACGTTATTACCGCCTCCCGTGGTTATTTTTCCGAGCGTCAGCGAGGCCTGCCCTTTAAAGCTGCCATGAGTAAGAAGAGCAAACAAAAAAGAATTAACAGCCAGTTTTCAATACTTATTTTTTATTTTTGCCGGTAGGCGGGCAGCTGGGTACACTTTGCCAGAGCAAACTTAAACCAACAGTTCCAATAAATTTTCAGATAAGGGCTGTTATATCTTACAAATTGCTTCTTCTTTTTCATTTCAGTCAAGGAAAAGCCGGTCAGCAAGCTGACCGGTGAGAGCCCCGTTTCTTAGAAATCTATAGATCCCTGCTGCTATGCTAATTTGCCCAAGCAAAAAGAAAAACCTCATGGTGCAGCCTCCCTGGGGCATTCTGAGAGGTGCTGCTATGCTAATTTGCCCAAGCAAAAAGAAAAACCCCGGCTCCGGATCATTCCAGAACCCACGAAACCCTTAAGCCTGAAAAACCCCAATAATCCGTGCATGATCCTGAACCCTGAATCCGAAGTGCTCGAAACGCTCGCAAAAAGCATCCTCCTGGCTGCCCGGACCGCCCCTAAAGCCAAAGGAGTTGACGATATAGTAACAGCTCTGGTAGAAGCCGAAGATATCGAAGTCCTTGCCTCCACCATGGAAAAGCTCGCCGACGAGAAAGGTGAAGGCTTCGCCTTCCTGAAAAGGGACGCAGACAACCTAAGGAAAGCCGGGGCTGCGGTCCTGATAGGGGTTAAAGCCAGCGGGGCTGCAGGCCTGAACTGCGGAGCCTGCGGTTTTTCGACCTGCAAAGAGATGCTTGCTCAGCAGAAGATAGAAGAAGAATTCAGGGGTCCCAACTGCATGTTCAAGTACGCTGACCTGGGAATTGCCGTGGGTTCAGCCGTTGCCAGGGCAAAAGACCTCTGCATCGATAACCGGGTAATGTACACCGTCGGGGCAGCTGCCAGGGTCTCTGGACTGCTGGATGCCGACGTGGTTTTAGGGATCCCCCTGAGCGTGACGGGGAAGAACGTTTTCTTTGATAGGAAATAAGCGTTTTTTAGTTCCTTTTACTTTTTTTATCCTTTTTACTTTTTTTCGCTCTGCCTTTGTTTCCACCTGCCGGGCTTCCTGCGAAACAGCAGTACATTGATTTCGAAATCCGTGCCACTTTGATCTGTTTTTGAGTACCGACGCTCTCACCGGTCAGCTTGCTGACCGGCCTTTTATAAAAATGATATTTGATAATTTAGTTCAAACACGGAGGCATTTTGAATTTAAAGACGAAGTCTGAAAAGGGCACCCTGATGTAGATGTAAAAAATGTATATTTGAATAACTTTAATAGGCATTTGAATAACTGTGATGGGTATTTGAATAACTTTAATGGGCATTTGAATAACTTTAATAGGCATTTGAATAACTTTAATAGGCATTTGAATAACTTTAATAGGCATTTGAATAACTTTAATGGGCATTTGAATAACTTTAATAGGCATTTGAATAACCAAAAAAGAGAAGCAAATGACTATTTTTGAATAACTGTGATGGGTATTTAAATAACCAAAAAAGAGAAGCAAATGACTATTGAGAGCACCGACAGAACTAAGAATGTCATATAATGCCAGAACTGTTTACTCCCCTTTTTCGGGTTTCAGAATCAGCTTTCTTTTCGCCAATTTCCTGAAATAGCCGCACTTCGTGCGGGGGCAAAAAGGTTCAAGACGGCATTCAGGCCGCACTGGTTTTGATAATATCCATTAAAAACCGGTTCCCTTTTTTCATAAATATTCAGAAACCCGCAGCTTTCACCATTTCCAGGCCCCGGAAGCAGTCCACGGGCGCACCAGCGACCGGCATTCTCCAAAAACTAATAGTTCATTGCTTCCATCAACTTTGGAAAAATTAGAGAAGCTTTTAAATCAGCCCTCTCCTCCGTTCACTCCTGTACTCATCGAAGATGCTCTGCAGTTCGTCTTCTTTGGCTTTCTGCCGCTTTGTTTCGGCTTCTGTTTCCCATTCGGCAATAGCCGTTTTCAGGACCTCGGGTTCTGCCATCGCGAAGTCGTCAGCTCTTTCGAGGGGGACGTTTTTCAGGACAGGGACATCCCCTTTGAAGAACGTGTCCTCGGCAGCATGGGAGATGTCTTCAGGGATAAGGACTGCCCTTACCCCGGCTTCCACCAGGATCTGGGCAGTTGCAGTCCCTCCTCCGCTTGGGTTTTCCAGGAAGACGACGTCTCCTTCTTTCAGGCCGTAGTGTTCTTTTGTTTCGGCAATGGATTCTTTCGTAAAGGCGGAAATAACCTTGACGGGGGTGCCTTCTCCCCGGATTTCCATTTTCTGGATTTTCCGGAGCTTCTTGCTCCTCCGGCGCAGGTCTTTCAGGGTCCTGTTTTTCCTGACCAGTTCCCTTTTGAGGTTCTCGATGGTGCTTTCCCTGATCCGGAGCTCTTTTTCCTTCCGGACTTCCATGTAGGCTTCTTTTTTGAAATCCCTCAGCCTTGCCTCAAGCTTTGAGATCTTCCTGTCCTTGGCAGCAGCCTCCCGCTTTAACTCTCCCACGTATTCCCGGAGGTGCTGGATCTGTTCGCCCTGCTGCTGGACTGTTTCCCTCGTTTTCTGGAGCGATTCTTCAACGGCCCTGTCCTCGGGCTTTTCAGGAAGCTCGGGAGCCTTTCGGGGTTTTTTCCTGGCCTCGGCCTGGGCCTGTACCTTTTCGACTGCGGCTTCAATCGAATAGCCCCGCATGACAAAGAGCTTGATCAGTTCGAGGTCCGCAGCCTCCGGAACTTTCTTTTCAATCCGGGAAAAGACGTTCTTGTAGCTTTTATAGGTGAGAAGGGCTGCGGTCAGGGCGTCCCTTTCATGGTCGTTGGAGTAGCCAAAAGGCCTTCCAAGAGCAATTTTCTCCTCGGCAGAGATTTCAGCCCCGGGGCTTGCGGGCACGGCGTTAAAGCTTCTTCTGATCTTTTCAACCGAACCCGGCATGGGGGTCACGTCGCTTGCAATAACAGCAGGTTTCCCGTATTCGGCAATCAGCTTGACGACCTCGTCGGGGGCAATTCCCCGGAAACTTTTCAAAAAGAGGAGGTCCCCGTCCAGGGAGAGGATAGCTATGCCTACGGTAGTCCCGGGGTCAATCCCCACGATCGTGAAGCGCCTCCTGGACTGCTTTTGCTTGAGGGGGATGTAGCGGATCCTGTCCCGTTCCACATTTTTTACGCTTACCTGTGCATCGCTACTGACAATCGGGTGTATTGGAATATCTCCGCGTTTTGCATATACGGTGAACTCGGACCGGACATAGCCTCCGAATCCCTTTACATTTACAACTTCAAACCTGATTCCCTTTTCCCGGAAAAGTCTCTTCAGGATATCCTCAATTTCCCGGCTCCGCTGCTGAACAAACCCGTGGACCTTTCTTCGGTAG
Source organism: Methanobacteriota archaeon (assembly GCA_016841265.1). Lineage (GTDB taxonomy): Archaea > Halobacteriota > Methanosarcinia > Methanosarcinales > Methanosarcinaceae > MTP4. The sequence goes on along the minus strand of JAENZL010000049.1, from coordinate 9,915 downwards.
CGGTTCTGGCTCCAGCCTCCCCGGCCGAGGGAGCGTGCCCTGCTGACCTTTATCTTTGTCATGTCTTCAAAAAGGGAGACCTCATGCCCGACTCCCAGGTCAGCCAGGCGGGCACAGGCTTCGGCTTCCTCATTCGGGTTTGTCGGGTCAAAGGAAATTCCGTGCTTCCTCCCGAGCCTGACAAGGGGTTCCGGGTGCAGCCCGCCCGTAACCTGGACGAGCTTTACGCCGTCAGGAAGGCGATTCATAATGGAAATTAGCTCTTTTCGGTCCGCAGCCAGCTCAAAGATATTGTCCACGGCAATTATCTCCGGGCGGTCCTTAAGAACCATATTCAGGACCTTCTGGCGGCGGAGCATGGTATGATGGGTAATTTCCCCATCTCTGAAGACTGCCAGGGCATACCTGGGGAGCTCTTTCGCTCGCGGCGAGCCCCTGGCAATGTCAATTCCATAGATAATCCTGTTTTGCATGGACACCTATATATTATTTTTCAGGGAATATATATTTAACTGTGAAATACGGCTATTTCATTTGTCTATAAGTATCAATTGGGTCCGTTAACCTGAAAAAACGAAGGGCAAGGAGATAAGGAGTCTTTCCGCTTTCAGTAATTTACTATTCGAAGGTCATCCCTGCATATCTTCTTCGAAATCTTCTTCAAAGTCATCCTTGATATCTTCTTCGAAGTCAGTTTCAGTTTCAGTTTCAGTTCCGATCTCTTCTCCAGCCTCCCCTGCAATCTCTTTTCCGGCCTTATCTCCCGCCTCAGGTTTCCATTCGCTCTTAATTTCCCTGAGAACCTCTTCAAGGTCCCTTTTTGTCCCATATTTTTTGTAAAAGTGGTTCAGGACATTGGAAACGTCCCTTTCCAGCAGTTCATCTGCATGGGGATGGGCAGGAGTGACATACTGGGGCCAGTCGATTAGCTGAACGCAGTCTTCGGCAACGAAGATATTATACTCACTGAGGTCAGCGTGGATTATTCCGAGGGAGTAGGTAAGCTTTACCTGGCGGAGGATTTCGTCCAGGTACCATTCCGGGTCCAGGACCTTCGTCTTTGAGAGGATGCTTCCCTTTGCCAGTTCCATTACAATGGCGTGCCGGTTCTGGTCAATGGGTTTCGGGATGGAAACCTTCGGGTAAAGGGTGGTCATTATCCCGTATTCCCGCTGGGCTGCCAGGCGGGCGGCATAGATCCAGGAAAAGTGTTCCCTTTCTCCCAGGTGATCGCGGACCCTTCTAACCTGCTTGAAACTGGTCCTCCCCTCCCGGTGGAACTTGATGATGACCGGAATAGGATCCCCTATTGCCAGTTCAGGCTCCTTTACCGCCTCGAAGATCACGGATTCTTTCCCGACTCCGACCTCGTCCCCGATGGCGTTGATGCTTTTCCTTTTAACAAAAGTGTTGAGGGCCAGGGCATCATAACCCTCAAAATAGATCTGGTAGCCCTCATAAGGCTGGAAAGTCCTGACAACCAGATTACTCCTTACTAATTTTTTCAATCTGTATTCCAGTTTAGCATAGGGTAACTTGGTATATTTGTTCAGGTCTTCCACAGGCACCCATTCAAAATGCTTCATCCCTGTTTCGATTCCGGTGAGGATCCTGAAATCCTTTTTTTCAAGCTCCCTGAATACCCTTAGTACTTCGTTGATCATCTGCTAGTAAATAGAACCCTCGGTATTTAAATAATCGGCCACCGACCCACCCGAAATCCGGTAAATCATGTCAGCCGGAAAAGCCGTTAACCAGAAAAGCCGTTAGCCGGAAAACCAGTTAACCGGCAAAACCGTTAGCCAGAAAATCAGTTAACCGGAAAAACCGTTAGCCAGAAAAGCCGTTAGCCAGAAAAGCCGTTAACCAGAAAAGCCGTTAACCGAAAAAACCGTTAGCCAGAAAAGCCGTTAGCCGGAAAAGCCGTTAACCGAAAAAAAAGTTAACAGGAAAATAATGCCGCCCATGATCTTCTCACTTTAGCATTTTGAGCATTTCCCGCCCGAAAGCATGGAGGTCAAAAGGATGCCTTGAAGTCACGAGGTTTCCGTCAACGACCACTTCACTGTCCTCATAAAGGGCTCCGGCGGCTATAAGGTCATCCCTTATCCCGATCCAGCAGGTTGCCCTGCGCCCTTTTATAACCCCTGCCGAGATCAGTACCTGGGGCCCGTGGCAGATTGCGGCAACAGGCTTGTTTTCCCTGAAAAAGGACCTCGTGATCTCAAGGGCGGCTTTATCGAGCCGGATTTTTTCCGGACCTTTGCCTCCGGACAGCACAAGGATATCGTACCCTGAGGGAATAACTTCCTTAAAGGCAAGGTCTGCATCGATCTCATAGCCGTGCTTGCCCCGGATTATGCCCCTTTCCATCGACACCACATGGACAGTGATTCCTTCTTCTTTCAAGCGGCTATAAGGATAGAAAAGTTCCAGGTCTTCAAACCCATCGGCTCCGAATATAAGCGCTTTCAACAAAAATCCCCCCTGTTTAAGAATCTTCCCTGCGTGCAGGAACTTCCTCACTCCGGGATTTTCCCCCTGTACAGGAAGGACTCCTTTAAAGGAATGCCACCGGCACAGGAAGGTCCCCTGAACAGGAATTTCCCGGTAAAAGATAGGTTTCCCGTAAGATATACCTATCTTATCCGGAAAACGGGGGAGGTAAAAGACCGGCTCAGATCTTCTCCAGCGCCTGCTCAAGGTCCGCAATTATGTCTTCCGGCTCCTCAATCCCAACCGAGATCCGGACCAGTTCGTCAGTGATGCCCACCTGCCTCCTAATTTCACATGGAACGCAGGCATGGGTCATCGAAGCCGGGTGCTGGATCAGGGTATCGGTAGCTCCCAGGCTCACAGCAAGGGAACAGAGCCTGACGCTGTCCATTAAGCTGCGCCCGGCTTCAAGCCCACCCCTTACCCCGAAGGAGATCATGCCGCTGTACCCGCTCATCTGCTTTTTTGCAATCAGGTGCTGCGGGTGGCTGGGAAGCCCGGGATACCTTACCCACTCGACCCCGGGGTGGGACTCAAGGAATTCGGCAACTTTCAGGGCATTTTCAGCGTGCTTTTCCATCCTGAGGTGCAGGGTCTTCAGGCCCCGGATGCAGAGCCACGCCTCATGGGGACCCATGATCCCCCCGGTGTACCCGACAACAGGAGCAATGTAACTCATGAAATCCTTGCTTCCGACAACGATCCCCCCCAGCAGGTCGGCATGCCCTCCTATGTACTTGGTGCAGCTGCTAAGGGAAACGTCCGCCCCAAGCTCCAGGGGCTTCTGGAAATAAGGTGTTGAAAACGTATTGTCAACAACACAAAGGGCTCCATGTTCCCTGGCCATGCAGGCGATTTCCCCGATATCGCAGACTGTCATGGTAGGGTTTGCCGGCGTTTCCAGAAAGACCATTTTCGTGTTTTCTTTGAAGGCTGCTCTTACTTTGCCCGGGTCAGAGGTATCAATGAAGCTCACTTCTATGCCCAGCCGCGGAAGGACCGTAAGAAAGAGGCTGTAGGTGCAGCCGTAGACAACATCCGTTGAGATCAGGTGGTCCCCCTGTTTCAGGTGGGCGAGGACAAGCGCCGTAATCGCAGCCATGCCTGAGGCAAAGGTCTGCCCGGCTTCCCCGCCTTCAAGGTCCGCTACCTTTTCGGAAAGTGCGGCATGAGTAGGCGTGTTGGGGGGAATTCGGGTATACACATATCCTGTTTCCTCCCCTGCAAACCTTGCTGCTCCCTGTTCGGTATTCTCAAAAACAAAAGTTGACGTCTGGAATATCGGTGTTGTGTGCGCCCCGTAAACCGGGTCCGGCTTTTCTCCTGAATGTACGCATCTGGTCCCGAACTTCATTTCTCTTACCATTTCCCAAAACCCCCATTGAAAAACGTCCTTAAGTTCCGTACAGGATATTTGTTCGTCAGGGGAATTAAGGGTTATGGAATTGCCGGGTAAGAAACGGGGAAAAGGCCATTTTCCATGGAGCCGGAATTAAGAAGCAAATAAAAGGGATGAAAAAAGGTTGCAGAGACAGGTTTCACCTGAAGGATTCAAAACCTGTCGCCCTGAATTCAATGCGTGAAAAAACAGGAAACGCAGTCCTGATTTAGGTTTCCAACTTTCAGTATACTGTATTAGGATTAACTCTTCAGGATGGAAGCTCGGCTTTCTTCTTCGCCTACAACCTCCCCTCCGGTGGTGAGGTATCCCCCTTCCGGCACCCAGTAAATCGGCTTTTCATTCCTGAGCATGTCAGCAATGTAGACTGCATTTTCTTTTGGGGGGAACCAGTTGACATTACGCACTCTCCCATCTTCCCTGTAATGGAAGATTATCCAGGGGCGGTCATTTTTCTGGTCGTAGCGAAGCACGTAGTTTTCTACCATAAACACCTTGTATGCCATATATTTCCTCCTGTCAAAAGTTGAATTGAAATATACTGTGCATATTAATTAGAGATGTAATGCATATAAATATATATCGTTAAGCTCTTCCATATGAACAATTTCAAAACGTAAGAAGGAAGGGCCCGCGTGATTAAATCGATACTTGATAATGACCTTTACAAGTTCACAATGCAGATGGCAGTACTGGAACTCTTCCCCGGGGCGGAGGCAGAGTACCGCTTTATCAACCGGGGAACGCAGCGTTTTACCGAAGACTTTGTCGAAGAACTCAGGAGAACCGTAGACGAAGATATCTCCGAACTCACGCTTACGGAGGAAGAATACCACTGGCTCCGGGAGCACTGCCCTTACCTGAAGCCCATGTACCTCGAATATCTCAAGAACTTCCGCTTCAGGCCGGGAGAGGTTACAATCTGTCTTACGGAAGACAGGAACCTTGACATGAGGATCAAAGGTCCATGGCACAGTACCATCCTCTGGGAAATCGTGCTCATGGCTGCAGTTTCCGAACTGTACTTCAGCACGATAGAAACAAGCTGGAACGGAAACAACGAATCAGAAATATCCGAATCCGTCCTTGCAGCCTACGGAGACAGGGTCCTTGAAATCGGGAAAGCCCTGGAAGAAAACAACTGTCTCTTTGCGGAATTCGGGACCCGCCGCCGCCGGAGTTTCGAAATCCATGACCAGGCTATGGAGAGCCTGACCGCGATAAAAACCCTTACAGGCACAAGCAACGTCTATTTCGCGAAAAAATACGGCATGAAAGCCATCGGGACCATGGGGCATGAATGGATCATGGGAACCTCGGCCCTTGTGGGGCTTCGTTATGCCAACCGTTTCTCCCTTGAAAACTGGGAAGAAGTCTTCAAAGGTGACCTCGGAATAGCTCTTACCGACACCTTTGGCTCGGATGCCTTTTTCAAAGACTTTGACCTGAAACTCTCAAAACTCTACGACGGGGTCCGGCACGACAGCGGAGACCCCATAATCTTCGTGGACGGGGTTATTGCCCACTACAAAAAATTGGGTATCGACCCCATGAAAAAAGTGGTGGTCTTCAGCGACGCCCTCAACGCCGAAACCGCAATCAATATCAGGAAATACTGTGAAGGCAAAATCAATTGCAGTTTCGGGATAGGGACAAACCTGACCAACAACTCCGATTTCTTCCGGAAAAGCCCGCCCCTGAACATGGTAATCAAACTGCACGGCATCAACGGCATCCCGGTCGTGAAACTCAGCGACTCCCCGGAGAAAGAAACAGGAGAACGAGACGCCCTGAGAGTAGCAAACTATATTTGTGGAAGAAAAGGGCTGGACGACTAAAAACCGGTGGGAACGGCAGCCTAAAACCCCTCTCCGGGACTGTGAAAAAAGAAAAAAGCCGTTTTTCTTCGGACATCCTGATTTTTTGATTGAATTGTAGGAGGGGTGATGTCCGGGGACTTTAACTTATTTTTACATTGTGGTTATTGAATTGTTGTTATTACATTGCATTTTTTACATTGTGGTTATTGAATTGTGGTTATTGAATTGTGGTTATTGAATTGTGGTTATTGAATTGTGGTTATTACATTGCATTTTTTACATTGCATTTTTTACATTGCATTTTTTACATTGCATTGTAACCGTCGGCAAGGTTGACGTTTACGTACACTACGGCTTCATTGGTGTGCCTGTAAGCATAGTCGTCGGTGATCTCGGGCAGGGCGTCAGCCTCGGCCTGGGAAGTGACCACGGTGCCTGCAGGGACGTACCTGCCGTCCGGAATGGTTACGCCGATTGCGGCGGAAGTAGGCTCAAGCACGCAGTTGTTCCCGACCTTTGCGTTGAAGACCATTGCCTGCATCCCTACGAAGGTATCATCCCCGACGTAAGCCGGGCCGTGGACCTGGGCCTGGTGGGCAACGGAAACCCTTTCACCTACATAAACCGCGTATTCTTCCCCGTCTACCTCTATGATGTGGCTTTCCACGGGTTCGCCTTCCTCATCAATGGTTTCGAGAGCGTGGAGCACAGCTCCGTCCTGAATGTTGCATTCGTCTCCGACAAAAATCGGCATGCCTTCGTCACTCCGGACCGAAGCGAACGGGGAGACCATCACACGGGCCCCGATAGTCGCATCCCCGATCACTGACGCCTGGGGGTGGATGTAGGCAGTCGGGTCAATCGTCGGCTCGGTAGGTTCGGGGTTCCAGGGGGTCACAGGGTTTGCCCAGATGTTTGAAGCCTCCTCATCCGCAGCCTCTGCAAGCTCTCCTTCTTCTACCCCTTCTCCCTGGGAGACGCAGCCGCTCCCGGCAAGGGCCAGAACAAGAACCAGAATCAAAACTGTAAATACTTTTTTGTTAAAGTTCATCATAAACCTCCGGTAAACTTCCAATAACAATGTGAAGACTGGAAAATATATATCATTTACTATTTATATTTGTTAAAAGAAAAAATAATAAAAGTGAGATGGAAGTCTCCGGATAAGGGGGAAGAAACAGGGGCTAATCACATTATTGTCGGATATGAGTTAATAAATTTATACATTTATATCCAGCCCTAGTTCAAAAAAAAATTAATATTTGGTGGGATATTTTCTAAATGTAAATCTTCTAAATGTAAATATTCTAAATGTAAATATTCTAAATGTAAATATTCTAAATGT
>JAENZL010000049.1:0-2755 GCA_016841265.1 Methanobacteriota archaeon | reverse complement strand
TTCTAAATGTAAATATTCTAAATGTAAATATTCTAAATGTAAATATTCTAAATGTCTTTGATCTGCCCGAAAGGAGAGGAAGATGACTCTGATCCAGGATTATAGTGAGTTTTGCATTTTTCGATCGAAACACTGTGGAAATTATTTAATTGGGAGTGCTGCATGTACAGCCCGGAAACAAAACCTCACATTTAATAAAAATATTTGAATTTATAGGTGTAAGTTTATAAATTTTAAGAACAATTTAGAATGTGATAAAAATTAATCCGGTGAATTTTTCGTCACATGGGGGTGGAAGGAAAATGGAAGCTAGAACCAAAAATCTGGTAAAGAAGTTAGAACGCTCGGTTTTTGCAGGAAACAGAGCTGCTGCGGCAGAGGAGTTAGGGAAAATAGGAGATCCGGGTGCGGTCCCTGCCCTGATTAATGCCCTCGGGCACAGCAACCCTAAGGTAAGGGAAGCTGCGGTAGAAGCTCTGGGGAAAATCGGTAGTCCCGGAGCAGTGCCGTGGATGATCAAACTGTTTAACGATCCCGAGAAGTCTGTGAAAAAAGCTGTAGCAAGTACTCTTGGAAAAATTGGGACACCTGAAGCAGTTTCGGGACTTGTTAATGCACTCAATTATCCTGATAAGTTCACACAAAAAGAAGCCGTAAAAGCTTTGATAAAAATAGGCTCTCCAGAGGCGGTTTCAGGGCTTACGGAAGCCCTGGATAACCCGGAAAATTTTGTAAGGAGAGCTTCGGTAATCGCTCTTGGAAAAATAGGCACGGAAGATGCTGTCAGGGGACTGATAAAAGCCCTTGGGGATTCCGACGACCAGGTCAGGCAGAAATCAGTAGAAGCCCTGGGGAAAATCGGTTCCTACGAAGCTGTTCCGAAACTCATGGAAACCCTCGGAGACTCCAAGCTTTCCGTACAGGAGGCAGCGGCAGAAGCCCTTTGCATGATAATAGGGCCCGACGTGCCTGTGCCCTTACTTATTAAGGTCTTCGAAGCCCCTAACAGGGACGTGAGAAAGGCTTCAATAGAAGCCCTCCGAACCATAGAGACCACTGAAGCGGTTTTGGGCCTTGTAAGGGCACTCGATGATTCCGACTGGTACCTGCGCAACAGGGCTGTGGAACACCTGGGAGATATCGCTTCACCGGAGGCAGTTCTGGGCCTTGTTAAAGCCCTGGACCTCCATGAAAACGCCGTCCGGAAGGCAATAGCAGGCGTACTCGGAAGAATCGGGACCCCGGCATCTGTTTCGGGCCTTATCAAATGCCTCGAAGATTCTGACAGCTCGGTCAGGGAAGTGGCGGTAGTCGGCCTGGGAAAAATAGGTACGCAGGAAGCTGTTTCAGGACTCCTGAAAGCCCTGAAGGACTCCAAGAGTTCGGTGCGGGAAGCCTCGATATCCGCCCTTGGGACCCTGGGCACAAACGAAGCTGTTCCGGACCTGATAGCCGCCCTTGAAGACCCTGAGCCTTCAGTGAGAAAAACTGCGGTGGGTGCTCTTGAAAATATCGGAACCCCAGATGCCATTTCAGGCCTTCATGACGCCCTCGAGAATCCTGATGGGCCAGTGAGGAAGGCTGCAGCAAAAGTTCTTGAAAAGATTGACAAATCAAACACCGTAGAAGAACTGGGCAAAATACTTGAAGATCCCGGGAGTTCCGAAAGGGAAGCTGCCGCAGAAAGTCTCGGAAAAATCAGGACACCCTCTGCCGTTTCAGCCCTGATCCAGGCCCTTGAGGATTCCGAGACTTCCATGCGGGACGCCGCCAGAACCGCCCTTCTGGAAACCATGGGAACGTCCAATTCGGTACCCATTCTCATCATGGGGCTTGACGCTCCGGATAAAGATGTGCGCAGCGCTTCGGTGGAAGGGCTCGAAAGGGTAGGCACAGCCGATACCCTGCCCGGGCTCATCAAAGCCCTCGATGACCCTGACTGGTATGTAGGAAGCACCGCAGTAAAAGCCCTCGAAAAGATCGGAACCGCTGACGTGGTCCCGGTTTTGAGAAACTGCCTGCGGGACGATGATTCCAACGTCCGGATTGAGGCTGCAAGGGCTCTTGGAAATATAAATAATACGAGTTCCCTGGAAGAATTCGAATTTGTAATGGAACTTGAAGAAGGCGAAACAGATGAAGGAGCCAAAGTAAAAGCAGGAATAGTAGTAGAGGAAGGAGCAGGAGTAGAAGCAGGAATACTAGCAGAGGAAAGAGCAGGAGTAGAAGCAGGAGTAGAAGCAGAGGAAGGAGCAGAGGAAGGAGCAGAGGAAGGAGCAGAGGTAGAAGCAGGAATACTAGCAGAAGAAGGAGTAGGGGTAGAAACGATAGAAGTATACCCGGAATGTGAACCCTGCACCGAATCAATCGGACCTGCAAGCCCCATAAACCCCGATTCCGATGACCCGGCAGATTGGGTAGAAATTGGGGGGGAACTGGATTATCCGGAAGTAATGGACTATTCCGACTCTTCAGTAGGAGCCAAAGCAGCTGTAATAACCGGGGAAGCCGGAAAAACCGAAACTTTCGGAATGCCGCAGAAAACGGATTTCGAAGAAGAGGAAAAAGAGATACCATGCTGCCAGGCCTGTTCCGCAACACTGGACCTTCCCTTTGAACCGAACTTCTGTCCGTTCTGCGGCGTGAGATTAAAAAAGTAAATTAAAGGCTCTTCAGGAAAGTTAAATAATCTTCAGAAACCCTTTATCTCCGAAGGCGGGAAGACTCCTTCCTCGGAGGCCGCAGGCCGACAGGT
>JAENZL010000004.1:134980-155996 GCA_016841265.1 Methanobacteriota archaeon | reverse complement strand
GGTGACTGTGAAAAGTCGTTACCATTCGGAACTATGGCTATTCGGAACTACTGAATATAAGAATTTTCTTATATAATTTCAAAACAATTAGTAATGTTATGATGATGGGAAACGTGTACCGGATCTACCCGGATGATGAACAAAAGACGCTTATCGAAAAGCATATAGGTTGCGTTAGATTCATCTATAACCGTTTTCTAAGCATCAAAAAGACATTTTACGACAAGTTCAGGATTAACATTTCCCTGACTGAACTTGACAAGTACCTTCCCATGTTCAAGGAAATCTATCCCTGGCTCAAAGAGGTCAATTCCCAGTCTCTTCAGGAAGCCAGAAAAAACTTGCATGATGCTTTCTCCCGGTTTTTCAAAGGACAAAACGGTTTTCCTCAATGGAAAACGAAGAAGGATAATAACAAGTCTTTCCAGATCCCACAGAGGTACAAGCTCAACCTGAACACTTCGCAGGTGTTTCTTCCGGGAATTGGCTGGATGAAAATCAAGATGCATCGTGACCTGTTCAGTCCGGAGTTTTTCGAAAACCTGATAGAGACTTCCGAAGTTAACGGGGAGGTCATTGTCGAAAAGGACCGAAATGCCGAATTCCTGAGAACGGCAACCGTAAGAAGAACCCCTACAGGAAAGTACTTCATTAGCATCCTGACGGAAGACAGGGAAGAGTATCCTGAAATTCAGGAATACTCAGAACGTAGCACAGTCGGGGTTGACCTCGGGATCAAGGACTTTGCTATCCTTTCCACCGGAGAAAAGATAGAGAACCCTAAATTTCTGAAAAAGTCTTTGGGTCGCCTGAAAACTCTCCAGAGGAGGGTCAGCAGGAAACAAAAAGGGTCCAACAACAGGAAAAAAGCCGTAAAACAGCTTGCTCTAATCCATGAGAAAATCTCCAACCAGAGACACGATTTCCAGCATAAGGAGTCAAACACTCTTTTGAGCGACAACCAAGCCCATGCTATTGCAGTGGAATCGTTGAACATCAAGGGGATGAAGAAAAACCATAAACTTGCTCAGGCTATCAGTGATTCGGCATGGGGAAGCTTTGTAAGTAAACTGGAATATAAGGCTAAAAGACTCGGCAAAACCGTGATAAGGATCGGGATGTGGGAGCCTTCTACAAAGACCTGTAACGTTTGCGGATACCACAACAAGGACATAACTCTGGCTGTCCGGGAGTGGGAATGCCCTGCCTGTGGGACGTTCCATGACAGGGACATTAACGCCGCTATCAACATCAAAAAGTTTGCACTAACAACTTAATCCAAAATCACCCGTGGGACACGGGGAAGAGCCTGTGGATTCGTGGAGATTGCTCCGGAATATGAAGCAGGAAGCCCCTTCCTCGCTTTCATCAGAAAGCAGGTGGGGGTAGTTCACATTGATTATCTCCTGGTGGTACTTAAGAAGCAATGATATGCGGAGACAAAAATCATGGTTAATGAAATGACCTCAAGGGAGCGTTTTATCAATGCTCTCGAAAGAAAAGAGGTGGATCGTGTCCCTTACGGCTACCTCTGGTTTGGCGCCGGGCACGCGGTGCTGGAGCGGATGGGCGCAAGCCTAAAAGATGTTTATTATTCGGCAGAGGGGATTGCGCGGGCGCAGATCCTTGCCCGGGAGATGTACCACCACGATAACGTGATGTCTCCCTGGGGCTGTCTCCTTGTGGAAGCGGAGGCGCTCGGGACAAAGGTGAACATCAAGGAAAACGGGTACCCTACCGTGGCTGAGTACGCCCTGAAGTCCGCAGGAGAACATGAAAAAATCAATCCGGATAACATCAAGCGGTCCGAACGGGTAAAGACCGTAGCCGGGTCGATTGAAATCCTCAAGAAAGAAATCGGGGACGAGGTTTTTATTACCGGGGCAACCCTGGCTCCCCTGATGCTGGCTTCCCAGGTCCTGGGAGGGAGCAAACTCTGCATTGACATGCTGAAAGATCCCGAAGCTTTCCACGCCCTGCTCGAAAAACTCACGGAAAGCTGCATCCTCTTTGCCGACACCATGCTCGAGGCCGGAGCCGACGGCATCTTTGTCGAAAATGGAGAGAGTACCGGGGACCTCTTCAGCCCTCAGATGGCAGAAGAGTTCATGCTGCCCTACACAAAGAAACTTTACGACCATATCAAGGCAAAAGGCGGGTACGTAATCTCCCATAACTGCGCAGCCCTTGCCTTCCACGACCTGGAAATGAAACTTGAGCCCCATGCCCTGAACTTTGCCTTCGGGGACGTCAGGCTGCTCGGGAAAAAGTACGGAGTCGAATGCATGAAGCTCCACAACCACAAAAACATTGGTTGCAGTCCAAGGCACTGCTTCAAGGAGTTAAAAGCCTTTTCTGATGCCGGCATCTGCCTGATGGGTAACATCATCCCGGACGCCCCCATTACCGGAGGCAGGGCCGAGATCGAGCATGAGGTGAAATGCTGTCTTGAAGCTGCCCCCAAAAAAGGTTTCATCCTTTCCACGGGCTGCGAGATTCCCCTGAACACGCCACCTGAGAAAATGGATCTGCTCTGGGAAGCGATAAAGGCAAGGCTTTGAAGTTTTTTTTCGAATCCTGTCCCCATTCCCCTTTTATTTTTTATTTTCAGCTTTTTAAGTCATCACAATACCTTTTCTCAGTCATTCAAATGCCCTTTTAAGTCATCACAATACCTTTTTTCAGTCATTCAGATACCCTTTTAAGTCATCACAATACCTTTACTCAGTCATTTTCTGAATTTTTCTACCGGTTTTTCCGGACCGATTTTTGATTACCCACATTCGGCAGCAACTGCATTTAAACATATTGAAATTTATAATTGATACATTCATGTGATGAATCAGAAAATCAACACCATGCGAACTAAATCTTTAAATCGGTTTGGATAATTCCTCTCCAACTGTGAACCTAAATTTGATATGATATTGTCAACAGTTTAAAGAGATTAATATTAAAGAAATTCATAAACTATGCTGATAATCGATAGCGGTAAAAAATAAAATGGATTTTTATGTCTACCTGCCGAATGTGGGTGATTAAAATAGATCTGATCTTTTGATTAGATCGGTCCGATCGTCGGGATTTTATACTTAAAAACCATGAACTGCCAAATTTATGGTAACAGGTTCGGCGCTCTCCTCTCTTGCGGCTTCATTTGATTTTTCGGTCCTGGTCCTGCTGGGCGTGTTCGTGCTGACAGCCCTGCGGCAGGTTGGGTCGTTCAGGCTCCAGATCTGGCAGGTCATGTCAGGGGGAGCGGCGGCAGTGCTGCTTGCAGGGAAGATTTCACCCGGGGATGCACTCAGGGCCATAAACCCCGATGTCATGCTTTTCCTTTTTGGAATGTTCGTGGTAGGGGAAGGGATGAACCGGAGCGGCTACCTGGGCGTGCTTGCAGGGAAGCTTTTTGGGAAGGCACACAGTGTGGACCAGCTGGTTTTGATCTTGCTCTTTTCCACGGGGATCCTTTCCGCCCTTCTCATGAACGATACGCTTGCTATAATGGGGACGCCACTTGTCCTGGAACTTTCCCGGAAGTACGGGATATCCCCGAAACTCCTTTTGCTGGCCCTGGCTTTCGGGGTTACCACGGAAAGCGTCATGAGCCCTATCGGAAACCCCCAGAACCTGCTCATCGCAGTGGAAGGCGGAATTGCCAATCCTTTCCTGGTTTTTTTCAGGATGCTGGGACTTCCCACGCTCATTAACCTGTTTGTGGTTTATGCTGTACTGAAGCTTTTTCTCCCTTCCGAATTCAGGAAAGGAAGGCTTGAACACGCCCAGGTCCGGCTCAAAGACCCGGAACTTGCCGGGGTTTCAAGGCTGGCACTCGGGCTTCTTCTGGGCCTGGTTTTCTTCAAACTGATAGTCTGTTCTCTCTATCCTGCCCTTGACTTCGGGCTGACCTGGATTGCCCTCCTCTCTGCCCTGCCCCTGCTCTGCAGCAGGAAGCGGGGAGAAATTCTCAGGAATCTCGACTGGCAGACCCTTGCCTTTTTTGCTTCCATGTTCGTGCTGATGGAATGCGTCTGGGATTCAGGGGTTTTCCAGGCCCTGGTGGAAGCTTCGGGGCTTGACCCGACTTCTCTTCCCACAATCTTTGTGCTCAGCATCGGGCTGAGCCAGTTGATCTCGAATGTCCCCTTTGTTGCCCTTTACCTGCCTGCGATGGAGGCTTCGGGAATTTCCATGGTTCAGGTCATGGCCCTGGCTGCCGGGAGCACTATTGCGGGGAATTTCCTGGTCCTGGGGGCGGCAAGCAACGTCATAATCATCCATAATGCGGAAAAAAGGGGTTTTAACCTCTCTTTTTTCGAATTTGCAAGGTTTGGATGCCTTATTACTGCTTTAAATAGTTTTATATACTTATTTTTGCTTAATGGTTTTTGAAATAAGGATTATTGTTGGAATGTGTTTGTTATCTCCAGTAATTTCCATAAATAAGGTTTAAAAATGGTTTATTTATCTAAATAAGCTGTTTATACCTTAAATTTGTACCATTTAACCTATATTATGGCTTGAAAGTTTGGAACTAAGAATTAGTAAATCATTGATTTTCGGAAGACATCAGATCATGAAGCAGAACGTAAGCCGGATAACGAGTCCGCGGGCAGCGCGGGCACCTGTAAGGACGATGGAGCCACAATCCCCCATTATCATGGGTCCGGAATCACTTGAAGAGCCGGATCTTTTACCCGAGAGCATTTCAAAGCTCACTCCACCTTCCGGGGTGCAGGCAGATATGGAGTTTTCCGCTCCTGCAGCACCGGATATTCGGAAGGACCGCAGTAAAGTGGGAAAGGGTAAAGGAAACAGGAACATTAATGGTAACAGTAATGGGCATGGTAATGGGCATGGAAACGGAAATGGAAATGGGCCTGAAAATGGACCTGAAAATGGACCTGAAAATGCCCATAGAGACAGAAAATCCCGGAAAAATAGCCTTGGCCCGGTTTCCAAACTCGAAGCCCACGTGGACCCTGACTGGTGGCAGAAGATTTTCAATTCCATGTACCTGAAAACCGATGCCGATGTCCTGGAAGATTCTGAGATCACGGGCCGGGAAATCGACCTCTTTACAGGAGCCCTGAAACTTTCTCCGGATGCCCGGGTCCTTGACCTCTGCTGTGGGCAGGGGAGGCATACCTTGGAACTGGCAAGGAGAGGGTTCTCGAACGTTGAAGGCTACGACAGGTCCGGGTACCTTATCCGGAAGGCGAGGAGCCAGGCAAAAAAGGAAGGGTTTTCCATCAGGTTCAGGGAAGGGGATGCAAGGAAATTGCCCTACAGTTCCGATTCCTTTGATGCGGTCCTGCTTCTTGGAAACAGCTTCGGGTATTTCGATTCCGTGAAGCACGACCTTCAGATTTTAAAAGAAATCTTACGGGTGCTCCGGCCGGGAGGCAGGCTGCTGGTTGATAGCGCGGACGGGGCTTACCTGAAGAAAAATTACCAGCCCCGGTCCTGGGAGTGGATTGACAGGCAAAGCTTTGTCTGCAGGGAGAGGACGCTCTCTGAGGACGGGGAGCGCCTTATCTCCAGGGAAGTTGTCAGCCATGTGAAAAAAGGGGTCATTGCCGACCAGTTCTACGCTGAGCGCCTCTACAGCAAGGAAGCCCTTGCCGGAATGCTCGAGGCTGCGGGGTTCAAACAGGCCCGCTTCCACAGGGCTTACTCCCCGGATTCCCGGAAAAAGCAGGACCTGGGAATGATGGGGCACCGCATCATTGTCTCAGCGTCTGCTGAAAAGTTATTGGCTTCCCCAAAGAATGCCTTTGTAAGAAAGGATAAAAATATAGTGGTGATCATGGGTGATCCCCGGAAGCAGGACATTGTAAAACCTGACTGCGCTTTTGACGAGGACGACTTTGAGACCATCGCCCGGATGAAAAGGGCTCTTTCGGAAATCCAGGGCATGCGTTTCACCTACCTGGACAGGCACGATACCCTTATCGAAGACCTGAAAAAGCAGGCCGGGAAAATCGACCTGGTGCTTAACCTCTGTGACGAGGGCTTTGACAACGACCCGAAAAAGGAACTCCACGTCCCCGCCCTCCTCGAACAGCTCAAGATCCCCTATACCGGGGCAGGCCCCCGTTCCCTTGCCTTTTGCTATGACAAGTCCCTTGTCAGGGGCGTTGCAAGGGAGATGCAGGTCCCCGTGGCAAGAGCCGTCTACATCTGTCCGGGCACTCCTGTCCCGGAACTTCCTTTCCCCTTCCCCGCAATCATCAAGCCGAATTCAGGGGACTCGAGTTTCGGGATCACACAAAAAAGTGTGGTCCACAGCCAGGCCGAACTTGAAAACTCGGTCCGGGAAGTCCGGGAAAAGTTGGGCTCCGATGTCCCCCTGCTCGTGGAAGAGTTTCTCACGGGCAAGGATATCAGTGTGGGGGTCATAGGCAACCTTCTCTCCTCATATACGGTCCTCCCGATTACGGAAGAAGACTACTCGGAAGTGCCCGAGTACCTCCCGCGGGTCTGCGGTTACGAGGCAAAATGGGATCCCGATTCCCCTTACTGGAAGATCCGTTCCGTGCCCGTAGAGCTTCCGGAAGAGACCAGAATTGCTGTCACAAACTACTGTCTTGCCCTTTACGGGAGGCTTGAGTGCAGGGACTATGCCCGCTTCGACTGGAGGCTTGACGCCGAAGGAAATCCCCGGCTTCTTGAAGTCAACCCCAACCCTGGCTGGTGCTGGGACGGACACCTTGCCAAAATGGCTGCCCTGATCGGGATATCCTACTCCGGCATGCTGGGGGCTATCCTGGACGCCGCAATGCAGAGAATCTGCCCCCCTGCAGGGGATGCTCCGCAGCAGGGACTTCCCGGGTACGAAGTGAAAGGGCCTACCGCAAGCTCCGTGGAAGTGAACGGAAACGAAGGACGCGGAACATGTGGGGTCTCTACCCTCTCTTTCAAAGCAGTGTCAAAAGTTAAGGCTCTGTGAAATAAGTTGTGAAAAAAGTTGTGAAATAAGTTGTGAATAATTTGTGAAAAAAGTTGCCTGGAATCTCCCTGGCGGCTTTTTTCCTTATTTTCTTCTTAATTTCTTCTTTTAATATTTCATAAAACGGGGCATTCTACTACGTTTCGGGCTTCGCTTCATTTCTGGATGATGACTGTGAGGATATCCTCGTCTTCCAGCATGTGTTCCATTCCTAGCCGCTGCCCGGGGTGTTTTGCGGAGGGGCCCCAGACCTGGGCGTAGCGGAACTTCCTGCGGAAGTCACGGTGCAGGCGGTCGCAGATGTCCCCTATGTTCGTGCCGTTCATGACGATCATGGGTTCTTCCATGTCTGCGGGCTGGCCCTGGGGTTTCATGTAGACCCGGATGAAGCCCAGACGGTCGTAAATGGCTTCCTTGAGGGTTTCGATGTTAGTGCCTTCGTGGGCGGAGATATAAATCGCGCCCGGATACGTTTCCATGCATTTATCGAGCAGTTCCGGGTAGGCAAGGTCCACCTTATTTACGACGATCAGGGATCGGACGTAACTGCGGTTTTTCAGGACTACGTCGATAAGCTGGTCTACGTTTATGTTTTCCCTGATAAGGACGTGGGCATTGTGGATCTTATATTCGTCCAGGACGGCTTTGATGGTCTCTTCGTCCAGGTCCATTTCTACGGTAGTATTGATGCTGACTCCGCCCCTGTCCTTTCTCTTTATCACGACGTCAGGGGGGATCTGGTCGACTCTGATCCCGGCTTCGTAGAGCTCGTCCATGAGCACTTCGTAGTGTTTGGGCTGGAAAACGTCAAGCAAAAAGATTACCATGTCGGAGTTCCGGATAACCGCTATGACCTCCTTCCCGCGCCCCCGGCCGGAAGCTGCTCCTTTCACAAGCCCCGGCACGTCAAGGAACTGGATGGTTGCCCCTTTGTGCTCTAGCACCCCGGGTACAACGGTAAGTGTGGTGAATTCATAGGCTGCGACCTCCGATTTGGCACCGGTGACCTTGTTCAGGAGTGTGGACTTCCCAACCGATGGAAACCCTACAAGAGTTACGGTCCCGTCCCCGGATTTCTTGACCGAGTACCCTTCTCCCCCGCTCTTTGCAGACGCCTTTTTCTCAACTTCGTCCCGCAGGCGAGCTATCTTAGCTTTCAGCCGGCCGATGTGGTGGGAGGTGGCCTTGTTATACTGTGTCTTTCGGATTTCGTCTTCGATTTCCTGTATTTGTTCCTGTATGCTGCTCATCTGGAACCTGCCGATTTCAAGAATGAAAAAATGATCTTGATAGGTGGTAGTGATTTAGTTGATAGTGATTTAGGAGAGATTACAGTAGGAAGCCATTGAATCCTTTTTTGATCCAAAACAGATTCGCTACTCTTGATTTTTTATCCAGATAGTTGGATGCAATATATAAATCTATGGAATGCTTCCCGTGGGTCCGAATTTTCAGATCCAATCATCTCTATTTATATTACTTAATAAATATAATAGTATTTATACATTGCCTCTCGGGGACTTCCCAGAAGCTTACAGCTGGAAACTTTGATCCGGATAGATTTTTTCCGGATATTTTTTCCGGATATTTCTTCCCGGAAACTTTGATCCGGATAGATTTTTTCCGGATATTTCTTCCCGGAAACTATCTTCGCTCAAAATTAACTCTCCGTTCAATCAAAATTGGGGGCTGCTCACTCAAAATTAACTATTTCCCCGGTCCTTTCATACACCCGCATCCCTGCCGGCAGCTTTGCTGCAAACTCACTGGATTCCAGGGTCTCCAGGAACTTTCTGACTTCCGGGATACCAAGCAGTTCTTTCCTTATAAGGAAGTCATACTCTTCTTCCGTTATTTTTATGAATTTAAGGCCGTTTCTTTCGGCGCAGGTCCTGGTGCCGACGCCTGCATCGACTTTCCCTGAAATTACAGCCTCACAGACGGCAACTTCGGTTTTTGCTCCCGAGTTATAGCCCTGGACCGAAGCTGTGAGTTCTTTCCTGCTGCTTCCCCTTTCGCGGGCAAGTTCGAAAAGTTGCAGGTCCAGGAGCGCCCTTGTGCCCGACCCCCGGTTCCTGTTGATCAGACGCTTTCCCGGCAAATCCGAAAGCCCGGAAATCCTGCTGTCCTCAGGGACGATCAGTCCCTGCTCGCGTTTGTATCCTTTCACGAGTACCGCGGAGGAAAGCCCCATGCTTTCGATTGTAGGCACATTGTATTCACCTGCTTCCGAGGGCATGTTCACGCCTGCAATGTCGGCAGTCCCTGATGAAATTGCGCTGAAGCCTCCGCTTGAACCGGTTCCCAGGATCCTTAAGTTCAGCCCTGTCAGGTCTTCCAGGATGTCCAGGCCCGGACAGGAGCCCCCGGTTATCAGGAGGTCCGGCTTTTCCACCTCCCCGAAAAGGGTCACTTCCACCGGGGTCCCGGCTTCTATGAACTCGGTTTCAGGGCGGATTTCTATAAACCCGTCTGCCCCTGCCAGCGAAGTGATCGCTCCCGACCCCCGGTCTGCCGGATAAACCCTGCCCCGCACCAGGCCCACGGGGAGGAGCTGCTGCCTGCCTTCGGAGCGGAAGTTCGTTCCCATAATCCCTTTTTCGGTCATTTTCAAGCCGGTTTCGGCTCCCAGGCTTTTCCTTATAAGGGGGGCTACGAATTCATTGAAGATCATGAGCGCGGAAGTCGGGTTTCCGGGAAGCCCGATAATCGGGATCCCTTCTATTATCCCAATGACCACGGGTTTTCCGGGCTTGATGTTGATACCATGGGCAAGGGTCTCTCCCATCTCCTCGATCAACCTGTACATGACGTCCCCTGCTCCCGAAGATGTGCTTCCGGAGGTAAGGATCAGGGAAGATTTCGAGGCTGCGGTTTCAAGGATTTCTTTCATTGCGTTTTCGTCGTCCTTTACGATCCCGTACATAAGCGGAACAGCCCCGCATTCCCGGACTCCAGCGTGGATTGTGTATGAGTTTGCATCGTAAATCTGCCCGAAAGCCAGCCCTTCTCCCGGCTGCACGAGTTCGTTCCCGGTCGAGATAATCCCGACCCTGAGGCTGAGGACAGGCACCTCCTTTTTCCCGATTGATGCCAGCACCCCTATCTCCCGGGTCCCGAGTTTCCTGCCTTTCCTGAGCACCCGTTCTCTTTTCAGGATGTCCGAGCCGGCCTTCATGATATTTTCGCCTACTGTTACCGGTCTATAGACGAGCACCTCTTCATTTTTCCCCGCAATCTCGGTGTCTTCTACCTTCACCACCGCATCCGCCCCTTCCGGGATTGGGGCTCCTGTTGAGATTTCCACGGTCTCCCCTGCCGCGACCGTATACTTTGCATCCGAACCTGCCGCGATCTCTCCCATGCGCCTGAGTTTCACAGGTTCGGTTTCACTGCTGGCATAGGTGTCTTCTGCCTTTACCGCATACCCGTCCATCACGGACCTGGAAAAGGGGGGGACGTTTATTTCCGTCCTGATATCCTCTGCAAGGATTTTTCCCAGGGCAGCTTCCAGGGCTACACTTTCCTGGGCCCTGAGGGCCGGAAGTCCTTCTATTATTTTTCGTGCCTCCTCAACGGAGACCAGTTCTCGAAATTCCTTGCGTTTCATTAGGCTCAAACCCGATTTTTTTCGGTTTTCAGATGAATGTTTTACTTTAATATCGTTTTCCCGGGACTTATGAGCTTTTGTTGATAATATGACGGAAATGAGGCTGAAAAACAGAATAAGGGCCGGGCAACGAAAAAAAGGAACTGCAAAATAAGGTCTGGAATCTGGAAACAATGGACCGCAAAATAAGGACTGAGATCTGGAAACGATGAACCGCAAAATGAGGACTGGGCAACGAAAAAAAAGGGACCGAAAAATAAGGGACCGAAAAATAAGGAGGGAAAAAGAGGATCTCGGTATTCTTAAAAAGAGGGGGGGCAGATAGTCATAAAAATGGGTTGTGGCGGGAAATTGTCCCGCGCCTTCGTTTTTCTTTTTAGATTCCTGTTTTTTCCAGCTTTTTTCCGGTTTATCTTCCCGGTTTCTTCCGGTTTACTCGTAGATGGGGGTGCCCGTATTCTGGGTGATGTATTCGAAGGCATCGACCATCTTCTTTGTGAGGGGGCCTGGTTTGCCGGTGCCGATATGCCTGCCGTCTAATTTGGTAAGGGGGGCGGATTCGGCAGCAGTGCCGGTTACGAAGATCTCGTCTGCGGTGTAGAGGTCGAAAAGTCCCAGGTTCGTTTCGATGACATTGATGCCCATTTCTTCCAGGAGTTCGATTGCTGTTGCCCTGGTGATGCCTTTTAAGTTGTTGATGGTGAAGGGGGTCAGGACTTTGCCGTTCTTCACGACGAAGATGTTGTCTCCCGAGCCTTCGGAAACGAATCCGTTGTTGTCCAGGAAGACGGCTTCGTCTCCGCCTTTCTCGTTGGCTTCGATCTTTGCAAGGATATTGTTCAGGTAGTTCAGGGACTTGATGTTCGGGGAAAGGGCGTCAGGGGCGTTTCTCCGGATTGCCACGCTAACTCCGGTCAGGCCCACTTCATAGAGGTCGCCGTACATGGCGCCCCATCCCTGTGCGATCACGATAATGTTGGGCCTTTCGCACTTGCGGGGGTCGAGCCCAAGGTCCCCGTTTCCACGGGAAACAATCGGGCGGATGTAGGCGTCTCTTAAGTTGTTTTTGCGTAACGTCTCAAGGATTGCTTCGCTCATTTCTTCCCTTGAGATGGGGATGTCCATTGCGATTGCCTTTGCAGAGTCATAAAGCCTGTCAACGTGCTCCTTTAACTTGAAAACACGTCCGTTGTAAGCTCTTATACCTTCAAACACACCGTCGCCGTAGAGGAAGCCGTGGTCGTAAACAGAAACCTTTGCTTCAGCCCTGGGGACGAACTCACCGTTTATATAAATCAGTAATTCGCTCATACCATCATCATCTCTGTAATTTTGATAAGCTGTATGCTGTACTTCCTTGATTCTTTCAATTTAATATAATCTTTGATGTGCATCCTCAATTCAAAATTCCGGGCCTCAAGCCCTCTCCACTAAACAACCTCTGCACATCTCCGATTGAACATATTGATTTTCAACATCAAGGTCGCCAATCGAAGTTACACTAAATAATAAGTCACACAGGTTATTTCGTCGCGGGCTCTCAATGTTTCATTGCCCTTCAAAGCCTCCAGGGGGGACCCAAAAGCTTTCTGGAAAGAGCATATTTACAATATTCAGAGAGATCCGGACTATAGCGGGTATTTACTGAATGTATATTACAATTCCGCTTCCACTTAAATATTTTAAGATTTTTTACAATACCCGGATTCGCTTTCATGCAAAAAGCTTTTATCCTTAAAGGCCTATTTCGTACTCTCGTAGTATGAAAAGCAAAGTGGGCTCGTGGCTTAGCCAGGATATAGCGTCGGGCTTCTAACCCGAATGTCAGGGGTTCGAATCCTCTCGGGCCCGCTAGTTTTTTCATTTTGTTTTATTTTGTTTTGTTTCATTTTGTTTTGTTTCATTTTGTTTTGTTTCATTTTGTTTTGTTTCATTTTGTTTCCAGTCATTTTTTCTCTAATTTCTTTTTCGGAGAGTTTTCTCGCTTCTTTTTGAGTCCTTTTTACTTCAGAGTTCTTTTTTCGTTATCATGCAGCTTTTTTGGTGTAGGTAAGGTGAGGTCCTGAACTGCGGGTGTGGATGGAATATAATTAAACGGACGGCAGATAGAATGGATTTAACCGGGTGTGGGTCCGGGGAATAGATTAGAATAGAAAGGATCGGGGCAAAATCGCCCCGGGCAGGGTTCACAAGGTAAATATTAAAAAAGGCAGTTGAATTGTTTCAACAAAATATTGAAATAAATTTGTCTGGTAATGAAAGGGATCAAAATTCCCTAAAACTCTCTCGCTTTCACTCCCGATTTTTGTGTAGCAGCCAGGCTCCTCCAAGGATGAGGATTGCGGGAAAGAAGAACTCTCTAAGCCACCAGAATACTGTGTATTCGCTCAGCTTGTCCAGCACGAGGTAAATGCCAATGATCAATATAATGGCACCAAGAAGCTTTCCGCGCTCCACCCTATCTATTTTTTCTACCCCTGCTGTCTTCCCTGCCGGTTCGGCCCCCCTCTACTCTTGTCCCATCTCAACGGCACTTTCCGAAGGCATAATGACTGCAAGTATGATGTAGATGACAATGCCTATCCCGTTCAGGAAAGCGAGGAGCACGAAGGCAAGCCTGATAAGCGTCGGATCTATCCCGAAGTACTCCCCGATGCCCCCGCAGACCCCGAAGATCATCTTGTTGCTTTTACTTTTCGTCAGGGTGCGTTTCATGGTGTAGGAGGCGTGACCTTCTTTAGTCTCTTCGGCTTCCCCCTCTCTTTCTTCAGCTTCTTCAGCCGCCCCTTTTGTTTCTTCAGCTGCCTCTTTTACTTCTTCTGCCGCTTCTTTCGCAGTTTCCACTTCAGCTTCTACCTCTAATTCTTTTTCAGCCTTTTTTCCGGCTCCTTCTTCCGGTTCAGGGGTGGCTTCGGAGGTATCTGCTTCCACATCCTTTTTTTCGATTGGATTGGGATTTTCCTGCATACAGGTAATTCAATTCCTGCGGATTTATATTATTCGTATACCTTTTTTTTCAATGGCATCCACATTCCTTTTTCTGCCGGAAGATCCCGTAAAGCATCAGGGGTAGGAGGACGGCTGCAAATCCAAGCTTTACGGTTTCCGGGAGCATTTCGCCTGCGCTTCCCAGGGTTGCCGTTGCGCTGATCCCCAGTTTCAGGTAGAGGAAGTCCAGCAGGACCCCTGCTCCCAGGGCACAAAGGGAGATTACTCCAAGGTAAAGGGCTGCAGAACGTTTCCCAAGGAAACGGGCTACCATTGTCACGGTTGCGGCGTTGGTTGCCGGGCCTGCCAGGAGGAAGACAAAGGCTGTTCCGGGGCTCATTCCTTTGGCTACCAGGGTTGCGGCGAGGGGGGTCGAGGCGGTTGCGCAGATGTAAAGGGGGATTCCCACCACAAGCATGACCAGCATTGAGCTGAGCCCTCCACCCAGGTAGTCCCTGATCAGGCTTTCCGGGACAAGGTAGGAAATGATACCTGCAAGCAGGATTCCTATAAGCATCCATTTCGAGATGTCCCCAAGGAGCTCGATGTAAGCATACTTCATGCCTTCAAGGAGCCGGGTCTCAAAGGGTTTTTTCTCTTCTCCGATTTTCTTGCTTTTACTGTCCTCTTTGCTTTCATTTCCGCCGCACCCGCAGCTGCATCCGCATGAGGCCGTTTCGTCTTGTGAAAGATTAGCAGAATGATTCTTAGTTGGAATTGTTTGACTTGGAATTGTTTGAGAGGAAAGGGTAAGATGGCTGATTTTTTCCGTGGAGGGTTTGTTGAGGGGCACGGGGTTTGCAGCCTCTGTTTTTTCGGGTCCGGGGTTTTCGAGTGAACTGCAAGCGCTAGCAGGGCCGCAGGTAGAGCCACATTCAGAGTCACAAGAAGAATAGCTATTCCTGCCCGAAGCTGAAGTCTGGGCTGAAGTTGCAAGGGGAGTGGAGACGGTAAACAAGCCTGTTTGTTTCCTGTAATCGTCTTTCTTTTTCTCTTCCCCTTTTTTCTCTTCCCCTTTTTTCTCTTCCCCTTTTTTCTCTTCCTCTCCTATCAACAGGTTGTCTGCAAGCCCTGCCAGGATGGCCGTTACAAGGGTTGCAATGGGGCGAAAGATTGTCATCATGGGGTCCAGGAGGGCGTAGGTAATGGCTATGGAGTCTACGCCTGTCTGGGGGGTTGAGATCAGGAAGGACAGGGTTGCGCCCCTGTTCGCTCCCCGTTTCCGGATTGACATGGCAGCAGGGATTACGCCGCAGGAGCAGAGGGGAAGGGGGAGGCCTGCCAGGGAGGCGTTGATAACCGAACGGACTTTTCCGGCAGAGCTCCCCAGGTATTCTACGATTTTTTGGTCCGGGACCAGGATGTTCAGGAGCCCCGCGACTCCGAACCCGAAGATAAGGTAAGGGGCGGCGTCCACAAAGATTTCCCAGGAAGCCAGCAGGATGCCCGAAAACAGGGTGAGGACAGGGGGGAGGGTTTCAAGGCTCATGCTTTTTCCTCCACATGCTCCAGGCCCATCTCAATTAGCATGCGCACATGTTCGTCTGCGATATAGTAAACAGTGAATTTCCCCTCGCGCCTGACCCGTACCAGGTCAAGTTGCCTGAGGGTGCGGAGGCTGTGTGAAACTGCGGACTGGGTGACTTCCAGGGCCTGTTCGAGTTCGCAGACACACATCTCCTTTTGCCTGAGTAAAAAGAGGATTTTTAAGCGGGTCTCCGACTGGAGAGCCTGGAAAACAGCCGCCATTTTGCTTATGCTGTCGGCTTCAGGGATCGCTTGCAGCAGGGTTTCTATCTGCTGAGTGTCCACTCTTTCACATTTTTCTTCCATGAACATATGAACAGTTGTTCATATATTAACCTTTTACTAAAAACTTCGGCATTCAGGGGTTCAAGCGAAGGACTTAAAATTCGATTAGTGTATGGCTTTCAAAGCAAGAAGCTGGATGCCTTTTAACTCCGAAAGCGGGATACCTTTCAAAGCAATAAAAAGAAAAGGGAAAATACCCCGAGCCCCAGCAGTGCTGTCCAGTCAAGTTTCTGCATCCTGAGCTCGTGGAGGGAGGTCCGGCACTGTCCCTGGTAGCACCTGCTCTCCATGGCTTCGGTCACTTCTTCTGCCGAAAGGATCGACCTTCTTATAAGGGGCACTGCAATTGCTGTGGTCCCCCTGCGCAGGTCATGTCTGAGGTCAAGGCCCCTTGAAAGCTGGGCTGCCCTGATTGTTGCCGCGTTTTCCAGGAAACTGGGGAGGAAGCGGATGGAGAGTGACATCATGGTGGCCAGGTCGAAGGAAGTCACTCCCAGGCGGCGGAGGGGTAGGGGGCGGAGCAGGCGTTCGATTCCGTTAGTAATCTGGCTTGGGAGGGTACTTGCTGTAAGGAGAGCCGCATAGAGCAGGAGCAGCCCGAAGCGTAAGGCAAGCAGGGTCCCGAGCCTCAGCCCTTCATAGCTAGGAGGGAGCACTGGCAGGGGGATAATGGGCGTTCCTTTTGTTGCAAAGAGCTGGAAGCAAAATATAAAGAAAATAAAGAAAAGCAGGGGGCGGACTGACCTGAGCAAAAAGGAAAGGCGTACTCCCGATATCCAGGTGAGCAGAAGGAAAAATGCAATAAGTAGCCCCATCCCGGCAAAACTCTCTTCCCTGAAGACGAGGATGCTCAGGCACATCACTGCCGCAAGCTTGGTCCTGGGGTCCAGCCTGTGCAGGAGGGAATCCCCGTAGACGTAGTTGAATGCAGTCTCAGGCATTGTCCTGCGCCTCCGTCTCCGCCGCTCCCTTCTCTGATTTTTCCCGATCTCTCTCCGGCTTTTCCTGCCTGAGCTTTTGAAGCTCTTTCAAAGCCTCTTCTGCTGTAAATATGTCCTCCCTCAGATCGGCTCCCTTCTTATTCAGCTCTTTCATAAGCCTGGCAAGCGGGGGCACCGGGGAATACCCCGCTCTCAGGTATTCGTCCGGGCTGCCTGTAAACACGATCCTGCCTTCATCCATTGAAATAACCTTCTGGGCGAAGGGCAGGACTTCTTCCAGGTTGTGGGACACAACGACGATTCCTACTCTTTTTTGATGGATATTTTGAAGCCTTCCGAGTAGTTTGGCCCTGCTTTCGGGGTCCAGGCCCGCAGTGGGTTCGTCCAGAACCAGGTAGGTCGGGCGAAGCGCCAGGATTCCCGCAAGCGCAACCCGGCGTTTCTCTCCCCCGCTCAGGCTGAACGGGGAGCGGTCCAGGATCCCGGCATCAAGGTGTACGAGGGACAGGGCTTCATGAACCCTTTTATCAAGTTCTTCTCCCCGGATCCCGAAGTTCGAAGGCCCAAAGGCAAGTTCCCTGTATACGGTTTCCTCAAAGAGCTGGTTCTGGGAATGCTGGAAAAGCATGCCTACCTTTCTGCGCACTTCCCGGGTCCGGGTTTCCAGGCCGTCCACGGTTACCCTTCCGTTTTCGGGGTGGAGAATCCCGTTGAAATGTTTGATGAGTGTAGATTTCCCGGCTCCGGCGGCTCCGGAGATGACGACAAATTCCCCTTTTGCAATTTCCAGGGAGACATTTTCCAGGGCAGGTTTTCCTTTCCGGTTCCCTGAATAGGAATAGCTCAGATTTTCCACCTTGATTCCCATATCTCCTCCGCAAGGTTTTCAATTGAAGCCAGCAGGGCCCAGTCCAGGGCAAAGCCGCCTGCTTCCAGGCTGTTCAGCAGTTCCACGATTGGGGGCAGTTCCAGACCAAATTCCCCCAGTTCCGGGGCTTTGAATACGGTTTTAGGGCTTCCTTCCCGCACTATTTCCCCCCGGTCCATTACTAGAACCCTGTCGGCGTGCAGGACTTCTTCGAGCCTGTGGGTCACATACACGATGGTCCGGGCTTTTCCCCTTAGTTTCCGGAGGATTTCCCTGACCTGTTCCCTGGACCTTGAGTCCAGCATGGAGCTTATTTCGTCAAAAACAATGCATTCGGACTTCATCGCAAGGGCCGAGGCGATGGCCGCACACTGGCTCTGTCCCCCGCTCAGGGTTTTCGGGGAATGGTTTCTATAATTCTCAAGTCCCACCACTTCAAGCGCCCTGTCCACCCTTTCCCGGATTTCTTCCGGGGGCAGGGCAAGGTTTTCTGGCCCGAAAGCCACGTCTTCTTCCAGGGTGGTCCCCACGAACTGGGTATACGGGTTCTGGAAGACCATACTCACGGTCTGTCGGATCTCGAGGAGCTTTGAAGGGTCTGCCGTGTCCATGCCGTTTATGGATACTTTCCCTTCCGTTGGCTTCAAAAGCCCGTTAAGGTGGCGGACAAGGGTGGACTTTCCCGAGCCGTTTCTGCCAACTATTCCCAGGAATTCCCCTCTTTCTATCCCGAGGTTAATTTTCTTCAGACCCCGTGTCCCGTCAGGGAAGTTGTAGCTCAGATCCTCTATCCTGATCATTTTTTTGGCTTCTTGCTTTTCTGGTTTTTTGCTGTTTCCGGCTTTTTGCTGTTTCCGGCTTCTTACATACTTTTTCAGATCCTGTACCTGGAAGCTATGTGGGCAGCAACTGCCAGTTTCAGGAGGTCCCCGGGGATGAATGGAAGTACCCCCAGGGTTATTGCCTGCAGGAGGTCCAGTTTACCGACAAGTGCCAGCTGGGCCACCCCGAGGGCATAGACTATTACGAGCCCTATGCCGATATACAGGGCATTTGAGATATAGTCGGTTTTCCCACTCTTCTCACTCAGGTATCCGATTATAAATGCCGCAAGTATGAAGCCTATTATATACCCACCGGTTGGCCCCAGGATCACCCCGAGCCCCGAAGCCCCGCCTGCAAAGACTGGCATCCCGACAATTCCCAGCAGGGCGTATACCAGCATGCAGAGGGTACCCCATTTGCTCTTAAGCATGCTCCCTGCCAGGAAGACAAAGAGGGTCTGCATGGTAACCGGCACCGGGGATATGAAAAGTGGAATTCTTATGTACGCCCCGGCTGCTGTCATTGCGGCGAAAAGGGACGCAAACACCATTTTTCTAAGTTCCGAGGATTGGGCAACGCTTCCTGCTTTGTTTTTCCCTTTCATTCTTTCATCTCTACTGTTTCTCTGTCTTTCCTGCTTCTATGTTTTCAAAGTTTAGTCCCGCATCCCGTATCATCTGCAGGTCTTTTTCCGGACTTCTCCCTGCAGTCTTCGGGGCAGCTTCCGCTTTTTGCTTTTGTAATTGCGCAGAACTCTACAGTGTTCCCCAGCTTTGCTCTCAAGCGGTTTGCAATGGAAAATAAGTCGAAGAGGTCAGGTCCTTTAAGGGCTGCAAGTCCCATAACTTCCTCTTCGTTCAGAGGAAGCCCTTTATTGAGCTTGTCTTTGATCCGGAGGGTCAAGGGGGCAGTCTCATTCATTGTCAACCTCATGTCGATAAGCGGTTAACATTACATCCGGGACATGATTATTAAATTTTTCTCCCTACATTATTCAAAAATGGCTGCAGTTTTCCCCTTTTTGCCCGGGTTTCGGGGTTTTTTCCCTTCCCCGAGCGATAATTAAATATATATGTTATGACTGCTATAATGCACATCTCGCCTGGAATGCAGTCTCAGCAGAGATCTTTCATGTTCATGTGTTTCAGGAGTGTCGCAGTGGGCGCGTGGCCTAGCCTGGATAGGGCGGCAGCCTCCTAAGCTGTAAATCGGGGGTTCAAATCCCTTCGCGCCCGCCTTTCCACTTTCTTTCATCTGTTCTCTTTTCGGTTTTGTTTTATCATTCAGATCTTCGACCCTGAGCCCTGATTGTAAACAATTCCCTTACATTGTAAGCGGCAGATGAATCGGAAGTTGCTCCGGATATTAATTGAACAAGATATGTTTGACTATTTGAGTATTCTTTGACCAAATAAAATTGCTCTGAATATTTTAGCGGATAATTTCGGATACTTAATGGATACTTAATGGATACTTAATGGATACTTAACGGATACTTAACGGATGAATTAGAGGCAATGCCAAAAAAGCAAATAGAGGAAAATTAACCGTGATCAGGAAAGCCCGGGTAAACGATGTTGTTGAGATGAAGCATATCATCTACACTTATGCGAGGCAGGAACTTATGCTTGCCCGCTCCCTGAGCGAACTTTATGAAAATATAAGGGATTTTTATGTCTATGAGATAGACGGCCAGATCGCAGGCTGCTGTGCGCTTCATGTATTCTGGGAAGATGTGGCAGAAGTACGCGCTCTTGCCGTTAACTCGGATTATGCCCGTCAGGGGATTGGCACCGAACTTGTAAGTGCCTGCCTTAAGGAAGCAGAGAAACTTTGCATGAAAGAGGTTTTTACCCTTACCTATGTCCCGGAGTTTTTCGGACGCCTGGGCTTTGAGATTGTGGACAAAAACAGACTCCCAAGGAAGGTCTGGGCCGGATGCCTCAACTGCCCTAAATTCCCTGACTGTGATGAAATTTCTCTCGTTAAAGCAATACCTTCCTTATAATTTTTCTATGCTTCCTATACTTCCTAAACTTTCCCGGGGGTTTCCCGGGCTGGCTTTCTTTTTAAGATGTCTGGGAGGCTGGAATGCCTTTCTTCAAAAACCAAAAGCTATTTATTTAGGCAGTTTTATTTTTTAGGTTACCCTAATTATCCTCGCCGGATTTCCACACATGACTTCCGGGCGGGTAGTGGCGGGATGGTGTTATGCATACTGAACGATTGGAAGAATACCTCGAGACGATTTTATATCTAATAATGAAAAACCAGGGTCCTGCCAAGACCAAACAAATAGCTGACGAGCTCAACGTTGCTCCTCCAAGTGTAACGGAAATGATCAAGAAACTTTCCTCCATGGGGTTTGTAGAGTATATCCCTTACAAGGGTGTGGAACTGACCGACAAAGGGACTGAGAAAGCCATAAAAATCAAGCGGAAACACCAGGTGCTTGAGACTTTCCTTGC
The DNA here is from genome assembly GCA_016841265.1 of Methanobacteriota archaeon. GTDB lineage: Archaea > Halobacteriota > Methanosarcinia > Methanosarcinales > Methanosarcinaceae > MTP4. Next base: position 135,532 of record JAENZL010000004.1, on the reverse strand, counting down.
AGATGTCCTCGATTTCGACCGGAAGGTGGCTCACAGGGAAGCCTGTGAACTCGAACATGCGGTTTCGGATCACGTGCTTGAAAGGATATTCGAATTCCTGGGCAGTCCCGAGTACTGCCCCGACGGGCATCCCATTAACATTGACAAATGCACCCTCGGGGAGCAGGAACGTTTCATTCCTCTTGACGAAATGAATGAAGGGAGTTTTGGGACTGTTGCCCGGGTGACTCTTCCCAGGGAAGCAAAGGAACGTCTGAACTCTCTCGGGATCCTGACCGGAAAAGATATTGAAGTCCGGCGCAAGCAGAAGCAGGGATGCATTTCGGTAATAGCCGTTGGGTCGGAAATTGCCCTGGGAAGGGATGTAGCCAAAAAAATTTTCATAACTCCCACCAGCGGTAAATCCTGACCCGGGCCGTGTAAAAACCCGGAGGGTGGCGTGTGTCCGGAATGTGCCGGTTTCACTGGAAACCTGCCCGATATGTTAGAAACATATACTGAATGCCTGAATGCCTGAATGCCTGAATGCCTGAATGCCTGAATGCCTGAATG
>JAENZL010000004.1:132277-134970 GCA_016841265.1 Methanobacteriota archaeon | reverse complement strand
CTGAATGCCTGAATGCCTGAATGCCTGAATGCCTGAATGCCTGAATGCCTGAATGCCTGAATGCTTGAATGCTTGAATGCCTGAATGCCGGGTGCACCCTTTGGATTCTGAAAATACGGTCATTGAACCCTTGCCGGGTATACCGAACTTACCTGTCATATCTCAAAAATAACGGTTCCTCAAAGAATACCGGGTACATTCGAGACTTCTCGAAAATTTCGGGTTATTTGAAACAGAACGGAAATCTCAGCTCATCTGAGGCATAATGGAAATCTCAGCCCATCTGAGGCATAATGGAAATCTCAGCTCATCTGAGGCATAATGGAAATTTACTGAAATCATACTTGAAGCATGCTGGAAACGTGCTGGAAAAGTACTGAAGTCATACTTGAGACCTGGTGAAGATGTACTGGAAACGTAATAAACACCGGAGACGTGATCAAAATTTCATCCTCATGTTGCAGTACCCGTGACAAAGATTCTAAAAAATCTTCCTATGATATGACTCTGGCTTTCGTAGGTAACCCCAGTGTGGGGAAAAGTGTTTTTTTTACCCGGCTTACGGGAGTTGGTGTTGAGGTTTCGAATTATCCCGGCACCACGGTAGAGCTTGCCAGGGGGGTTGTGAAAGGCAAAGGAAGGACGATAGAAGTGGTGGACCTGCCAGGGATTTATTCTCTGGGGGCTTCAAATGAAGATGAAATAGTCGCAAAAGAGTATTTGATCCGGGACCAACCGGATGTGATTATCAACATCCTTGATGCAAGCCGGCTTGCGCGGAACCTTTACCTCACCTTGCAGCTGCTTGAACTTGACATACCCATGGTTATAGCCCTGAACCAGGTCGACCTTGCCGAAGAACTGGGATTCAGGGTCGATGCCGTAAAACTCTCGGAAATGCTCGGCTTACCCGTGGTCCCCACGGTAGCAACCAGGGGGGAAGGGCTTGATGAAGTGGTACTCGTGGCCATGGGGGAAGTCGGGAAGGTCCAGGACCATCAAAGGGTTGAATATAGTCCCTGGATCAGGCAGGCCCTTTCCGGGCTTGACCTGGCTTTTCCTGATTCTCTTCCGAGTGTGAAGATTGCGGCGCTTTTGAATGATGCGGCGTTTGTCGAACTCTGCTGTATGCCCCCCGAGGCCAATGCCCTGCTGTCCGCCGGGAGGAGGGTCAGACAGAACCTTGAAATTGAACACAGGATCTCGGTCCCGGACACGGTTGCAAGGGACATTTATGGAGAGTCCGGGCATATCGTGGACAGCGTTGTTTCCCGGTTTGAGCCTAAAAAAAGTATGAAGGACCGGGTCGACGGGATCCTTACTTCTCCCAAGTTCGGGATTGCCGTGCTAATCTCAGCTTTGCTCCTTACTTTCCTCCTGGTCTTCAGGATCGGAGGTTTCCTGGAAGCCTGGATCGTGGACGATTTATTCGAACCCTACCTGATCGAGCCTGTGGACGCCATGACTCTCGGGATGTCTCCTCTTTTCAGGAACCTTATCCTGTACTCCCTGCGGGGTGTGGAGGCCGGGATTGCAATTGCCATCCCTTACATTGCGGTCTTTTACATCATCCTCTCCATTTTCGAGGACTCAGGCTATCTTACCCGGGCGGCTTTCCTCCTGGACAACGTGACGCACAAATTGGGGCTGCACGGAAGGGCAGTTATTCCCCTGGTCCTTGGTTTTGGGTGCAACGTTCCCGCGATCATGGCGGTGCACTCCCTCGGGACCCGGAGAGAGAAGAGGATAGCCTCTCTTTTGATTTCCCTTATCCCCTGTTCCGCGCGGACGGTAATTATCCTCGGGCTTGTTGGGACCTTTGTGGGTTTCTGGCCAGCGGTTTCCATTTACCTCATGGAGTTATTTATTATTGCAGTCATGGGCAGGGTCCTTGCAAAAACACTTCCCGGGGAGCGCAGCGGTTTTATCATGGAGATGGCTCCCCTCCGGAAACCCGAGCTTAAATCCTCTCTCCAGAAGACCTGGCTTAAAAGCCGGGAGTTTGTCTATATCGCTTTTCCCCTGCTACTTGCAGGCAGTGCTTTCCTGGGAATCATTGATGCCCTCGGCCTGCTCTCGATCTTTCAGGACTTTGTGGAACCAATTTCCGTAGGCTTACTGGGCCTCCCGGCGTTTGCAGCAACGGCGCTGGTTTTCGGGATCCTCCGAAAAGAGATGGCTCTCCAGATCCTTGCCGTGCTTGCGGGCACCGCCAACTTTGCAGAGGTCATGACTCCCCTCCAGATGTACCAGTTTGCGGTAATAACGACCATCTATGTGCCCTGCGTGGCCACGATAGCAGTTTTGAAACATGAACTGGGAGGAAAGGATACCGCGCTGATAGTGGCTTTCACCGCTTTCCTTGCCCTGGGGATCGGGGTCCTGATCCGGATGTTCGGGCCTGCTTTCCTCTGATCCCCTGACAGGCAGGAACAGTTCTGCCAGTTTCCCTGACTTTTGAATGTGTGTCCGGGACGGCGGCCTTTCCCCCTCCGGGGCTTCGATGAGCGTTGGAGGAGGTTCTATTTTTTTTTTTTTTTTTTTTTTTTTTTTTTTTTTTCCTTTTTTTTTTTTTTTTTTTTTTTTTTTTTTTTTTTTTTATTTTTTTTTTTTTTTTTTTTTGTTTTTTTGTTTTTTTTTTTTTTTGTTTGTTTGTTTGTTTGTTTGTTTGTTTGTTTGTTTGTTTGTTTGTT
>JAENZL010000004.1:50107-132267 GCA_016841265.1 Methanobacteriota archaeon | reverse complement strand
CCCCCCCCGGGGCTTCGATGGGCGTTGGGGGGGGTTCTTTTTTTTTTTTTTTTTTTTTTTTTTTTTTTTTTCATCCGTGCTTTCCTGAATGGCATGGGTACATTAGGTAGGGGTGGATGACGGTCGGAGAGCATGAAGTCGGGGTGCACGAAGGCAGAAACGCATGAAGGCAGGAACGCATGAAGTAGGAGTGTGGCACCGGCGAATCTCAGATTCAAATCGGAAGAACCGTGAAAATCTGTAGCAAAATGTTTATATACTTACCTTTAGTTATATTTTACTTCTATCTATTTTTTTCTTCACCCCAAATTACTTATACTCCGTAACTCCTGATTACTTCCGATGACCCGCATTACCAATCCCCTGCACAAAAACGTGTTTAGTGTTATTATGGATATTTTTGAAATGGACCATTTCCGTGAGCCTGAACCGGAAGAGGTGCAGCTTTTCCTGGAAAGCACGGGTACCCATGGTTCCCTTGTCAATGAAAGTGCCCTGGAAATGGACTGCAGCGAGACCAGAATTCAGTCATGTGAGAGTGTATTATTCGATTCTGATAAAACTTTTACATCTCTTAACTGACTCTTTATTTTTATAACTCCGGGCCTCTGTTCTGGAAGCCGCCCCTTTTATAGGAATTTTCTTGAGTAATTCCAGGTTCATTTTTTTATCTTTCTTTTTGATTTTTTCTTTATTATTTCTTCATTTCTTTTTTTAAAAATAGGGGGGTTCTGATTCCGGTCCCGGGATTAAGTCAACCTTTTTTTCCCTATTTTTTCACATTCTTTTTATGATATTTTCATATTTTTTATGCCCTGTCCGCAAAATAAGGTCAATCTTTCCCTATTTTTCAGAAACCTTAATAAGCATCTTCTTATTATATTTTACTTGAAAGTTCTTCCCGCCTGAGAAAAGGCATCGATTACCATTATATATAAAGTGGGATTACATGTACTTTGTATACATTATTTAAATTTGTCTAAAAATACCATCTAATTATAGTTACAATGATCTAATCCCATAACCAGAAATTTTGCATATTACCCGGGACCCGAATTTATTGCAAGAGGAATTTTATGAGGACTGGACAGAGGGATCTGAATAATAAGCCGCCTAAAAGGCGTTTGTCGATTAGCTATGAAGAGCTTGAGACTCTCAAGAAATCAATTAAGGTTTCGGTTCTCAATGAACTTCGGACTGAAATGGAATGCAGTTCCGACCTGGATTCCCTGAAGGATATGATACTTTCCGACATAAGGACCGAGCTTATGGGGATACCGAGCCCTGCTTCACTTAAAGCTTCAGTCCTTAATGAACTGCGTATGGAGCTGAATCATGCCCCTGTCCATGAGAGAGGATCGGCTGATTATAAATTGAAAGAACTTGCAGGCATCCAGGACGGGCTGGTAAAAGAACTCCTTGACCAGAAGTCCGTTGTAAGGAGACTGGAAGCCGATGTTGAAACACTTTCCCGGAAGCTCGAAGAATTACATAATTCCACTCCTGATGTTACTCCTGCGGTTTCCCTCTCCATGCTCGAAGACCCTCTTGACCTTCCCCCCCTTTCCAAAAAGCCTAAACAGAAACCGGAACCCCGGAAAGAAATTCCTTCTTCGCGTGCAAGAATCGAGGTAAGGGAAGTTCCCGCTCCTCTGCCAGGAACCAATGCCAGGGTCAGGTTAAAGGTCCGGGAAGTGGATCCTGAAGAACTTGATGAAGAGGAAGTCGAGGAAACAAAGTGTGAGTACATCATTGCCGATAGTGGGGAGCTTAAGCGTCAGAAAATTGCAAGAACTGTGCAGCGGTCAAGAGAAAATAATGAGTGCGAATACATCATCGCCGAGAAGTCTGTAAGGCATGTTGAAAGAAATGAGACCGTTGTTGCAAGGGATGATGAAGACGTAGAGATTATCACCTGCGAAAGATAAGTCCCAAAGGCGCAGTAAGGTCTGAAAAGACCGGAATTTTCAGATAATCTTTTTTATAGGAACTTCATTCATATTTTATAAAATGTTTTCACAAATCTCTCTCCAAAAAAAACGCGAAATTGCAGAGGCATCCTGTGTATATAAAAGAAATAGAATTCGTTAACTTCAAGTCCTTCGGGAAAAAAGTAAAAATTTCCTTTTACAACGACTTCACCACTATTTCGGGACCCAACGGGAGTGGGAAGTCCAATATCATAGACGGGATTCTCTTTGCTCTCGGACTGACAAGTTCCAGGACGCTCAGGGCAGAAAAACTCACAGACCTCATCTACAATGGGGATGAGAAAAAAAAGCCCGACTTTGCTCAGGTCACTATCCGCTTTGACAACAGCGACCGCAAACTTCCGGTGGACCTGGAGGAGTTTACGGTGTCCCGGAAGGTCAAGCAGACAAAGAGCGGGTACTACAGCTACTTCTATTTTAACGGGAAATCCGTCAGCTTGACCGAGGTCCATTCCCAGCTTGCCAAAGCCGGTGTGACTCCCGAAGGGTACAATGTGGTTATGCAGGGGGACGTAACTCAGATTATCTCCATGACTGCCGTGGAAAGAAGAAAGATCATTGATGAGATTGCGGGGGTCGCGGAGTTTGACGACCGCAAACAAAAAGCTCTCGGGGAGCTGGAAATCGTCAGGCAGCAGATCGAGCGCGTGGACATCGTTCTTGAAGAGGTGCGTGCCCAGCTTGAAAAGCTGTCCGGAGAGCGCGACCAGGCCCTTAAATACCAGGCTCTAAAGGTCGAAAAGATAAAATTTGAAGGGTATGTCCTGCTTTCCAAACTGAAAGACGCAAGGACCGAACTGGGGAATGTGGATAAGGAGCTTGCCGGAAAGGAAGAGCACCTTGAAAAGATCCGGACCATCCTTGAAGAGCGGGAACAGGAACTTGAAGCCCTTGAAGAAGCCCTGGAAAACCTTTCCCTGGAGATCCGGAAGAAAGGGGAAGCCGAACAGCTCCAGATCAAAAAGGATATTGAGGGGACAAAAGGGGAAATTTCCAGGTGTGTTGACAGTATCGAACTTACTGAAAACGATCTCGATGAGGGCGATGCGCGGCGCAGGAAAGCTTTTGTGGACATCGATTCCACCAAAGGAAAGGTCCGGGACCTGGACGAGAAAATCGAAGCCGAACAGATCCGGAAAGACAGCCTTGAGTCCGAGCTTTCGGAACGCAGGACCGAGCGCATGCTGCTCCAGAGCAAAATTGCCGACGTAGACGTGAAGTTTGCTGAAACAAGGGACGAACTTACGGTTGCCAAAGGGAAGCTTGAAGGCGTGAAGAACGAAAAGAACGAGCTCATGCGGCACGAGGACCGCCTGCTCGATGCCCTCCGGCGAAAGTCTGCAGAACTCCGGGATATCGAAAACGAGATTCAGGAAGCAGAGGCTGCGGTTACGAGTTCGGACAGTGATACCCGTTCGGTCCAGTACGAAATTGAAAAGCTTTCCGAAAAGAAGGAGTCTCTCCTGAAGGACCGGGACGATATAGAAAGCAGTCATTTCAGGATCAAGGAAGATCTCAGGAAACTTGAGAGCAAGCTCCACGGGCTCCAGCAGGAGTTTGCCCTTACAGAAGCGCGGGTCCGGGCAGCGGAACACGGGGGTGGGTACTCGAAAGCCGTGGAGACGGTGCTCGGGGCGACCCGGCAAAACGAACTCTACGGGGTGCACGGGACCATTGCCCAGCTCGGTAAAGTTGACCGGCGCTACTCGAAAGCCCTGGAAGTCGCCGCAGGGAGCCGGATGCAGGCCCTGGTGGTGGACACGGACGCCGATGCCTCGGAAGCCATCGATTACCTGAAGCGGAGAAAGGGTGGAAGAGCAACCTTCCTTCCCCTGAATAAGATGGCACGGGCAGGCAGGCTCGATAAGCTCAATTATGATTCAGGGATTGTGGGATACGCAATTGATCTCATAGAATTCGACCCGGCTTTCGAGTCGGCTTTCTGGTACGTTTTCCGGGACACCCTGGTGCTCGACACTCTGGATAATGCCCGGCGCCTTATGGGCAGGTACAGGATGGTCACTCTGGAAGGGGAAGTCCTGGAAAAGAGCGGAGCAATGGTTGGTGGGTTCCTTTCCTCGAAATCGGGCCTTTCTTTTGCGGCGGCGGAAAAAGATAAACTTCTCAAGCTCAGGGACGAGATCCAGGCCCTGGACGCTAGCCGGACGGCTGCAATAGGAAAGCAGGACAACATTGAAAGCCACCTTTTCGAGCTTAACCGGAAGGTCCGGGACTGCGAGGAAGAAATTTCCAGGAAAGAACTCCAGCTCGAAGAAATTGCAGGCAGGGAAGCTAAACTTGAAGGGCTCCTGTACTCCAAACAGGCCGACCTCAGGGCAATAGAAAAGGCGAGGACCGAACTTCGTACCGAAATGGACGGGGTAATTGCTGAAAAAACCGAAATGGACGAAACTGCCTCAATACTCGGGGGGCAGATTCGCGAACTTGAAGCCAAACTTGCCGATTCCCCGCTTCCGGAAATCAACAGGAAAGCAGAGTTCGTGGACGAGGAAATCCGACGGCTTGACGGGAGGGTCCGGGATACTGAAGCGGGTCTAAACGCGCTGAAACTTGAAAAAATCTATGCCGAACAGAAAATTACCGAATCCAAGGAACTGATCGGGGAACTCGAATCCCGGAAAACGGCTCTTCGGGCAAAGGTCGATTCCCTGCGGGCAAAGATCGAAGAACTCGAAGCTGTGCTGGAAGAGAAAAAGAAGCGGGAACTTGAGCTTTCCGATGAACTCCTGGAGCTCCAGAAAGAGAGGGATAAAGTCCAGGAGGAGCATACTGCCGTCAAGCGCAGGGTCAGTGCGGCAAAGACCAGCCTCGAAAAAGCAAACCAGCAGGTTATGACGCTTACAGCTACCCGAAACGCCCTCTTTGAACAGGAAAAACAGTTCCTGGAAGAAATCGAGCGCAGGGGTTTAGAAGAATCCGATGAAGTCCCGAATTACGAGACGGTCTACCTCCGGATCCAGGCGATCGAGGAGGCTCTGCGCAAGCTTGAACCCGTGAACATGCGGGCAATTGACGAATATAACGAGGTGGAACTCAGGCTCTCGGACCTTCAGGGAAAGCGCGATACCCTCTTTACCGAGCGGAAGCAGCTCCTGGAACGCATCGACCAGTATGAGGCGCTCAAGCGGGAAACTTTCCTGGAGGCTTACGAAGGAATTAATGCCAATTTCAAGGAGATTTTCCACGAACTTTCCGACGGCATGGGAGAACTTTTATTGACCGATCCCAATGACCCCTTTGCGGGGGGCATGACCCTCAGGGCCCAGCCCAAGGAAAAAACCCTGCAGAGGATCGAGGCCATGTCCGGGGGAGAAAAGAGTCTTACGGCCCTTGCTTTTATTTTTGCGATCCAGCAGTACCGCCCTGCTCCCTTCTACGCCTTTGACGAGATCGACATGTTCCTGGACGGCTGGAACGTGGAACGGGTTTCGAGAAGGGTCAGGACTTCGGGGTCGAAAGTCCAGTTTATCGTTGTCTCTCTGAGAAAGCCCATGATCCAGGCTGCAAGCCGGACCATCGGAGTCACCATGCAGGAAAACAATATTACGAGCATTACAGGGGTAAGGCTGAATGGATGAGCTTGCGGAAGATGCCGGGTCCGGGCTGGAAATCTTTAAGTTGAAGGCTCCGGATGTGCCTCCTGACGTTTTGAAACTGGTAGATGGTGACTCTTCTTTTTCTGACTCCGGGACTTTCGGGCTTCCTTCTACTCTTTCCAACATGGGGGTTGACTGGGAGGGACTCGAACCTTCGGAGTTCGAGACCTACGAACCCCTGGGTATCATGGTCGAACTTGCAAAAAGCGGAAAGATAGATCCCTGGGACATTGACATCGTGGAACTGACCGACAGTTTCCTGGGAAGGGTGGAGGAACTCAAGAAAATGGACCTCCGGATTTCTTCCCGGACGCTTCTCTATTCCGCTATCCTGCTCCGCATGAAATCCTCCGGGATTCTTGAGGAAGATGTGCCTGAAGAGGAACCCGACTTTTTCGATTACGATGAATTCCCGGAGCCCGATAAATTCCCTATCCCGAAACTCCCTGTCCGCCGCCTGTCCACCCGTCCCGTGACTCTGAACGAATTGATTTCCGAACTCAGGAAAGCTGAAAAAGCCCTTTCCAGGAAAAATGATAAGAAAGCCCGGCAGGCTTTGGAAACGCCTGAAGTTCCGAAAGGGCCACAACTCAGTACCGGGGATGTTCTGGGCATCGCTCACGATGAGGCTATCGGTGTCCGGCTGGACCTGATCTGGGATAGGCTTTCAATAAGTTTTCAAATGCAGCCTTATGTTGTCTTTTCCGTGTTCATGGAGGAGAGTGAAGACCGCGTCATGGATTACATTTCCCTTCTCTTCCTGGCTTCCAGCAAGAAAATCTGGCTCTGCCAGAAAGAACTTTTCGAAGAGCTTTTCATCTACCCCGGGGTGGAATCCGGGTTTTCCACCGGGCAAAACCCGCCCGTTTTCCATGAAAATGCCCTGCTAAACGGGGAGGTTTCTGGGCATGAAGCCTCGGATGCTGCTGTCTCCTCGGATGCTTCTGTCTCCTCGGATGCCGCTGTCCCTCCTATATCTGTTCCGGAGGATGCAGGTAAAGGTTCTGGCGAAAGTTCTTTAAGGAAAGATGCCCTGAATTCCGAACCTGTAGAGGTTTTCTCCGTCGAATTAAATTCGGTAGAATCAAATCCTCTTGAAGACTAAATTACCTCCTCTTCAAAATTAAATTTCCCCTCTATAAAAATAAATGATCTTCATTAAATACTAAACTGATCTTTTGAAGAGTAAGTGCCCTCTTTAAACTAAAAGAACCCTCTTGAAGAATAATTCTTATCTTTCTATGGCATTCATCCTTTTTCCGGACGTGAAACTTTATGAGTGAGCTTGAAATCATTGAAGCGGCCCTCTTTGCCGCAGGCAGGGCAGTAAGTCTTGAAAAGCTTGCGAAAATAAGCGGGCGGTCTCAAAAAACCATACTTTCTTTGCTCGGGGAGTTAATGGAAAGCTATGCTTCCAGGGGGTCCGGGCTGGAGATCCTAGACCTCGGGGGGCGCTATGTTATGCAGGTCAAACCTGAGTATTCCGAGCTTATGCGGGAGGTTGCCCCAAAAGAGCTCTCCACACCAAAACTCCGGACTCTTTCCATGATCGCCTATCACCAGCCTCTGCTCCAGTCCGACCTTATAGAAATGCGGGGCAGTGGGGCTTACGAGCATATCAGGGACCTGATTGAGCGGGGTTTTGTAGATTCCACGCCCTGTGGGAGGAGCCGACAGCTTTCCACAACCCCGCTTTTTGCAGATTATTTCGGGATCAAGCGAAACGACCCCCAGGCTATCAAGGAAAAGATAATCGGGCTTTTGAAAGAGGACGCCGGGCAGAGTGAAATCAACCGGTGGATAGGCAAAAAGACCGTTGCCGTAACTCCCATGTACGAGTCCCTGATGGGGATGTGCGGGATTAAGGACTACCTGGTGATAAGTGCCTATTCCCCTTCAAAAGAAGATATTTCCCGCCTGCTTGAAGTGGAAGTCCTGATTATTTCGGCTGGCTACCTGGAGGAGGTGCGGCAGCATTGCGACGGGGAGATTCTTGAGATGCACTCCACGACCTTTGAAGACCTGATTGAGGCAGTTTCCACAATTGCTGAAGAACTTCAGGATGAAGTTAACCCGGAAACCGTGGAAACCACTCTTAATAATCTCAGAGAGATAAGGGCAAAATACGTATCTTCAGCCCTTCTTATCAAAAAGAAGGTTCAGCCTGCCACGGATATGGTCTCAAAAATCGTAAATGACCTGAACCTGGGGGTTTCGGCGGACGGAGTCCTGATAGCTCCTGATTACGGGACCTCGAAAAGCGGGGCGAAAATCGGGAAAGGGGCGGAAATCCTTCTACCCACTCACCGCACTGTGGAAGGGGACCTTTTCCGGCGGGTCTGTTTGAAGTACGATGCTGTGCTCGATGGCCTGAAAAAAATTGAGGACTGAAGGTCCGGTAATCAGCTCCTCTTCCACTTTTCTTCCACTTTTCTTTTCTAATTTTTTTTGTTCCTCTTGCGCCTTAGATTTAAGTTTTACCGTTGTATATATACTCTCTTTATATAGCATTTATATAGGATGCGTGTCATTTAACTATAGCTTTATATACTGGTTAAAGACTATTACTTTTGCTTTATATACCGAGGGTTGTCCAATGAGTGAATCTAGCATCAAGATAGAAAACGTGGTTGCATCCACCAAACTTGCTGAAGAATTCGACTTAATCGTTATCGAATCCGAGTTCGAAGGGGCCGAGTACAACAAGCAGAAATTTCCGGGGCTTGTCTACAGGGTATTGGACCCCAAGGCCGCATTCCTGGTCTTCACCTCAGGGAAAGTGGTCTGCACCGGAGCAAAGAATGTGGCTGACGTGCACACCGTCATAGGCAACATGGCAAAGAAGCTCAACGGGATAGGGATCACGACTATAGAGAACCCACAGATAACGGTGCAGAATATTGTAGCCTCAGCTGACCTGCACACAATCCTTAACCTTAACGCCATTGCAATCGGGCTCGGGCTTGAAAACATCGAATATGAACCTGAACAGTTCCCCGGACTAGTATACAGGATCGATGTGCCAAAAGTGGTAGTCCTTATCTTCAGTTCCGGAAAACTGGTGGTAACCGGCGGTAAGTCTCCTGAAGACTGTGAGAAGGGTGTGGAAGTCGTCCGCACGCAGCTCGACAACATGGGACTTTTATAAGAAGAATTCCTTCCTTTTACGAAAATCCCGCCTCCTTTCCGACGGTTACCATTTGCGGAAAGGAGTTTTTTAAGAAAAACGGATTCCACATTTTATGTGTAGAGTTCCGGCAAAGGATATGTGTGAACCTTGAACAGCGCAGATGTTTGCATCCTGATTCCCACCCTGAACGAAGCCGCCACCATAGGGCAGCTCATTAAGGATTTCAAAGCAGAAGGCTTTTCCAATATTCTGGTAATTGACGGAAATAGCAGGGACAATACGAAGGAAATTGCAGAGGCCGAAGGTGTAAAGGTGGTCCTGCAGACCGGGAAAGGCAAGGGACAGGCAATGATCCAGTCCTTCCGGCTCATAGAAAGCCCTTATGTCCTTTTGATTGATGGGGACGGGACCGAACTTGCCAGCGATGCCCATTCCCTGCTTGCTCCCGTTATTGAAGGCAGTGCCGATCATGTGGTAGGGAACCGGCTTGTAAACTATGAGTCAGGGGCCTTTACAAAACTAAACCTCGTTGGCAACCACCTGATAAACATGCTTTTTGATCTTGCTTACGGGGCGCAGTTAAAGGACATCCTTTCAGGCTACAGAGCCTTTACTCTGGAAAGCATCAGGGAACTGGAACTTAACAAAACAGGGTTTGAAATCGAGACAGAAATCTCAGTTGAGTGTGTCCTGAAAAACCAGAGGATTCTGGAAATTCCCATAACCTATCTCCCGAGAAGCGAGAAAGGTGCAACCAAACTAAACCCTCTGAAAGACGGGCTCAGGATCAGCTCTACGATCTACAGGCTCGCCAAAGTCCATAACCCCATGTTCTATTTCGGAATCCTGGGCTCTTTCTTCATTCTGGCAGGCCTTTTCACGGGGACCTTTGTGGTCTTCCAGTGGTTCCAGGGAATCACCCGCATCCCCCTTTCAATCCTCACGACCCTGCTTATTATCTTTGGCCTTCAGATGTTTATTTTCGGGATGCTTAGCGACCTGATAGTTTCCCTGCACAGGCAGACCCTCCGTCTAATCAAAGAACAGGATAAGTGAGGGTTCAAATTCTCTTCTTTTTTGGGAATTTGCCAATTATTATAGGTGGTGCTGATATTTTTTTCCTTTTTTTCTTTTGTTTTCACTCTGTTTTCACTGCTTTTTCTTCTTTTATCTCCCACCTCTTCCTCCCATACATAAATCAACTTTGCTTGATTTAATGTCTTCCATGTATCCAATTTCGGAATCATGTGGCTTCAAACTCAAGTTAATTTGTCTTTGATTAAAGTTTATTTTTTGACAATTGTTATATATAATTACGCACTCTCTATGTTCAACGATCCTTACCTATGCTTATACAGCTGATATTACAGCTGATATTACAACTGATATTACAACTGATATTACAACTGATATTACAACTGATATTACAACTGATATTACAGATGAAACTAACTTGAGGTTATAAATATGACAATTGTGGAAGATGCCAAAAATGGAACTATCACTGAAGAAATGAAGATTGTTGCAAAGGAAGAAGGCCTTGATCCTGAATTCATCCGTCGCGGGATCGCAGCCGGAAGAATCGTAATCCCCACTTCCCCCTACAGGGACGTTAAGCTCTGCGGACTTGGAGAAGGGCTCAGGACAAAAGTCAATGCCTCCATTGGTGTATCCTCAGACATCATGGATGTGGACATGGAAGTCCAGAAAGCTCAGGCTGCCGAAAAAGCAGGCGCTGACACCCTCATGGAGCTCGGTACCGGCGGAGACTTCCTTGCAATCAGGAAAAAAGTCATTGACAGCATCTCCCTTTCTGTCGGGTCCGTGCCTCTCTACCAGGGTTTCATTGAAGCCGCAAGGAAATACGGTTCAATCGTGCACATGACCGAAGACGAGCTCTTCAATGCAACCGAAGCCCAGGCAAAGCTCGGAACCAACTTCATGGCAATCCACACCGGTGTCAACAACATCACTCTTGACAGGCTCAAAGCCCACGGCAGGTACGGCGGTCTCTGCTCCCGTGGTGGCGCCTTCATGAGTGCCTGGATGATGCACAACGAAAAAGAAAACCCACTTTACGCTAACTTTGACTACCTTGTTGAGATCCTCAAGGAACACGAAGTAGTCCTCTCAACCGGAAACGGAATGCGCGCAGGAGCAGTCCACGACGCAACCGACCGCGCCCAGATCCAGGAATTGATCATCAACACCGAACTCGGTCAGAAAGCCCACGACGCAGGCCTGCAGGTCATCATCGAAGGCCCAGGTCACATCCCCCTCGACCAGATCGAGACCAACGTTAAGGTCATGAAGGAAATGAGCGGTCACAAGCCTTTCTATATGCTCGGCCCTCTCGCAACCGACATCGCCCCTGGCTACGATCACATCGTAACCGCAATCGGCGCATCCCTCGCTGCCTCCTACGGCTGTGACTTCCTCTGCTACGTGACCCCTGCAGAGCACCTTGCTCTCCCTAACCTCGAAGACGTGATAACCGGAGTCAAGACCTCCAAGATTGCAGCTCACATCGGAGACATGGTCAAGTACCCCGAAAGAGCAAGACAGTGGGACCTTGACATGGGCCGTGCCAGAAGAGACCTCGACTGGGAAAAGATGTACTCGCTTGCTCTTGACCCCGAACACGCAAGGAAAATCAGGAACGACAGGGCACCCGAAGACACCGACGCATGCACAATGTGTGGAAACTACTGCGCCCTGAAGATCGTCAACCAGAACTACAACCTCGCAAAATAAGTCTCTCAGAGAAGCCCTGCAAAGCAAGTCTCGCAAAGTAAGCAGGGCAGCTCGTAAAGATGAAAAGTAAGGACTTTTGGCCCTTACTTTCTCACTTTTTGTTGTTTCCGTTTTGTTATTTTTGTTGCTTTCAGTTTGCGTTATTTTTCACGCGTTTTTCAGGCATTTTCCCGTATGGACTCCGCAATTTTCAGCAACTCGTCTTTTTCCAGAGCAGCGCTAAGGCTCAGGTCAATATTCCCTATCTCCCATCTCAGAATCTTCATGTCCCCGAAGACAAGGTATTTTCCGTCCTTCCCGTTAACTGAAATGTCCTCGGCAGAATCCATGATTGCAGATTCGGGGGTCTGGCCTTCATATACGGCTTCAGTGATCGATATGCTCTCTTCCCCTTTTATGTATGTCAGGATTACCGCCTCGTAAGCTTGACCTTCGGGGGTCGTTTCACTGGTATTGTAAGCTACCGCATGGCTGAATTCGCAGCCTTCGGGCAGGTATGCCGGAACCAGGATTTCAAACCCGACACGTCCCTTTGCTTCTTCAAGGCTTAACTCTTCAGGGAGTTCGATTTCTTCGGGGTTCACGGTCTTTACAGTTGCCCCTTCCGGGATTTTGAACTCGAACTCGGAATCCGGAATTCCGGTGTTTACTTTAAGGTCCCGGACTTCTAGTTTTGAAATAAGGGTCCCACTGCTATCGTACATCTCGTACCCAAGGGACATCCAGGTTTCCTTGTCTATCCAGACTTTCATACTGTATGCAGGGGCTTCTTCTCCTGTCCTTTTCGGAGTCATCTCCAGCATGTAGGCTTCTCTTCCTTCAATCTCCTCGGCCCCGAGCAGGGAGACGTCCGTATCGTTAAGGGTAATTCCTATGAGTGAGAGATAATCATCCCCGGTTAATTCCGGGGTTTCGGGGAGCTTTGTCTTCATGACCGTGTTTGTCCCCGGGGCATAGGTCCATCTGAATTCCCCATCCGAGAGCACTAGCGTTTCTTCTTCCTTTCCCGGCTCTTGTAGGAAGTTTTTCAGCATGTGTGGTTTTTTGTACATTGTCTTAAATTCGCTTTCCACAACCTTTTCCCCTATGTAAGAGGTCATGTGCATTGTGTACGAATAATCTTCAATGCTGCCCTGTTTTTCAAGCATCTGGGCCGCGATCTCTTCAGCATTCAGTTCTTTTTCCGTGCAGCCCGATGCGAAGAGAGCCAGAATTATGAGGGCCAGCAGGAATAACATTTTCTTTGTTGCCATATTTCTCATCTTTTTCCCGGTTTTAATTGCTATTAAAAGAGGCTTTCAGGCATTTTCCCGTATGGACTCTGCAATTTTCAACAGTTCGTCTTTTTCCAGAGAAGCGCTAAGGCTCAGGTCAATATTCCCTATCTCCCAGCTCAGGATCTTCATGTCCCCCAGAGTAAGGTATTTTCCGTCCCTCCCGTTGATAGAAACGTCTTCTGCAGAATTCATGATTGGAGCTTCCGGGGCCTCGGCCTCGTATACGGTCTCCGAAAGGTAAATGGTATCTTCCTCTTCGTTTTCGTATGTCAGGGAGACAGTCTCGCAGGCCTGCCCTTCAGGGGCTATCCAGCTGTTGTTGAAGACCATTGAATGGTTGAAGGCATAACCTTCGGGCAGGTACTCCGGGACCAGGATTTCAAATCCCGCGGATTCTTTTGCTTCTTCGAGGGTCATTTCTTCGGGAAGTTCAAATGAGTCCAGGTCCACGGTTTTTACGGTTGCCCCTTCCGGCACCTCGAATACAAACTCGGAGTCCTGGATACCCGTATTGACTTCCAGGTCCCGGATCTCGAGTTCTATCATCAGGCCCCCGTCACTGTCATACATCTCATACCTGAGAGGCATCCAGGTCTCTTTGTCCACCCAGAGTTTCATCCCGTCTACAAGCTGGATTCCTTCTCCATCCTCTTTCGGGTTTGCCTCCAGCAGGTATGTGGACCTTCCATCTATTTCCTCCATTCCGAGCAAGGAGACATCCGTTTCGTTCAGGAACTCGCCAATAATTCCCGCGTAATCCATCTCCCCTAAAACCGGAGTATCCGGCATTTCCATTTTCATGACCGTATTTGTCTTCGGGTCGTAGGTCCACATGATCTCCCCGTCCGAAACCACAATGGCCCCAGCTTCTTCTTCAGGTTCCATTGTAACGGTTTTCATCCTGTCGGGTTTCTTCTGAAGGATCCGGACCTCGCTTTTCTGGGTCTGTTCTCCAAAGTGTGAAGTCATGTGCATCGTATACGAATAGTCCTGGATACTGGCTTCTTTTTCCTGCATCTGTTCTGCGATTTCTTCCGCACTGAGTTCCTCGGTACAGCCCGATACAAAAAGGGCTGATACCAGCAGGAGTAGTAATGTAAATGTTGTAAGTGCTTTACTCTTTGTCATTTTTTCACCACTTTATTTTCCTTAATTTTTCCTTAATTTTTCCTTAATTTTTTCTTAATTTTTTCTTAATTTTTTCTTAATTTTTTCTTAATTTTTCCTTAATTTTTCCCCTCTGCGCTTGAATCTTGCCTTTTCTATTCAGGGGCAAAGGCCTATGATTAAACTTGCAGCAATCGGGTTGGCTCCGTCAGGAGCTGTCAGGTCTTCAGGGGGATAGTATTTTCCGAACTCCCTGGTTTCTACCGTTACCCCTTCCGGAACCTCAAATTCAAATTCTGAATCCGGGATGTCCGTGTTGATTTTCAGGTTTATTATTTCGTATTTTACTGTCAGGTTTCCGCTGCTGTCATAAGTCTCATACCGGAGAAGCATCCCTGTTTCTTCATCTATCCAGAACTTTTCTCTATATCCCGGAAGGGCTCCTTCTTCATTTTCTTCTCCTTTTTCCTCTCTTTCTTCTTCGAGGTTTTTCCCTAGCAGATATGCAAGTCTGCCGTCTATTTCTTCTGTCCCTAGAAGGGTTGTCCTGTTCTCATTCAAGAGCCCTCCAATGAGCCCGATTCCGTTGTTTTCTCCGGTATCTTTCTCTGCAGGTTCTTTTTCTTCAGGTTCGGAAGTTTCAGGCAGTTTCACTTTTATGGTGGTGCTTTTCCAGGGGTAGTAGGTCCACATGTACTCCCCGTTTGAGACCTGTACTTTCTCGGGTTCTTTCCCCGGCTTTTTTGTAAGAATCCTGTACATGTCCGGTTTCTTGCCCACAACCTCAAATTCATTTTCCAGGGTTTCCCCCTCTAAATCCAAATTCAGGTTAAGGGTAAAAGAATAATCTTTGACATTGTCCTCTTTTTGCTGTATTTGGGCTGCTATTTCTTCTAAAGTAAGTTCCTTTTCTGCGGGGAGTCCCTTATCTTCGCAGCCCGATACAAAAAGGACCGGGACCAGCAGGACCAGTAATGTAAGTGTCGTAACTGTCTTTCTTGTTGTCATGGCTTTCATCGTTTAATCTTTGTTTTCGATTTCTGTTCAAGCGCTGAATTCCTAACACTTTAATTTTATTTAATATATTTCCTATGGTCAAATCTTCAAACCTTTTTGATGTTCTTTCTAATTCCTTCTAATTCCTTTTTACCTATTGCTATGTTCTAGCTTCAGTACCTCAACTCTTCTTTTGAAATACTGTTTCATTTAAAATCGGTAGTTATTTACCTCGTTCCGGAAATTACTTCCTATCTTTCTAATAATTTCTTTTGAAGTTTCGATTTACTCTGGCTGGAAATGGGAATTGATATATTTACATGCAAATCGAGGCGGTATTTTTATGAAACAGAAAATAGTTACGAGATTCACGATTCTCGGGATGCTCTTATTGTTTGCTTTTTTTTCAGGGTTCAGTGCTCCCTGTGACATTGCGGAAGCTTCTGAAATCGTGGTTGAGGGATACGAATTTGAAGAACTCGATCCCGATGAGATTACGACGGAATGGAACGAATCATATCTTTTCAGCAGCAGGGATGCTTCCCTGGAAGAGCTTGAAAGCCTGAAGCAGAGGTCGGCGGAGATCGGCGAAAACTATCGTCCCGAATTCGAGAACCTTTCCGGGCCGGTTTTGCTCAGCTACCTGGAAGCCGAAAAAGAGTTTTCAAGGTCCTTTGAAATCCTGTATATTTACGGATATACCGGGCTTAGCAAAAACGTGAATGAGCCGTTCTTTTCATCCCTTCTTGCAGGCGCCCAGGACCTGGCTACAGAGCATGGAAAAGCCACCTCCTTTGCCACTATAAAGCTGACCTCGCTCTCAACGGATGAATGGGGACAGCTCTTTTCCGAGGAACCCGGGCTTGAAGAGTACCGGACCTATCTTGAAGATGCCTATATCAGGTTTGCAGAGCACAGGCCAAAGGATGAGGCTCAGGCCGCATACCTTGCAGATATCGGAAACCAGGGCTTGAAACTTCGGACAGAGGCATTTTCAAAGATTACGAACAACGTCACCAGGGCAGGGAACATAACCCTTGAGAACGGGGAAGAATATGCAGTCAACTCCCAGTCCTACTATACTCTGCTTTCAACGGATCTCAACAGGGCCAACAGGGAAAAATGTTATGACCAGAGGTTTTACCACCTGATTGAAGAATCGGACTCAATGGCGGCTCTCTATTCCGAAAAAGCCAAGCTTGACGACCTTGCTGCAAGGGAGCTGGACTATACCGACTCTTATGAATCCTGTCTCTATGCTCTCTATTTCACAGAAGTTCAGGTTGACGAGATGAATACGGTCTTCAAGGAGCGGAAAGGTGTATTCGAAGGCTATAACGATTTCAGGAAAACAAAGCTCGGGCTCGAAACTCTGAAACCCTGCGACCTCAGCCTGCAGTTGACAGGGCAGTCCGGAGAAGAGTATGCTTATGAGGATGCGCTCAATGGAATCCAGAAGTCCTATGCAGGGATGGACCCCCGTTTCAATGAAATCTTTTTAATGATGGTAACAGGGAATTTCATAGACGTGTACCCTGCTCCAGAAAATGGGAAACAGCCCGGGGGCTACTGCTACGAGCTCCGTGCCCTGCAAGCCCCGGCCCTGGTTTTCCTGAACTATAACGGCCTTATCGCGGACCAGAAGGCTCTCACCCATGAACTGGGGCACGGGATTCATTTCTATCTGATGGGCCAGTCCGTTGATTACCTCTATTGCAGCGCTCCGGTCTACGAAATGGAGGTCCCTTCCACTTTCAATGAAGAACTCTTCGTCGATTATGTGGTCGAAAACTCCGATCAGGATACCGCTGTTGCAGTGCTCGCCCAGCATGTAGGGGAATACCAGAACTACTTTGGCTTCCAGCCCATGATCACGGAATTCGAATGGAAGGCACACCAGCTCTGCGCTGAAAACGGAAATGCCAGCGGAGCGGAACTCAATGCCCTCTGGACCGAACTCTTTAAAGAATACAGGAGCGACTCCATCGAATACCATGCTGAAGACTCTGCGGAATGGACCTACATCAACCACATCTACCTGACAAATAACTACTATACCTTCAACTACGCAGTTTCGAAGGCAATAACTCTCGCCCTCTTCAAGCAGTACAAGGAAGACCCGGAGACCTTCAATGAAAACTACATAGCCTACCTTTCGGCAGGCAGCACAATGACCCCCGAAGAAAAACTGGAAAAATACTTCGGGATCGAAATCAACAGGCAGCTCTTTGAAGACGCCATGGACGTCGTGGAGTTGAGGATCCAGCAGCTTGAGGAACTCGATCGAGAAGCCAATAGCCCTGAAACGAAGTCTGCCGTGGAAAGCCTGAATGTCTATTCAGGTTCTTTCTGGAAGGTTCCGGTTGGAGAATGATTGATTGGAAGTTGATCGATTGGAAGTTGATCGATTGGAATACTAAATGAATTAAGAACCTGGGGCGGCGAGGACATTTAAGTGGCCTCCACCTCCAAATTCTTTCTTTTTTGCTTATTTTTTGCTCCATGAAAGGCTTTTTCTGCCTTTTTGTAGTACCCCACGCTCTCACCGGTCGTGCCTGCACGACCGGCTTTTTCCCGAATATTAAAATGAATAAGCATAGAAAACAGCAAATGAAAAAGAAGGAGCATAGAAAATAGCTGTGTTAAGGGTTCAAGCCCTCGATTGTTAGGTCCGTTCAGTCAAGTTAGTTTCCGGTTGCTATCCGGGGGTGGGCAGGGTATTGAATAAACCTTTTTACCGGAAGCGATAGAACTACCTGTAACTGGTAGGGGAGTACAGAGGAGAACCCAGAAATGTACTACCACATAATCGAATCTCCAATCGGCCCCATACTTCTTGCGGGAGACGAAGATGGGCTGAAATACGTAAACATTCGGAAAGGTAAAAAGAGAGTCGAAATCCCGGACGACTGGGTGGCTAACAAAGATTTTTTCAGGGATGTTTCCGGGCAGTTTGAAGCTTATTTTGCAGGAGAACTCGAATCTTTTGACGTAAAACTTGCTCCGGAGGGAACGGAATTCCAGAAATCCGTCTGGAAAGCCCTGAAAGAAATTCCTTACGGGGAGACCCGGACTTACGGGCAGATTGCAAAAAGCATCGGAAACCCGAAGGCTTCCAGGGCTGTGGGGCTTGCAAATAACAGGAACCCTATTTCGATAATCGTACCCTGCCACAGGGTCATCGGGGCAAACGGGAAACTTACTGGCTATGCTAGCGGGCTGGATGTAAAAGCATTTTTATTAAGGCTTGAAGAAGAATATGTAAGGAAGAATAGTTAGAATAGCTAATAATTAGGGTGTAATAAGTGGGAAAACCTGTACAAATCTGCTGCCTGGAGAACAAAGCATGCACTTAAAAAAGAACAAGGACCCGAATAGCACGGACCTACATAACACGGACCTGATAAAGAGGATCGAAAAAATAATCAAAAACGTAACCTCAAATCCCGGAACGGAAACTTGCTACAGGGAACCCCTGGTTGGCTTTGCCTCCACCGAGGACCCGATATTTGATGAAATGAAGGAAACCATAGGCCAGCACCACATGCACCCGAAGGAGGTCTTTCCCGGGGCAAAAACCCTGGTATCTTTTTTCCTGCCTTTTGATGAGAAGCTTGTGGAATTGAACCGGAAGGCTTCAGGTCCGGTGAAAGAATGGATTCGCGCGAAGGGTGAAACCGAATTCCTGATCGCGAAGATTAATGAAAAACTCGCTTCTGAACTTGCTACGGATGAAATAAATTCCGTGGTCCCTGAAGCTGTTTTTGATCATGCCGGGGCCGGTTTCAACGTGGCGTGGTCCCATAAGAGCGCCGCTTACGCCGCGGGGCTTGGCACTTTCGGGGTCCATCACATGCTGATTACGAAAGTCGGGTGTGCAGGTCGCTTTGGGACTCTCCTGATCTCCGCCGAAATTCCTCCGACTCCCCGGCCCTCTGAAGAGTACTGCCGTCACAAGAAAGGGGGAATCTGCCTTATTTGCGTGGACAGGTGTCCTGCAGGGGCACTTCGGGCTGGCGGCCTTGATAAGGAAAAGTGTTTCAAGCAGGTCCGGAAATATGGCAGTGCGTTCCCTGAACTTAAACAGGTTGCCTGCGGTAAATGCGCAACCGGGCCCTGTGCCCTGAGATCTCTCTGAAGCTGAGAGCTTGTTGAAGAAAGGGCGTCCGAATAAATTTCCGTGAAATAAATGGCATCCTGGATTTCTGCCGGAGTATCCGGCTGAAATAGGTTTTATAGTTTGAAAACTGAATTAAAACCGGGGATCGCAATATGTCTATCATCACACTTACCACTGATTTTGGGGACCTCTACCCTGCAGCCATGAAAGCCGTTATCCTGGGTCTCAATCCCGGAGCGCAGATCGTTGACATTACTCACCGTATTTCTCAGGCCGGAATCCGGGAAGGGGCCTTTGTCCTTTATTCTCTTGTGCCCTATTTTCCTGCGAAAACCGTGCATGTGGGCGTTGTCGATCCCGGGGTCGGGACTGCCCGCCGGGCTCTTGCCGTGAAAGCCGGTTCCGCAGAGAATGAACAGTTTTTCGTGGGCCCTGACAACGGGCTCCTGATCCCTGCAGCCCATCGCCTGGGGGGGATGGAAGTATATGAGATCACGAACCTGGACCTGATCCTCCATTCCGGAGTCTCTGCAACCTTCCACGGCCGGGACATCTTCGCACCGGTCGGAGCTCACCTTTCCATGGGTGTCCCTGTAGAGGAGGTCGGACCAAAGACCGGGGATTTCGTGGACCTTGATTTCGGGAACTTCGGAATCGATGGGCGCTTTGTTTTCGGGGAAGTGCTCTTTTCCGACAGCTTCGGAAATGTTGTCACAAACGTCCCTGAAGACCTGATCCTGGAACTATGTGATTACGGTTCTTTGTTTGAAGTAAATGGCAGGCAGGTGCCTTTCGTGCAGACCTACGGCATGGCAGGAAAAGGAGAACCTCTTGCCCTTATCGGCAGCCACGGCTTTCTTGAACTTGCGGTTAATCAGGGGAGTGCTGCGCATTATTTCGGGATTGAAGGCGGGGACCCTGTGGAAATAAGAGTGATTTGAAAAGCCTCTGAAATTTCCTGTCCCTTCTTCCTCGCAGGTGAAGTTCGCTTCTCTTGATTTTGGCTTTAAAATCCGATCTTTTCTTAAGCACACTACCCGTGTGGGGAATTCTTATATTCTTCCCCGCTTATAAAATACAGGTGGAGTGGTGATCTTTAGTGTCCTTAATAACGCTTACTACTGATTTTGGGGATTTTTATCCCGCAACCGTGAAAGCCGCGCTTAAGGGGGAAATCCCCGAAGGTCGTATTATCGACATAACCCATTCGATCCCGCAGTCGGCCGTCCGGGAAGGGGCTTTTGTCCTCTATTCCATTGTCTCCTATTTCCCGGCAAAAACCGTTCACCTGGGCGTGGTCGAATCCGGATCCGAATCCGGAAAATCCTGCCGCCCCATTGCCGTAGCAGCCGGGCGAAAAGGTGAAAAACAATTCTTTGTCGGTCCAGACAACGGCCTCCTGCTTCCTGCTGCCCGCCGGCTGGGTAATGTGAACGTATTTGAAATAAGGGACCTGAACCTTTCTCATGAGCCCGAATCCCCGGAAAACGTCTGCGACAGCGAGGTCTTTACACACGCGGGAAAGCATCTTGCAGCCGGGCTTCCTATTGAAAAGCTGGGGCCCGAAGTATCTGATTTCACGGCCCTTAATTTCGGAAATTTCGAGGTCAATGGAAGTGCTCTCTCCGGGGAAGCTCTTCTTGCAGACAGCTTTGGAAACATAATCACGAACATCCCGGAAGAAGTAGTTCTGGACCTTTGCTGTTTCGGCTCGAAGGTGGAAGTTAACGGCTGGAAACTTCCTTTTGTGCAGACTTATGACCTGGTCAGGCAGGGAAAACCACTTGCTTTGATTGGAATGCACGGCTTTCTGGAACTTGCAGTGAACCGGGGAAACGCAGAGTCGCAGTTGGGGATTAAAAGAGGAGGTCCAGTGGAAATAAGGGTGTTGTGAATATCCGGATTTAAATTCTTTTTTTGTTTTTTTGTGTTGTTTTTGCTTATTGTTTTTGTTTTTTGTGTTGTTTTTGTGTTGTTTTTGTGTTGTTTTTGCTTATTGTTTTTGTTTTTTGTGTTTTTGTTGTGTTGTTTTTGCTTATTGTGTTTGTTTTTTTGTATTTTTTTGTGTTTTTCTTTCCTTCTCTGAAACTGTGGGGTTTTCTGCTTCAATCCGGGCAGCGTTTTTATATAATGCTTCAAATATATGTCTCAAGTTAAATATGAAATTGTCTGATCTAAAAACCTACAAACTGGAAGTTTTTTTCTTTTTGGTTTTAATTATTTTGAGCTATGCTGCTCTTTCCGGAAATGATTCCGGGGCCGGGGCAGAGAGTATGAATAATTACTACTGGGTTCCTTCCGCCGTAATGCAGTCAATAGCTGCAGTATATGCCGTGTTTATTGCCATTTTTGCGTTGTCCCTGCAGAGGAATCTGGACAGCATCCATTCGATTGCAAACAGGTTAAAACCTCCTCTGAAAATCGTATCCTACACAGCGGCAGGAAGCATATACTTAAACGGGCTCTTGCTCATCATTTTCAGCATATATTCCCCTCCGGAAACGAAGGCAAAGCTCCTGCTTTTCGCATCCCTGCTCTCATTGATAGCCTCCCTGATCGCGATTGTCTATCTGTCCCTGGAGATGTTGAGTGACGTTTCAGGGCTGAAGACTTCATCGGAAAAATTTGCCCATATTTCCTCCCTTCTCCGGGACTTGAAAGAAGGGAACCTTTCGGAAACTGAGGGACTCAGCGCCGGGGATACGGAGCTGTGCATCCAGGCCCTTCATGATGAAAAACCCGAAGTTCGCCTGGCTGCAGCCGAATTGCTGGGCCGCATAGGGGACGAAAGGGCAGCACATGCCCTGCTCTCCTGCCTGAAGGACAAAAATTCCCGGGTCAGGGAAGCTGCAGTTGAGGCCCTTGGCAGGATAGGGGACGAAGATACGGTCGGAGAACTCCTCGGATGCCTGGAGGACAAAGACAAATGGCTCAGGCTGCAGGCGGTCCGCGCCCTTGCCAGGCTCGGGGATGAAAGGGCAGTTGACCCTATAATCCGGAAGCTGGACGACAAATCCCCCGACGTCCAGGCTACTGCAGCCGAAGCTCTCGGAAACCTGGGCAGCCGGGATGCGGTAGATGCCCTTCTCAAAAAACTGGAAAATACTCAGGTAGATAATTGGGAAGCCGTCAGGATGGCAGGCACTTCCCTGGAACTCCAGAAGCAAACCCTTTCCGCTCTTGGGAAAATCGGAGATAAAAAAGCCCTGAACCCTCTCCTTTCCAGCCTGGACTCCCCCTATCCGGAAATCAGAAAGCATGCCGCAGAAGCTCTTGGAAACCTCGGGGACGAAAGGGCCGTATCCCCCCTGGTCAAAAAGCTCTCCGATCCCAACCCCGAAGTAAAAAACGCTTCAGCATACGCTCTCGGAAAGCTCGGGGACAAACGGGCGCTTGAGCCTCTCCTCGGGATGCTTGAAGAACCCGACCCCGAACTCAGGATCACTGCCGTATACGCCCTTGGAAACCTCAGGTCCCCGCAGGTGATAGACCCGCTAATCAAAATGCTGGATGACAATAACCACTGGGTAAGAAAGTGTGCCGCTGAGGCTCTTGGAAAAAGCGGGGATAAAAAGGCAGTCGAAGTACTCGTCAATAGGCTGAATGACCTGGATCCCGAGGTCAGGAGAGTTGCAGCCGGAGCCCTGGGAATTATTTCCGAAAACCGGGATTTCAGGTAAAAAATGCCCGGAGGGAGTTTATGCAGGTTTCTGGACCGTTTGAGGAGTAATTAGTTATAATTGACGATTAAATTCGTAGTTAAATTTGAATATCGTTGAATTTAAATAATCCTCAAACACTCCATTCATTTCTTTTTTTGCATAGTGGCTTTTGCACAGGGCACAATAAGATCTGGTTGAAAACAGGGGCTGTGAATATCAATTTATGATATCTGGCAGTCATCCGGATATTTCAATAAATATTTATACAGCTTGCCAGTAAACAATTTAACAATATTGATACTCTTCGGAATACATTGATCAAAAACTTGTTTTCTCACAAATTTGTGCGCAGGTTATTCGAGGAACTGAACTAAAAATGGGGCTAAATTCTTTTGGCAGGCGAAAAGTCGAAATCTCCGTTTGAATGTTTAAATGATGTTGCGGCGGAGAAAGATATACTTGGATTCAAACCTTACGTCGAGGCTATCGCAGAGTTTCTTACTGCCGAAGGCACGAAACCTCCAATCACTCTTTCTATTGAGGGGCAGTGGGGGTGCGGTAAATCTTCTTTCATGAAACAACTGAAAGATCGTATTAGAGAACTAAACGATTTAGAAACCGACAACCTTGGAACAATAGAGGCTAATGGTCATATTGATATTGAAACTAACTCTGAAATAACGGGAAGTGGATTTTGGGAGTCTTTATTTCCTAAAAAGAAATATTTTGCTGTATGGTTCAACTGCTGGAGATATGAGAAAGAAGACGAGTTATGGGCTGCTTTTGCACTTCATTTCATGGAGCAGTTATCAGAGCAGCTTTCCTGGGAGCGGCGACTGTGGGCACAATTAAAATTGAGGCTTCTAAGACTTGAATTTAAATGGAAAAGTAAAAATTCAATTTTTACTCACATCGTTTTATTTATTTTCGCAGTTTGGTTTTTTATCGATTATTCTATTCCAAAGTTTATGGTGTTTTTATCTTCGTATTCTATAGATGGATCATCTGGTAGTCTTCTGATAACGTTGACTAAAATTATAGCTCCTATACTTCCGATATTGTATGTTGGTAAAGATATTAAAGATGTGGTTGGGAACCCTTTTAATTTCAGTAAATTTGTATCTAATCCCAATTACAAAGAACACATATCTTTCATAGAGCATTTTCATTCTGATTTCGGCAAGATAATTGAGTCCTACGCCGGAAGTTCAAGAGTTTATGTCTTTGTTGATGACCTCGACCGGTGTGAAGTTCCAAAAGCTGCTGAACTCATGCAGGCGCTAAACCTAATGATCTCTGATGACACAAATGTTTATTTTTCCATAGGTATGGACAGAAAAGTCATTTCTGCAGGACTAGTGGCTAAAAATGAAAAAGTTATCGGATACTTGGATGTCGAAGGACTTGAATACGGGGATGACTATATTGAAAAATTTATTCAGCTTCCTTTTAAAGTTCCAAGCCCAAAAAGCGTCGATTTTTTAAAATTTTTAACATCCTTCGATGAAAGCGAATCTCCCTCTAAATCATCTGAACCCGTGGACAAATCAGGTATATCGGAAGATTCTGCCCCTGATAAATCTCCTGAAGGAGATGTCGAATCCTCTCTGAATAAAAATAACGAACAAGAAACAGGAACAGATGATTCCAATAATGTTGTAACAGAATCAAATAAGCAGGAAATCCGGAACTATAAGGATTGTGTGGAAGATTTTGAAACTTCAAAAATAATTTTGGAAATGGTTGCTCCTGCTCTGGATAATAATCCTCGTCGGATAAAACAGTTCATTAATCAGTTCCGTTTTCAGAGGACTATAGGATACAATACGGGCCTTTTTTGTTATGGCGAAGATACAGATCCTGAAAATATGTGGAACTGCAAAAAACTTGCAAAATTCGTGGCAATAAGCATACAGTGGAACTTACTCATTTCAGCTCTCGTTTCAAACAGTAAGCTTCTCGACCAGTTACAGGAATATGCGTTGAAGCTAGGAAATGAAGATAACGAAAATGAATACCTGAAAAAGTGGACCAAAGATGAAAAGTTAATCGGCTTATTGAAATACGGCTGTGTAGAAGAGGGTAATCTCTCAGAAGAGAAAGCTAACTATACCCTTTCAGGTCTTGATTTTAGCAAGTTGTTGCAGATTTCACCTGTGGTTGCACCTCCTGAAGGAGGCACTTTCGGGCTTTCGCCTATTACTGTAGATGGAATCGAATTCATTCCGATCCCTGCAGAAGATTTCATGATGGGGTCAAATGAGTATGACGATGAAAAGCCAGTCCATAATGTAAATATCGAAAATCCTTTTTACCTTGGTAAATACCCGGTTACTCAGGAACAGTGGGAAAAAGTCATGGGCAGTAATCCTTCCCATTTCAAAGGCAATAATCTGCCTGTTGATTCTGTTTCCTGGGATGATGTTCAGGAGTTTATAAACAAACTCAATAAAGGCACTGATAATTACCGTTTGCCCTCTGAAGCTGAATGGGAATATGCCTGCCGTGCCAGAACAAATACAAAGTATTCTTTCGGGGATGACGAGTCAAAACTCGGGGATTATGCTTGGTATAGTGGTTATGCGACTTCTGAAGAATGGAATCAAAATATTGATAAGATTCGAAAAGAGGGCAGTACTCACCCAGTAGGCCAGAAAAAGCCCAATCCTTGGGGTCTTTATGATATGCATGGTAATGTCTGGGAATGGGTTCAGGACAAATATCATGGTAATTATGAAGGTGCTCCTCCTGATGGTAGTGCTTGGGAAGATGGAGATAGCTCCAAGCGTGTTTTACGGGGCGGCAGCTGGTTCAGCGACGCCAGGCACTGCCGGTCTGCTTCCCGCTCTGGGCTCGACCCCGACGACCGCGTCTACTACGTTGGCTTCCGTCTTCTGAGGAAACCGTAACTACCTTCCACTTTACCACTTTACCACTTTACAATGGATGTAATAACTAACCCCGGCGAAGCCCGAAGGCTCGAAGCGTGCGAAGCCGCCGAGCCTGAGGTGCTGAGCCCCGCACGTGACAATTAATATAAAATCTGGAAGATCCATCATGTTGAAAATATTCACCGTAAAGTATTCGGAGAAAAGCGAAAGTTTCCCTGATTCGGCAATGTCCGGTTTTCTGGCTGATAAGGAGGTGCTGCGGTGGGAGAGCAATTTTTTTGAAAGGAAAGGGGAGTTTTTCTGGACGGTGCTTGCGGAATACCGGGCTTCTTCTGTTCCGGGGCAGGTAAAGCAGGGTGTGGAAAAGGCAGCGAAGAAGGGAGAGGGGTATAAGGAAATACTTACCGATGCTGACTGGCCTTTGTTCAAGGTGCTTAAAGAGTGGAGGGGAGAAGAGAGCAAGAAAGATGGGATTCCGCCGTACATTATCTGCAATAATATGCAGCTTGCCCGGATTTCGGTTACGAAGCCGACTTCTTTGAATGCGCTTCAGGCTAGCCGTTGTTAGTAGCTTCTTGCGTGTCAATTTTTGGGTTCTGCATTGGAAAGGCCATTTGCTTCACAAACGTGACAAGACACATTTGATACGGTATTCCTGCAGCCATGTTTTTAAATCTCAAAACTGATCCCCTCCACCGCTTTTTCGTCCTCTTGAGGGAGTGGAGCGAGCGAAAAGGACCCCGTGCTCCCGAAGCGGAACTCGGGTGAGACACGTCTGGTACGGTATTCCGGTTGCCCTGTTTTTCATTTCCTTAACTCATCCTCCACGCCGGTTATTATTTTTCATCAGTTATTTTGCTTCACGTTGGTTAGTCAAATTTAACTACTAATTTCTTAGTTAAATTTAAATATCGTCAAATTTAACTACATTCTATGGCCGAAAAGGTGTTTGTGGTTGGAGGGGAAGTGGAGCCTCCGTACTTTATCGGAAGGGAGCGGGAGATTCAAAAGTTGACACTGGACATCCTGGAACAGGCCCAGAACAATGTGATCATAGGTCCGCGCAGGATCGGAAAAACGTCCCTGCTCGGAAACCTCAAATCTGCAGTGGAAAAAGAAGTCCTATTTGTCCCGGTCAACTGCCGGGAAATGACAGGTCTTGCTGATTTTTTCGGGGTAACGGCTCAAGCCCTGGTTGAAGCTTATGAAGAAAAACACAGGGTCAGGGGGCTTGCCCGGAAGTTTTCCGGAATCTTCAGGGATAAAATTACGGCAGCTTACGGGACCCTTGCAGAAATCGGAGGTAGTATAGAACATGTGGGAAAGGTCTACCTCAAGTTCCGGGACAATGAACTGGAAGGGGAGGACCTGATAACGGAAACTTTTGAGTTTATTGAAAGCTTCTCTCATGAAAAAAAAGAGCCTGTATTGATAGCTTTTGACGAGTTCCAGGAACTCAGCCGGTTTAACGGCAGCGTCTTCAATACGCTGAAAAGCCGGATGGACAGGCATCCGGAGGTCAGGTATATTTTCTCAGGTTCTTCCATATCCCTCTTGCATGAAATTTTCTTAAAACCCGACTCCCCCCTCTACCTCATGGCCGCCAGAACCGAACTCAAACCGATACAGGAAGCCGATGTTAAAAAATACATCCGGAGCCGGCTCGCAACAAGGAAAATCAAAATCTCGGAACAGGCTCTTGAAAAAATCCACGAGCTAACCGGAGGCTTCCCCTTTTACTTCCAGAAACTCGGCTTCCTGCTCTACCAGGACGCTTTCCTCGAAGAAAAGACTCGGATAGGCTCCGAAGACGTAGACCGGGCTTTTTCCGCAATGCTTGAAGAATTCGACAGCGAATACGAAGCCCGCTACATGGAAAAATTCAGCGAACAGCAAAAAAAGGTCCTTAAATACCTCTCCGCCGAAAAGCAAAGGCGTCTAAGCCAGATCGCTCAGGACATGGATACACCCGCCTCCTCCCTCACAACCTCCATGCGGGATCTCTACAGCACAATGACGGTCAGCAAACCAAAAGAAGGCCTGTACGAGATAACAGATAACGTGTTCAGGCTCTGGATTAAAAGGAACATCCTGGGACAGGGGCCGGAATGAGTGAAGTCTATTAAGTTTTCATAATCTGGCAGTGAATAAGTGATCTACTGTGAAAATTCTGGATCTCATTCCGGAAAAAGCCGTTTGCTTCGCAAACGTGACAGGACACATTTGATACGGTATTCCGGTTGCCCTGTTTTTCATTCCCCAAACTTATCCCCACACCGGTTTTCAGTCCTCTTGGAATAACTTATTCAAATACAGGTTTCTAGTCCTCTTGAGGGAGCGCAGCGAGCGAAAAGGACGCGTGCTCCCGAAGCGCAATTCGGGCGAGCGAAAAGGACCGCGCACTGCAGAGCCGCAACTCTGCTGTTACATCCACTCGTAGCACATCAAAACTTCCGGATTAAACCCCTGCATCAAACTATTTTCCGCGTACCCGAAAAAGAGGCACCCCTCACAGTTCCTAACGATCTCTTCCCGCCGGGTTTTCGAATCCTTCCAGACCTTTTCAAACCCGTCTCTCATAACATTCCCGAGCGGCTCATGCTGCACCCTGCAGGCTTCTGCCGTGCCGTCGTGGGTGACGTTGATGATTACGCTGCTTGCCCGGCATTTGTAGTCCATGTTCCCGTCCCTGACCATGCGCAGGTAAGTCTTGGAGTTGATGATGGGGTAGCCCTGTTTTTTCAGTTCGATTATCCTGTCCACAACTTTGCGGAATTTTTCTTTGTCGCGGATTCCGATTTCGTCCCAGGTTTCTTTGTCGATTCCCGGAAATTCGTGGACCGGTTCGAAGGAGATTTTTGTGCCCAGGTCTTTTGCAAGCATAATGAGGGCTTCGATGTCGTCCAGGTTCTTGTTGCTGAGCACGCAGTTCATCAGGATGGGGTTTTCCTTGTTCTGCTGCTTTCTGACTTCGATGGCTTTTTTTAGTCCCTTCATCAGGTCTTCGAAGTCCATGTTCCGGATTT
Source organism: Methanobacteriota archaeon (assembly GCA_016841265.1). Lineage (GTDB taxonomy): Archaea > Halobacteriota > Methanosarcinia > Methanosarcinales > Methanosarcinaceae > MTP4. The sequence continues at coordinate 103,696 of JAENZL010000004.1, read as the reverse complement.
CTTTGTAGCTTTTCGTACCGTCTACGGAGACGGAGAGAAAGTCCACGTCCTTCAACTCGTGCGCCCGCCTGTAGAGGAGTTTGCCGTTTGTGACCATGGATGTAATCATGCCGAGCTTTTTGGCGTGAGCCATGATCTCGGGGAGGTCTTTTCGGAGGAGAGGTTCGGTTGTCCAGGCGTTGTAGACTCCGATCCCGAAGGCTTTTGCATCCTCGAGCAGTTTGAAGACTTCATCACGGCTCGGATCTTCGCCCGTTTCCTTCCAGTATTCGCAGAAACTGCAGCGCATGTTGCAGCGGGCGTTTACGCCGTGGGAGATTACGAAGGGTCGTTTTTTTACTCTTATCTGCCAGAGAGCTCTTGCTGCGAGGAGGGGGTCGAATCGGGACATGGGGATCGCTTTTTGTTTTTAACAATATTTTGTTTTTAACAAAAGAATGTCTTCTATTCATGGGCTTTTTTATTATAGCTTTTTTGTAATATGTGAGCTAAAAAGGTAAGGTGGATTTGAAAAAGTTGGGGAATTTTAATGCGGGACCCCGCAATTCTTAAAATTATTATAAAGTTCTCAAAACCAAAAAAAAAGTGTGCCCGCCCTGAGGCGAGCAACGTAGATCGAGTTTAGCCAAAGAGGGCGCCGAGGCCGGCCATGCCGTCTTCTTCGGAGGAATCGTCTTCCTCTTCTTCCTCTTCTTCTACTTCAGCTGCTGCTGCGGGTGCTGCTGCTGCTGCGGGTGCTGCTGCTGCTGCGGGTGCTGCGAATGCTGCCTGTGCGATTGCTTCTTCGATGTCCACGCCTTCAAGGGCTGAGACAAGGGCCTTTGCCCTGGCGTCGTTCACTTCGATACCTGCTGCCGCAAGGACTGCAGTGACTGCTTCTTCGGTAACGTCTTTACCTGCGTTGTGCAATAAGAGTGCTGCGTATATGTATTCCATCATTAATCACCTAGATTTGTATTAGCGTAAATAGTAAATTTGTTCATCCGAAAAGGGATCCGAGACCTGCCATTCCGTCTTCTTCGGAACTGTCTTCTTCTTCCTCTTCTGCTTCTTCCTCTTCAGTCTCAGTGGCTTCCTCAACTGTAGCGCTTGTGGTGGCTGCAACGGCTGCGCTTGCGGCAGCTCCGAGAGTTTCCCTCAATTCGTCGTCCACTGCGTTTGCGTCCTTGTCTGCGGCTTTGGATGCGACAGAGGTCATCTGGACATGTGCCTTGCCGAGCAGGGCGTCCATGACTCCCGGTTCAAGGATGACAGCATTGACACCCAGGTTCTTTGCTTCTGCAAAGGCTTTTGCGAGCAGGGTGCTGATGGTTGCGTCGGTTGGGAATGCCGTGTTGACAGAGAGGTTGAATGCGTTCTGAGCTGCTCTTGTGATGTCGGCAAAGTACTTGCTTTCATCAATTGCAAGGAGGTCAGGCTTGTAAATAGTCCCGGCATCGTAAACCGCCCTTAAGTCCAGACCGACTATAAGGGGGTAGATTTCCAGTTTTGCAAGCATAGTTGCAAGCTTCTGGGGGACGGCTTCGCCTTCCTTACAGACCACTTTCTTTTCCTTAATGGAAACCTTTCCCGCTTCGATTGCTGCGGGGATCCCGGCACTCTGGAATTCACCGAGGATCGGGCCAGGGGGGAAACTGGTCGGGCCCTTCTGGACAATAATGTCACTGGGGGCGATTGCGCCTCCTTTTATTGGAGACGGGGTCTTGGTACTTTCGAGCAGTTTGTAAAGCTTGAAAGGGCTTTCGTTTGTGAAAACCAGAGCGGTCTGGCTGTCAATGTGATTTTTCATCTCGGGAATGTTTTCCCCGAGTTCGCTTAAAGCCCGCTCGATGAGGGTGTTCCTGGAAACCTTAAGCACTGCAACGTCCTTAAGGTCTCTGCGCATCTTCTGAATCTGGGCTGCAAAGATACCTTCAATCCCCACCATTCCGAAAATGCTGTGGGACTGGATGAGTTCTTTTATGTTCTCGATTTCATCCTTTTTCCACTGCGGGATATGTTCGGTATGATGCCTCTCCTCAGCCATTTACACCACCCTCTCAGATTTGCCCATAGTTGTCGTGACATAGACCGATTTCATGTTGTGCTTACCCTTTTCAAGGGAGCGCTCCAGTCTAGCCACAATAGTCTCAACATTTTCTGCCAGGGCTTCCGAGTCCATGTTTCTCCTGCCGACAGCCACGTGGAAAGTGAGCTTGTCCTTTGACCTGAGCTTTACTGCACTTTGCTTGCTCTGGATCAGTTCCCCTATGTCCTTGTTTGGCAGGAGTGGGATCGGCATCTTTCCCCTTGGTCCAAGTACGACACCAAGGTTCTTACCGATTATTGGCATGAACTGGGTTTCTGCGATAAAAAGGTCACATTCGTTTGCAAGAGACCTCGCCTTTGACTTGTCGCCGACAAGTTCTTCAAGCTCAATATCAGAAATAACGTACGCGGCACCGGCATCCTTTGCCCTGAGTCCCACGTCACCTTTTGCAAAAACGCCTATTTTAAGGTCTTTTCCGAGTCCGTTTGGAAGAATAATTTCTTCGTCGACTCTATTCTTTGGTTGGTTCATGTCAAGGTTCTTTAAGTTAATCGCCATGTCTATGCTTTCCGAAAAATTGCGCTTCGGCGATTCCTCAAGTACTTTCTTGACGGCTTCCAGTATACGATCTTCTACCATCTTGCTCCTCTCCGTAGTGTTGAACTTAATGTCCATCAGCCGCTACGGCTTACTACGGTTTGTCGATAGTTGGCTGCCCGGGATTTTGGGCCCCCTTACTGTTAATTCATATAATCATATTTTATATAATCATATAATTCCTATGACAGTAAGCCATTCATAGCTCTCTAGCTTTTACACTGTCCCGAGGGATGCTGGTCAAAGCTTCTGAGCTATTAGTGGTATCCCATTTAAAACTATTGGTGTGGATTGGGTGTCCCGGATAAAAAGGAAGGGTTGAAGGTTTTACCACTCCTCGCCAGCAAGTACGTCATTGAACTTGCCTTCGTCGAGTGCCTTCTGGCATTCCCTGGCATCCATCTCTTCGATGGTTACACCCATGGGAACACAGGTCCCCATAACCTCTTTCATTGCAGCTTTGAGGTCGTAGGAAAGGATGTCATCCTTTTTCATGCGGGCAATCTTCGCAACCTGCTGGATGCTCAAGTTTCCAACAACTTCGCTTCCCGCAGTCCCCGATCCTTTCTTGATCCCGGCTTCCTGCATTACCAGGGCCGAGGTCGGAGGGGTACCAACTTCGATCTCAACGTTTTTCTTGTCATCAACGATTACCTTTACAGGGACCTGCATTCCATTGTAATCCCTGGTTTTCTCGTTGATCTTGTCGACAACTTCTTTTATGTTGACCCCGAGGGGACCAAGTGCCGGACCTAAGGGGGGTCCTGGGTTTGCTTTTCCACCCGGGACAAGTGCTTCAACAATACTTGTCATCTGAGTATCACCGGTTTTAATAAGTATAATTATAATTTTGCTTGAATTTATCTTTATTTTCTATTAAGTACTGATTATCAGGTACTGGTTATTAAGTACTGGTTATCAAGTACTGATTATTAAGTACTGGTTATCAAGTACTGGTTATTAAGTACTGGTTATCAAGTACTGGTTATTGAGTACTGGTGAGTAATTAATAAGTGGAATATTTCGGGCTTTTAACGTTCGATAGCGCCCTGTATCCTTTTTCTTTAATTGTTAAAATCTTTTTTCAGTACCCTCACGGTATCCCCGCGGATTGTAATGGGGATCGGGACAACTGCGTCGAAGAGTTCCACCGTAATTTCTTCATGCCCTTCGTCAACCCGCTTGACCCGGGCTTTCTCACCTTTAAAGGGTCCTGAGGTTACTTCTATTATGGCCCCTTCCTTGATTCCGGTCACCACAGGCTTCGGTTTCAGGAAGTGCTCTATTTCGGCAATCGTGGAATTCCCCCTGACAAGAGCTCTCGCGTGGGGGATGGTCTGGATTGCCAGTTCCACTATCCCGGATTTTGGGGCTTCTACAAGGACGTATCCCTTCAGCTCATCCGGAGCCAGGATCGCCCTTATGTCGGACCTTTCTTTCTTTGCAACCCTCGCAAGGGCTGTCGCTACCGATCTTTCCTGGTTTGCCGTGGTCTTGATAACGAATATCTGAGACTCTTCACTCATTGAGCCACCCACTGGGGCAACATTGTTAACAATGCATAGATAATAAAGCCTATTGCACCCACAGCCAGGATCCCGGCACCTGCAACTTTAGCAATGGTCAAGAACTCTTCCCTGGACGGTTTCTTTGTAAGTTTTAAGACTCTCAGGTGTGCCCTGATTATCTGACCGATGCGTTCTGTACTTATTTTCTGTTCAAACATGGATTCTGCCAAATGATTCACATCCAGGTTTTCTGTACTTCTCTTTGATAATCGGAATTGTTATATAAATACGCTTCCGGCTTCTCCCCTTACGCCCATGACAGGATCTGTTTGCCCTGCCCGCAAGGATGTCCGGGCTCTGTTCGGGATGTACCGCGCGGGTAATATTACTAATTCCTCTTATTTTAAGATATCACTGATTCAGGCCTTAAATCCTCATATGGTTCCGATTTTCGGACCTTTTGTCTGCTTTGAATTCGAAACCGCATCAGTACCTGCATCAGTATCCGCATCAGTATCCTGAAATGTTTTTTTGATGCCGAGTCGTATCGGCATCATACGTTATTTACCATAAAAATAGTTTTCGATTGGATTTTTACCCTTTATTTTTTTCCCTTATGGAGAGGAAAACAGTACGTTTATCCAATCGGTCTTTTTTATCCCTGATCTTCTGCTTTTTATACCCTATCACTCTACAAAGTCGATCCCGTATTTGAGGGTGACGTTTTTGTCGTTTCCGTGCCCGTAAATCTGGGCGGAGGTAACTCCGGTGACCACGATCATTGTGCGCACGGTCTGTTCAAGTTCGGGGTCTACCTGGGCACCCCAGATCAGGCGGGCATTGGCGTCGATCCGGTTGTATACTTCCTGGACCACGTTCTCTGCTTCGGCTATGGTCATGTCAGGGCCTCCGACCACATTTACGAGGGCAGAGGTCGCGCCTGAGATATCAACGTCAAGAAGAGGGCTTCTGAGAGCTTTTTGCACGGATTCTACCGCCTTGTTCTCGCCATCGGATTCCCCGAGCCCTATCATAGCAACGCCTCCGTTCTGCATGACAGTCCTGATATCCGCAAAGTCAAGGTTGACAAGTCCCGGCTTCGTGATAAGCTCAGTGATACCTTTTACGGCCCTCATCAGGATCTCATCCGATACCTTGAAAGCTGCCTGCAGCGGGAGCCTCGGGACAACTTCTATCAGTTTGTCATTGGGAACCACGATCACGGTGTCAGCAACGTCTCTCAGGCGTTCGAGCCCTGCTTCGGCATTGGTCCGACGGATGTGTCCTTCCACACTGAAGGGGAGGGTAACGACTGCGATTGTAAGGGCTCCTGCGTCCCTGGCAGCTTCGGCAACGACCGGGGCAGACCCCGTTCCGGTTCCTCCACCCATGCCTGCCGTTATGAAGACCATATCTGCGCCTTCGACAATCCTGTTGATTTCATCGATGCTCTCGATTGCAGCATCTTCTCCGATCTGGGGGAGACTGCCCGCTCCAAGTCCACGGGTCTTCTTTTTCCCTATAAGGATCTTCTTGTTAGCGTGTACATGGAGGAGGTGCTGAGCATCAGTGTTCAGGGCAACCATTTCCGCTCCCTGGATTCCTTCCCCCAGCATGCGCTGGATGCTGTTCGAACCGCCGCCTCCGCAGCCAACGACCTTGATGGTTGTTTGAAGGCTTTTCAGGATTTCTTCGAGTTCGGCGTTGATTTCGTCGTTTTCGTTCGAGTTATCAGGGTTTAAATACTCTCCCTGCCCGCCACGTCCTTCCTGGGCAGATCGAGCAAGGGCTTCTTCCACAATGGATCTCATGCTACTGTTTTCCTCCGATCTGTAGGGTAATCACTTAGTGAATAGTATTGAAGGATAAAATTATTTTTAAACATCACATATACAGTTTCCAATTTAAGAGTTTTCCTTTTCCGGGTTTCTGGTTTAGAATTTCATTGTTTAAGAATTTTGTTAATGTTTTCTGATTCCCCTCTTCAATTTGCTTTTTCCGGCCGATTGCCCATCTCTTGATATGTTTTTTCCCAATTATTTTCCGGATCTTCTCTTATTTTTTTCGGCACGCTGTATATTTTTTTAGATTTTATATTTTTTGAAGGCGTCCTTCTATTTTTATTTTTCCCTTTTACCCCGGATTTTTTCTTCCTTTTCTTTTTTATGAACCCTTCTTAACCTGTCACGGCTTCTAATGTCCGGGGCATGGTTTCCAGTGTTTCAGACATGGTTTCCAGTGTTTCAGACCCGGTTTCTATTAATCTCAGGTCCGGCTTTTTAGACCCTGCAAGGTTTTTCGTAAGGCTGCATCCTTCGGGTTTTTGCCCTGTGTGTTATGCTTTCCCCCTTGATTCCCCTAAAACAATTCCCGTAGCAATCAGGTGGGCTACTCTCAGGGGTTCCGGAATATTGCTTCTTATTGCTGTAAGCCTAACTATTTTCTCCGCGCTTTTGATCCCAATCCCCTTTTTCTGGATGTACACGGGATTTTCCCGGTCTTTCGTGACGACCTTTTCGATCTTCCCGGCTTTCTCTATTATTTCCCAGCGTTTTTCCCCGTCAGGGAAGTGCTTGAGTGCGGCTTTGATTTTTTCAAAGTCCGGGTACGAGCGCATGACCACAATTACGGGAATCCCTGTTTCTTTTTGAAGCTCTACAATGTCAACGACGTTGAAGCCTCCGTATGTGACCCCGTCCAGCATGATCACCCTGAGCTGCCTGTAGTGCTTGCTTTCCTTTGTCATGCGGCTGATAACCTCGGTTGCATCAAGCCCGTCTCTGGTGATCTCCGAGCGCAGGACCCCGTCCATCCAGTCCCCTCCCCTGAAAATTGTCCCGACTATCATTATTTTTTCGTTAATGAGGGCCGAGTCATCTATCCCGAGGATCCGGATCTCGGGTTTGACATGAAAATCCGATTCCACGCTTTTCTTTATGTTTAGATTGCAAAAATAGTTTGCCGGTTCCCAAAAAGCAGTTTTACAGGAATAGCTTTACAGGAATCGTTTTACAGAAATAGCTTTACAGGAATAGCTTTACAGGAATCGTTTTTTACATTCGTTTTCTCAAAATCTATTTCAAGATAATCTTTTTTAGATTTTTTTTAAGATCCGTTTTTCAGGATCGTTTTCCCAGAATATTTTTTCTGGAAACTGCTTTTTTTAGAGGACATGCTGTCGTCGGTATTCATCAGGCTTTGAATCTAAAAAATGCCCCCGGGGGCTTTTCCCCCTCGGTTTCAGACGAACATTGTTTCGGCTAGCTCGATCTGGTTCATTTTCTGCGTATTTGCAGCCATTGAAACCTTATCTACTGCTTCCAGGAAGTCTTCCATTTCCACTGCCTGCCCGTCCTTCCGGACTGCAAACATCCCCGCTTCCGTGGCAATTGCCTTCAGGTCGGCTCCACTCATACCCTCGGTGAGTTTTGCGAGCTTCTTGAAATTGATCTCTCCGGTAAGGGTCATGTTTTTACTGTGGATCTGGAGGATTCTTTCCCTTGCTTCGGGCCCGGGCATCGGAACGTTCACCAGCCTGTCAAAGCGCCCCGGTCTGAGAATTGCCGGGTCAAGGACGTCCGGGCGGTTAGTTGCCGCAATGATCCGGATGTTCTTCCGCTTGTCAAAGCCGTCCATTTCCGCAAGGAGCTGCATGAGCGTCCTCTGGACTTCCCGGTCGGCGCCGGTGGTTTCATTCAGACGCCTGGCTGCAATCGAGTCCAGTTCGTCTATAAATATAATACTCGGGGCTTTTTTCCGGGCCATTTCGAAAATTTCCCGGACAAGCTTGGAACCGTCCCCTATGTACTTTTGCACAAGTTCCGAGCCGACTACCCTGATGAAGGTCGCTTTTGTCCTGTGAGCCACAGCTTTTGCGAGCAGGGTCTTACCTGTTCCCGGGAGACCGAAAAGAAGCACTCCCTTGGGAGGTTCTATCCCTATGCGGGAAAAGCGTTCAGGGTCGATAAGCGGCAGTTCTACTGCTTCTTGAAGTTCCTGGATTTGTTCCTCTAGCCCGCCGATCTGTCCGTAGTCCACTTCCACTGTTTCGAGGACTTCCATCGCAGCTACAAAAGGCTCTTCCGTAGAGGGAATCACCTCAGCAATGGCAAGGGTATGCTGGTTCAGGGCGACTTTTGATCCCGGGGCCAGTTTTTTCTCGTCAATGTACTGGGACACGTTTACCAGAAACTGGGGTCCGTTGCTGCTCCTCACAATGATCCGATCGTTTTTGATCACATCGATAACCGTACCAATGATCAGTGGAGAGGTTTTCATGCGATCCAGTTCTGACTGCAGCTTCCGGATTTCCCTTTCATATTTGATCTTCTGGTTTTCCAGATAGCGCTTTTCTGATTCGATCTGGCTACACTGCTCTTCCAGATAGGTGTTGCGGCTTTCAAGCTGTCTCATGCGGTCCTGAAGGTTCTCTGATGACTCTTCCATCCCGCCAGTCTCGATTCCGTCATACACAGGTCCGGACTTCACAATGTGACTGCGCATGTTTTCATCCTTACTTTTGGTACTTTCCGTCATGGAGCTCCGAATAATATTTAAGTTCGTACCGTATATAGCGTTTTCGAAGTGATCAATATGCAGTGCGAAATATGTGGTGCGGAGATCCGTGAAAAGCCGATAAGCGTTACCATAGACAATAGTGAACTTCAGGTATGCCCCAAATGTGCTCCATACGGGCAGCCTGTCAATAAGAGGGCACCTGTTTCCAGGAAAGTCTCTCCGGTGGCTCGAACGGCACCACGGGTCACAAAGAGGCCCCAAAGGAACTACTTTGACATTTTGCAGGATGAACTCATAGAAAATTATGAACATCTCCTCCGGGAAGCCCGGGAAGCCCACGGCTGGTCTCAGGAAGAGCTGGCTGCCAAAATAAAAGAGAAATCATCCCTAATTAAGAAAATAGAACGAAAAGAGATCGTACCCGAAGACTCCGTGCGCAAGAAACTTGAGCACACTCTCAACATCAAGCTAACGGAGCGGACGTCCGGTTCGGATCAGGAGGTCTCCCACTTTAAGACGGATACCACCCTCGGGGACATCGTTACGATCAAAAGGAAGTAATTCTCCGCTGAGATATGTTAATTAGGCTATGGTAATTAATATCAGGTAGTAAAGATCAGGTAGTAAAGATCAGGTAGTAAAGATCAGGTAGTAAAGATCAGGTAATAAGTTGGGTAATTAAGATAAGGTACTAAGATCGGGTATTAAGATAGATAAATTAATATAAAGGTGAATTCCGGGGTATCGGCTTTCAATCCTGATACATCAGAAATCCGGACTGGAATTAGGTCAGAGAGTCCGTTCTTTCTCCTTTTTCTCCTATCCCCTTTTCTTATCTCCTTTTCTTATCTCCTTTTCTTATCTCCTTCACTTTCCCCTCTCTACGTTTTCTGATTTTTCTCTTCATTAGGTCCCGGTCTGTATAGTTTCCTGCCTTTTACCTTTCTTTTATCTCCCTTTTACAGTTCGATCTCAATATCGTACACTTTTTCAGGATTTTCCTTGTGGATGGTCCAGAAAGGTTCTTCCCCATGTTCCTCAACCAGTTTTAATGTTCTGCGGGGGATTGTTTTCGGGCCAAGTACCGCTCCGGGCCTTTCGGGATCATCGATATAGTCTGTTTCCATCATGAAACGGGTACCTTCTTCAAGGGCTTTTTCAATCGCTCCTTTGGAACAGATCACTCCGGGAAAGACTCCCAGTTTCTCGCAGGCGTTAACGAGAGGCGGGGCATAGTGCTTGACCACTCTGTACATTTTGATCCCGGTTTTCCTTGCCCTCTCCGCAATATCGGTGAGTTCCGGCTCTTCGACACTTTCTGTGTGGAGTTGGACTGCACAGTCCTGGTCTCTTCCAAGGGAAAAAGCATGTTCCATGATCTCGTTTGAGGCTTCCCAGACCTCTCCGGGGACGGGATAGTGCGGACGCCCTGATTTTATTCCCACCGCAAGACCTTTTTCCACGTAGCCTGCCGCAAGCTCAAGGCCTTTTTTCATGGTCTCGGCAGCCTCCCGGAGTTCCATGTACTCCGTGAGTTTTGAAATCTCTGCAGGGTGTACCCCAAGCACGGGAAATACCCCAACTCCCATCTCCCTAATTTTTGCGGCGATTTCCACGGTCTCGTCAAAGACGGGCAGGTAATCTTCGGGCTTTTTTACAGTGGTTCCTAGGGTCCAGGTCGGCTTGGCGACCAGGATAATGTGGGTCCCCCCTGCGTTCTGGAAGTCTTTTACGGCGGCAAGTCCCCTGGCTCTCGGGTCGATATGCATGTGGTTGTCGGTAATCGGAATTTTTCCGGGCATTTTTTTCGTCCTCAAATTTTGCTTGAATACGGGTTTTTCCGGGTTCTTGCCCTGAACATTTTTAAATGTTTGCAGGGTTTTATGCTTATGTTTTTACTTACTCTGAAGCATTGTTTCGGGTAATATTAGCACCCAAAGCTTGAAATAGATAGCCTGTAGTTGAGTATCCGGGAAACAATCAAGTAATATTTAGACATATTTTTTGAAAGGTTTTTTTCCCTTTTCCAGCTTATCAATCGCTACCATTCTTCAAATACGAAACCAAACGCATGGTTACCTGATGACGGTGACCTGAAATGGACACCTGGTTATGGTAACCCACAGATGGTGATAATATGAGTAAAACCGCAGCAGTAATCAAAGGTGACGGGGTCGGCCCCGAACTTGTCGACGCAATGCTTAAAGTCGTGGAAGCCGCAGGTACGGACGTCGAATTCGTTATGTGTGAAGCCGGTGCCACCTGGTGGGGAGAGCACGGTGGAAATTCCCTTATCCCTGATGAGACCTGGGATGTCATGGACAGTTCCGACGCCTCCTTTAAGGGCCCTACTACCACTCCCGGAGGGATCGGTTCTCCGAGAAGTGTGGCCGTGTCCATCAGGAGAAAGTACGACCTCTATGCAAATGTGCGGCCCATAAAGACTTTCCCCAACTCCAATGCCCCCCTCGGAGATGTTGAACACATCTGTGTCAGGGAAGGGACGGAAGGCCTCTACATTGGCGAAGAAATCGCACTTACGGATGATGTCTCGATAGCTATCCGTAAAATAACCCGCACTTCCTCTAATAAGATTGCACGCTATGCCTTTGAAGAAGCAAAGCGGAGAGGTTACGACACTGTCGTCCCCATCCACAAAAGCAACATTCTCAAGCAGACCTGCGGAGCCTTCCTCGAAGAAGTCGAAAAGGTCGGGAAGGAATACCCTGATATCGAGATCTGGCCCTACCACGTAGACAACATCGCCATGCAGCTTATCAAGAACCCGCAGATCTTCGACAAGAAAGTCCTCCTGTCCACCAATCTCTTCATGGATATTATCAGCGAGGAATGTGCGGCCCTGGTCGGCAGCATCGGGATGATCTACTCCGCCAATATCGGGGACTCCTTTGCCATGTTCGAACCCGCCCACGGCTCAGCCCCCAAATATGCAGGTCTGGACAAAGTCAATCCGGTTGCAACTGTCCTTGCAGGGGCCTGGATGCTTGACTACCTGGGTGAAAAGGATAAATCCGAAGCCATCTTCAAAGCTACGGAGCGCGTGGTTTCCGAAGGCAAGTACGTCACCTACGATCTCGGTGGAAACGCAAAACTCAGCGAGATGGCCGGCGAGATCGCAAAGTACACGGCAGAAATTCTCAAGTAAAAAAGTAATTCTGATTCATCAGTGAATAGGCTGAATAAGGTCTCTGGGAGAGTTCTACTACTCCAGAGCCTTATGATGCTCTTTATTTTCTTGTTTTTCCTGTTTTGGTTTCAGTTTCATCTCTTTTTCGCAAACTTCCCTCTGCCCCCTGCATGTACAGGGTCACAGATCGACTGGCAAAGGAAATACTTCTCAACGTAGGCCAGGAGTTCTTCGTCCGAGATGCATGAGACCCGTTCTTCGTTGTCGTAGAGTTTCTGGATTTCCTGCTGGATGCTAAGAAGCCTTTCATCGTCTTTTTCTACGGCTGTTTCGACCCCCAGCAATTCGTTTAAGGTTTCCTGGACCTTGTGCCGTATTACTTCCAGGCCTGAGGAATCTCCGATGAGGAGTAACCTTTTTCCTCCTATCAGTTCAGGGGGATAGGGTTCGTAGTTGAAGGGGTTTTTCAGGATGCCTGCGGCATGTATCCCTGATTCGTGGGCGAAGATATTTTTTCCCACAACCGGTTTGTTTCTTGGGGTCCGGAGCCCCAGGGCCTTTTCCATGAAGTCCGTGAAACGGGAAATGGGTTCGAGGTTGTATTTCTCAAAGCCTTCAACACGGTCTGCCAGGAAAAGAAGGATTTTTTCCATCCCCGTATTTCCTGCACGTTCTCCTATTCCGAGGAAGGTCACACTGCACCAGTTAGCTCCATGCCAGTACCCTGCAATGGAACTTGCTGTCCCCATTCCGTAATCGTCATGAATATGGGTCTCGATGTTCTTGACTTTTATCTCCTTTTTCAGATATTCCACGATTTTCGGGATGCCGTAAGGTTCGTCAATTCCTATGTACGGAAGCCCGTACCCTACGGTGTCACAGACCCTGATTACGCAGTCAGGATCGATTTCCATGATTTTTTCGATAAGAGGAAAGACGAAGTTGTAGTTGTCGGCTCTTGTCATGTCTTCCAGGTGAGCCCGGGTGCGAAGCCCATGGTCAACGGCGTACTGGAGGGCGTCAAGGTATTTCTCTTCGGCTTCTTCCCTTCCCGAAAGCCGCATCTTGGACGTTATGTGGGTATCCGATACCGACATTAATATTCCTGTCTCTTCGATCCCGTCAACTTCCAGGATCTTATCAATGTCTCCTCGGGAAGCCCTTGACCAGCCCGTTATCTCGGGGGACTCGTATCCCCTGTCAAACATGAGCTTAACGGCGTCCTTGTCTCTCTGGTTGAAAACAAAAGCTTCCAGTTTTTCAATTCCTATCTCGTGGAGGTATTCGTAGATCTGAAGCTTGTGGTCCCTGGTCAGGACTATCCCCGGCATCTGGGAGCCGTCGCGGATAGTGCTGTCACTGATAAAAATCTCATTTCCGTAGGGCAGCTTTAACTTGGGTAAATCTTCATATGATTCGTAAACCTTCATCACATTTCCTCCTGTATTTTTAGATAACAGTGGCCTGCACCGGGGGAGCGGGCTTACACTGTTGGGGGCCCCCATTCCCCTATTAAAAAATGTAGTTACGTGGTATAAAGTCGGAAAAACCAGTCGAAATAAGCGAGAAATTGTCCCGTTTCTTACTAAGCGATAAATTATCCCGTTTCTAACCTGAAAATCCCCTTTTCAGGTATACCTGAGTCGATATTTGCCTTTTCAGGTCAAGTTGTCAGCATAAATATATGCGTTTATGGTTAAAACGTTTTTCTTCTATTTAAAAAATATATTTTTATTTATAAAAATATTCTTTCCAAAGTCGCCCGGTAATATCCACAAATCTTTCCCATCATGTTGTTTTTCATTTTTACCTCAAATGGGCAATTCCCCTCATTTCTAGTAAATATTTTCTTAATGTATCTCTCCTCGATCAGGTATCTGTCAGTAAATACGAACTTTCCCATGGACTATTTTTCCGAACACTTTTTTTCTTGCATGAAAGTTTACTTTCCTGACAAGCCCCTACTGCTGATAATAAGGTATATCTAGAACAAATTATATTTCTATCTCCGCAGATTTCAGGTGTATGATTTATATTTATTGTTGTATAATATCTCATGCCTGACTTGCCCAGAATTATATGATGTAATTTGGTATTAAGCAAATTTGTTGTATAGTTAATTTGTTTCAATTCAAATTTGCGTCCGGCACATATTTAATTTACATTTGATATTTAATTTACATTTGATTTATTTACATTTGATTTATTTACATTTGATTTATTTACATTTGATTTATTTACATTTGATTTATTCACATCACTTTTACCCAGGTGGAACATGTCCGAAATAGTAGGTGTTAGCGGCGGTCCGACAAAACCGGAAATCATTGCGGTGTCCCTCTCAAAGCTCGGGCTTCGAGACGGGGACCGGTTTGCAGATGTAGGCTGTGGTACGGGTTCGGTATCAATTGCAGCAGCCCGGCTGGCCCGGGATCTCACGATCTATGCAATCGATGCCCGGGAAGAGGCTCTCAGGGCTACGGAAGCGAATTTTAAAAATTTCAATATTGAGAACGGCAGGATTTTTGCCGGAGAAGCCTCGGAAATCCTGGGTGGAGAACTTATTGATTCTGTTGACTGTGCTTTTGTCGGCGGGACAAAGAACATTGGCACTGTGCTCGAAAAACTGGTGCAGAAAAATGCCCGGCGCATTGTGGTAAATGCCGTCCGGATCGAGACTGTTGTCAGGACAATCGAGGCCATGAAGAAACTCGGGATTTTTGATGAAGTTATCCATCTGGTGGTCTCAAGAAGTGCCCCGATTGCAGGGGAGACCATGTTCAAGCCTGAAAACCCGGTGTACATTATTGTCGGAAAAAGTTGAATAACTGAATTTCATGCTTTGTGATCATCTTTGATTATTTACGTTTAACGTGACAATTTACGTTTAATGTGACAATTTACGTTTAACGTGCCAATTTACGTTTATATTTAACAGTTTATGGAGCGATAAGATGTTAATAGGAGTAGGACTTGGTCCCGGAGACCCTGAACTTCTGACCCTGAAAGCAGTGAATGTTTTGAAAAACAGTGATAAGGTTTACGTGCCCGGGCGCATGGCACAGGAGCTTGTGGCCCCCTACGCGGATTCCGAAATTCTGGAGTTTCCCATGATCAGGGACCTTGAGGCGTTAAACGCCCTCTGGAAAGAAAATGCCGATAAGGTTGCGGAGCAAGCCCGGAATGGGACCGTAGCTTTCGGGCTCATAGGCGACCCCAACTTTTTCTCTACCTTCACCCACTTGAAAAAGGTCATGCGCAGGTATTATCCGGATGTTGAAGTTTCAACCATCCCGGGCATCAGTTCCATCACATCCTTTGCTGCCAGGACCGATGTGGCGGTTGAAACTTCCTTTGAGGTAAGTGATGGCTCGGAAATTGGGTATAAGATCCACCTGAAAGCCACAAAACCGAAACAGATAATCGAAACGCTTGAAGCCGAAGGTTACAGGGAATTCATCTTTGCGGAAAAGCTTTTTTCGGACGATGAAGTGATTATCGACAAGAAGGAAGAGATCCCTGAAAAGGGGAACTATTTCAGCATTGTTTACGGAAAGAAATGATTGAATTTTTGCGCCGGCACCCTGAAATTACGGTCTCCGGGCAAGTTTTAATTTACAAAGAATGCTAAGGGAATGGTCAGATGGAAAGGAAAGTATATATTGTTGGAGCAGGCCCCGGAAACCCCAAACTCATTACCGTGCTGGGGCGGGAACTGCTTGAGAAGGCGGACCTTGTAATGTATGCAGGGTCCCTTGTAAACCCCATAGTCCTGGACTATACTAACGGGGAGACTGTGGACAGCTACGGGCTGACCCTTGACGAAACCACGAAGATTATTGTGGACGCCGTGGATGCCGGAAAATTCGTCGTACGCCTCCACAGTGGGGACCCCTCCCTCTACGGGTCCATCGTGGAGCAGATGGAAGAGCTGAAGAAATTCGATATCGAGGTCGAAAGGGTCCCGGGAGTCTCCTCGGTCTTTGCAACTTCAGCAGCCCTGAACACCCAGCTGACCTTAAATGGGGTCTCCGATACCCTGATCATTACTCGCCCCGCAGGCAAGACCCTGGAAAAGGACCTGATCCCCGAGCTTTCCTCTTACGGAACCACCATGGCGATTTTCCTGGGAACCCAGAAGATCAAAGAAATCATGGAAAAGGTAGAGTGCCCGAAAGACACCCCTGTAGCGGTTGTCTTCCATGCTTCCTGGGAAGATGAGGAGGTTATCACCGGGACCGTGGAAGATATCGCGGAGAAGGTGAAGGACGCAGGGATCAAGCGCTCGGCAATGATCCTCATCGGCGGGGTTGTCGACCCAAAGAACTACAGGAGGTCACACCTATACGGAGTGCCCCAGGAACCGCTGTAATTACCTTTGAAAGGAACCGGGAAGTCGCTTCCAGGATAGCGGAGCATCTGGGCGCAGACCTGCTCCTCTACGAAAAGGGCATATTCGAAACCGCCTTTGAAAAGTACGGGGCAATCGTAGCCGTCTTTGCTTCAGGCATAGTGATCAGGGATATAGCCCCCCTCCTCAAGGACAAATGGTCTGACCCCGGAGTAGTCGTTGTGGACTCGAACCTGAATTTTGCAATTCCAATCCTTGGCGGGCACCACGGGGCAAACGAAATCGCAAAGAAACTGGCGGAACTCGGAGCAGTCCCGGTCCTGACCACCGCCACGGAAGTGCACGGCAAACCGTCCGTAGAAGGAATTGCCGACAGGCTTGGCTGCAATATTTTCAATAAGGAATCCACAGTCGCCGTAAACTGTGCGCTTCTTGACCAGGATGTCGAGGTCCTTGAAGTGAAGGGGCCAAAGATCGTTGTCGTGGACGAAAACGTCTCCGTGCTGGTCAGGAAAAAACAGGATGACGACTAATCCCGTTAACGTAATGGAACAGGTTATCTGAATGGGTTACCAGGTTTCCGGCAATAGTGTTAATGGGTTACCAGGTTAAGGTTACGGATAATAAGGTTAACTAATCATCAGTTAACAGGTTAATTCAGGTTAAGGTTACGGATGAAAGGTTAACTAATCATCAGTTTACCTGTAATTCGCTACGGTTACGGATAATAAGGTTAATTAATTTAAGGTTAACAGGTAAATCCAGGTTACGATTACGGATGATCATAGGAATCGGAACCCGCAGGGGTATAACAAAAGAAGAAGTCATTGAGGCTGTGGAGCAGGCCCTCGAAGAGTGCGGGGCAAGCCTGGAAGAGGTCACAGCTTTCGCCTCTGCGAAACTCAAAGAAAATGAACAGGGGCTGCTGGAAGCGGTCGAACTGCTGGGCATCCCGGTAACATTTGTGCCGGATGAGGTGCTGAATAGTTACAATCCGCCTTCGGCGTCTCAAGCTTCTCGCTTCGGGCTTAAAGGGGTAGCAGA
Source organism: Methanobacteriota archaeon (assembly GCA_016841265.1). GTDB lineage: Archaea > Halobacteriota > Methanosarcinia > Methanosarcinales > Methanosarcinaceae > MTP4. The sequence continues at coordinate 86,501 of JAENZL010000004.1, read as the reverse complement.
ACCGGCTGCTCTGGCCCTTTCGGAAAAAAAGGAATTGATTTGCAGGAAGAAAGTCTATGGCAGAGTCACAATCGCAATCGCAAGGTAAGGAAACCGGTGGAATACTCTACGTTGTGGGGATCGGACCGGGTTCCGTGGAACAGCTGACTATCAAAGCCCGGGAAGTGATCCTCAATGCTGATTACGTGCTCGGGAACAGTACATACCTGGACCAGATGGAAAGCCTTCTTGGCACCCAGGAAGTAATCCGGAGTTTCATGGGGAAAGAGGTCGAAAGAGCCCGAAAAGCCGTGGAACTCGCAAAGGATGCAAACGTGGTCATGATCAGCGGGGGCGACACCAACGTCTACGGCATGGCAGGCATTGTGCTGGAGGTTGCAGAACACGAGAACCTTGACGTTGACATCGAGATCCTGCCAGGGGTGACGGCTGTCCTTGCCGGAGCAAGCCTGCTCGGAGCTCCCGTGGTCACGGACTTTGCAGTGATCAGCTTAAGCGACCTCCTGACTCCCTGGGATGTCATCGAAAAGAGGCTTAACCTGGCCGCAGAGGCTGATTTCGTTATCGGACTCTACAACCCGAAGAGCCGGAAGAGAAAGTCCAACTTTGCAAGGGCAATCGAGATCATCCGCAAGCATAAGGCTGACTCCGTGCCGGTCGGGCTTGTCAAGAACGCCATGAGAGGCGAGGGCGAGGGCCAGACCGTGACAACCCTTGGGGAAGTCATGGAATATGAGGACTGGGTGGACATGAGCACCGTCATTCTCGTAGGCAACGGAGAGTCCAGAATCTGGAACTCTTCGAAAAAGGATATCATCATCACACCCAGGGGGTATCATAAGAAATATGACTACTGAAAAAAGTTCCAAACAGGCCGGGTCAGTGGACGACCTGGAAGAGTTTACCGAACTCACCGTGGATGTTGACCCCGAACTCGTGAGCATCTGCAAGGATTCCGGGGCAAGGACCGAGGAAGCCAAAGCCATCTACATGAAGAGCCGGACCATGATCCAGGAACTGGTCGGGAACAACACCCTTGAAGACCGCTTCCGCCAGCGCTGCGTGATTGCTACAGGCGACCTTTCCGTAGCTGACATCATGCGTTTTTCGCATGACCCAATCCCTGCAGGCGTCGAAGCCGTCAAGAAAGGTGCCCCCATTTTCGTGGACATCAACATGGTAAAAGCCGGGATCACAAAGGTCGGGCACTCCTCCGAAATCATCTGCGTCCTCGACGAAGACCCGAACTCCGAAATCGCCAACAGGTTCGGGATTACCCGGACCTCCGCAGGCTACCTGGCAGCAAAGAACAAACTGGACGGGAGCATCATCGCAATCGGAAATGCTCCTTCCGCCCTTATCATGGTCTGCAAAATGATTGAAAAAGGGGTCAGGCCTGCTCTCATTATCGGGCTTCCCGTCGGTTTCGTAAACGCAGCCGAGTCCAGGGAACTTGTCAGGAACCTGAAAATCCCCGTCCCCTCCATAAGCTGTGTCGGGACAAGGGGTGGGACTCCGATGGCTGTTGCCTGCGTAAACGAGCTTGTGGCAATCGCAAGGGAAAGTGAAGAATAAGTTATTCTGGCTTTCCTTTATTTTTTCTTTATTTACTATTTTCCTTTTTTTATTTTCCTTACTTTACTTAGTTTCTTTACCTTTTTTCAGCCTAATTATTTCTCTTCATTAGTCTTCATTAGTGTTTATTCAACTGTCTTATTGTTCCGCTGTTCGAATTATTTCTGGGAATCTTCTTCCCTGTGCCTGACTGCATGGTCCAGGGTTCTTTCAAGGACTTCTTTTTCCGTAAACCCTGAAAAACTTGCAGACGGGTATTCAGGGGTTACGTTTCCGTTCTCTAGCATGTAAAGGTACATGCCGCGTTCTATGTTCAGGATTACGCAGGAGGCCAGTTTTTTATCGTCCTTTCTCCCCAGAAAACGTTTTGCAAGGTCAGGGTCCTGGTCGGAGTCAACGCATGAGACCGTTGCTCTGCCTTCATATTCTTCTGCAAGCTCTTCGAAAACCGCAGCCTGTGCTATGTACTCCGGGTCTTTTGAAGAGCCTGCCATAAGGAGTACAGGTCCTTGCTGAGTAGCTTCTTTGATTTGCCCGGGTTCCGTTATCTGTGCGATCTGTTCAAAGCCGCATCCGGAACTATCCGGGTTGTTTTCTTTTTCTTCAATACAACCGCAGGCTATAAAGATAAAAAATATCAAGAGCAGAATTGCGGCATTTCCCTTCATAAATTCCCCTGAAAATAAAACGGCGGGGATGAATAAAAAAGTAGGGTTGCGATAAAATATTTGGAGTGTGGCGGTGAGTGTGGTGTGTAAGGTGCAGAGCCTGGCAGTCCGGGAGTTTGTTTGGTAAGCCTGGGTGCCTTTTCAAAAAAGCCTGACCAGGTGGTTCTGGTATACCATCCAGAGCCCTACCAGGATAAGCACGATCCCGGCCCCCTTCTTAATGGCTGCATCGTACTGGGAGATCGTCCTGAGTTTTGTGGAGGTAAGGTGCGTCGAATAAGCAAGCAAGAGCATCGGGACCGCAAAGCCCAGAGAATAGATGAAAAGCATCAGTGCTCCGTATAAAGTGTCTCCTTCCAGAGCCACAAGGGTCAGGATCGAGGCAAGGATAGGTCCCACGCAGGGAATCCAGATAATTCCCAGGGAAAGTCCCAGCAGCAGACCTGAGATCAGGCCGCCTTCCCTCAATCCCGCAAGGAGAGGGAATCTCGCAAAGGCATTGAAGAGGGAGAGCTCAAGGAGCATTGCCACTCCCATTATGATAATAAGGATTTCTGCGAGGATTTTAAGATGGCCAATGTAGGCCTGGGCAGTTGCTCCGAACGTAGAAGTCACCACACCCATGAGTGTAAATGTCATGGAAAGCCCCAGGACTATTGCAAGCGGCCTTAACTTCTCTTTCTCTGTGGATGAGGCCAGGACGGCCGGCAGCAGGGGCAGGATGCAGGGGGAGAGGATACTGAGGATCCCTGCCCCAAAAGCAGCCAGTGGAGAAATCGCTTCATTGAACATGTTTCATCCGGGATTCGGGTTTTGACTTGTTTTCTCTACTTTGATTATTTTTCATTCTGTCTGCGGCAGGGCAAGTTCCAGGCGGGCTTCAAAGGCTTCTTTTTCCCTTAATCCGATCATTCTTGCCTGTATCCTGTCTTCCGTGACGCTTCCATCCTGCTGCACGTACAGGTACTTTCCATTTTCAAGGCCTGCGATCACGCAGGAGTCCGGGATGTAGCCTACGTTGAAATAGGCTGCAAGGTGCTGGTTCTCATCCACGTCTACGGACATAATCGTGGCTCTTCCTTCATATTCCAATGCCATCTCAGCCATTATTGGTTTCATTTCCTTGCAGGGGGTACACCATTCGGCTCCCATTTTCAGGAAGACAGGGCCTTCTGCCAGGGCTTCGTTTATCTGTTCCAGGTCGCTTACTTCGACAACAAGATTTTCCCCTGAGTTTTCGGCTCCGTCGGAACCTGCGGAATCTCCCGGGGTCTCTTCCGTGCAGCCTGCCGTAAAAAGGAAGGCTGAAACAAGGATCAGGAGTAAAACAATTTTTTTCATAAGACCTCAACGTGTTGATTTCCTTATTTTATCATATTTGATTGGTTCCTTATTTATAAATTCTTTTTTAACAAATAGTTTTGTGTCTACTGCTTTTGAATGGAATAATTACAGCAGTCGTGTCGAATGGTCTCATATTTCAAGAAATCGGACCCCTTTCCGGGATTTAATTTTGACTTATTCGGCGTGCAAGGAAATGAACCAGAGGGATGATCGGGGGACGAGATAAAATAAGGAAGCAACATAAAAATTATTGGAAAATACTTGAACTGAAATCAACTTGAAATGAAAGTAAAAATAATAATTTGCAAATAGAAAAGAAAATGGGTAAAACCCATTTAAGTTTATTTTTTTTTAGAGGATCTTTTCGACGGAGTCTACCACTAGCTCGAAGTTCTTTTGCCACTCTGTGCTGTGGTCGATGCCCTGGAGAACTGTCCCTTTGTCTTCCATTTCGGCTACTTTGGGCTCGATAGGGAGTTCGGCAAGGATGGGGACGTTGAAGTCCTTTGAGGCTTTTTCCACGCCTCCGCTTCCGAAGACATTGATCATCTCGCCGCAGTGGGGGCAGACGAGGCCGTTCATGTTGTCCACGATCCCGATTACAGGGACGTTGAGTTTGGACGAGAAGTTGATGGACTTCCGGACGCTGACCAGGGCCACGTCCTGGGGGGTCGTGACGATCACGGAACCGTCGCAATTGGGGATGAGCTGGGCTACGCTTAGGGGTTCGTCTCCCGTGCCCGGAGGAAGGTCGATTATCAGGTAGTCAAGTTCGCCCCAGAATACCTCCTCAAGGAACTGCTTGATTGCTCCCATTTTGGCGGGACCTCTCCAGATTACGGGGGAATCCTTGTTTTCGAGCAGGAAGCCCACAGACATAACGGACAGGTTGGAAAAGACCTGGACCGGGATAATTCCCTGTTCGTTGACCTCAGGTCTAGAGGATTCGAGTCCGAAGATGGTCGGGACTGTCGGGCCGTGGATGTCACAGTCAAGAAGCCCTACCTTGTACCCGCGCAGGGCCAGGCCGGCGGCAAGGTTCGCGGCAATGGTGCTTTTTCCGACTCCCCCTTTTCCGCTCATGACCATGATCTTGCGTTTGATGCGCCGGAGGTTGACTACTATTTTTGGTTCCTCGGGCTTTTTAGATAAGCTTTCCAGTGGTTGAACTTGTTCTGTCATTTCTGATCGCCTTTGTGAGATTTATTATGATTTTTAAATAGTATCCACTATTCCCTGTGTCTATTAATTCCCTATATCCCTTTCACGTTTCATCATTTTTGAGGTTATCCGTACTCTCTGCCTCGATATAGTTCCCGCCCTTTATTTCTATTGCTTTGCCCTTACTAAGGGCCAGAGCGACTTTCATGCGGGCAGCTTTCAGGTCTTCCCAGAAAGCCCTTCTCGAGATTCCCACCCTGGTCGCGGCATCTTCCTGCCGCAGGTCTTCAAGGTCCACCAGTCTGAGAGCTTCGAGTTCTTCTATTGTGAGGGATACTACTTCAAGTTCGGATAGAGGGACCCCTCTTGGCTTGAAGTACGTGATATCAGGCGTCTGTGATACGCGCCTGGGGCACTTTGGTCTTCCTCTGCATTTTTTCATGGTAATTACTTATGCACATTGCGGAGTAAATATATAATTATTTCTCTTTCCACACGGAAAAGTATAAATATTTATGTACTATTGAGTTAAATTAGTTATTGTGAATGTACTCGAGTCCCGACAGGTTCCGGTTGGAATCCGGGAACTCGTCATTTCCGGGAAAGGACGGCTTCCGTAAGATAAACCGTCGAAAACGGAGCAAGAAACATGAAAATTTGCGTAACAGCTAAAGATAAAGGCATGGATTCAGGGATTGACCCACGTTTTGGAAGATGCGCGTATTTTGTAATCGTTGATTCCGAATCAGGTTCCGTGAACTCTTTTGAAAATACAGCGTTAGATGCCTCAGGCGGAGCTGGCATACGGGCTGCGGAAGCCGTGGCAAACCTGGGGGCAGAAGCCCTCCTGACAGGTTCGGTAGGTCCGAATGCATTTTCCATCCTTTCTGAGGTCGGAATCGAAGTCCGGATTGGCATAAAAGGCACTGTCGCAGACGCATTGAATGCATATCGGGAAGGGAAACTTGAAGCAATAGACTCCCCGAATGCCTCTGCACACGCAGGAATGAAATAAAGCAAAGAATAAGGTGGAATACAAAAAACACGTGTAAATTACACGTATAACTCTCAAACAACTCTCAAACAACTCTCAAACAACTCTCAAACAACTCTCAAACAACTCTCATTTATATGTAAAACAATTTAAGGTGACTCCTATGAAGGTATGCGTTCCCACCAGGGATGAAAACGGTATGGAAGGAATTGTTGAACAGCACTTTGGAAAAGCTCCCACATATACGATCCTTGACACCGATACGAGGGAAGTTGTGGTGATCCCCAACACCAGTGAACACCTGGGTGGTGTAGGGCTGCCCCCTGAGTACCTCCACCAGCAAGGCGTAGATATCATGCTCTGTGCAGGGCTTGGGTTCAAAGCAGTTCAGATGTTTGAGTCCTACGGGATTAAAGTCTTCGTAGGAGCTGGCGGTACGGCCAGAGAAACTTTCGAAGCCTGGGAGGCAGGCAAGTTGCAGGATGCAAATGCTAGCAATTCCTGCGCCGATCACGGGCACCACGATTAAAATGGTTCTGAAAAACTTGCTCTGAGATTCTAAAAGGACTTTCCAAATGACTGTACAGGAGAAGCTGAGACTCGGGATCACGGCCTCCAGAAACGCCATCTTTTCCATGGTCCTGCTGGCCCTGGTCAAAGGTTCTGTCGGGCTTTATTCTGGAAGCACGGCTCTGCTGGCAGACGCAGTCCACACGGCCATGGATGTCTTTACTTCCCTGGCAGTCTGGATAGGTCTGAAAGTGAGCCTGAAAAGCGGGGGAGAGAGTTTTCCTTACGGTTACTACAAGGCCGAAAACATAGTTGCGCTCTTTGTCTCCCTCATTATTCTCCTCTCCGGGGTCGAACTGCTTCGGGAAGGACTTGCAGGTATAAAGGCCCCCTCGGAGCTCCAATTTGAAGGGCTGGCTCTTGCGACGTCCGTGTTTTCGGTCCTTGGGATTTATGCTCTTTCAGTCTACAAGGCAAGGATCGGGAATTTGATCAATTCCCAGGCCCTGATCGCGGATGCCAGGCATTCGTACACGGATGTCTTTGCTTCCCTCGTGGTGGTTGCGGCGGTTCTTGGCTCAATGTTCGGGGTGCCGCAGCTGGATAGTTTCGGGGCGATCGTGATCTCTTTCCTCATCTTCAAGCTCGGGCTTGAAAGTGCAAGGGATGCGATGCTCATTCTCATGGACGCCTGGCTGGACAGGGAAACAAACGAGAAGATAAGGCAAAACATCGAAAACATTCCCGGATTGCTTGCCCTCAAGGACCTGAAACTCCGGAAATCCGGGCTCGTGGTCTTCGGGGAAGCTACTGTTGAAATCGAAGGTGATCCTGACCTGAAACAGATCAATCTTCTCTCGGAATCTGTCGAAAGGGCAGTCCGAAAGGAGGTGGAAAACCTTGAACACCTTGCAGTCAATGCCAGGGCGGTGGAACGGAAACGTGTCCGTTTTGCCCTTCCGGTTTTCGGAAATGAGGGGCTCTCTGCAAGGCTTTCGGAGCACCTCGGGAAAGCTCCATATTTCCTCTTTGCCGACGTGGAAGCCCGGGAGCTTCGAAACTGGAAAGTGCTTGAAAACCCCGCCTCGGACATCGAGAAAAAAAGGGGCGTCAAGACCGTGGAATTTCTTCTGCAGGAAAAGGCAAATGCCCTGGTGTTGAGCAGTGTGGGAGAAGGCCCTTTTCACATGCTCAGGGATAATCTTGTTCGGATTTACCGGACTCCGGATGGTGTTGAAACTGCTCTTGAAATCCTCGATCGAATCGAGGACCTTGAAGAAATCGAGGAGCCGGAATAAGAATAAAGGTGCCTGAATAAGGACGAAAAATATGAAAATTGCAATAGCAAGCGGAAAAGGAGGGACCGGAAAAACAACGGTTGCCGTAAACCTTGTCCTGTCAGTTGAGGGCATGCAGCTTTTTGACTGTGATGTTGAAGAGCCAAACTGCAACCTCTTTCTGGGCCAGGAACTTGAAAAGGTGGAGGACGTCTCCTGCCCGGTCCCGGTCATCGATTCTGATAAATGCACCCTCTGCGGCAAATGTGCGACTTTTTGCAGGTACAACGCCCTGGCTGCCCTTCCTACAGGGATTATGGTTTTCCCCTTCCTCTGCCACGGCTGCGGAGGATGCGGGCTTGTCTGCCCCGAAGGAGCTGTGCAGGAAGAGCCGAGGGTTCTTGGTGTGGTTGAAAAAGGAAAGACAACTGCTCCCCTCGAGTTTTACCGCGGACTTTTGAACATAGGGGAAGCGATGGCAACCCTTGTCATAAGGACTCTTCAAGAGCATATAGATGCAAGCAGACCCGCAATTATTGATTCCCCACCAGGAGTCGCCTGTCCTGTCATTGCGGCAGTCGGGAACGCGGATTACTGTGTGCTTGTTACCGAATCCACCCCCTTTGGTTTCCACGACTTCAAGCTTGCCGTTGAGGTCGTAAAGCTGATGAAAATCCCCTTCGGAGTGGTCATCAACCGGGACGGGCTTGGGGATTCAAGGGTAGAGGATTTCTGCAGGGCCGAAAAAATCCCTATCCTCCTGAAGATTCCGAATGACATGAGGATAGCCCGGCTTTATTCCGAAGGGATTCCCTTTGTTGAAGAAATGCCCGGGTGGAAAGAAAAATTTGCAGCTATGTTCAAAGCAATTGAATCCGGTTCCGAATCCGGGGTGATGAATGCATGAAGCAGCTTGCTATTATCAGCGGAAAGGGCGGCAGTGGAAAGACCACCCTTACGGCGGCGTTTGCTTCCCTTGCAAAAAATGCTGTTCTCGCGGACTGTGATGTGGACGCTTCAGATATGCACCTGATCCTTAAGCCTGAAATTCAGGAAGAAGAGGACTATTTAGGACTCGAAGTCGCTTCTATCGATCCGGAACTCTGTACCGGCTGCGGAAAGTGCAGGGAAGCCTGCCGTTTCGGCGCGATAAGCGCAGATATCACGATAAACCAGTATAGCTGCGAAGGATGTGCAGTCTGTACCGTTGCCTGTCCTGAAAATGCGGTTTCCATGAAGCCGAGAATCTCAGGGCAGGTTTTTTCCTCCAAAACACGCTTTGGCCCTTTTGCCCATGCAAAACTTGGTATAGGGGAGGAGGCTAGCGGAAAACTTGTGAGTGCGGCCCGGGAACGGGCAATAAAGCTTGCGGAACAATATACTAAGGACCTTATCATTATTGACGGGCCCCCCGGGATTGGCTGTCCTGTGATTGCAGCAATTACCGGCACGGACCTTGTCCTTGCGGTTAGCGAACCCACGGTTTCGGGGATACATGACCTGAAACGGGTGATCGAACTCGCCAAACATTTCAGAATTCCTGTAACTGTATGCATCAACAAGTTCGACATCAATGAGGTAAACAGCCTGACGATTGAGAAATTCTGTGCCGAAGCCGGGGTGCCGGTACTCGGAAGGTTGCCCTACGACGACATCACGACCCGGGCAATGATGCGGGAAGAAACCGTAATCGAGTATGCAGCCAGGGAATGTTCCCTTAGTAAAGAAAACGTCTCTTTCCCTGCAAAAAGTCCTTGCTTTGAAAACAGTCATGAGCATGAAGAACCTGTAAAAGGAAGAGATTTCGTATCAGAGGTTTGTAAAATCTGGGAACAGCTCGAGGAACGGCTTTCCTAACTGTCCTTTATAGGATCGGGGATGGCGTTCCTTGAAATGAATAAATCTTAACAATTTCAATTTTAATATCTCATATTTTTATTTTTCCTCAAAAACGATGGCAATTCCGGCTGGCTTGAAAACAGGCCGGTGCGGGTTTCAGGAATAGATAAGTTTAAAAAGATATTATTCGAAAGTTAGATAATGTAACAGCCTGTTATTAATATTTAATAAATAGTTGGTGAGGAATTTAAATGGATTACGCTGAAATTTCAGAGAAACTTGTCAAGATACTGGATCTGAGATATGAACCTGTAGCAGTGAAGGTTGTTAAGAAAGGTGAACCCATTCCTGAGGGATATAATATTCCCGAGAAAAACATCCGTCACTGCCAGTCCATCATGAGAGCCCGGAAAGGCGAGTCTCTTGTAGTCCCGGCAGACAAGCACGCTTGTGTGGTCGGAGGTTCGAGCCTGGGAATTCTTGTTACTCCTGATAAAGTGGCTTCCGGCGATTTCCATAAAAATATTGGCATGTTTGATAGCGCAGAAGCTGCAGCCGAAATGGTCGCCCAGCGCCCGACTTTTGAGCCAGGAAGCCGGATTGCAACCGTAGTCTGCCCCCTCAAGGACGCAAAAGTTGACCCCGATTCTATAATCCTTGTGGACAGGCCTGAGACTATCTACTGGATTGTCCCGGCAAGCACCTTCTACAAAGGCGGAAGGGTAAACTTCAGCACTGCGGCTTTCCAGGCGACCTGTGCCGATACGACCATCCTCCCTACCCTGACCGGGGAAATCAACCTCTCCCTCGGATGCTTCGGCTGCCGCAGGTCCACGGACATCGAGGATGACGAAATGCTTGTTGGGATCCCCTTCAGCAAGATCGAGGAAATCGTCAGCGCTCTCGAAAAGATCTACGAAGGCCCAATGCAGAAAGCCCGGCAGAAATAATTTCTTCTGCCTTTTTACCCTTTTATTACATCCCTTATAAATTTTTCAACATTTTTTTCGTTTCTTTATGTTTTCTTCGTTTTTCCGTTTCTTTATGTTTTCTGCCTTTTTTCCGTTTCTTTATGTTTTCTTTGTTTTTCCATTTTCTCAGCCTTTCAATCTTGTTTTTTTCTTTTTTACCTGTGTTTTCTCTCCTGTCCTTTTGGCTTCCATGGAAATATTTATACCTTCTAAGTTTATTTATGAATTTATAACACTTTCTTCTTGTTTAAAAAAATCACTGGGAGTAAAAATGCAGTGTGCGTTATGCAAAAATAAAGAATGCTTGAAGGGCAAGAACTGTTCTGTGATTAAGTCGGGGCTTGAGTATGGCAGCAAGGACTTAAAATCGCTTCAGGTTTCCGCGTGGCTTGAGGCTGACCTCACAAAAAGGACAAGGGTTGAAGAAATTGTAATTTATGCAAAAAAGCTGGGTTACGGGAAGATAGGGGTTGCGTTTTGTATCGATTACGAAAGGGAAGCCAGGCTTGTCTATGAAATTCTTTCCCGGTACTTTGAAGTGTTTTCGGTCTGCTGCAAAGTCTGCGGGTTCGGTAAAGCTGATCTCGGGTTAAGGAAATGCGAAGGCGCAAGATTTGATGTTGCCTGCAACCCCATAGGGCAGGCCCTGCTCCTGAACGACGACGAAACCGATCTGAACATCATGCTCGGGATGAAAACGGGGTACGATATTCTCTTTGCAGCGCATTCCGATGCCCCATCTGTGTTTCTTCCCGTGCAGGAACTCTCTCAGCTGGGTAGTTCCGATATCGATATGATTGAATGATTCTTGGGAGTTCTGAAAAATCTCTTTATATAATAACATATCAATACAAACCATTACAAACCATTACTAGGATTTTTTAAAGTTGGAATATAGAGCTTTTTTGTACCGGAGATAAAACATGTTCAAAGAATCCGAATCAGAATATATAAGAATCCGGGCTCATCACCTTTTTTGCATGCAGGGCTTCCAGGGTTACGGGTATAGCTCTGAGTTTGTGGCAAATATGCGTTTGGTTCTGGAATCGATTAAAGCCTCCCCTTCCGGGCATCTGGAACTTGTGTCCGAATGTGATGCAATCTGCGTTTCCTGTCCCAATAAAAAAGAATGTTCACTTTCCGATTCTTTCCTTGCGCTCAAGATCCGGAAGATGGACCAGCTTGTGCTGGAAAAGCTTGGTATGGAAGAACAAACTGTTGGGGAAGCAAAAGAGCTTTTCAGACTTGTCAATACAAAATTTAAAAACCCCTCCGATATTGAGGAGGTCTGCGGAAGTTGCAGGTGGAGGCAAAAGTGCCTCTGGTACCTGCAAAAAAATGAGGGAAACTGAGCTTTTAGCTCCGGAATTCACATTAAAGCCTTTTGAATCCGGAACTCCGTTCTTTGTTTTTACCTTATTCCTGCATTGATTTCATATACTTTTGCCAGGAATTCCAGGTTCTGGACTGCGTTTTGCTCAATCCCGAGCTTATCGGGAGAGATCCCCAGGGCCAGGCCCAGGAGCTGGGAATAATGCAGGACCGGGATGGAATAGTCCGTTCCGAATTTTTCGTTCACTGCAAGCTGACCTTTGTCAAACTGGAGGTGGCAGAAGGGACATGCGTTGACTATACAGTCCACTCCGGCCCGCTGGATGCATGCCAGTTTGTGCTCGAGCATTTCCAGGGATTCTTCTATGTGTCCCGAGCGCACCCCGCCCCCTGCTCCACAGCACATCATTTTGTCAGTGTAATCCACACTTTCAGCCCCCGTGGCTTCGACCAGTTCGTCAAAGAAAGTAGGATTTTCCGAGTTTCCGAGTTTTCTTTCTTTTGTAGGCTTTATCAGGTGGCAGCCGTAGTGGAGGGCTACTTTCAGGTCAAGGGGGGTAGTAACGTAAGTTTTGAGCTTTTCAGGCCCGATTTCTTCATAGAGCAGTTCTATGATGTGCCTGACTTCTACTGTGCCCTGGTACTCCATGCCGATTCCTTTCAGGCACATGTTCGTCTGGGCTTTCATTTCGGGGTCGCTTTTCAGCTCAATGTTGGCATCCGCAAGAGAACCATAGCAGCCATTGCAGATGGTCAGCACATCCCTTTCCATTTTTTCGGAAATGACGACGTTCCTGGCAGCAAGAGATAGCCAGGTCCCCTTATCAAAAGACTTGAAAACCCCGGGGGCAGGGCAGCACGAGGCTCCGGGCAGGTCGACCACGTCAAGGTCAAGTTTCTCAAGGCAGAGCTTTGTGGCATTTTCAATACCCGGGTAACGGTTTGGGACTATGCAGCCGAGAAAGAGTGATAATTTTGTCATAGTAAAGTCCTCTTTTTATTTTTCAGCCGTCAGTTCATCGAATCTGCAGGTTCTAAGGAGGGTTTTTACCTGTTCCAGGGCTTCCGGGGAGTGCTGAGCCGTGTTTGGGAGCGGGTCCAGCCCCAGTTCTTCCCTCTTTTTCCTGGTTTCCTCGTCAAGCGGGACGGCATGTCCGTATTCCAGCACCATTTCCGAAACCCGTCGGTGCTCGGGCAGCATGAACCCTTTCCGGACCGCAAGCCTGCGGATTTCCAGCAGGGCATCTGTGATTTTGATCCCTCTGGGGCAGCGTTCCTGACAGGTGTAACAGGTGGTGCAGAGCCACAGGTCCTTATCTTCCAGGACAGGCCTGTTCTTGCGCGCGTCCCTCAGGATTCTCCTGGTATTTAGCCCGGTATGTCTTCCCGAAGGGCAGCTTCCGGTGCATGTGCCGCAGTGCATGCAGGAAAGAATGTCAATCCCTGCAGCCTTTAAAACTTCCAATACTTCTTCGTCATCACTCATACAGGTTCACCGGCTGATTTTTTGGTTTGGTCCGTTTTAGAAATAGCAAAGTTGAGATTGAAGCTGCACGCTTCTAAATGAAGTATTACCCGACCGCGGTAGCGCTTCAAATGTTCCAGAAATAACAATTTTTCCCTCTTCTGTATATTATCCTATAACTCTCATAATATTTAATGTAGATCAAATTTGTTCACGGGGTTGAATTACCTTTTGTCAGGCTGGTAAATTTGGTTCCAAGCCTTTTATCCAAGCCTTCAATCCAAGCCTTTTATCTAAGCCTTCAATCCAAGCCTTTAATCCAAACATTTTTCCATAATAAAGACCCTAAGGCTTTAAAAAGTCCGTAAAGGTAATGAACGCCTTTTTTCAGAAAAATGCCCTTTCTGTCTGTCCCTGTCCTATATTCTCTTATTATATCTCTCAATATATATAAAATAAGTGGCAATGATCATTCCCTGAAGTCCGATAATCCCAGACTTTTTTGCCCGGGAGTTTGCCTCCGGAATTTTTTCCTGCGGGCTTCTCCTGGGTGGGGAGTTCTCTGCCTTTTTTATGGAGTAAACAGGATTTTTGCGTTTTTCCCTGTTTTAAGGTCGAACTCCTCTAGGAAATATTTCAGGAGAAGTTTACACCCAGGTCTTTCATCCCGTTGAGTTTTGCGAGATTTATTAAAAGTGGGGTGAGGGATTCAATTGTGTTTGCGTTCTTCAGGGGTCCGCCGTCCAGGGGTTTCAGGCAGCCCATATGGCGGGTCAGTTCCATGACAAGTTTCTTCGCTTCTTCATCGTCACTGCAGATTACGGAATCGTTGACTGCCTTGCATTTGACGATGTCTTTTAATTTCCTGGCTGCAATATTGTGGAAAGCTGCGACTACTTTTGTTGACTCCGGGGTCATTTCCCGGATTGCCTGGGCTGCCGAGCCTTCGGCCGGGGGTCTGTATTCGAAGAGAGGGCCTGCTTTTGCCATGGGAACAACGGGGCTGATAAGGATTTTGCCTTCAATGGCCTCGTGGATTTCCTCTAGCAGGGATGGAACATTATCGAAACGGATTGTGAGGACGATGAGGTCGGCTGCCTTTGCGGCTTCAAGGTTGCTGTTTCCGGCGATCCTGATTTCTGTGGTGTCAAAACCGCAGTTCTCAAGTTCTCCTAACGCTTTTTTTGCAGCTTCCTCTGCAGCTTCCGGCGATCTGGACCCGATGATTATTTCATTTTTAACTCCTTCGTCCATCAGGTTTTGAAGGGCAAGCCTTAGCACCAGGCCTTCTCCTATATTGCCGGTTCCTCCCAGGACAGCTATTTTCAGCTTTTCAGAATTCAATTCACCTAAACCTCCAGTTTGCTATGTCACCCCATAACATATCCGGGGTGCTTAATATACCTTCTCTCATTTTTTACATCAAAGTATAATTTCCAAGTTATGTCGCTGTTATTTTTGCAGGTTACCTGGCAGATATCCTGGGTACTACGGGGCTAAAGTTTTTAATCAATTCGGTTTTTTTGCCCGAGCATTTTCAAATTCTCCCCCTCTATCATTGTAGATATATTTATAATGTAGGTGCCCCTATTTACTAAATAATTTGTTAATGTGGGAGTGTTGTCTACAGGGGATAACTTTGTTTAGGATTATGTCTCTTCATGGCATTCTTTTCCGGGTTATTTCCTGTTTATTTTCGCGTTAATACGTAAGCAAGTACCGGGGGTGGGGGTAACTGGGGAGTTACACCCTAAAAGTGTTATATGTGTTTATAGCAGCAGTAGCTGTCACAGGCATATTTTTCTCTCCCTGTTTCAAAACTTCGGAGGAGAGTGGGATCGATAAGCTCCAGGGATGGGCTCCAGGACAGGCCTGGCCCTCAGGATTTTTTTTAGTTCCGGATGAGGTAAATTTGAAAACCGGACCTGGTGAGATAATTGAGGTTTCTGATCCGGGAGAGATAAGGGAGATCGGAGAGACGGGAGATATGGGGGAGATAAGAGAGATTAGAGATACAAGAGATACAAGAGATACAAGAGAGATAGATGAACAGGAGGGCCTGGTGTACATATACCTCTTTCCGGCTTTCAGTACCCATGTGCTTGACCCTTTTGTCCGGGTCACGGAGAGGGACGAAAACAATCATGTTGCTGTGGCCCGGGTGAATCCCGTCTCCCTTGAAGCGCTTGTTTTGCTGGAGGAAGTCCGGGGAATCCGGACAGTATCACCCCCTCTGGTCAGAAAAGTTTTTCCTCATGGCGGAAATTACCAGGATGGAAATTCCCACATCCCAGGGCTGGAAAACTTCGGGACGTTCAACGAAGTCTCGGGAAAGGGGGTCAGGGTCGGGATCATCTCCGATGGAGTGGATTCTTTTGCCGGAGCTCAGGCTGCGGGGGCTCTTCCCGGGGATGTGCATGTCCTTGCCGCAGGAAAGGGGGACGAAGGCACGGCTATGCTCGAAATAGTGCATGGTATCGCCCCGGATGCTGAGCTGTATTTCCACGAGGCAGGCAGCAACAAATTTGAATTTAACAAAGCGGTCGATGCTCTCCTTGCCGAGGGCTGCCAGGTCATCTGTGATGACATCGGCTGGCCGGACGAGCCTTTCTTCGAAGACGGGGTCGTCGCTTCCCATGTCCGGGAAGCCCTTGAAAGCCGGGACCTCCTTTATGTAAGTGCTGCAGGCAATGATGCGAGCCGTCACTACCAGGGCATGTTTTTCGATGACGGCTCAGGTTGGCATGATTTCAGCTCAGGGAATAGCAGCTCTAAAAACCTTTATGTTGACATCCCTCCTGGCGGGGAAGTGACCGTGGTCCTCCAGTGGAATGACCCCTGGGACGCTTCGGAAAACGATTACGACCTCTACCTCAAGGACTGTTCCGATGGAGAGGAACTTGCTTCAAGCAAAAATTCCCAGGACGGAAAAGGCGTTCCCCTGGAGTTCTTTAGATACGCGAACCCGGAAATAACAGCCAGGAAAGGAATGGTCTGTATTGAAAAGTATTCAGGAGAGCCAAAGGTGCTGGAAGTGTTCATCTATCCGGAATCCTGCAGGGACGTCTACCCTGACAACCTGGTCGAAGAGGATTCGGTATTCGGACACCCGGCTGTCCCGGGGGTGCTCTGTGTCGGGGCGGTTGATTCTACATATTCTCCCGGTTCGGTTGGTCCGGTAGGTTTGGAAAAAGGGGCTTCTGGCATTGCTCCTTACTCTTCCCGGGGACTGGTAAGCATCTATTCCCCGCAGTACGAAGTCAGGGAAAAGCCGGACCTCTGCGGTCCCGGTTCCATGGAACTCAGGGGCACGGAAGAAAGCAAGAATCTTTTTGCAGGCACCAGCGCTTCGGCTCCCTACGTAGCCGGGGTTGCTGCCCTGATCTGGAGCACCCATCCGGAGATAAACGGCAGTGAAATACGGGAAATCTTATGTTCCACAGCAGGAGACCTGGGAACCCCCGGATACGACAGCATCTTCGGCTACGGGATTGTCGATGCAAGTGCCTTTATGGAAGGGCAGTGAAGATTGGGGGGTGCAGGGTAGTGAGGATCGGGAATGGCACAGGGCAGTGAAGGTTGGGCGAAACCTTTTCACTCCACCAGCAAAATCCCCACACACATCGTTTTTTCGGGCTTGCAGAATTTTAAGTCGACTCCTGCCCTTTCCATTACCTTCTGCAGGTTTACCCCCACAGCTTCCGGGGCAAAGCGCCTTCTTTCAGGTTTTACGCACCTTTCAAGGTTGCATTTGTCGCATTCGTTGCAGGACCCGGGCCTGAGCAGGTGGGCATAGATGAAACCTTTCCTGAAAGCTTCCTGTTCGAGCTCGAACATCTTCCGGAAAGACTCTTTCCTGTAATCCCCCCAGACTTCAAGGATATCCTGCACTTCTGAAGTGTCATGTTCTTCCACAAGGAGCAGCGCGTTGCTGTATTCCTGAAGGACCTGCCTGAATTCGTCAATGGAAATAATGTGGGGTGGGCAGCTCAGCCGTTTCCCATAGCTTTTGCAGCCGTAGGCGCACTTCAATGCGATCCGGTTTTCCACCGCAATATCTCCCGATTCAAGCGGGTAGGCTTTAAGCCCCAGGTTTGAGGCTTTTTCAATCAGGTTGTTGAAATTTTCGGTCAATTCAATCCCCCTTCTTTTTAATTTTAGAATTTGTGCTTGATATAATTTGGTAACTGCACTCATATAACTTTACTAACTTTGACAATTTACCCCAAATTTGCTGTTCCTTTTACTGGTAAGTTATACTTTTCACTATTCTGGCTGCATTTTCCGCTGCGTGGGTTACACTTCTATAATTTGTAACAAATAATCTTAATAGGGATCCCCATGACGAAGAAAGTACCTTCATCTGAACTTGAAAACCGTATGTATCGCTTCAGAAAACGGATGGATGCATCGAACCCCTACTGGGAAATCGCCGTAATCTTCAGCAAAATTAACCTTTACTACTTTACCGGCACGATGCAGGACGGAATGCTAATTATCCCGAAGAACGGAGACGCAACATTCTGGGTCCGGCGCAGCTATGAAAGGGCTCTGGACGAATCACTATTTTCCAATATAGAACCTATGAACAGCTTCCGGGATGCAGCAGGGAGTATAGGCAAGGTTAGCAGGACAAGTGATGCAGGTAAAGCGGATAATGCAGGTAATGCAGGTAATTCAAGCAAGCTTCCGGATACGGTCTATCTGGAAACCGAGGTAGTCCCGCTGGCTTTATACCAGCGCTTCCAAAAATACTTCCCTTTCAAGGCTGTTAAACCCGTTGACCCCCAGATTGCTGCCGTCAGGGCCGTAAAAAGCGAATATGAACTCTCCCTTATGCGAGATGCCGGCAGGATTCATCAGCATGTGCTTGAAGACCTTGTGCCGGAGATGTTGCGGGAAGGGATGAGTGAAGCGGATCTCGAAAGTGAACTGTTTTCGCTTATGATAGAGGAAGGGCACCATGGAGTAATCCGATTTGGAATGTTCGATACGAAAATGATTCTGGGAAACGTCTGTTTTGGGGAAAGCTCCATTTACCCGTGTTATTTCAACGGGCCCGGCGGAAAGCGCGGGCTGAGTCCTGCAGTACCCGAACTTGGAAGCCGGGATCGGAAATTAAAGAAAGGCGACCTGGTCTTTGTTGATATCGGCTGCGAAGTTGAAGGTTATCATACCGATAAAACCACGACATACATGTTCGGATCAGCTCTTCCCCAATATGCCGTAGATATCCACAGGAAATGCGTGGATATACAGAATGAAGCTGCATCGATGTTAAAACCCGGCGCCATACCCTCGGAAATCTACAATACCATAATGAATAAGCTGGATGAGGAATTCCTGGTAAATTTCATGGGCTTTGGGAACCATAAAGTAAAGTTCCTCGGGCATGGGATTGGCTTATTTGTCGATGAAACCCCCGTAATTGCCAGAGGATTTGACGAGCCCCTGCAGGAAGGAATGGTATTTGCCCTGGAACCCAAAAAGGGAATTGAAAACATAGGGATGGTGGGAATCGAAAATACCTTCATAGTAACAAAGGAGGGTGGAGAGTGCATTACAGGGGATAACCCGGGCTTGATTCCTGTATTTTGATTTGAGAAAATAAAGAATCCAGATTGAATACTATAGAGGTCTTGAACGTTACAGAGAAATAGTCCGCCTGGCCCGAGAAATACTTCCCTTGAACCCGGAAATCGATTTCAATCCGGACGTTAGAAAGTGCCCCCGCCAGTTTGCCTGGCGGCACCTCCCCGGAAGAAATAAAAAGACTCCTATTTGACCGACTATCTCAATATATGCCGATTTTGAAATTCAGCCAAATGGGTGATATGCTTACATTTGAGCGCACGATTCAACATCAAGAGGCGTCGATGGGCCTAACAATTAGGAATTTAGGGTCGTTCCCCCTTACCTGGTACGTTACTACCAGCAAGATGGTGATTGGGATTCCCACCTTCAGGATAATCAGTATATGAATCCCTATATGTTTCAGTATAGTCAGTATGCTTCATCTTTTTTTTCCCTTTATCTTTATATTCTGTATAATAACCCTCTGAATATCCTGCAAGAAATATATTAAAAAGAAATTCTTCTGTATTTCCGCGACATTCATTTTCAATTAATTTTCTTAGAATCGGATTTTCAATATCCATAACTTTTAAATTTTTATACTTTTCTAGATTCACCATTACAACCACCTTAGATACAATATACCTCCTACGAGGCGAATTTATTTAGTTTTTTTGTTTTTTCAGTACTTCACCAATTGACTTGAATTATCATCAAGATCTCATGTACTTATTTTATTTTTACAATAACTGAGTGTTAAACCTTGATTATTTCTACCACAATATTTGTTCCAAGTTTGAATTGGCTGGATAAATAAAAAATTTCCAGTTGAAATTGTCTCAAACACATAGAATCAGCTCGTGTTTTAAGGCCAATGATACCTAAAAATCGATATGCTACGCTATAACTATTGTACTATATCTTCCAAATCAAACTACGTCAAATGCTTTTTTGCACTCAGCCGTACTTAATATTGCTTAGAGTAACCACCCCATCTGGGATTCGAAACAACCTTTTTAAGTAGCTCCACGAAATCATTTTAAATGTATCAAAACGAAATTTATCCTCATCAATAATTTTTGGACCAGTTTGTCTTTTCACAAAATAGTTCCACTGTAATGTTACCCAGTGATTTTGGATTAAAAACGAAATAATCGTATAAAGGTAGCGTACTTCTGGTTTTTTAGACGAAGTCCTCGGTTTGGATGTATTGCGGATTCGGTAAGAAGATTCAATTGAGAACCTTCGCTCATACATTTTTGAGACTTTTTTTGGATCTGTAAAACCACCAACTGAAAAGGCATGAATTTCTAATCCATTTTTATCTTTTTTACCTTTCAAATAATTCACACAGACTACAATATTGAGGTTTAATGGCTCCTTTCCTTGTGGAGACATAACATACTCAAAGCAACATGATCTCTTTACTTGTAGCAGTTCCTTCATCTGTTTCCCTTGAACCTTAACAGGAACAATAAATGGAATCTTCGCTGCCTGGAGATATCCCATCACTGCATGTGTGTAGAATTCGCGATCAATACACAGAACTTTTACTTTGACGCCAAGTTCATGAATAATTTCTGTGAATTTAGTTACGAAATCAATCATTAACATCTTCTTTTTTTTGGAATAACTCCGATTGTAAACTTCCTTTTCCCATCAATTAAATAACACGTTGCGTATGAGAAAAAGCGGTTAATTGATGCTTTTCTTTTTCCACCAACAACATAATCTCCATTCTTTTCCCCATAGTAAGGATCATCTGTAATATCAATAGCAAATGCACACTTTTTGCCGGGTATTATGAAAGGCTTAACTTGTTCAGCAAGCATAAGGTGATTTACTGTTTCTAACTGTTCTATGTCGATTTTTTTCAGATTATGATGTAACGAGTTTTCGCTGGGTATGTTTGAACCTGGACTTTGAATTGAGTGTATGGATAACTTTTGGATAGCCAGTGACGTTAGAACCTTGAAAAATTGATTAGGGGTTTGGCTTGATCTAATAGACATTGGAACATGTTTAACAAGCAATTTAACAACGGGGTTTATACATTTGGCTCCATCCAAAGTACAAACATCAGTATTTTTTGATTCGTGTTTTGTCTCAGCCATAGGTTGTAAATAAAATAACCCACACATGTATAATTTTAGTATTATATCGGAAAATCAATATTAGAATCGCTGCTTACGAGTTGGTGAAGTACTGTTTTTATATAAATTATATATTTTTTCTTTTCACTACATTTATCTATATGCACATATGTATTTTAATTATGACTTCTAACACTATTCAAAAGTATTCAAGTTTAGAGCAGAACTTAAAACATAAAAAAGTATCTGTTATAGTTAAACCAACAAATAGGTGCAACCTTGCTTGTAAGTACTGCTATGCAGAAAGTGGCGAGGGGGAGATGATGAGTTATGAAACTCTAGAAAATATGATCTCAAAGTTGCAAAGAACATATGATGGTATAGAATATATATGGCATGGTGGAGAGCCGCTTTTAATGGGAATTGATTTCTATGAAAAAGTTATTGAGATCGAAAAAAGAGAAAAAAGCTCAAATCAATGGATAATAAATACGGTTCAGACAAATGGAACTTTAATGAATCAAGAATGGATTGATTTCTTTAAAAAAAACGATTTTACTATAGGGTTAAGTCTTGATGGGCCTGAAGAAGTAAACAATTTAACACGTATTTATCCAGATGGAAGTGGGACTTTTAGGTGTATAATGAATTCTATAGAGCTCATGAAAAAAAATGATATGAGGTTTGGAGCAATATGTATCCTTACTGGTAAGAATATTGATAGTATAGAAGAAATTTATTCTTTTTTTAAGCAAGAAAATATAGGCGTTAAGTTTAACCCTGTATACCTTGATGGAAGAGCAAATAAGCATAAAGATCTCGAGCTTAGTCCTAAAAAATATGGGTTAGAATTAATTAAATTATTTAATAGATGGTTCTTGGAAGATGAATTTGTTTCTGTATCTCAGTTTGAAGACTTTGTATCTATGATACTATCTAATAGCCCAGTTGGTTGTAGTTTCCATGATACCTGTCAAGATACATTTGTTTCTGTTGATGATAAAGGGGATGTATATCCATGTGGCAGATTTGCTGGAAATAAGGAGTTTAAATACGGAAACATAAATGTGGACAGCCTTGAAAACCTTATGGAACATAATCCAAAGAGGAATTCATTCATTGATAGGAATGTATATGAATGCAAAGACTGCGAGTTTTTTGATAAATGTCATAGTGGTTGCCCACATAATGCATATTCAACTTATGGGGATATAAATAAGAAGGATCAATTTTGTCATGCATACAAAATGTTGCTTAAACATATTGATAATGTCATAACTGAAGAATTAGATAAAGCATATATGAAAAAGTCTCAACGGGGTTGAATAACCCTCTCTTATTCAAGAAACTCTATTGTTTCAATATGATTTTTGGCTATTCATGAATGTGATTTTTGACCTTGTTTCCGATTTTTATCGGGGGCATGTGTAGGATTTTACCTGCCATAAGAAAGTAAAAAGATGGAGCTTGCTCCATCTAAATCCATTTTTGAAGAAATTTTATTTCTGTTTCCGCTCGAGCTTCTTTGCGCCAAGCTTCTCGACGATTCCGAGGTTGAGCTCATCGGTGGTGCTGAGCTTCCCGCTGGCAACCGCGCTTTCCAGAAGGTGCTGTCCTACCAGGGTGCGGACGATCAGGGTGGTGTAGCCGTTCGGGCTTCCAACCGCGCCTGCGGAGATGTCGGCTTTGAGGGCTGTAAAGTCCGTGCAGACATGGCAGCCGGGGCGGACGGTGTCCTCGAGTTCGGCAAGGGGGATTACGTACTGGGTCCCGTCGTTGAGGGTGATTTCGAGCTTGCCTTTGACGTCGATGCGGCAAACTTTCATGGGCTCGAGAGCGTACTCGCTTTTCAGCTTGCCTGCGACCAGCTTTTCGTAGTCGAAGCTTTCGGTACAGAAGAGGCCGATCACGAAGCGGATGGAGTCTTTGTACGGGCGGACAAGGTCGTGGTCGCTTTCGAGCATTTTCCTGACTGCCTGGACGACGCAGGGGACACCGACAACTGCGATGTTCCGGTATTTCCGGGTGACCACGGCTTCCTTGAGGGCCGAGACCAGGGGGACCCACCAGTTATAGCGGCTTCCGGCCTGGTTTATCAGGGCCTCGCTTTTTGTGATAACCACGGAGTGCGGTTTGAGGGTCCAGGAGTCTTCGGTGACCGTGACCACGGCATCCACAAGGCCGGTATCCAGGGCGTTTGCAAGGAGGGCTGTAACGGCTCCCCCGCTCTGTTTTCTCGGGATATCGAACTCGGCTTTTGCGGCGGTGATCTTAAGATAGTCCCCGAAGATGGATTCGGGCTGTTCGCCTATCCTCGGGCAGACCTCATAGCAGGCTCCACAGGATACGTCGTCAACTGCGGCTTTGCAGTAGCCGTTGTTCTTGGGCTTTGCGGAATCGATTCCGGTTTCGAAATAAAGGGCGTCGGCAGGGCAGACCGCAATGCAGGCCCCGCAGCCTGAGCAGAGGTCTGCGTCCCAGACTTCCTTTTCAAGGTCAATGTAACTCTTGCTAATTGGTTTTCCTTCTGCCATCTCGATCACTCCCAGACGTATTTCCCTGCAAAGGGCCGGCTGCTTGCCGGGGCAATTCTGGTGTAGTTTGTGTCCAGGAAGGGGGCCGGGTCAAGACCAAACTGTTCGCAGAAGCTCTCGATAACCGGTTTTGTCCTTTCCAGGTCGGCTTCAGTGAACTCGAACTTTTTGGCTCCGACTCCCAGCAGGTAGTCGTCCACTTCCCCGCGGATAATGATCTCTCCGCCGTGGATCCCGCTTCCGATGCCCCTGTCGGTCATGGCTTTTTCCTGGCCAATCCCGAGCACGAGCACAAGCCCCCCTGCCATGTATTCTCCCAGGAAGGAGTGGGCTGTGCCGCCCACCACGAGCATGGGCCTGGCTTCCACTTCGTACTGCTTCATGTGGATGCCGCCTCTGTACCCGATATTGTTCCTTACAAAGACCTTGCCTCCGCGCATCCCGTGGGCAACAGCGTCTCCTGCGCTCCCGTGGATCACGAGCATGCCTTTGTCCATGGTGTTCCCTGGGGCGTGTTCGGCGTTCCCGTTTACGATACAGGTGGGCCCGCTCATGAACATGCAGACGTCTCCTCCGGGGACTCCGTTGACTATGATCCGGGAATTGCCCCGAACCCCGTTTCCGATAAAGCGCTGGCCAAGCACGTTGTTAAGGATGATTTCCTCAGCTCCGTCAGCAACTGCAGCCCTGACCTTCTGGTTCAGGGGGGTGTAGTGCATATCCTTGGCGTCAATCGTGACTGTCTTCATCTTCAGGCCCCCGCGTTCTTTACGTCAAGGACTTCAAGTATTCCTTCGTCAAGCATGTACCCGCGCAGGCGGTCCCTGTTTCCGCGCATGCTTTCTATACTGTTGATGCCTGCAGCACCCATCAGTTCGCTGAGTTCCAGAGTCCAGGCATGGATCAGGTTCGAAACCTGCATGGCTCCCTGTTCGGGGTCAAGCCTGTCCACAAGGTCCTGACGCTGGGTAGCAATACCCCACGGGCAGAGGCCTCTGTAACAGTTTCCACAGACCCGGCAACCCATGGAAATCAGGGCAGCTGTTCCGATGTAGACCGCGTCCGCGCCAAGAGCAATGGACTTTGCAAGGTCGGCGCTGTTCCTCATCCCGCCGCTGGCAATGATGGAGACTTCGTTTCTTGTGCCCTGTTCCCTTAGTTTCTGGTCAACGCTTGCAATGGCGCCTTCTATAGGGATTCCTACATGGTCCCTGAAGACCTTCGGGGCGGCTCCGGTCCCTCCGCGGGACCCGTCAATTACTACCGCGTCCGCAGAAGAGCGGGCAATGCCTGCTGCAATGGCTGCCACGTTGTGCACGGCTGCAATCTTTACGAAGACCGGTTTCTTCCATTCGGTCGCTTCTTTCAGACTCCTGACAAGCTGGACCAGGTCTTCAATGCTGTAAATGTCATGGTGAGGGGCAGGGCTGATTGCGTCGCTTCCGAGAGGGATCATCCTTGTGCGGGAGACTTCTGCAGAGACCTTTTCTCCCGGCAGGTGTCCGCCGATTCCGGGCTTTGCACCCTGGCCTATCTTGATCTCGATTGCCGCTCCCCTTTCAAGGTAGTCCACGTTCACACCGAAACGGCCTGAAGCGACCTGGACGATCATGTTGCCCTGGTAGGGGTAAAGTTTCCTGTGCAGTCCGCCTTCCCCGGTTCCCATGAAGGTCCCGGTTTCCTTTGCGGCTTTTGCCATGCTGAGGTGGGCATTTAAGCTGATGGCCCCGTAGCTCATATGCCCGATCATGATCGGGGTTTCAAGCTTCAGGTTGGGGGAAAGTTTTGTTGCAAGTTCCACGTCCCCTGCTTCGGTCTTCTTGAATTCGAGCTTTGAGGGCTTTTTCCCGATGTAGGTCCGAAGTTCCATCGGCTCTCTCAGGGGGTCAATGCTCGGGTTTGTTACCTGGCAGGCGTCCAGCAGGAGGCGGTCGAATATGCTTGGGAGGTTGCTTGCGTTTCCCATCCCTGCGAGGATGATCTTTCCGCTCCTGGCCTGTTTGATGATATCTTCCCTGGCTTCCCGCGTCCAGAGGGGGTGGCTGCGGTAGTCCACGGGGTTTTCTGTAAGTGAGATTGCGTCCCGCGGGCACATGGAAACACAGCGGAGACAGGCAGTACATTTCCTGGACTGGATAAGGATTTTGTCTCCTTCTCTCCTGAAGGTGCCGTAGGAACAGTTTTCAATGCAGCGCCCACAGTCCATGCATTGTTCCCGGTCGATGCTGACTTTGTATTTCGGGGGTATGCTTCCGAGGCTCATGCGTTAAACCTCCCTATGATGGGCTCTCCTGCTCTTGGGGTACGGACGTTTTTAACTTCGGGGTCCAGGACCCTCATTGCGGACTCTTCACTGGAGATATAGAGTTTGTCTCCGTTTTCTCCTACCACGAGGGGGCGGAGTTTAATCCTGTCAGTGAAGCCCACAATCCCTTCGTTTGACGCGACAACAATCGCAAAGGGGCCGTTCATGAGTGCAGAGCCGTAGGTCAGGCGGATTGCCCGGTGCAGTTCTTCTTCGGCAGGGGGCATGCGGTCGATTTCATCCCAGAATGGAGGGGCAAGGGCCTTGACCACCGTTTCTGTCGGAAGCTCGTGCTGCCTTCCGAGGAGGTCAAAGAGGTAGGCTACCACTTCGGTGTCCGTTAGCAGGGTGCACTTGTACCCATAGCCTTCCACGTAGCGCTGGTTTGTCCCGTAAGAGGTAATTTCCCCGTTGTGTACAACGGACCAGTCAAGCAGGTTGAAGGGGTGTGCACCTCCCCACCAGCCCGGAGAGTTAGTGGGGTAACGGTTGTGGGCAAGCCAGATGTAGCCCTCGTAGTCCTCGATCCTGTAGAAGTCCGCCACTTCTTCCGGCCAGCCGGAAGCCTTGAAAACTCCCATGTTCTTACCTGAGGAAAAGATCAGGGCTCCGTTGATAGAAGAGTTTACTTCCATTACGATGTGCTTGATGATGTCCTTCTCGGAACCTACCTTTCCTCCGATCATGTCGTCAAAGGGCTTGAAGAAGTATCTCCAGGGGGTATGAACCCTCTTCAGTCCCGGTTGTTCGACGGTGGGGATTTCTTCCTGGTGGACAACAGTGCCCCATCGGTGGAGGATTTCATCAACCTTTGTTTTTGGTTCTACCATGTTGTCAAAAAAAACATGAAGCGCGTAACAGTCTGCATAATCGGGGTAAATCCCGTATGCGACATAGCCTGCCCCGTCTCCACTGCCTCTTTCATTCATGAGACTCAGGGCGGCTTTTATTTTCGACCCGTCCATTGTGGACTTTGTCTTGTCTATGAAGCCTATTATTCCACACATTTCGATCACTCTAGAAATGAACGTAATGTTTTTCGTTAACAAATTTCTGATAATCCAGACCTTTTCTTAAATCCGGGTATTTTTGATAATCCGGATATTTGGTAGTCCGGGTATTTTTGATAATCCGGATATTTGGTAGTCCGGGTATTTTTGATAATCGGAATATTTTTTGAATCCGGATATTTTGATTATCCGATGTTCCGTTATTAAAAATTTCTTCAAAAAATTATCAGTGACGAATCCGGATTCCAGTGGGGTTTATGCTTTCGATTTTTAATGATAACAAGTCGCATAAATCTGTTTAATTCTAATTATGTTTATAATGTGTATATTATTCAGCATTCCCCTCTCCTGATTCTGTTTTTTCCTTGCCAGGTGTTGAGAGGGCCGCCGCTACGGGAAGTAAGTAATTTAGTACCTATTTGACAATATATATATGTTTCTTTTTTCCTGACCAATGTTTCCTTTGAAGCAGCTCCGATAAAAACCGTTTTTTTCCCCGAAAGGGGATACTTTTTTTCCCGGTTTTGTTCCTCCCGAAATGGGTTTTCCCTCCTGTGGTCGTAGTCAGGATATCGGAATCTTCGATTTGATCCCTGATATTGTTATTCGCTCTGCTTATCCTCACCGCGGAAATTCCGGACAGCCCGGATAACAGTTGATATCTCATGGAAAAGGGAATTTGAAAATGGAAGTTGTTTCTCCTGGTCGAAAAAAAGTGAGGGAAATCACGGGGTTCTGACGGCAGTCCATGCCGTGAACTTCGATGCTGGTTTATGCCTGCAAAAAGAACTTATTAAAAGAAATACTTTCTCATATCTCTTATATAATAAATTAATATATGTACTTAATAGTGTACTTTTTCCTTTTTAACTGAGGGTACATTTCCCAGGTAAATATACATGCCTTCCGGGGTTTCAGGCAGGAACATTTTCCTCCTGAGTTTTCCGGCAGGCATTCACAATGTTTCCTGGAGGATGTCTGATGCTTTATCTTCAAAAGCAGAAGACTCTTTCCTCGGCTCCGAAGGAGACCGGAAGAGGTAGTTCACCTAATTTTCAGTGCTGTTCTATAATGCCGATGTTAAACACTCAAAGCATCGACAGATATCTGTCGAGTTCCCAGGAGTGGACAACAGCTTTGTATTCGTCCCACTCGGCGGTCTTTGAGCAGAGGTAGTTTTCGAAGACATGTTTCCCCAGGGCTTCCTTTACGAATTTGCTCTGCTCCATCTCCTCGACTGCTTCCTTAAGGTTTCCGGGCAGGGATACGATGCCTTTTTCTTCACGCTCCTTTTCCGTCAGGTTGAAGATGTTGACGTTGGTCGCTTCTCCAGGCTCGATCTTGTTCTTGATCCCTTCGATTCCGGCTTTCAGCATGAGGGCGAAGGCCAGGTAGGGGTTGCATGCCGGGTCCGGGCACCTGAGTTCTACCCTGGTACCGTTGCCGCGGGTGGCTGGAATCCTGATCAGGGAACTCCTGTTGCTGGCGGACCAGGTTACATAAATGGGGGCTTCATACCCCGGGACGAGCCTCTTGTAAGAGTTTACCACCGGGTTTGTTACGGCTGCAAATTCTCTAATGTGCTTCATCAACCCACCGATGTAGTATCTTGCCTCATTGGAAAGCTGGTCCGGAGTTTCAGGGTCATAAAAGACGTTTTTGCCGTCTTTGAAGAGGGACTGGTTGGTGTGCATACCCGAGCCGTTTTCGCCGAATAGGGGCTTTGGCATGAAGGTTGCATAATAACCTTTGTGGTATGCTATGGACTTAACCACGTATTTGAAAGTGACCACATTGTCTGCCGTGGTCAGCACGTCTCCGAACCTGAAGTCGATTTCGTGCTGGGACGGGGCTACTTCGTGGTGGGAAGCTTCGATATGGAAGCCCATGTGTTCCAGGGCATAGTCAATGTCTCTCCTGACGTCCTGGGCTTTGTCCAGGGGTGCGAAGTCAAAGTACCCGCCCTGGTCTGTAAGTTCGGTTGTGGGGTTTCCGTTTTCGTCCAGTTTGAAGAGGAAGAATTCGAGTTCCGGGCCAACGTTCATGGAATAGCCCATTTCTTCGGCTTCTGCAATTGCGCTCTTCAGAACATATCTAGGGTCTCCCTCGAAAGGTTTTCCGTTAGGGAGGTAAACATCTCCAAGAATCCTGGCAACAGCTCCGGTTGAGGGTCTCCAGGGGAGAATTCTGAAAGTCGAAGGGTCAAGTACGAGTTTCATGTCGGATTCTTCGATTCGGGTGAATCCTTCAATGGAAGAGCCGTCAAACATGACTCCGTTTTCAAAGGCCTCTTCGAGCTGTTCAACAGGAATTGCCCAGCTTTTGATAATCCCGAGTGTATCGGTAAACTGAGTCCTGATAAATTTCACATCACGCTCGACTACAGCCTGAAGTACATCTTCTTTAGTCTTAGGTATGTTGTTTGTTTGCACCATCTTGACGTCATCCTCACTAGACACACGGTAATATATTGCCTATCTCATTTTATATATAATTTTCTATTATTTTGTGAATTGGAATTCGGAAGGACGTTTTTTGAAAACTGGTTTTTTTCGGGAAATCGGGTAAGAGATCCTGGCTATTAACAGTTTCAGTTAACATACCCTATTAACAGATCCAGCTAACAGATCTCCTTCCCTTTAGTATAGATACTTATCATTTCACGTATATAATTCCTGAGTACTTTATATTCTCCAGGGCTCGGAAATTCCCGGGAACCGGATATTGCGTGGTGGGATATGTGCTTCAAGAAATAAACAAATTCAGACTCATTGTTTCGGTACTGATCTGTCAACTTGCGGGGGCAGTTGGATCGGTTTTTACGGTAACTTCCATTGACAGCTGGTATGCTGCTATTGAAAAGCCTGCTTTCAACCCTCCCTCCTGGGTTTTTTCCCCTGTATGGATTATCCTGTATGCCCTTATGGGGATTTCTCTTTACCTGGTCTGGGAAGAAGGCCTGGAGCGAAAGGAAGTTAAAGTGGGGATCTTTGTTTTCGGGCTTCAGCTGGCACTAAATATCCTCTGGTCCTTTCTCTTTTTCGGGCTCCAGTCTCCTTTTTATGCCTTCATGGAAATCATTCTGCTCTGGCTGTCGATCTTCCTGACAATAGTCCTCTTCGGCAAAATTTCAAAAACAGCTTCCCTTCTGCTGGTCCCCTACCTTCTCTGGGTCAGTTTCGCAGCATTGCTTAATTACCGGATCTGGGTGCTGAACCTGTGAGGTAAGGGTCCCCAATTTCAATGAAACTACGGGTGTAATACGGGTGTACTATAATAGTAACGGAAATAAATCTGTATATGGATGTGGAAGTTTCAGGGAAGTAAAAATCAAAATTGAAGTCAACTACCCCTGAGCTAAACTCAGGATCTGGTCAACAAGGGCACATTACATGCCCGTAAATTTATTGGCGGGTGGTTGGCTTCAAAGGGCACCGCAGCCGCAGCTCCGGGCAAGAAGAGTCGAGATCCTGTATTTTATGTGGTTTATGTCGTCTTCGGACATCTCTTCGAGAAGGTCCTTATGTTCCTTTTCTATGTGCTCGAACATTTCTTTTTTTACCTGCTCGGCGTTGGTGCCGGTTGCAATAAAATTGCACCTGAATCCAAGATCTCCGCATTTTACTATCTTCATGGGATTCCCTCTTCTTTTCAAGGAATACGGGTAAAATTAATATCAAAAAAATAAGTTTTCTGTTTTTACATTCCGATTCTAGCCCATAGCTTTTATTTAATTGGTATGTTTCTTGCGCACAGGAAGCCTTTTTTATATGGGACGTTAATCGTAAGCATACCTTTATTGTTCGTCGCTATGGCTTTTTCGGGGTCCACAGGCCCGTCCATAAAAAAGGACCCCAGGTACTCAACGCTATTGCTGAAGGCCTTCAGATAAAAGCTGTTCTCATGCATCATGAGGGTTATGTTTTCATTTTCCACATCCGGCAATTCAACCTCAACTGTGAGGTTTTCATGCTCATCATCATGATACATTGCTATTATAGGAGTTTTCATTATCTTAGGTATCGGATTTTCCATAATGCCCCTCCCCGAAAAAATTAGGTACTCCGGTCTGGATTCCTGTTTACTGTTTCAGGCATTTATTCGATTTTCACGTCCACTACATTTTCAAAGGGCTCCTGGTAGGGGACAGTGACCTTCAGAATCCCTTTTGAATAGGTGGCAACGGCTTTGTCAGTGTTTACCGGGCAGCAGATCGAATAACTGTCTACGTATTCCACTCCCTCTTTTGTCGCTTTTACGTAGAAACCGTCTTCTGCCAGCTTGAAATATCTGTTTTCTTTCTCAATCCCCGGAAGTATAACTTCAATCTTCAAATTTTCATACTTCTCGTCAGGATATGCGCAGATAGCTGGGGATAATCTCAAAACTTCTGCCATAACACTCCCCCTAAGATCATAATCAGCTATGTATTATATAGATTTCTTATTCATATCTTTAAATATATTCTGGAGCGGCAAGTGGTCCTGTTTCTCTGGTTTAAGATGTTTTAAGGTGTTCTCTGGTTTTTTCATGTTTTTTCAGATGTTTTAGGGTGGTTCCAGGCAGTTTAAGGTGAGAAGTTTCCGGAACTCTTCAAGCCTAAAAAAGTTTGATTTCGAAAGTTTTGATTCAAGAATTGTTGAATTTCATGTAAAAATAGTAGGGGAGAAAATTGGGGGAAGTCCCTTTTAGATGTTAAGGATCCCCAGGTCCAGAATAAGGGACAACACGATTGAAATCACGGAAAATACCGAGATTACCAGATAGTTTGAGCGCTCTTTGGAAACCGAGAGGCTCCATAGCAGATAATCGAGCCCTTCAATATCTTTTTCAGAGAGTTTTTGCTGGGTTCGGATTTTTTTAAGCAGCTCCAGGTCCTTTATGACGCTGAATCTGCGCTTAGCGATATGGTATCTATGCATGAAGAACCAGAGGTATCCTGTGACCCCGAGATACCAGATCACTTTTGCGTAGAATGCGCTGTAGTGGTCAGCTATTATTATGGCCCTCAGCAGGACTGCGGATACGAGCCCGATCCAGAAATAAAACTTGATGATGGACGTTCCGTATCCTCGAGGGATCTCGAAGTTTACGTTTTTTGCATTGAATTCTGATACTGATTTGAATTCTGACATCATGGATACCTACCGGGTTTAAAGTTGTTTTTACTGTCTGGGTTTTATTATCAATTTCATGTTTATTAAAATTTGAAGAGAATACAATTTGATCTTTGTTTTTTGCAGGTCTGCAGCTTTTTAGCTTTTAACGGTTTTGATGTTTTGATGTTTTGATGTTTTGAGATTTTTTGGAATGATCCTTTTCAGGTGTTTTTCACCCCGGGAAATAAATTAAGGAAATAGGAGAGGGATGCTTTTAGAGTGCATCTCCGTCTCTTTCGCCTGTCCGGATCCTTATCACGGTTTCTACCGGGTAGACAAAAATCTTCCCATCTCCGATTTCTCCGGTGGAGGCCGTTTTTTGGATGAGGTCGACAATTTCATCAAGCTTTTTTTCCGGCAGCACTATTTCGATTTTTGTTTTGGGAAGGAGGTCAACACAATATTCCCTTCCTCTCCACTGCTGCACGATCCCTTTCTGCTGCCCTCTTCCCTTTACCTCGGTCACTGTGAGGCTTGCAAACCCTGCCTCTTCGAGGGCATCTTTTACTTCATGAAATTTAGTGGGTTTTATGATTGCTTCGATCTTGTACATTCAGATCACCTCTTAGTCCTCTGCAGGCTGGTATTCAGGGTATGCCCTTATGCCGTGTTCAGCGATGTCCAGACCCATGATTTCAACGTCTTCGGGCACCCGCAGTCCGATTACTGCGTCAATTATCTTGAAGATTATATATGACATCCCGAATCCCCAGATCATGCTGATGATTACAGCCACTGTCTGGATTGTTAGCAGTCCTATTCCACCGCCATAGAGCAGGCCCGGGACTTCAGCGGCATAGACCGCGTCTGCAAGGATTCCGTTCCCCATTCCTATGGAGAAAAGCCCTACTGAGAGCAGGCCCCAGCTTCCGCAGTACCCGTGTACTACAATCGCACCTACGGGGTCGTCTACCTTGAGGACGTTTTCGTTGAACATTACCCCGAAATAAATCACAAATCCTGCAATGGTTCCGATAACAAGGGCTGCCCAGGGACTAACTGATCCACAGGGGGCGGTGATTGCAACAAGTCCGCCGAGAAGCCCGTTTGCTGTAAGGGACGGGTCAGGTTTCCCTGTCTTCATCCAGGTGATCAGCATTACTATGACAGCGCCTGCAGCGCCTGCAATGAAAGTGTTGACCACGACAAGGTTCATGTAAGCATCGTTTCCGTCAAGGGTACTTCCTCCGTTGAACCCTATCCAGCCAAGGGCAAGGATCAAAGTCCCGAAGAAAGCAAATGCCAGGTTGTGGCCCGGAATTGCCATAGGCTTTCCTTTCTTGAACTTGCCTATCCTGGCCCCCACGAGGATTACTCCTGCAAGGGCAGAGTATCCGCCAATGGAGTGTACGACTCCCGATCCCGCAAAGTCGTGGTGTGCGACTCCGATTGCCTTGACGATCGGGCTCTCAGCTCCGGTCAGGAGTGCCATGTCAGCCCCGCTCCAGACCCAGTGTCCGTAAATGGGGTAGATTATTGCAACCATCAGGATACAGTAGACCAGATATGCCTTGAAATCAGTACGTTCAGCCATTGCCCCGGATACGATAGTTGCTCCGGTTGCTGCAAAGACCATCTGGAAGAACCAGCCGTTAAAGGTCGCGTTGTCGGCCCCCATTAAGAAGAACTGGTCAGTCCCTATCAGGCCTGAAGCATCAGCTCCATACATGACACCCCAACCCACGGCCCAGTAGACCAGGATCCCGAGAACCACGGTCATGAAGTTTTTCATGAGAATGTTTGCCGTGTTTTTGCTTCTCGTAAGCCCGATTTCTACCATTGAGAACCCGGTATGCATGAAGAATACCAGGGCACTTGCTACCAGGAGCCATACAAAGGTAAGAGCTGTCTGCACGTCAGAGATCGCCTGCGCGTTTTCCTCTGCCGTCACAGCTGCTCCCGGTGATGACAATGCGATAAGTATCACACAGGTTAACAATAATAATTTTCCAATATTTTCCAGGTTTTTTAACATAATTCTCATTTGCCTCCTTTTCTCGGCAACCGGTAACTGACTGTAGACATTAAAGTATATAAATTTAACCCACGATTGCATGTATTTTAAAATATATTATCTGTAAATAAAAATACGATAAATTCTCTAAAACAGAATCTCTCGATTACTTACATTATTTTTTTAATCTCATGCACTCCTATTTTTTTCACTCTTTTCTCTCTGAATTTCTGCCAATGTTCGGAAATTCTGACGTTTCGTCCATCTCAGGGCAACCTTTGAGTAAAATCAACAAAAAATTTCCCGTGAGCAAACTGAAACCTCCAGTCCTTTCCCTTTTTTTCTTTTTCTGGCTGTTCCGGATTTCCGTCCGGCTGGGATACTTTTAAGTAATTTCATATCTATACTATTTTTACTAAATACTAAAAATAGTAAATGGAACTTAATGACCTTTCATGGATGAAATTGATAGAGAATTTATTGCTTTTTATCAGAATGTTGGCAAAGCCTATGGGATGGACAGTCTGATGGCCACCATCTTTGCACGGGCTTTTATCGAACCCGGGGAGCTGGCTATGAGTGAGCTCGCTGAAGAAACCGGTTACTCCCTTGCTTCGGTGAGCAATAAGATCCGGCAGCTTGAACCCTCGGGCTTAATTACCCGAAGTACAAAGCCGGGCACCAGGAAGGTCTATGTTCATACCGACAAAGATATCCTGAAAATTGCTATGGGGCAGTTGCTAAGGACAAGAGCTAATGAAACCCAGCCGGCAGCTGTTGAAATTCCTCGTATGATAAAACGCTTTGAAAAGGAAGAGTTGAGCGAAAAGCAGCAGGAGAAGCTTGAGATTCTCAGGCGCTACCATCGGGATATGCTCAAGCTTGATTCTGTGCTTGAGGAAATGCTCGAAAAACTTGAGGAGCTCAGCCGGGAATCCTGAATTTTCTATCGAATCCCGGCTGCTTTATACTTGTAAGGGGTGAAAATGCCAGAACAGAATCCGAACACCAGGGTGACTTCCTTTGAAAAACAGGGGAAATTGCTGATCCTTCCCTTTTCCGGAGATTCCAGAAAGCTTGCAAGGTCTCTCTCCAATGAAACTTCCCTTAAAATCCTTGAAATTCTTGGCAAAAAAAGCATGTCTGCAGGGGACCTTTCGGAAGCTCTGGGTATACGGCTCAATACCCTGAAATACAACCTTGATGCCCTGGAGGAATCGGGCCTGATCAGTGTCCAGCAGGTAAGGTGGAGCCGGAAAGGGCGGAAAATAAAAGTGTACGTCACAGTGGATCAGCTTATCGTGCTGGTCCCCGGAAAAAAAGCCGACCCTTCTTCGGTACTCAGGGTATTGAACAGTTGTCCTGCATCACGAGGCTCAAAGCATAAAAGTCAGAACAATGATATATTAATAGGGTGAATTTGCCTGGCGGTACCATTAGCTTCAATATATGAAAAACAGTGGAGTGGACATGGAAAATATAATATCCGATGATGATTCAGGGCTCGAGAATCCAGGTCCGGAAGCCGGAAGCGAAGCTTCAGGGATTGAAGGGGATGCTCTTCCCTCTGAAGGCCGGAATTTGGTTCCCGATAAGGAGTCGACAGATGAAGAGTCCTTCGTATGCGAGGTGCGCCGTTCAAAAAATCGTTCTCAGGGTGCAGGCTCGGTGGAAGCTGCCCCTATTATCGAGGTTATCAATGTCAAAAAGAGCTACACGCTTGGAGATATGGAAGTTCTTATCCTTCACGAGATCAACCTGACAGTCCGGGAAGGGGATTTCCTTGCAATCATGGGACCTTCAGGCTCCGGAAAAAGCACTCTTATGAACCTTATCGGTTTTCTCGACAGGCCTACTGAGGGAAAGATCATTATTAAAGGCAGGGATGTCAACAAACTTTCGGACAAGGAGATCGCCAGGCTCAGGGGGCTGGAGATAGGTTTCATATTCCAGACTTTTAACCTTATCCCGCGGCTTAATGCCCTTGAAAATGTGGAGCTTCCTACATACGCAAATGCCAGGCCCGGGGTTGACTCTCACAAAAAGGCAAGGGACCTCCTGAAACTGGTTGGGCTCGAAGACCGCATGCACCATAAACCAAGTGAGCTTTCGGGAGGCCAGTCACAGAGAGTTGCAATTGCCCGCGCCCTTATCAACGACCCGTCCATTCTCCTTGCGGATGAACCCACCGGGAACCTGGATTCTAAGACCGGTTGTGAAATCCTGAACATGTTCACAAAACTTAACGAAGAAGGCCGGACTATTGTGATGATTACCCATGACCCGGATATCGCAAAATACGCGGACAGGGTCGTGCTCGTAAAAGACGGAATAATTCAGAATCAGGATAATTCAGAGTCAAGATAATTCAGAGTCAAGATAATTCAGAGTCAGGATAATTCAGAATCAGGATAATTCCGAACCAGGATAATTCAGAATCAGGATAATTCAGAATCAGGATAATTCAGAGTCAGGATAATTCAGAATCAGGATAATTCAGAATCAGAATAATACAGAACCAGGATAATTCAGAGTCAGGATAATTCAGAATCAGGATAATTCAGAATCAGGATAATTCAGAATCAGGATAATTCAGAGTCAGGATAATTCAGAATCAGGATAATTCAGA
>JAENZL010000004.1:4789-50007 GCA_016841265.1 Methanobacteriota archaeon | reverse complement strand
ATTCAGAATCAGGATAATTCAGAGTCAGGATAATTCAGAATCAGGATAATTCAGAGTCAGGATAATTCAGAACCAGGATAATTCAGAACCAGATTAGTTGCCATTTCTAGGCCAATCAGGGTGGAGAAAGTGACAAAAATGAATACTCGAATCGTTCCTCTTGTGTTGTCTTTGCTTTTAATAACCTCGATTTTTGCGGCTCCGGCTTCTGCCAGTGTCGGGAGTGCAAATTTGAAGGTTACGATTATTGAAATCAGCCCCTATCCTGCCCAGATAGGACAGTACGTGGATCTGACCGTGCAGGTGGAAAATGTAGGACGGGACCGGGCGGACGACGCTTCCATACAGGTGGTTCCGGAATATCCCTTCTCTCTGGATTCCCCTCTAAATGCGGTGCAAAATATCGGGGCTCTTGCCCCTGAAAAAGTATCTACCAGGGAGTTTCACCTTTTTGTGGACAAGAATGCCCAGAAGGGCACCCAATCTATAGACATCCGGACGAGAATTGATAAGGATAGTCCGTGGAGTGAAGAGACTTTTGATATCAGGGTAGGTACCGAAACCTTTGACAGCAAAGGCACTGTGGAACTCGAAACAATCACCTTTGACCCCGAGGTTTTTATGCCGGGAGATAGGGGTACCGTAACTGTTACTCTCATTAACAGGGCAACAACACCTACGGTTTCCATAGGCGGGGAAGATTTCGATACCAATGCCCGGATCCAGTCCGCAGTTCTGGAAACTTCGACTGATGGGGTAACGGTTTTCAGTGGCCCTTACGTTGATATGGGCCTGCTGGGGTCCGGGGACAGCATCGACCTGACCTTTAATGTGGAGGTGGGTGAAGATGTCAGGGACGGGACTCACAACCTTGTACTTGTAATCGAGGGCAATTCCTTTGACTATAACAGCCGGAAGAATATTCCCCTTGAGGTTGATTCTTCCAATGTGAGGGTGATCCCTTCCAAGCCCCTCAAGCTGGTGAACGGGGAGGCAACCCTTGAGTTTGATGTGGCAAATACCCATCCCAACGAGTTCAGTTCCGTGAGTATAAAACCTACGGCTGAAGGAGTTGTTTTCTATCCGGCGGAGTATTTCATAGGGCCCATGGACCCGGATGAGCTCTTTACAATCGAGTTTGATGCCGTGGCGGAGGATTCGGAAGGTCTGGAAGGTCCGGCTCCTGATGGGTCGGAACCTGTAAACCTGGCTCTCATAGCAAGTTACAGCAACGGTGTCAACCTGCATGAAAACGAGGTCATCAATCTTCAGGTCAGGCTTACCACGGAAAATACGGGCAGCAGTTCGCAATCCATTATAGGAGCCGTGGTGCTCGTAGTCCTGGTTGCCGTGGGGGTACTGGTCTACAGGAAGAAAAAGCAGAACAAGGAATGAATGGGGCAGGAATGCACCCGTAAATAACAGGTCATGAATGTGAATCTCTGCCTGGAAGACAGGTTTGCCAGGAGGTCCTAACTATGGTCCAGTTCAAACAGGCCCTGAGGATTGCTGCAAGCAGTATAGGCAGTGCCAAATTACGCTCTGCTCTTACAACTCTGGGAATCGTGATCGGGGTTGCGGCGGTGATAACCAACGTATCCCTGGGGGCCAGTTTCAACCAGTTTTTCGAAGATGAAGTCGCCTCCGTAGGCTCAAATTTCGTAATCGCATACAGCAAGCAGCCAAACCTCTTCTTTGATAACGAGTATGAGCTTATCAAGAACACTCCGGGAATTACCGGGGTTTCTCCCCGCAAACGGATGAGTGGAGAACTCAGTTATCTTTCCGAAACCAAAAATGTGGAC
Source organism: Methanobacteriota archaeon (assembly GCA_016841265.1). Classification (GTDB taxonomy): domain Archaea; phylum Halobacteriota; class Methanosarcinia; order Methanosarcinales; family Methanosarcinaceae; genus MTP4. Next base: position 48,202 of record JAENZL010000004.1, on the reverse strand, counting down.
ATTTCAGGGGTCAGTGAAGACTTCCAGGAAATCCAGAGCCTCCAGCTGGACGAGGGAAGTTTCCTCTCGGATAAGGACGGCTATGCCGTGGTGCTGGGGTATGATATGGCAAACGAGGAGTTTGATCGGAAAATATCCCATCGGAGCACCGTAGACATTGCTTTCAGGCTTGAAGACGGGAGCATTGTAAGAAAAACGTTCAAAGTAAAAGGAATTCTTCAGGAATCGAAGGAAACTGTCATTGGAGGGAATGGGGATACGGACACGATGATTTTTGTTCCTATCTCAACCATGAACGAAATGCTCGGGGAAAAGGACTACGGGGCTTTCTTTGCCATGGCAAACAGCCTGGATAATGTCGGGGATATCTCTGATGAGGTGGATGACCGGCTGGCCCGGAACTTCGGGGTTCCCAAACGGGACCGTGAGGACGAGGACGCAAAACCCTATGGGATTGTTGACCAGGCCGAGATCCTCGAACAGACCGGGCAGATTGGGGATGCCCTTGGTTCTTTCCTGCTTGCAGTGGCGCTGATCTCCCTTATTGTGGGCTCCATCGGGATAATGAACATCATGCTTGTAACCGTCACGGAACGTACCCGGGAAATCGGGATCATGAAATCCCTGGGCTACACAAATTCCGGAATCCTTTCCCTCTTCCTTCTGGAATCTGTTCTGGTCAGCCTTTTCGGCGGCATCCTTGGAACCCTGATAGGGGGTCTCGGAGCTTTTGCCCTGGAAACTGTCCTTAAGCTCCCCACTGTTTTCCCTTTCACTTTGATCGAGATAGGATTCTTTGTCTCGGTTATGGTAGGAGTGGTGGCGGGAGTTTATCCCGCAAGGAAAGCGGCAAAAATGAACCCTGTGGAAGCTCTACGTTATGAATGAATATTTCCGGTCTGGGCTGTTGCCCTGACCGTTTTTTGAAGGTGGATTTTCCCTTTAATTTTTAACAGGTATTTCAGGATTTTTTGCCGCCGAAAAGGCCCATACTGCATGACTATCTTCCCAATTTCTTTCTTTTTTCGGAGGGGGATTTATTTCGGGTTATCTAAGAATTGTGCCTCATATAAACTATTCTCCACCTCCGGATTATAGCATTGAACTAACCTTGAATAAATAATATAATCGTTACCAGGTCGTATTATTTTATAGCTCTGTCTAAACATTACACTCAAATAAATATAACATCTAAGAAAACAATTTCAGACTGTAGCATGAGGGCTACAAGCAAAGCGACAGACAGAATACAAGATCACAGGACAAAAAAGTGCAGAACTCACAATGAAGAAAGTCAGTAATGACTTGGAAGTGGGGAATTTATCAGGAAACGGCACAAATCCCGCGGGTTGGGGAAAGTAAAAAGCAATGTTTCGGTACCTTGCTTTAAAACCGTGGGGGTCTAAACTAAAAACAGGAATCTTATAGAAAAACGGAAAATCTGAAGTGCCGTTCCGAGTGGATTTAGGAATAAATACCTAAATCCCTTACTATTTTACACAAAATGCTCTCCAATCTTTACGTAAATATCTTTAAGGAAAGTGGCTTCAGCTGCTCGCCACTCTCCGCTCCAGGGGTAGTGTAAAGGTGAAAGTGCTCCCTTTTCCGGGTTCTGAGTTCACCCATACTTCGCCTCCATGAAGTTCTACAAAATTTTTAACAATATAAAGCCCGAGCCCAACTCCTTTGTATTCTTTTGCGGAGGATGAATCTCCCTGTACAAAAGGCTGGAATATTTTCCTGTGGCTTTCTAAGGGGATTCCTATGCCGTTGTCAGTGACCCTGATCTCTGCAACTCCGTCCTTTTTACGTGTGTCTAAGCTGACTTTTCCCCCTCTGGGTGCAAACTTTATGGCGTTACTCAGGAGGTTGTAAAGGATCTGTTTTAATTTTGCCCGGTCGGCCCGGATGTTTCCGAGGCCAGGGTCAAAGTCAGTTTCAATGGCAACATTTTTGCTTGAAGCCAGGGGGTGGATGGAGTTTTTCACTTCTTCTATGAAGGGAGCAAGGTCCAGTTCTTCATAGTCAAGAGAACTCTCCCCGGTTTCGAGTATTGAGATGTCCAGCAGGTTGTTGATGATTTCCAGCAGGTGCTTCCCGCTGTTCAGGATATTGTTTACGTATTTGGCCTGCTTCCCATTGAGCGTCCCGAAAGCCCCTTCAAGCAGGAGGTCCGAAAATCCTATTACGGAATTAAGGGGGGTCCGCAGTTCATGGCTCATGTTTGCGATGAACCCGCTTTTTGTCCTGTTGGCAGCTTCTGCTGCTTTTTTCGCCTTGAGAAGGCTTTTTTCCAGTTCATTACGTTCGGTGATGTCTTCTACAATCCCGATGCCCCCCTTCAAAATTTTTTCTTTAGAAATAAGGGGTTTAAACGTCACTTTGGCTTGCATCGGCCGATTTTTTGTGGTTGAAACGTACTCTCCTTCAAAGTACCCGGGCTGCCCGGACAATACTGCTTCGACAGCTTTTTTCATATCCTCTTTCTGCAGGGCGTGAAGATCCTCCAACCCGATTACTTTTTCCCGGCAACTTCCTACAATTTTCAAGAAACCTTCGTTACAGAGCTCGACTACTCCTTTGCTGTCAAAGTGGATGATCCCTATAGGAGATTCTTCAAAGATCATACGGTATTTTTCTTCCGAATCCCGCAAAGCTTCTTCTGTCTTTTTCCTTTCGGAAATGTCCCTGGCAAAGGAGAGTATAGCCGTTTTTCCTTCATACTCTATCAGGCGGTTGCTGACCTCACAGGGTACGACGGTCCCGTCCTTCCGGAGGCATTCGACTTCGAATACGGCATGTCCGGACTTGCAGATAAGTTCCCTGTGTTCCTCAAGTTTTTTCTGGTACTCGGGGGTTTTTAATTTCCAGACAGGCATCCGGCTGATTTCTTCCCGAGTGTATCCAAGGGCTTTACAGGTGACATCATTGACCTCAAGGACATTGCTTTCCAGGTCAAAGATTACGATAGCGTCATTTGAATTATCGAAAATGTTCTTGAATTTCTGTTCGGAATCTTTCAGGTCTTTAACTGCCTGTTCTTTGAAATCGTTGAAAGTCTTCCCTTTATTGCCGGTTTTCTCACTCCCGACATATTCCCATTTTCCTTCCTGCTTCATTATCAGGTCCACCTGCTCTCCCATCAGGTTGAGAAGTTCCAAAGCTGAAAGTTCTTCAAGGGGGCAGGTTAAAAGAAGTGTGAGATTTTCTCCCCTGTTTACTTTTTCAAGGGTTTCCCTGCAGTTCTCAAAACAGGATGGTAGGAAACCTTCTGCTTTTTTAACTTCCAGGTTTGTCCGGAGCCCTGAAAACCCTTCTGAGAGGGCTTTTTCAGATGTATTTTCCAGCATTTCCACTGCTGTGGGGGCAGGCAAAGCTGTATTTTCCTTAAACTCCCTGGCCGGTATTATTTCCAGCTGGTCTGACCGAAGACAGCGCTCAAAATCCACTCCCGCATTTTCCAGCGCCATTTTTGCGTTTTCAGCCTCCCCCTGTTTGGAGCTTATCCATACACAGCGTTCTCCCTTCTCGATCCCCTCTTTAAAATAAAGAGCAAGTAACTCTAGCACTTCTTCAGGGTTTCTATATAGTGCGGTTGTCTGGGGGCTGCATGGTACGGTTTGAGAGAAATCGGTATCTGTGTTTTTATTTTTTGTCTGAATTTTTCCCCCTCCGGATATTTGAGGTTCATCTTCTTAATAAGTAAAATATGTGTTTTGATCAGGGCTGATAATGGCTTTTTTGCAAAGCCTGCATTGAGTACGATTTTTTCTTTCTTTTGTCTCAATACATAGTATATTTATTTTGTTTTAATGCGCAGAACATCTAAATATGCAGAACATCTATAATTACATTCTTCATATGATATATCTCAAACATATATAAGAAATGTGGCAATTTGCAATGTGCTGGGGTGGCAATGTTTCTCGTTTCCTGGTTTTTCTTCTTCCCTTCTCTTTCCTTTCTTGCTTTTTGCCATCGGTTAGTTGACTGCGGTGTTTATAATATGGGTTTGCGGGTTCCTTGTAGAACTGCCCCTTGTAGAACTGTCCCTTGTAGAACTGTCCCTTGTAGAACTGTCCCTTGTAGAACTGCCCCTTGTAGAACTGGCCCTTTTAAAACTATCCCTTGTAGAACTACCCCTTTTAAAACTGCCTTTTGTTTTATCAGTTTCCCCTCTCTCTGTTTGTACAACCTGCTTATGTAGTTGTGGCATATAATCTAATAATGCATACAATTTAATAATGTGCACATCAATGGAGTATTGGGGACATAGGGCTTTACGGATTTGTGTAGTTTTTCGGTTAATTGCTTTTCCATAAGTTCAGGCCTGTTTTTCAGGCTTGTTTCCGGAATTTTAAGTCTTGAAAGGATCATTTAAAGTCTTCTTTCAGAATTTAAGGTGGGGTCCGGTGCTTAATTTCAGGCAAGCTATCAAAATTTCCATCGGGAGCGTGGGGAGCGCAAAGCTTCGCTCGGGCCTGACGACCCTGGGCATTATCATAGGTATTGCGGCAGTAGTTGCAAACGTCTCCCTGGGGGGGAGTTTCAACCTCTTTTTCAAAGACGAAATCAATGCTCTAGGTTCCAATTTTATAATCGTTTTCAGTCAGGAACCTAACCTTTTCTATACGGACGAACTGGACATAATTGATAAAACCCCCGGGGTGATGGGGGTCTCGCCAATAAAACAGCAACTTGGAGAGGTCACTTATCTCTCACAATCTAAAAATATTAATGTTGTTGGAGTTTCCGATGACTACGAGGATACGGCCAATATCATTATGGAAGAAGGCAGTTTCATAACTGACCAGGACAAGTTCTCAGCGGTTCTAGGTTCCGACGTGGCGGACGAAAAGTTCGACCGGAATATCTCTTCCAGGAGTTCTATTGACGTTACCTTCCGCCTTGAAGGAGGGGAATCTGTGACGCAGACTTTTAAGGTAAAGGGCATCATCGAAAGCCCGGGAACCTCATTTGCCGAAGGGGGGATTGACCGGGACGTTAGTATATTTGTCCCTGTCTCCACAATCAACGAGATGCTTGAGGAAGAGGATTTCGGGGCGTTTTTTATCATGTCCGAAAGCCTTGAAGACGTGGAAGAAGTTTCGGATGAAGTGGACGAGCGCCTGGCAAGGAATTTCGGGGTTTCTTCCAGGGACCTGGACGACGAGGACGCAAAACCTTACACGATCTTCAACCAGGCCGATGTCCTGGAGCAGGTCAACCAGCTCTCGGATTCCCTGGGAGCTTTCCTTGTTGCAGTTGCCCTTATCTCCCTGCTCGTGGGCTCCATCGGGATCATGAATATCATGCTTGTTACTGTCACGGAGCGCACCCGGGAAATCGGGATTATGAAGGCTCTGGGTTATTCGAGCACCGATGTCCTCCTGCTCTTCATCGTGGAAGCCATGATCCTGAGCCTTTTAGGTGGTATTATGGGGCTGGGTGTAGGACTGGCAGGCGCTTATGCAGTTACATACTTCCTGGACCTGCCCTTCATTTCTCCGCATTATATACTGGAGATCGGGTTAGGGGTGGCCCTTATAGTAGGAGTCGTCGCCGGGGCGTATCCTGCAAACAAGGCTGCAAAAATGAACCCCGTGGATGCTTTGAGGTATGAGTGAGCTTCAGGATACTTTTATTCCTGGAATGATTGAGATGTCTACGTTTCGGATTCTCGAAAATCGAAGACCTGCTCTGAGGTTTCTGTTCTCCTGTACTGGTGTCTCCTGTACTGGTGTCTCCTGTACTGGTGTCTCCTGTACTGATGTCTCCTGTACTGATGTCTCCTGTACTGGTTTTTTTCTTTTCTATGTTACATTTTTGTATTTCTGAACTTATTTAAAACTTTATATCCTCCTTTATTATATCATACACTATATATTACACAAAACCGGAATACTAATTAGATCCCGGTGGGCATATTGAATATAGTGAAATTTCATCTTGTTAGCTTTTACAAAATCACAACTCTTCAGACTTTGATTTCAATCCAATTCAGACTCTGATTTCAATCCAATTCAGACTCTGATTTCAATCTAAATATTTCAGTTTGGATCACGATGGAGGGAGTACTGATGAACCGCATGGATAAACAGAATCTCGGAGCCAGGAATTTCCTGTACCCGATGCCAACAACCCTGGTGGGTGCAAATGTAAAGGGGAAGCCTAATTACCTGACCATCGCTTTTTGTGGGGTCGTGCAGGCAATCCCTCCCATGATTGCGGTCACCCTGGGAAAAATGCACTATACAAACGAGGGAATTAAGGAAAACGGCTGCTTTAGTGTGAACATCCCTTCCAGGCACATGGTGGAAGTTACGGATTACTGCGGGATTGTTTCCGGAAAAAAAGCGGATAAGTCCAGGCTTTTCGAAACCTTCTACGGGAAACTGGAAAACGCTCCCATGATTCTGGAATGTCCTGTTAACATGGAGTGCAAACTTGTGGATACCCTGGATTTCGGAGGGACAAACGAGGTTTTCATCGGAGAGGTTGTGGAAAGCTACTCCGAGGAATGTTACCTCTGCAATGGGGTTCCTGATATTGAAAAGATTGAACCCATCGTTTTTTCGATGTACGACAATAACTACTGGGGAATAGGCGGCCATCTGGGAAAAGCCTGGTCCATAGGAAAGAACTTCAGCGAAAACGGGAATACTGTAAGAAAAGACGAGTAGCTGGAAGATAACTATAGCGAAGATAGCTATAGAATAATAACGGGACCGGAGGGTAAAGAAAAAAGCATTCCTGAGCTCAGGATTCCTCTCTTCAGATAATATTGATTAAAAATGGATTTTTGACTGCTTTAATGTAGATTCGTTTAATGTAGATTCGTTTAATTTAGATTCGTTTAATTTAGATTCGTTTAATTTAGATTCGTTTAAGGTACATAATATTCAGTTACAGTTTTGTCGGGCAATTTCCGTTTACATAGTTTCGTTTGCCTGGGGGAGAAGGGGATTGATCACATGAAAATTACGGTATTCAGCGGGAGTCATAAAGGGGGGCAAGGCAATACCCTCCTTATGGTGGATGAATTTTTGAAAGGTGCAGAGGAGGCAGGTGCAGAGGTCGAAAACGTCATCCTTGCCGAAAAAAACATCAGGTACTGCAAGGGGGACTTTGACTGCTGGCTCAAAACTTCCGGAAAATGCACGCTCCATGATGACATGGAGGACCTTATCCCGAGCTTTATGGAATCGGAAGTTGTGGTGTTCGCATTTCCGGTTTACTTTGATAATATCCCGGCACTTATGAAAACTTTTATCGATCGCCTGCTTCCTATCCTTTTGCCCCACTTCGTGGAAGATGAGGAGGGGGGGTACAGGCACGGCAAACGCTTTGAAAAGTATCCCAAAATCGTCGTGCTTTCAAACTCCGGGCTTCCCGGACTTGCCAATTTCCAGGTTGTGAGCCTTTTTTTCAGGAGGTTTGCGAGGACTCTCCATACTGAAGTAATTGGGGAAATCTATAGAGGGGAGGGGGAAGTCCTGAAAGTCAAAAACCTCCTCGTAAAACCCCTCGTCTCAAAGTACAAAAAACTCCTGCGCGACGCGGGCCGGTCTATTGTGGAGAATCAGATAATTTCCGGCGAATTGCGGGAAAAACTTGAAAAACCAATTGTCCCTGATTATCTTTACATAAAATTCGGGAACGAAGAAATGGACCGTATGATTGAAAAAAATGGTTAAGTGAGGCTTAAAAAGGTCCGGGGAAAAACAAAAGACCTGGAAAAATAAAAAGGTTTTAAAATATATTATATGTTTTAGAAGAAGAAAAAAGGTTTTTGCGGGAGGCAAAACCTTTCATTTCTCTTTTTATTTGCCTTCAACAAGATCTCCCAGGTTATGCAACATGTAGGGGGCATTGCTCCTGTTTATCAGTTCCTGGCAGACTTCGGCAGGTTCCCCGTCCATTACCAGTGCCCCGTTTTCTATCAGCACGGCCCTGTGGGCGACTTCCCGGACGAAGTCCATGTGATGGCTCACAAGGACGATTGTGGTCCCGAAAACTTCATTGATCTTTTTCAGGGAATTGGTGACGTCCCTCAGGGTTACAGGGTCAAGGTCCCCGAAAGGCTCGTCAAGGAGCAGGTATTCGGGGGAGGTCGCAAGGCTGAGGGCGATGAAAGCCCTTACGTGTTCTCCTCCGCTGATCTGGTAGGGGGTCTTGTCCAGGACTTCCATTGGCAGGTCCAGGGCTTCAAAGACCGGTTTTGCGTATGTGTCCACATCCTTTACAGGGACATAGGGGAAAAGCTCGGAGTAAATCGTTTCCGGGAGGTTCATTTCTCTAAAGAAAGTGTCTCTTTCTTCCGTCGACATATCGGGCAGCCTGTATATATTGTCCAGGGTCTCGTCCGATATCCCGATATCCTGAGCCTTTTTCCTGGCATATTCGATAGCTCCTATCCTTTTCATGCTGAGCCTGAAGCGGATCTGCTCCCTAACCGTGGAGTGCGGGGACATTGAAAACTCCTGGTTCATGATGCTCATTACCCTGCGGAGTTCTATGCGCTTCTTGGTGTAATTGATAACGTCAACCCATTCCCCGTTGCAGCTGTACTCAACTGTCCCGCTCTTCGGTTTGACCAGCCCTTCCATGATCTTTATGAGGGTTGTCTTCCCGGCTCCAGAAGGACCTACAAAGGCTAAAATTTCTCCTCTGTTAACTTCAAGGGAAAAGTCTTTGATGTTCAGGACTTCTCCCATCCGGATCAGGGAATAGCGTTTGTAGATGTCCTTTGCCCGGATGCAGGCTTCCCGGGATGTGAGGGTCGCAGGTTCTTCCCTGGGCTTCATATCTTTCCTGAAGTTTTTGAGCACGGTGGTGGGCTCTCCGTCTGCTGCAATCTTCCCGTTTTCCAGGAAGATCAGCCTGTCGGCAAGGTAGGCATGGATTTCCGGAAGGTGGGAGACCACGATAATTGCAATGTCAAGCTTCTCCCTAAGGCCCTTTATTACGTCGAGGATTTCCTGTTTTGTGTCCGGCCCGGTCATTGTTACGGGTTCGTCCAGGAGGAGGACCCGGGGCTTTGCGGCAAGCTGCCTGGCCATGACGACCCTTTGTTTTTCTCCCCCGCTTAAGAGGTTGGTGGAATGAAGAGCTTTTTGCTCAAGCCCCACGAGTTTAATGTACTCCATCGCTTCTGCATAGAGATCTTCGTATTCAGGGGCATCTGTGGCCGGGAGCGCTTCGTGGCCAACTTTCAGGTAATAAAGTTTCCTTATCACATTTTCAATGGCGGGGCCGTTCCAGAGTCCGAAGTTCCGCTGGAGATGAATTGCTGTTACCCTCTTCAGGAACCTTTCCCCTTCCTTTCCCGAATTGGGGGTCACTGTTTCCCCATCCACTTCCACACTGCCTTCCTGGAAGGGTTCTACCCCTCTGATGATTCTCAGAAGTGTTGATTTTCCGCTCCCGCTTCGACCTGTAATCCCGAGGATTTCCCCGTCCTGTACCGTCAGGTCGATATTGTCCAGCACCCTAATGGTTTCGGAATTGACCTCATAATCCTTTACCAGATTGGAGATTTTGAGCATGTTATTCACCTTTTGAATGTTTCCTGGGTTTATCTGGGTGATGTTCGATGATTATGGTAAACTCACGAATTAATCACACTTTTAAACACCAATTAAATGCATCTCGCTTATTTAGGAAGTATTAATCTTTACTGTGAGGACTATAAATCTTTACTGTGAGGACTATAGTATCCTGTGATATTCGAATACCATGTGATATTCGATTGTATTATCGATGGCTGTCCGGGTGCCTTATAAACCGCGGACCTGTCCTGATATGATTTTTGCTGATATAATAAAATAAGAATTCAGTATTACCTTTAAAACTATTTATTATAATCGCCTACTGTATCCCTGGATGCCTGTTATATAAGTGGATGCCTGCTATATAACTGGATGCCTATTGTATCCCACATTCGGTTGATGGCTTGTATTTTTTTAAACAACTTTTCAAGATGACGTTTTTTCATAATTTCAAATTAATATCCCGCGTGTGTAGGTCTCATACACATGTTCTTACCTATATATGAACCGAGATTTCAAGTATATATAAATATTATCAAAAATTTTAACTTAAAAGTCGTTAATTCAAAAAAGACATCATGAAAAATGTTTCACTTTTTATGTCTACCTGGCGAATATAGGTTGTATGCTCCGATACCTCCGTTTTTCCAGGATTTTTGAGCGTCTCCACTCTTTGAAAAACTGCTTTAAAAAAAAGTGTATGGAAATACTTGCAATGTAGTTTTTAAAAATTGAGGTGAGCCGTTTCCCGGTAGCTAACCTTTCTGTTTCAGGAAAACCTTCCAGGTTCTCATCCCTTAATTGCGGCTACTATTTCGGCCACCTTTGCAGCAACGTCTTCTACTTCCTCGACAATCGTACCCGTGACTATCATATCCGCACCTGCGGCGGCGCAGAGTTTTGCGGTTTCCCCGTCCCGGATTCCGCCTCCCACAATCAGCTTGTTGTCTCCGAGCACTTTCTTGACAGCCCCTATCATTTTCGGGTTGACGGGGGTGTGAGCTCCTGATCCGGCTTCAAGGTAGGTATAGTGCATGCCAAGGTATTTGCCTGTAAGGGCGTAGGCAACGGCAATTTCCGGTTTCTGTCTGGGGATCAGTTTTGCGTCCCCTACCCAGCCCACGGTTCCCCCTGGTTCGACCACGAGGTAAGCCATGGAAATTGGCTCGATTTCACTCCTGTACACAAGAGGCGCTCCGAGCACCTGGTTAGTGATGATATAACTGGCATCCCTTGAGTTCAACAGGCTCATGAAAAATACGGCATCAGCATAGCTACTAAGCCCGGCTGAACTGCCCGGGAAAAGGATGGTAGGTACATCTACCTTTTCCTTAATCTTTATGACGGTTTCATCCAGGAGGGTCCCGGAAGCTCCCGTAGAACCCCCGATCATGATGGCATCGCTTCCCCCTTCCACTGCGGCAAGGGCGATAGCTGCTGCCTTTTCCGGTGTCTGGGACGCCGGGTCAATAAGGGTTAGATGAACTTTCCCGTCTTTATCAATAACTTTCTGGAGGTGTGCTTCCACCTTCAAAAAGGATCATGCTCCCTTGGATTCCTTGGATTTTACGCGAAGGCCTTCGTAGCCACATTTTCTGCAGCGGGTTGCCCTTACTGCGTTTCTGGCATTGCATTTCATGCAGATCTTTTTGTTTAGTAACCTTTCTTCTGCTTCTGGGAATCTAGCCATTTTTGTCACCTGCTATTATTATTTTCATTCTAAGTACGGTATATAGCCCGCTTAATGGATGTTAAGGCATATAATGTTTTTCATTAAAAAATTCCGCCGTCTTCAGGGGCAGTCTCCCTTCTTTCTCCTTTTCTTCCCTTCTCCTTTTTCCCTTTCTTTCTTCCCTTCTCCTTTTTCCCTTTCTTTCTTCCCTTCTCCTTTTTTTCCTTTTCTTTCCCTCCGGTTTTTCCTTTTGCGACTTAAAGTTTATTTATTAGTTATGTTGTTTATTCCCCCCTGCTCTTATGCTCTTAATGATGGATTATAGACGATGCAAGTTAAATTCTGGATTTAATTAAATCCTGATTGATCTCTGGATTTAATTAAAATCCTGATTTAATTAAAATCCTGATTAAATTGAAGTCAAAATTGATTAAGTCAATATTGAAATGACTTAAGGTCGAATTTAGATTTAAATGGTTAAATTTTCCGTATTCCAGAAATGGTGATTGTTGTGGCGATTCATCCGATAGAATACCGTTACGGTACTGCAGAAATGAAGTATGTATGGAGTCAGGATAACCGGCTTTCCCGGATCTTACAGACCGAAGTTGCCCTTGCCCGGGCCGAGGCAGACATGGGTTTAATCCCTGCCGAGGCTGCTGAGATAATTTCGGAGAGCATTGGTCTGGTGGAGGCTGAGCGAGTAAACGAGATAGAGGCTGAGATCCACCATGATATGATGGCTGTGGTCATTGCAATTTCCGAACAGTGCAGGGACAATGCAGGAAAGTGGGTGCATTTCGGGGCTACCTCAAATGATATTCTGGACACAGCGACGGCACTCCAGATAAAAGATGCGATTGACCTCCTGGATGATAAACTGAAAATCTTACTCAAGGTCCTCCTCGATAAAGCGGAAGCTCACAAGCATATGGTTTGCTGCGGGAGGACTCACGGCCAGATTGGGGTCCCTACAACATACGGGCTCCGTTTTGCTATATGGGCCTCCGAAGTCGCAAGGCATCTGGAGCGCCTGGCTCAACTGACTCCGAGAGCTACTGTCGGGCAGATGACCGGGGCTGTCGGGACCCAGGCTGCGTTTGGGCCTGCGGGGGTTATGGTCCAGAAACTTTCCATGCAGCACCTCGGGATCGGTTCGGTCGACGTTTCTAACCAGGTTATCCAGAGAGACCGACATGCCGAGTTTGTGATGTGGATGGCAAACACGGTTACGACCCTTGATAAAATCGGCGTTGAAATCAGGTCTCTCCAGCGCAGTGAGATTGCGGAAGTAGAAGAAAGTTTTGGGAAAAAGCAGGTGGGTTCTTCCACCATGCCGCATAAGCGAAACCCCATCAAGTCCGAACAGATCTGCGGGCTTTCAAGGATCGTACGGTCCATGGTCGAACCCGAACTCCTGAACAACACTCTCTGGGATGAAAGGGACCTGACAAACTCTTCCTGTGAAAGGATAGTCTTCCCCGAAGCATGCGTGCTAACGGACCATATTATAAAACTCGGAATCAGCGTGATCGAACATTTGCGCTTCTATCCTGAAAACATCCGTCGGAACCTTGAACTTCTCCGGGGCCTGAACATGGGGGAAGCTGTTATGATAGAACTTGCAAAACGTGGGGTAGGTCGCCAGGAAGCCCATGAACTCGTCCGGGCCTCTGCAATGAAAGCCCACGAAACCGGGCAGCACTTCAAAAACGTGCTTCTGGAAACTCCAGAAGTCTCAAGATACCTGAGTGTCGGGGACATCGAAAACCTTGTAAACCCTGACAAATACATCGGAACTGCTGTGGAACAGGTCGAATCCCTTTCCGTGAAACTGCGGGAGGCTTACGACCTCTAATCTTTTTTTCTTTTCTTTCCCCAATCAAAGTCCAAAAAATCCCGTACAATCCCTAACAATTCCAAAAATCTCTGAAAATCTCTGAAAATCTCTGAAAATCTCTGAAAAACTCTGAAAAACTCCGAACAATTCTATACAATTCCAAACAATCTAAAAAAAAGCTTTTTGCCCCTTTACCTTCTTTTTAACTTCTACGCGGCCCTTTACTTTTATCTCTTCTCTTTTTCTTTTCGGCGGCTATATCTTTTCTGGCTTCTCTGTACTTATGTACGCACCAACGGCAATTTTCTACCTCCGATGCTGGGCATGTGTACTCTACGCCATTTATATTTTCAAAAATAAATATAAATGATTATATGTGATGGGCACTATCCTCATCAGGTCTTCATAAAAATGGGTATATTGAGGCATCTTAAAAGGCGTTGCGTAACTTTAAAAGGTCTATTTGGGCTAGATGTGGTAGATTAATTACGGTGTGAAAGTGGATTAGATGCCTCATTAATTCCTATGTGAAGGTTGCATATATATTTTGTGTTCGTTCTGTGCACAACCATCCAAAACTATTTTCACTCTTTTTCTTATTCTTCTTCCTATGTTCACACTATTCGCTTTTTGTTCTCATCAATGCTCTTTCCGTGTCAACATTTCGCCGTTTTTCCTGTATTTTTTACTATTCATCCGGTGTGTTTCCACTCTATCTCTATTTTTTTATTTTTCTTTCCCCTTTTGTTACCTGTCTCGAGTTTCTTCCGGGTTTTATCGGGGTTTTTTCGGGGAACTTTGAAATCTGCGGGAATTCTTTGCTTTTACCTTTTATATGAGGGTCCAAAAACATTTTACAGGGCTTGAATCTATTTTTCAGGATTGAAATTGTTTCACAAGCTAAGGGGCAGGTTTTTTCCCGGGGTCTTTTGTACCCTGTTTTATGGTCTGCCTTATGGCCTGCTTTATGCCCGAAAGGGTTCAGCGTAAAAAATATACTTAGTTAGCTCTTCTGAGTTAGTTATTATTTTGTATATGTCTGGGTTTCAATGCCTTTTCTCGTGCAGGAGTGCCATTTTTGTGTGGTGCTTTAAATGGGATCTATGGTTCACTCAATTTTTATTTTCCAAATATATACATATATGTATATAATAAATTGCTTTGCAAAAAAACGTTGCTTAAAATTGGGTATATTGAGGCACCTAACAAGGCGTTGCGTAACTTTAAAAGGTTTGTTTGGGCAAAATGTGGTAGATTATTTACGGTGTGAAAGTGGATTAGATGCCTCAATAATTTCTTACGATGAAGTTGTTTATATATTTTGTGCTGAATATGTGCACTACCGTCCAAAACTCATCAATTTCCCTTAAATTTCTTTAAATTTATCCTTTTCTATTCTCCGTTTTGAACCGATATTCTATTCCTTTCTTTCTCCTTTCTTTCTCTTTTCTATCTCCTATTTCTATCGTTTTCCCATTTTTTACGCCCCATGATCCTGATTTTTTTTAATACCCCTTTCTTCTCCATTCTCCTGACACACACTCACTTCTTGCTTTGCTTATAATTCAAGCGTAACATTTTTATATCGATGGCACCAGGAGGTTGCCCTATTCAGAGGGGCACCGGGGTTCAGCCGGATACCTGTTACCGGAAGTAAATCTTTTGTCGAATTCCGGACATCTCCTATTACTTTTAATACTGATTAAGGATTCTCGAAGACTTTCAGGTTTTCCCAGTTGAATTTGTCCTCTGGGCAGGCCCGGATACATTTCTGGCAGTGAGATCCGTCACAGAGGTCGGTGCTGATCAAGACCCTGTTGTTCTCGTCAATGCTGATAGCGTCATTGGGACAGACTTTTATACACTTCTGGCACTCGGGGCAGTCTTCAACAAGCATTGAGAGGTATGTTCCCACCCTTTCGAGTACGTGCAGCCCCTCTTCACCAAGTACCGGGATGTCCCTTTCAACACGTTTTTCGATTATCGGGTTTTCCAGGGGGTCGCCCAGGACGGGAAGTCCCTTCTTTTTGAGGTACTTCTTGAACATTTTCATGGGCATTCCCTCTTCCCAGTAGGCGAGTTCGAGGACGTAAGCGTTACTGAATTCCGGGGCAGTCGCAAACATCGTGTGGGTACCTATGATCTTGTTTGCGATGTCCTGCAGTTCCCAGAGCCTATCTTCGGAAACAAGGATTTCCTTTGCCAGGATGAGCGAGGTGTTCCCGAGCTGGCAGATCTTGCCTGTACCGTAGGGGATCAGTCCTATTTTATGGGCTTTTGCCGCATCCATGTAGGTTCCTGCGGCTCCTGCCATGTAAGCAGTCTTGATGTCTTCCATTGTAATTCCGGCAGTCGCACAGAGGGTTATATGCCCCGCACGAATTGCCCCGATAGCTTTTCCGGCTTCTTTCAGGTCATGCTCCGAGAAAAGTATCTTATCCTGGAGGTGAATGATCCCTTCGGGAGTCTTGATTTTCGGAAGCTCGACAAGGCCTTTACTCAGCGCTTCTTCGATCAGGGCTATAACTCCTGTACCCGTGATCCCTTTGGCTTTGATCTGGCCCTCCTCGAGAATTTCTCCTGTTGCCGGGTCAACAAGGTCTCCGGGGACTGATTTCATTTCTTCGTCCAAAACATAGTTCCGGAGTCCCCCATTTTCGAATTCTATGTCGGAGATCGTGAACGGGGATGCAAGGTTTCCATGCTTTATCTGCTGCCCTTCCAGTGCAGGTCCGGCAGCCGCAGAGCCGGTGTAAATAACATCTCCTACTTTCAGGGCCATTTCGGCGTTCGTCCCGTAGTCCGTTGCAATCGAAATTTCATCCTTGTCAAGCATCCCGGATTTTACGATCAGGGCAAGGGCATCGGCCCCTACTTCGTGCTTGATTGCCGGGGGCACCATCACCTCACATTTAAATTCCTCAAGCCCCGGGATTTCACTGCTTGGCACTATCCTTGCGTCTCTTTTCTGGTCTTCGATGTGGTATTTCTTTTTCTTCCGCTCCCCTGCGTAGGCAAGGTCTTCAATGGTAATCCCCTGGAATATGGATAGCTGGATGGGGTTTCCGCAAATGGAAATCTTTTCAAGTTCCCCTGTTTTCACATCAAGGGCCTGGAGCAGGTTCTTTACCGCATTCACGGAGAGTCCATGGGCCAGGTCCTGCCCGTAGTGAATTGCGAAGTCCATGTGGTCCATCACATTCGCTCCCGGCAGGGGGTTCCTCAGTGTGATTACTGTTCTTTTGATTTCGTCCTGATCAAGGTCTACTTTCTGAGCTCTATAACCGCTCGTTCCCAGGTCTATTGCAACTCCGACTCTCATACAATTCCCCCATTATCTGACTTTTTCCAATATTCCGGTATGCTAAATAAATAGTTCACCTAAGTTGTTTGAAACTTATCAGTCATTTATAGTCGTCTGTAGTCGTTTATAATTGTTCGTAGTCGTTTGAAATTTTAATTATATCCATTACTTTGCAAATTGATGTATAAATACGTAAAGGTAATTATAAATGTTTATATATATTTCTAAATTCAATTAAGTCTCTTTTCCCGTAAAGAGGGATTTTAAGAGGTCCTATGTTCATAATTGCCGTTTTTGAGTGGAATATTTTAAAAAAGGGGTCTTATAGGCTCTTTATTTTGCTCAAAAAGTCCGGGGGAGATGAGATGTCCTGTCTGAATATCTGAAAAAAATACATATCAGTAGGGATACTTTTATAAATTACTAGCGTGTTGTATGGTTGATGAGCTAGTCCGGGTAGCCCGGCGTTACCTGTAACCCGAAATCGCCGATATGCGGGGGACGAAGCCAATGGAAGGTTTATCAAAGAGGTTCGAGACTGGGATCTCAACTGAGAAGCCCCGTCCTGCTTGGATGTTGCTGGTTTGAGGGCTTGCTGGAGAACAGGTCTTCCTATCTTTACCGCGGAAACCGGTCGAGGCCCGGAAGGGAGCAGACTTACTGTGGGCAACCATCGCTTGCGGGGTTGCGGGGTGGAGAAGAGATGCCAGCCCCCTGGGATCTCCGAGGTGTATCGACCTGCGGCGTGCTTATCACTAAACACCTTTAATCGGTTAATTTCAAAACCTTTCAACCTAACATAAATGTCTGTAAAATTCTTAATGTGAAGTGGATGTGCAGTTTTTGTAAACTGTTATTTCCCCGGAAAAGGTTAAATATCTGAAATGCCTTTAAGGGAAACGCGTCTTCTAAAACCTGAATGACGAGATAGCCAAGCCCGGTATGGCGCAGGATTGCTAATCCTGTGATGCTTCGCATCTCGGGGGTTCGAATCCCCCTCTCGTCGTTTTTCCTTATTTTCTGTCTTTTTATGTACGTCTTCTCGTCGTTTTTGTTCTAAGTATTCTCCTTTTTCCTTCTCTTCTCTTTCTCCTCTTTCTTCATTCAATTATTCGCTAACTGTGCAATTTTTTATATGTGATGCCCTTTAACTGTACATGGTTATAAATTTACGTAGAGATAGTCTTTTATAGGGAACGCCCTTTATGCCCACATCTTCTAAATATCCCTTAAATTTTGTATAAATACTATCATAATAACTTCAATAATAACTACAATAATAACTACATCAAAAAACTACACCAAAAACTGGCTGCTGACAGGTGGCTGGTAGCAGAATAAAATATTTTTAGGGCATAATTACTTTGAATTCAGGCGTTTTTTAATATGTTTGTTATATTATTGTGAATTTACCGTTTGATGGAAGGAAATGGGGTGCAGCAAAAATGGATCGCATATCATCGGGCATACCTGAACTAGACGACAGACTTAACGGTGGCTACCCGGAGGGCAGGGTAATCATGGTTACCGGGAGTACCGGTACGGGTAAGACCATCTTCGGCATCCATTTCCTTTACAGGACCTGCATGGATGGTAAGCGTTGCGTGCTGATTGCAACCGAAGAGCTTCCTGAAGATATCATTAAGCAGTCGGAAATGCTAGGGTTAGGACTTTCAAGGTTCTACGAGAACGGCCAACTGGTTATAGAAAAGGCATTCCAGAACCGGTCAGAGAAAGTCCAGACCTCCAAATTCGGTTTCACTCCCGAGGGCCTGGAAATCGAGCTTCCTTCACTTGCTGACTATGTTCCTGAAGGGACCGATGTAGTTGTTATTGATAATTTCGGGGTTTTCACCCTCCGCCTTTCGATTCAGGACTTCAGGGATCAGTTCGATGCCCTTAATTTCATCCTCAGTACAAAAGAAGGCTGTACCGCTATGGTTGTCATGGACGAAACCGCCTGCAAAATGACCCAGGGCCTTGCAGAGTATTCCTCCAGTGGCTCTCTCAGGCTCGTGCTGGGTGATAATCCCTATACCGGCAACCTTGAACGCCATATTCATATCCCGAAAATGCGAAGAACATGCATCAAACTGGAGTTGATAAGGTTTGAAATCGGTTCAGGTGGCATCATTCTGCTTTAATCTTTTTTTCTGATTTCATCATTCTGCTTTAACCTTATTTTTCAGATTTCATCAAATCTACTGTATTTATTCCACTTTATTTTTTCAGGGTCGGATGTTCTGTGGGATACTTTTCGAAAAATTGATCTTTGATTTAAACCCTTTCCTCGATTTAATTCAGGTTTAAATATTCCTTTTCTCTAAACCTCCGAAATAACCTCATGTGTAAAATTTTTTATAACATGGTGGCTTCCATTCTAAAAATTTCTTAAAAACTTAAATATCATAAACAATAATTAAGGACAATACACATCTCCCAAATATTATAAATCACAGGAAATGGTAATTTCCAGGTCGGACTAAAAATGATTAAAATAGTCACATCTTGCAGGCTTCATCTGACTCTTATTGACTTAAACGCGGAGATCGGAAGGGTAGATGGAGGGGCAGGCCTTGCACTTCCTACTCCCAACGTCACGCTAACAGCTGAAAAAGCAGACGAAATCCGGATCAAAGGCGGTGAGTCGTTTACCGATCGCATGACACGGGCCGTTGAAGCCGTGCTCCCGGAAGGGGAAGGTGTAAGGATAAATGTTGAGTCCCTCATTCCCCCCCATGTGGGGTTCGGCTCCGGGACCCAGTCCTCTCTTTCGGTTGCTGCGGCTGTGAACGAGCTCTACGGGCTCGGGATGAGCGTCCGGGACCTCGCGTTTACCGTACAGCGGGGGGGGACCTCGGGAATAGGTGTAGGGGCATTTGAAAACGGCGGTTTCATTGTTGACGGGGGACACAGGTTCAAGGATAAAGGAGCTTTTTTACCTTCGGCTGCCAGCAGGGTGCCTCCAGGGCCCGTGCTCTTCAGGAAAGATTTCCCGGACTGGAACCTGGTAGTTGCCGTTCCGAATGACAGGGGGATGCACGATGAGGAGGAAGTGGCGGTTTTCAAGAAATTCTGCCCCCTTCCCATAGAAGAGGTCCGGGAAGTTGCTCACGTCGTGCTCATGCAAATGATGCCTGCCGTGATGGAAGAAGACATCGAGAGCTTCGGAGCAGCCGTAAACCACGTCCAGAACGTGGGCTTCAACAGGCTTGAACACTACGTCTGGCCGGATATTGTCAAGGAAGTCTCGGCTTTTATGCGTACCCGCAGCTACGGCGCAGGGGTGAGCTCATTCGGGCCGGTGGTCTATTCCCTGGTGGACAATAAAGCTGAAGGACAGGAACTCCAGGCAGAAGTCCAGCAAATGCTCGATGATTCAGTCGGTGGGACAGTCTTCATGACAAAAGCCAAAAACAGCGGAGCGGAGATTTCCCGGATTTGAGTCGGGAAAGCGGAGGTTTGAAATTCCATATTCAAACCTTTGAAGCCCTGGAAACCTGGCTGCCCTATCTCGTAATAACGGGGGTTGTGGGTGCTTTGAACCGAAATGAGACTCTAAAACAGGTTTTCCAGGAAACGTTTCTGTAACTCAACTTTCTGCAACTCAACTTTTTGTAACTCAACTTTTTGTAACTCAACTTTTTGTAACTCAACTTTTTGTAACTCAACTTTTTGTAACTCAATTTAGTGGGAATGCGAGGGCAAACTGTCGTGTTCATGCTCCGGGATCCTGTGAAACTCCTCGCCTGAGGAACCAAAGGGGTCCACATGGACTACAGCATTTGAGAGGTAACCCAGGTCATGCAGCAGTCTGTGACGCACTTCCACTGCAACGGCATGGCCTGCTTCCACCGAGAGTCCCGGGTCCACTGCAATGTTCACCTCGGCATGTAGCCTGTGCCCGAGCCAGCGTACCCTTACCTCGCTCACATCATTCACTTCCTTTACCTTGCCGAGTTCCTGCCTGATCTCATCCACGATTTCGGGATCAACCCCGTCGAGCATGCGGGATAAAACGGCTTTTCCAGCGTCCAGGACAATGTGGAGGATTGCAACGGTTATGAGCAGTCCGATAAGCGGGTCTGCAAGAGGGTAACCAAACCAGACCCCTAGCGCCCCGAACAGCACGGCAAGGCTTGTGTACCCGTCCACACGGGCATGATATCCGTCAGCCACCAGGGCGGCACTTCCTATTTCTTTTCCTATTCCTATCCTGAATTTGGCGACCAGTTCGTTGCCTAAAAAGCCTATTATGGATGCGACAACCACCGCCCCAAGGAAATCCACAGGCTGGGGGGAAAGCAGCCTTCGCACGGATTCATAAGCCGCAACAATGGCACTGAATAAGATTAAAAAAACAATTATAAGCCCCGCGAGGTCTTCTGCCCTCCCGTACCCGTAGGTGAAGCGCTTGCTGGGTTTCCTCCGGGCAAGAAGGAAGGCAAAACCCAGGGGGATCGCAGTTACGGCATCCCCAAAGTTGTGGATTGTATCGGCAAGAAGGGCCACGCTGCCCGAAAGCCAGACAATGACAATCTGGAAGAGCGCAGTAAGCATGAGCCCTGCAAAAGACCACTTGACCGCGTAGAGCCCCCGCTCCGTAGAAAGAAGCTCGGGGTCTATCACGCCATGGGTGTGAGAATGAGGGTTTACGATGCCAGTTTCTTCTCCTCGGGGGAGTTTCCCGTAATCCCTCTCTTCTTCTAACTCCTGCTCTGTCAGCTCTACCATCTTATCTCACCATGTCCCGCCGTATCCCGCCGGTCTCCCGGAAAAAGAGGCCTGATATCCCGAAACCGCTATAAATTCTTCAGAATCTCTGTTCCTGATCTTCGGAGGGCTTTGGTTCGACCCTGATACCCCGGGAACGTTATGAGTTCTTCAGAACCACTGGTCCAGGGTCTGCTGCCGCCCTCCTGCTGCCGCTTTCAGGCGTTCGAAAGCTTTTTCTACCCTGTCCTCTGAGAAGTCATGTTCCTTGCAGAGGAATTCAATCAATTTATCATGGTCCGGTTTTTCCCACTTCAACTCGTAATCGTCCGTTATCTCGGGAGAGGTAAAGAAATCCCTTATCCGGTCAAGGGCTTCGATTTCAACCTTTTTCTCCCTGAGTATGGCATGGATCTCTCCCTGCTTCTTTACCAGTTTCAGGGCGGTTTTCGGGCCCACCTTTTCAAGACCCTTATTGTAGTCCGTGCCCACGCAGATTGCAATGTCGATTAGCTGCTGCCTGTTGATTTCAAGGGCCTTGAGGGTCTCTTCGAGTTCGATCATTTCGGGTTCTACGTCAACGTAAATGTTCTTTCCGGGAAGCTTTCGTTTTCCCGTAATCGCCAGGTTCCGGATAACTGCAGGAGCTCCGAAAAGGAAGGAGTCGTAGTCCTGGGATGCAACGAAATCCGCATCTTTCTTAAGGACCATATAGGCAGCCTGGGCTTCGCCTTCGGAGGGTGCCTGGACCCAGGGGATGCCCATAATGTTGAGCAGGTACCTGGCGTCTTCCACAATATGCTGGTCGACCTTTGAAGAAGCCTGGGCGTATTTGTAGGCAGCTTCCTGGTCTCCGGTGGCTTTAGCGGTCTCCCACTTTTCCCGGGCCGATTCCCTTACTTCTTTTCTTTTGTTCAGGGTTTCCGCTTTCAGATCAGGAGGTTTGCCGTCAAAGACAAAGACAGGTTTGATCCCGGCTTCCACCAGGCTTGTTGTCCGGTAGAGCAGGCCTGAAAGGTGGGAGGTTACCTTTCCTGAGGAATCTTGCAGGGGATTTCCGTCCCGCTGGCGGATGATGCTTAAAAACTGATGCAGGGTGTTGAACGCGTCGATTGCAACTACCCGGTTTGCAAGGTATGAGAGCTCAACCTTTCTTTTCTGGAGTAGGTCGCCGATATCTGTACCCATGTTTTACCTCGTGTTTCCTCTGAATTTCCTTCCGCGCATATGGCGCTTTACTCTGTGCTATGTGTTTTATTCTGTACTAAGTGTATGTCTATAGTATAACTTTACGTGTACTGAAATTTTATGTTTGCCGCATCATTGCTTAGTTAAGTATCTGTTTGCCTCAATGGAACAGGAAAAGACCTGGAATAGAAAAAAACAAAATAATGGAAATAAAGAATGATGGGAAAACAGAATAAAAATCGGATGAATCCTAAAAAACCTGTGTGTAAATTCAGTCCAGAACCACTTCCACCGATTCGCTCATATTGAAGTTGGAACTGAAATCCCTGGCATAGAGTGCGGTGTAGTAGGTCCCTTCCGGCAGGTAG
This sequence comes from Methanobacteriota archaeon, assembly GCA_016841265.1. Taxonomy (GTDB): domain Archaea; phylum Halobacteriota; class Methanosarcinia; order Methanosarcinales; family Methanosarcinaceae; genus MTP4. Next base: position 25,566 of record JAENZL010000004.1, on the reverse strand, counting down.
TCATAGATAAATGCCGCATCTCCTCCCACTGAAACCGTTTCCAGCACTGCCCAGTTTCGGGTTCCGTCTTTCCCGTAAAGGGGGGCATATGTGGTGAGGACATCCCCCTCTTCCGGGCTCAACACCTCCCGCGAAAAAAGAATGTCTCCGTTTTCCAGTATCTTGTAGGGGTTCAGGTATGTATCCACGGTCCCATTCTCCGGGTCCAGGTAAAGGTAGGCAAGACAGTTTCTGACCTTCCCATCTCTTCGAAGTTCGAGTTCAGTGGAGAGAATTCGGATACTATCCTCGCTTTCCCCTTCATACATTGCGGATATGAGGGAGTAAGCGCCTGATTGATTGTCCCGGAAGTAGATCCATTTTCCATCCCATTCCGGGAGGCAGTAGACACTGTCCCCGGAACAGGTAACCGGTAGTTTTCCGAGAAGAACGGTTCCCCTGGCTGAGTTTATGAAGTATACTTGCTCAACCGAGGACACTCCCGAATCATCTTCAACCGTAAAAGAATCCCCGCTTTTAGAAATCCCGGGTTCTGTCAGGTCCCCACAGGCCCTGTCCATGTACTCTCCAAGGAAATCGTACCAGGTGTCAGAAACCGTAACTTCCCGGTATTGCTGGTAATAATTATTTTCCGTGGCATGGGGGGAGTAAACGGAGATGCCGTGTGCCCCCGGGACAGAGCCGTCATGCCGTGTATAGACCACGAAAGCGTCAAGAGTTTCAAGAAGGTTTTCGGCATCTTCCGAAAGGTAGGGGACTTCTTCCCTGACTTCAAGGGTAAAACCTTTCAGGTCCATCGAGACTTCGGTATCCTGCCGGGGTTCGACCCCGAACTTCCTGGCTCCGGTAAAGGATGCGCCGAGTCCGCAGTAAGCCCTGGGATTTGTAATTTCGGATTCCAGTCCTGCTGCAAGGGTATCAAAACTTTCCAGAACGGCATCGGTTTTGGAAAGGTCCAGGAGGGAGAGGGTCAGAGGGCGCACATGTGCGGGGTTTTCCAGATAGCTGTCAATGATTTCTCTGCCCACGGCTTCAGGCGGAGCTTCCGGGTGTTCTGCGGCATACTCTGCAAAAGCGGTGTAGTCCCAGCCGTGTGTAGGTTCGATTGTTTCGGAGGCTAGCATATAATCGGCAAACGGTCCGATTGCTTTTGCAAGTTCGAGGGTAGACATGAGACAGGCGTCAAAGCCTATGAGGTCGAAATGAAGCTCTGAGGCTGCAAGGGCGCTTTCGAGTTCGGGAATTCCAAGCTTGTCGTAGCCGTGGTTTTCATCAAAGCAAAGCCCCCTGTAGGCGTCTCCGTGGTCCCAGAAAATTAGCAGGACTTTTTCGCTTTCGTAATTGTCCCGGACATAGGTAAGAAAGGTTCCCAGGCTTTTTTTGTCCCCCATATTTGCCCGGTTATATACTTTTCGGTGGTATGCCTCATTGCCCATGACCCCGTCGGTAGCGTCCTGCCTCAGGTCTTCCAGGTCAGCAATAGTCATGCCTTTCCAGCCTTCTGCAGCAGCCCCTCCGTACGCCAGCAATACTTCTATGTCCTCCGGGTTTTGGGGCGCGCCTTCAAGGATTTCAAAGATGTCCTGGCTTGCATACCCGTTTTCAGACTCGAGGTCGCTTCCGACCATATAGATAACTATAAGAGTAGAAACCTGAAGCTTTCCGGACTCTGTTCCCGTCTCGTTGGCAACATGTCTGCTTCTCTCCATTTCCCCCGGGTTGGGGCCAACGTCGCTCTCAAAGCAACCGCTGGCCAGGAGAAATATGAGGATAACTGCTATGGTTCCCACCCTTTTCATCCCAGGTCCCCTGGTTCCGGCATTCTCCTAAATTTCAGCCGGGTTTTCCGGTTTAGTGACAAAAAAACGCATAAATTTGAGTGTATTCTATGCCTCCATGTCTAATTACCTTTAAAGGGGGTCAGGCAATGACATCGAGACGAACGTCGATCACAGAATCTTCATTGGCATCAATCTTGGATACGGTCAGGAGATTTCCTTTTCTTTCCAGCAAAGTTGTCTTCGTAACCCTGACCTGGTGCCCGTCAGACGATTTTTTGCTGCCGCTCTTGTGAATGACCAGAAGTTTCTGTCCGGCTTCGGCCCCTTCCCCCATTTTTGAAGCTATATTCCGTATTACCTGCTCGAAATCGGAATAAATTAAAATCTCCGATTTATTAACAGCCTTTTTAATAATACCGATTGCTTCCAGATTAAGGTGCATATCCGCGTCCCTTCTTTTCTTCTTTAAACCAAAGGATAAGTAGATTATACATATTTAGGGTTAATAATAACTTACGATCAAACATCACTTTAAATATATATTTATATCTGTCCAGTTTTTCCGACGGTCGCCGTAATAAATCCGATCTGACATATACATCTTTTGGTATGGTTTCCAATTTGGACGAAAACATTCTATCTCTAATTATTACGATTTTTCAAATTTTTAACATTCATCATTATCTTTTTTTTAATTATTATTATTATTCATATCTCTAAATTACCTCTCTGGTTGTAATTTAGATTCCCAATAAAATTAGAACAAAGCTACAAAAACAGGGGATTTCAGCTCTCGAAGCAGGAGCCCCCCTCCTAGGAGGCCGCAGGCCGACAGGTGGGGGAGGAATGCGTCATCTGTACCATCTGAACTAATGTTGTACACGCCGCTCTCAGTCTCCTGCAATTTCTCTTAATGTTAACACTTGTAGTTATCATGTTCTCAAAAATATCACACAAAGTAAAGAACCCGCTTGACCGTTACTGGACTTCTTACTACTGGACTTCTTACTACTGGATTTCTTACTACTGGACTTCTTACTACTGGACTTCTTACTACTGGACTTCTTACTACTGGATTTCTTACTCTTCGAATTACATAAAGTGGCTCTTAAAGGAAATGCTGAAGCGCCTGAATAAGTTCTTTTGCAAAGCTGAGGCTCTTGGAAAACAGCCCTGAGGGCTCAACGCTCCCATTTTGCAAAAAGCCTGCCTTTTTTAAAAAAGGATTGCCGTAAAGCTTAGTGGTATTTCCTGCGGTTGAATTCGTAAATGGCGTTGTCGACCTTGCTTACGAGCTCATTCATCTTGTCTTCGATGTTGTTTTCCGTGTTCTGGATGTTTGCCCTGAGGGAACGGTCCTTTGATTCCATCTTTTCCTCGAGACTCCTGAGCCGGGCATCGATCGAGATCAGCATTGCGGATAAAGTCGCGATGAGGATCATCACCGAAATGATGATAAGGGGGTTTGAGGGCTTGTACGTGAACCTTCTAAGCCATTCAAAGGATAGAAGGAAAGATGACAGGACCATCACAACAAAAAATACGGTATCTCTCGTTTCCATTGTATACCTCTAACATACTCGTTATGGAAATTCTCTGCACTGCCGCGATTTCCGTGAATATATTTCCTATATCCTGAAATTTTTTGGCGGAGAACACTTTCGCTGAAATATTTCGCGGTTTTTCTATTTTTTTCTATTTTTTACACAGATATGCTATTTATTTTTTTGCACAAATTATTTATGTTTCCTTTCCCAACTTCTACCTCTTTCCCGTATGATGTCTAATAATCGTGCCAGTGCTGTAATATCTCGAAAGATTCGTGGGTATTTTTCAAAGTTGGACCACAAGATGGGTGCCTTTTTAAAAACGTTATCTCCTGTGCACTTTCACTGGTAGCATAGGTAAATATACGTTACGGCACATCTTAACAAGAAGATTTAGGGTGAAACTCCATTTACAGAGGTTGGAATGCCTGATACATAATCATTTTTCAGAGAAACTTCTCCATTCCGCCGATCAGATCGTGAACCTATCGGTCAACTGTCTAAAATAATCTGTCCAAAATACAGTAAATTTATAAAGGAACAATAAAGGCATAGTGTCAAGAATTAAGGAGCACAGGAGCACAGGTACTTGACTTCCAGTAAGCAATCACTAACGGCATATTTTCCAATGATTATCATGGCAGGGCTGATCCTTTTAGTACAGGTCCTGGCGCTTTTCATGGCAACACCCATGGAAATTAATGAAATGCAGGCATTTGAGGACCCTACACAGGTATCTCATTCTATCTACTACATCGGGCTAATCCTGGCCTTCACCGTGCTTGTCCTGATCGCACTAAAAAATAATATGAAGTGGCTCATCAGCTTATTTATATACTTTGCGGTTCTCAGCACCCTCTATTATGTATTCTTCGCTCTGCTGACCCTCTTCCCCTCACTTGAAGGACTTGAAGTTTTGGTCTCAACCCTGCTATCTGTAGGGCTGACAGTGTTGCTTTACAAATATCCTGAATGGTATGTTATTGACATTGTGGGAATTTGCATCGCTAGCGGAGTCAGTGCCCTTCTAGGGATTTCCATGTCAGTTATCCCGGTAGTCGTTCTCCTCCTGCTCCTTGCAATTTATGATGCCCTCTCCGTCTACAAGACAAAGCATATGGTCACCCTCGCCGAAGGGGTAATGGACCTGAAACTTCCAATCCTTTTCGTAATCCCCAAACAGCGCGGTTACTCTTTTCGGAAAGAAAACTTTGCGGAAGGGGAAAAGAGGGAAGCCTTTTTCATGGGGCTCGGGGACGCTGTCATGCCTACCCTGCTGGTGGTCTCGGCAAGTATCTTTATGGAAAACGGCGGGCCAACAACCTATCCGGTACTGGGAGCCATGCTTGGAACCCTTGCTGGATACTTCGTCCTCTACGCCCTTGTCATGAAGGGTAAACCCCAGGCCGGGCTTCCTTTCCTGAACAGCGGGGCTATTCTTGGCTTTTTCGCGGGAGTTTTCGTTTCAGGGGCAGCAATAATGTGAATGTTGCTTTGTGATGTTGCTTTGTGATGTTTTTGGGTGAATGTCGAAATGTAACTTTCACCCTCATCATTTAATTTCTTTTTATGATTTTTCTCCTGCTGTCTTCTCCGTTATCACAAAGATTTTTTTATTTTACAGGTTTATCCTTTCCTATGGCCAAAAGAATCGCCGTGGTCTTCGACAGTGCCGGGACCCTTCTCCACATGTACAGGGTTGCAAAAGAAGCTGTCACGGGACGTATTCTTGAAAACATAGAGAGCACCGCAATTGTCGCAAAGAAGAACGGGTGTGGGCTCGTTGTCCTGAATACCGAAAACGAAACAATACTCAGGTCCAGGGAAGACATGTTCCTTTTTGAGTTCATAGAAGAGTACAGGGTTCCGATAGGGATTAGTTGCTCAAAGGGAGAATTGTCCCCGGAAACTGCCTGTGAGATCATAAAAGGAACGCAACTCCGGATGGGGGACGTCCATGAAGTTATTCACGCGGTTTCTGCCCGCTGTCCGAACATCTTTTACCTGGCCGCAGGGCTGATCGTAGACTCGGAGGCCCGGGACGTGCCCTATGTGCTCAGTACGGGTGGGCAGGTCTTTGATACCACCCTGGAGACCGTCCGGACCCTCCAGAAAATGGACGTAGACACTTATATCGCATCAGGGGACAGCATGCGGACCCTCTCTCAGCTAGCAGAATACATAGGAATTCCCCCCGAAAGGGTCTTTGCCCTTGCAACCACCAGTATGAAGGAAGAAGTCGTACGTAAGCTAAAAATCAAATATGAAAAGGTGGTCATGGTAGGGGACGGCATCAACGACATTCTTGCCCTGAGGGCAGCAGACGTAGGTATCATGACGGTCCAACAGGGTGACAAAAGGCCTGAAAAACTCAAGGAAGCAGCTGATCTTGTGCTTGACAACATTATAAAAGTTGTGGATGTGGTACAGGGACTGTAAAAGGAGACGGATACAGGCAAATCAGGCTTATGCTCTTGATTTCGGGAGTTAACAGTGAGTAAATAATGCGTTATGTTTATGTAATGTTCAATCTTATTTAGTTGTTGCCCAAATGTGTGAAATTAATTGTTTAGTTAATATACCGGTCCCATCAGAGTAATTCCCATTCATATTCTGTGGTACGTGACCGACAGGCGGTAATATCCACCTTTAAAAGTTATTTCCAGCTCATAATTCACGGAGGAAAATTCATGCCAGTATTTATTGAAGTCAAAAACCTGACCGTAGATTTCGACGGCGTCAAGGCCCTGAAAAACGTAAGTCTAACCATCGATGAAGGAGAAGTCGTCGGAATTCTGGGGAGAAGCGGATCCGGAAAAACCATCCTCATGCACGTGTTACGTGGAACCGAATCGTTTGAAAATATTTCCGGTGAAGTGGTCTACCACCTTGCCCGCTGTGAAAAGTGCGGGTATATCGAACGCCCCAGCAAGGTAGGTCATAAATGCCCGGTCTGCAGCGAGGAACTCCTGGCTTTTGAAGCGGATTTTGTAAAACTTTCTCTCTACGACCCTCTAAGGAAAGATATTGCAAAAAAGATTGCGATTATGCTCCAGAGAACCTTTGCCCTCTACGGGGACGAAAGGGTTCTTGTAAATGTCATGAACTCCCTGAATGAAATCGGGTACCAGGGTGATGATGCCATAATAAAGGCAGTTGAACTCCTGGAAGAGGTCAACCTGAGCCACCGCATGATGCATGTGGCAAGGGAACTTTCCGGAGGCGAAAAGCAGAGAGTAGTGCTTGCAAGGCAGCTTGTTAGAAATCCCCTGATCCTGCTGGCAGACGAACCTACAGGGACCCTTGACCCCCTGACCGCAAAACTGGTTCATGAAGCCGTCATCCGGGCCGTTGAAACTTATAATATGAGCATGGTACTGACTTCCCACTGGCCCGAAGTTATCGAACAGCTGGCAGATAAAGCGATCCTGCTCGATAATGGAGAGGTTACCATGACGGGGGATCCCATTGAAGTCTCTGCAACCTTCATGCAGAGCGCATCCCTTGTCAGGCAGGAAAAGAGTGCCATAGTAGGCGAACCCATCATCCGTGTAAGAGACCTCGCAAAGCGCTACATCTCGGTGGACCGCGGAGTTGTCAGGGCAGTGGACAAAATCTCCTTTGACGTAAAAGAAGGCGAAATCTTCGGGCTTGTCGGAGTTAGCGGGGCAGGCAAGACAACCACCTCCAAGATCCTTATGGGAATTTTACCCCCCACCGAAGGAGAAGTGGAAGTCCGTGTAGGGGATGAATGGGTGGACATGACCAAGCTGGGCGTGGACAACAAAGGCAGGGCAACAAAGTACATGGGCTTCCTGCACCAGGAATACGGGCTCTACACCCACAGCTCCGTCGTCGACAACCTGACTGAGTCTATCAGCCTGGACCTGCCCTTCGAACTCGGGGTAAGAAAAGCGGTTATGACCCTTAAGGCTGCAGGATTCGATGAAGACAAGGCAAAAGCCGTTTTAACCAAGATGACTGATGAACTGAGCGAAGGGGAGCGGCACAGGATTGCACTTGCTCAGGTTCTTATCAAGGAACCGAGAATCGTGATCATGGATGAGCCTACCGGGACAATGGACCCGATTACAAAGGTTGCGGTCACAAACTCAATCCTCAAAGCCAGAGATGAAGTCGGAGAGACTTTTGTCGTCGTTTCCCACGACATGGATTTTGTAAATGAAATCTGCGACCGGGTCGCCCTTATGCGCGATGGAAATATCGTGGACCTCGGAGTGCCTAATTCCGTACTTTCTCAACTTACGGATGAAGAAAAGCTCAAGGCTGCAGAAGAATTATAAATGTGGTTTCCCCTCTTAGTATGGTAAATACTAAGATGAGGTGCTGGATTACGAGTAAAAAGATTAGCGTAGAGGTGAACGGGCAGCAATTTGAGTTGCCTGAAGGCTCTACCCTTGGAGATGCCCTGAAAGTTTCCAATGCTCCCTATAGAGCCGGTACAGCGATCGGAATTTTGAAAATGACCGCTGAAAGGAAATCGGAAGTCATCACTGAATACGCTATAAACACAACGAAAGGGAAATTCAGGATCGAACTTGAAGATTCCGATTCTCCTTCTTGTAAATCATGGGCTGAAAACTTCAAAGAATATGAAGGGAAAAACGTCCATTGGGCAGGTCCGGACGCTCTGGCTTTCGGACCTTTTGAAACCGAATTGAAGCCCAAACGCGGGCTCAAAAGTTTTGAAGCTTTCGATGTTGTGTTCGGAGCCGGTGGATTCGATCCGGGAAACACGCACCTGATCATTTCCAGAAACAGACATGCTGCAGAATATGGAACTCCTGATGAGGGGATTTTTGCAAAAGTCATAAGTGGAAAAAACTTATTAAATCGGCTTTCAAAAGATGACTCTATTCTGAACATAGAACCGATAATCGAATGGGAACAACTTGCAGACAAAATCTGCACTGACGACCTTTCAACTCTTCTTGAAGATGGGGCAAGCATATTCACTTATTTTGAGGTTGAGCTTTCCAGAAACGCCCCCCTGGGTGCGGAGCATTTCTACGCCCTGGTCCGGGAAGGGGTTTTAAAAGTTGACTATGTGGCCAGTTCTTTTATTTCGGATAATTCCCTTCGGGAAGAAGTTGCTCCTTACGAAAACTTTGAACCGCGGACAGAAGGCGCCGTTTCGGTCCGGACTACAGGATATGGGACAGGTAAGGTCTACATATCAAGAGAGGACAGGCCTTCCAGCCTTGTACATTCTGTCGTAGGGCATGTGACGAAGGGGCTGGAACTCGTGAAACTTGCCGAGAACGGACAGGAACTTGCGGTAGAGTGCCTTCCGCCTCAGCTTGTCCTTCTGGGTCACCGTTTTGAAGAAGTAGAACCCGTACTTTCGTCCATAGGGGTCGAACTGGTTAAAGAAGGGTGTATAGAAGAAGACGCGGTTATTGTGAAGCAGGAACCTGCGACCACTCTTGAGATCCTGGGGGAAGCCAAGGTTACGGCTTTTGCTGTGCCCGGGTCAAAACTCGTAAAAGTGGAACTCTACCCTGAAAAGGCTCCCAAATCAGTGGACTTTTTCCGCCATTCCCTGGAACTCAAGACAAAAACCGTAGGGCAGTTACTTGTTAGCATGGTCTATGAAAATACCTACCTTTTCAGGGCCGAGAAGGTAGAAGCCATTAAGTATAAAGAGATCCTGCCCGAAAACAGCCCCAGGGACAAAGTCCTTGCCGGAGAATTCGGGATCACAAATCAATCGGCAAAGAGGATGGGAAACATCGGGGTAAAACTTGTGGATGATGACCTTTTCGGCCCTACCGGGGAAAAGTTCTCCTCAACAAATATCATTGGCCGGGTTATTGATCCTGAGAAACTGAAGGGCATCAAGGAAGGAGATGTAATATACGTAAGTGAAGCTATACGTAAGTGAAGCTATACGTAAGTGAAGCTATACGTAAGTTAACGCTCATCAAAGTGTGGATCTATATATAAATAATCATCATTAAGTGGTTTTATACACAAATAAAATCCATTAAGTGGTTCTATGCGTAAATAATCATAATTAAGTGGTTTTATACACAAATAAAATCCATTAAGTGGTTCTATGCGTAAATAATCATCATTAAGTGGTTTTATACGCAAATAAAATCCATTAATTGTTTCTATGCGTAAATAAACCCGTTTATCAATTTAGTTATGTGAATACAATATCTGCGAGTAGGTTCACGCGCGTGAATTTTATCACAGGTGGATTTCACCGCAGGTAAAGTCTCCCGCAAGCTTAGGAGAGACGGAAAATGACAGACGTTAAACAGGAAGAGATTACAAAGGTCATTGTAATCAGTTCGGATAAGGTGTTGCCTGTAGATGCAGCCATGAAGATTTACGAATCAGAGTTTCCAGTCACGGTAAAGGAAACCTGTTTCGGGCTGATCGTGACCGGGCCTACCGAAGATGTCCTGATGGTGACGGAAGAAATCCGGAAACTCGATAAAAACCATATTTTTGTTAAGGACAGAGGATTCCCCGCAGGAGACGAGCGGCGCTGCCGTGCATCCCGGGGCGGAGGTCCAAGGCCCGGATTTCATTTTCTCAGGGAAGAAGTGCGGATGCTCCCTGCCATAGGAGATGCCCTTGATGAACTGGAGGCAAAAGGACCCGTGAAAGAAAGCCCGACTAAAAAGGACAAACTTAAAGTATCAGAGTTAGAACGGATCATTGAAGCGGAACTTGCGAGGTGAGTGTTTTTGGCAAAAGTTTTCATTTATCCTGTAAACAGTCTTATCCTGGCTGACCTGGTGGAGCGCTTCGGGCACAAGCCCCTTGCCGTAATGAACCAGGTGCGCGAAAAAGTTACGAACATAAGCCTTGACTCGCCCCCTGTCAATATCACCCCCGAAGACCCGAAAGTCGGGCTTCGCTATGCTGCTGTTGAGGTCCCTGCCGGGGTAAGGGGGAGGATGTCCCTTATCGGTCCCCTGATCGAAGACGCGGAAGCAGCAATAATTGTTGAGGCCCCCCCCGTGAACTTCGGATGTGTGGGCTGCAATCGCACAAACGAACTTATGAGGTACCTTGTCCGATCGAAAGACATCCCTATCCTTGAGCTCAGGTACCCTGACTCCGAAGAAAACGCCCCGGAGTTCGTGTACAAAATCAAAGCGTTTCTGGAATCACTGCCCCGGGAGGAAGAAAAATGAGTGAAGAGGCCGGAATTGTCAAAATTGCGCTGGTGTCATGTGGTTCCGAATATTCCGGAGTACAGCCCGAATTTGAAGCTGCTGCCACCGAAGTAAACGCAAAGTTCGTGTACCCCGAAATTGATGTTGCAGGCCTGGACAACATAGGCAGAGAGTTCGGGCTTGAGGTGGCCAGTGGGGACCTCCGGCTCATGATGGCAAGGGCAAAAGCCGTTGTAGAAGGCACAACCCATGTGGACGGGGTCTTTATTACAACCTGTTTCCGCTGTGCTGAAGGGGCGATTGTCCGAAACGAGGTCCGAAGGTACATCCACAAGCACTCGAATATCCCCGTAATCAGTTATTCATTCACCGAAAGGACCACTGCCGGGACCTTGCTAACCCGGCTGGAAGCCCTGACAACCGTTGCCCGTCGAAGACACCTTCTGGCAAGGGAAGCCCAGACAGGCCTGACCGCAGGCATTGATTCGGGTTCCACCACGACCAAAGCCGTGGTCATGAGAGATAACGAGATCATAGGGTCGGGCTGGGTGCCCACTACTAAAGTCCTTGAAAGTGCCGAAGAAGCGTATTCCCTGGCTCTTAAAGAAGCCGGGGTTCCCAGGGAGGAAATTCAGGCTCTTGGAACCACGGGCTATGGGCGTTTCCTGATCGGAAAACATTTCAATGCTCAGTTGATCCAGGAAGAAATCACGGTAAACTCCAAGGGAGCGGTCTATCTTGCAGACTGCCAGACAGGTCCTGCAACTGTTATTGATATCGGTGGGATGGACAACAAGGCGATTTCCGTGGACGACGGGATCCCCGGTATGTTTACCATGGGAGGGATCTGTGCCGGAGCTTCGGGGCGTTTCTTTGAGATGATCTCAAAACGCCTGGGAGTGGACATCACGGAACTTGGAGCCCTTGCAGTTAAAGGCGTGCAGGAAAACGTAACCATGAACAGTTACTGTATAGTCTTCGGGATCCAGTCCCTGGTAAACTCCCTTGCCAAGGGGGCTATCCCGGAAGATGTTGCTGCCGCAGCCTGTTACAGTGTGGTCGAGCAGATATTTGAACAGCAGCTCCAGGAAGTGGACGTAAAAGAACCTCTTATTCTGGTCGGGGGTTCGTCCCTGATCGAGGGGGTCCCGAAAGCCCTTGGAGACCTTCTCAAGATCGACGTCCTTGTGCCGAAAAATTCCCACCTGATAGGAGCAGTCGGGGCAGCCTTGCTAGCTTCCGGCTATGTGGAGGAGTGAGGTGGCATGAACGCGCTTGAGACCTTTATTGTTGAATCGGCAATTGATTCGGAAAAGGCCTTTTACAGGCAGATTATCGAGGATAACCTCTCGAGTCTCAAGCTTGGGCCTGCAATAGGGAGGATAAAGGTTGTTTTGCGGCCGGAAGATTCTCTCTTCCAGATGGTAATCATTCTCCGGGACGTAGGCACGAAGGTAACAACCCTTGATATGGCTGACGTGGAAGCAAAAACAGGAGCTTCCCAGGAGGTCGTTATTTCTATCAAGAAAGAACGATATATTCCGGAGCTTCTCAAAAAACTCTGGGAACGCCACGGGAAGGCGAATATAAGGCAGCCTGACCGCTGGACCGTTGCCGTGGACTCGGACAAGCCCCAGGAAGAAGCCGAGTTTCTCGGAAAGATGATTGTGGCCGATCCCAGGCACACCCTGCACGAAGACCTTGTGGACTTTGCAATCCGGGCGACCCCCGAAGGGTTCAGAGTCCGCTACCACCTGTTCAAAGGCAACCGTTTTGTCTTCGTGGCATCCGAAGAATCCATGCAAAAGGAATGGGTCGAAGAAGCAGGCGCAATGCTTGAAGAATTACTGGCAGGAGGGAAAACAAAATGACATCTATATTCCTCCCCTATCTTTACACCGGTGGGGTCCATAAGCACGGGCTTATTCTGGAACTGCTGGAAGACCTTGGAGGCTACATAATCCAGAAAGTGGTTGTCGGGACCGAAGTAAACCTTATAATGCTCATTCCCGAGAAGGACGTGCACCTTGTAAAGGAGCTTTCCGACGAGTTGCTCGGAGTCCTGCTTGTGGCTTCCCTTACGGGAGTTGAAATCGCAGTCGTTTCTCCCACTCTTGCCTCTCACCATCTTCCTCACTCTGCCTGCGACGTGGCAGAGTATCTCCGTCATCCCGGAGCCAATACCAACATGATCGGGCTTGCCCGGGGGATGGGGCGAAGAGTCTCCCTGTCCATGGACTACGAGAGAAAGCTGATCAACGAACATGACATTGCGGTGTTCACTTTCGGGTCCTTCAGTGACTGCATCATAAATAAGAAACCTAAACTATTCGAGGGTATCGAGATCCCTATTGTGGTCACAGGTGGTCCGGAACTGAAGACCGAAGAAGTTCCCGGAGCAGACCTTTACGTTGGGGGCATAGGCAGGGTTTCTCACCGACTCAGACATAAAAATGAAATCGATGCCCTGGATACGCTTAACGAGGAAATCGGAAAGGTCGCAGACAAGATCCGAAAGCAGCTTGCAAAAGATCCTCTTGCCGTTTTGCCGGCCAGGGTTATGAAGGAAATCGAGAATCAGGTTCCTGCAATCAGCAGGGTGCTTTCTCCGGCTCCTATTACCATGCAGCTGAATGGGCTAAGGGTCAAACTGCCCTACGACGAATTCCACGAGAAGTTCGAAAACCTGGAGTTTGATGAAGGGGTCGTACTTTCGGAGCTCGCAAATATTTCCCGGTCAAAAATGAAAAATTATATATTGATAAAGATCAAATCTAAATCGGACGTTGGTTTTGCAATTTGACCCGGATTTTGCCCACTTTACATTTTTTATGGGTTTGTGCATTCACTCATCCTTTAATTCATAAAGCCGGGAGCTTCAATTGACAGTCTGAATCCGGCTTTAGCATCTTAATGAATGCTGGTGGTTTCGTATGGAACTGGAAGATATTGTAGAAATCTTAAAAAAGGATCCTGATAACGCTGTCTCCGAACTCCTTGATGATGTCAAGAAACAGTACGGTGAAGTCCCTTATATCATGAATTTCATGAAAGATATGCCGGAAATCTTCATCCCGAAAACTCTCTATGACAATTCAATCATGCGGGAATTCAAGAACCTCGACCCCGAAACCGTGGAACTGATCTCCATAGGTGTTGCCTCTGCCATTCGCTGTGAGCACTGCCTGAAGATGCATATCAGGATCGCAAAAAGAAAAGGTATCCCTAAAGAAAACATCTTTTCTGCGATCATGATAGGGGCTTCCCTCTCGAATGCCGCTGTGCTTGCCGAAAGCACAAGAGCTCTTGCATCCGAATTAGAAGGCGAGGATAATGAAAAAGACCGGTGTTGTGACCCCGACTGTGAAGTCTGTAATATTTCCGGAGCATCTCTCGACTAATTAATAGGGACGAAACCTCTTTCCTGATTATTCTTTTTTGAATCTGGTCAGGGCAACCCCAAATCCTTTCCGACCTGGTCCGAATAACTCGTGTTAGAGCAAACTTTGTGAGAATGACCAATTAGAAGAAGTCAACTAACCTTAGATCCTTACTTATTCAATAAGTTTGATCAATCACTTATTTATTATTAAGAGCCATCTGTATTAATTGAGTCCTTATGCTTCAAATGAAATTATTGCGTATAACACTACTGCTGCTTCTTGTTTTATCTCTCACCCCCGCAGCTTGTGCATATAGCTATGAAAAAATCCTTGATGAACCCTGGGACCATTCTCCTATCACGGTTTTTATCGATGATGAAAACGTGCCTTCCCACTACAGCCCAACCTATTATACACAGGTAGAAAAATCCCTGGAGTACTGGGAAGAAGGAGGCAACGGAAACCTGGCTTATACGCCTGTTTTTGAGTTCACGGACTCCGAAAACTCCGATATCAGGATCCGCTGGGTCGAAAACCTGGAAAATGTCGAGGGAGCACCTGCAGGAGTGGCAGGGTATGCAAAGCCGCATCTTGTGGACGGGCGATTCGCGCGGGTGGACATTGTCCTGGAAGTCGGAAACTATCAGGGTAGGGGCTGGCGCCAGTACGGGGATGGAACAATGCTCGCCATCTCAAAGCACGAACTCGGACATGCGCTTGGGCTCGGGCACAGCGATGACCCCCGGGATATAATGTACCCTGAATACGAACTGCGGGACGATGTAAACCCCCTCCTTCTCAGCAAGTATGGCCCTTTGCTCCGCGCAGGAGCCCTGGTAGCCTTTGTGGCCATTCTTTTTCTGGGTATAAGCTGGCGTTCCAGCAGGAAAAATAGAAAGAAACTTGAAGATAAATACCTGAAATGAAATGTCTGAAATGAAATTCTGGAAGTCAACTGCCTGAAATAATTCTGGCAGGGGGGGGGGCGAAGTAATTCTGTAAAAGAGTTAAATGGAAGACCCTGATGCTTTCAGGTTTTCTATGGCATGCTCCTTGAAGAAAGTCCTGAAATAGTGTGGAAGAGCTTCCATTTCTACGATCTTTTCCAGGGGGGTCCAGGCGTAATCCATATGTTCATAACTCAACTGCACGTCTATCATATTGAACCCCCCGTCATAGACAACGGCGATAACTTTTTTTGCAGGGAGCTCGAAAGTCACCTCTCCTGCAATTTCCCCCGGATTGATCGAGATCCCGGTTTCTTCCTGGACCTCCCTTGCAACTGCTTCTTTTAGGGTTTCTCCCCGATCCACCTTTCCCCCCGGAAGGTCCCATTTCCCAGGGTTTGTGCGGGAATTTTCTGAACGCTTGAGCAGCAGATACTCTCCTTTCTCATTACGGACAAGGGCATATACCGAAATGACGTAAGGTTTCTTGAGTTTCATACCTTAATATTTAATGTTCCCCTACTTTAAAGGCTGGCCTATTTAATATTCTTATACTAGTTATAAATTTATTTTTTACCCATTTCAAATTTACTATTCTCATTTCCAACTTTACTATTATCATTTCCAACTTTACTATTATCATTTCCAAATTTATTTTTATTTTTTAAGTTTTTCTTTAAGAGGTGGGAAGGACAAGCATTTAAAATGGGAGGTGGCATAGAAGGGTAAAATCCGGGGAAAGGAAAGTATTGCCGGATAATATGCAGGGGATTTGACATGGAAAACTGGATCGGAAAAACCATACACGTTGACCTGAGTTCCGAATCGATAAGCACTTCCCGGACAGATGGGGAGTTGCAGGACAAATTCCTGGGTGGTAGAGGGCTCGGGGTGAAACTGCTCTTCGACCTGACAGATCCCGGGGCTAATCCCCTTGATCCGGAAAACCCCCTTATTTTTACTTCCGGGCCGCTGACAGGACTTGCTCCCATGGCAGGGCGTTTTGTCCTTACCTCGAAATCCCCTCTCACCGGTACCGTGTTCAGCTGGAATGCCGGAGGAAATTTCGGGCAGGAACTGAAAAAAGAGGGTATTGATGCCCTTGTAGTCACAGGAAAGGCTAAAAAGCCGGTCTATATTGAGCTAGGGGAAGGAAATGTTGCGATCAAAAATGCAGGACCACTCTGGGGGAAAAATACGGAAGAATGTACCGGAATTCTGGGTGGAAAGGGAAGCGTTGTCTGTATAGGTAGGGCAGGAGAAAAACTTGTAAGGACATCTTCTTTTGTATGTGATTCCATTCACAGCGGGCGAGGGGGCCTGGGAGCTGTAGCAGGCTCCAAAATGCTAAAAGCAGTTGTTGTAAAAGGCAAGGACAGTAAGGGTAAGGAAGGTGAAGGCAAAGGGCTTACGCCAGCAGATCCCGAGAGGTTCAAAGAGGCGGAATCAAAGGTTTTGAAACTTTTTGAAGCAAACCCCGTGCTGTCCAAAGGGCTGGCAAACTACGGGACCCCGGTGCTCGTTAAACTGCTCAATTACCTGGACCTCATCCCTTGCAGGAACTTTTTAAAGAGGGGCACAGCGATTGCGGACAGGCTATCGGGGGAATACATCAAAACCGGATTCGAGCTTGATAAAGAAAGCTGTCCGGCCTGCCCGCTGGGCTGCATCCACAGGATCAAATCTACAAAACAGCTGGTTCCGGGTTATGATAGTCTCTGGGCATTCGGGTTGAACCTGGAAAACCCGGACTTCAAATCAATTCTCAGGGCAAACCTCATCTGTATGGATTACGGGCTTGACCCCGTATCCGCAGGGTCTGTCCTCGGGGCTTATGCAGAGCTCGAGTCCCGCGTCCTTGATCCCGGGGAAATCGAAGCCCTCCTTCTCAAAATAGGGGAAGGAGAATGTGAATTTGGCTTGGGGGCTCTGGAGTACCTCTCTGCGAGGGGTCGAATAGAGCTCAGCATGGACGTGAAAGGGCTTGAAATGGCTGGCTTTGACCCTCGGGGAATCAGGGGGCAGGCTCTTGCCTATGCGACATCTCCGCATGGGGCTGACTACCTGACAGCCTTTATGGTTGGTCCCGAAGTGCTCGGAAAACCCCTCGGTATTGATCGCCTGAGCCTGAATGGAAAAGCAGGTATCCTGCAGGTCTTTGAAAACCTGACAGCGGTGCTTGACTCTCTTGCCCTCTGTCCTTATTCGGTCTTTGCCCTGAACGAAGGGTCATGTTCCGACCTTCTGCTTTCCGCCGCGGGAAAACAGCTTTTCCCGGCTGACCTTCTGAAAATTGGGGAAAGGATCTGGAACCTCGAGAGGATGTTCAACCTGAAAGCAGGATTTACGCGGGCAGATGATACTCTTCCGGAAAGGCTTCTGGAAATCTTCGGGACAAAAAGGGGGGGTAAAGGAAATGCTGATGAAGAAGGAGACCGAAATGTAGCTTCGGAAGGAACTGTAAGTGAGGGTGGCAAAGGAAAAGGAATACCTCCGGATGAGTTTGAAGCTGCCCTTCTGGAATATTATCATTTCAGAGGCTGGGATGACGATGGGGTACCTCTGGCTCGAAAACTGGAGAACCTGGGGCTCAGGAGTTGATGGGAACATCCATGGAGATGAACAGAGCCCTCTCCGGGCTCGGAACCGCTGATTTCTTGAAATAACGCTCATTTACTCAAAAATTCCAGTTTTTGTCCTCAAAATGCCGGGATTTTTCCGAAAATCCGGGGTAATTTCCCTTGAATTCCCTGCAATTTTTCAGGGAGAAGGATTCATAACGGTGTCTCTCGCATAAGCATTATATAGTCTAGGATAATTAATCGTATTAGTTTCGACCCGGTTTCGGTTTAGATGGGCCCCGGGTTTCCGTTACATTACATTTAAATTGTCACAAAAGGCATGTAAATATATAAAGATAAGGATAAAACCAGGGCAGCATGTCTGTAAAAAGCCCTGCACAGAAAGCCTCTGTCAGGCATTCCCCTTGAAAAGGTCTGCAGTGGCGTTTACGTTAACCAATTTAACTCTTACATCGTGAAATTTAAAGGAAGGATCATCATGAAAGAACAGGTAGAAGTTAAGAACCTCAAGGAAGGTAAATACGTAATCATCGACGACGAAGCATGCGTCATCAAGAGCATTTCCAAGTCCAAACCCGGGAAACACGGGTCCGCCAAGGCAAGAGTCGAAGCAATCGGACTCTTTGACGGCCAGAAGCGTTCCTTCATAGGTTCCGTTGCAAACAAGATCTACGTGCCCCTGGTGGAAAGGAAGAACGCCCAGGTCCTCTCTATCACTGGCGACATCGCCCAGCTCATGGACATGGGGGACTTCACGACTTTCGAGATCACAATCCCCGAGGATTTAAAGGAAAGGATAAATGAAGGGGAGGAAGTCTCTTACATCACTGCCCTTGGTAAGATCAAATTCGACATCAGGAAATAATATTTCGGAAAATAACTGCAAAAAACTCAGGTTTTTATCAACCTGGGTCCCTCTTTTTTTATTAGCGCAATTTTGTTGGCATAATTTTATCATTATGATTTAAGGTAGATCAGAACATGTTTTTTCCCAATACCTTTGTGGACGCCCTTGCAGATTATGAGTCCGCACGCTACGTAATCTTCGGGGTACCCTTTGACAACACATCATCGTACAGGGCGGGAAGCCGCTGGGCTCCGGACGCAATGCGCCAGGCTTCCGCGAACTTTGAAAGCTATAACCCTACTTTTGATCTCGATCTTGCGGACCTGCTCATCCACGATGCAGGAAACCTCGATACCTCTGCATCCGTTGACGAAACCCTGCAGGACCTTTATGAAGACACAAAAGACCTCCTTTCCGACGGGAAACTGCCCATCATGCTCGGAGGTGAGCATTCCCTGAGTTTTGCAACGGTAAAGGCATGTGCCGAATCCGCAGGGGACGACTTCGGGGTCCTTGTCCTGGATGCCCACTTCGACCTCCGGGACGAGTACCGTGGCTTCAAGCATAACCACGCCTGCGTTTCAAGGAACATCCTTTCGGAAGTCTCGAAAAACCTCGTATCAATAGGGATCCGCAGTGGTCCGGAGGATGAATGGGTCTTTGCAAGGGAAAACAAGTTGAAATATTACACTGCCGATGACGTGGAAGCAATCGGCATGGTCGAAGTCCTGAAAGAAGCCCTGGAATGGTTGGACTGCTCCCTGCTCTATCTTTCCCTGGACATGGATGCCCTCGACCCTGCGTACGCCCCAGGGCTCGGAACTCCGGAACCTTTCGGCTTGAGTGCCCGGGATGTAAGGACTGCAGTAAGGACTCTTGCCCCTTTCTCAATGGCTTTCGACATCGTGGAAATTGCCCCTGAATACGATTCCGGACAGACGGCAATGCTGGGTGCAAAACTTATGCGGGAATTTATCGCCGCTCACGCCGCCAGTCACAGGTAATAATAAGAAAGTCCAGGCACAGGTCAGAATAAAATCAAATTTAAAAGTTAAGTCTAAAAGTTAAGTCTAAAAGTTAAGTGCAAAAGCTACAGTATCTAGATATTGTAATTTAAAATCGATAGGAAAAGAACGAAGTCTCTGAACTTCGTGGCTTTTCCACTTCAAGGCACTATCTCTTTGATATATCTGTTATCTCCTGGGGAGATCTATTATCCCTTTGCGAGATTTTGCCTATTTTTTCTTCAGGTTTTACACATAGCTACTTTTCAGCAAATCCTGGTCCGGCTCATGCGCGCCAGAGGGCAATGATCTTGTCGATGGCTATGTGGGTGTACTTGTCACCCTTTACAAGAGTGAGCACGTTGTCTGCACAGGCTTCTACTTTACCGCTGAAAACGTCAGGGCCGCCGCAGTAGACATCAATTACTTCTCCAAGATGGTGTTCTACGATGAAGGACTGCATTTCTTTTCACCTCAAATATTTCTTAAACTTTTAAGTTTTTTAGTTGTAAAATTTATTCCGCTTCCGTTTGTTTTTCAATCCTCTGCCCGGCTGCACATTTTCCTTCTGGTTCAGAATCCTTCAACTTCAGGATGCCTTTGTCCCGAATAGCCTTATTCAAGTGTGACGGTATTCATGCGTTCCTGTATTCAGGTGTGGCTGTGCAGTTTTAGGACACTTTGAGCCTGCCTGCCGAACATGTACTCAAAGAAAATCGAAAAACTTAAATTGACTATTAGTAAATATTCATAGGGATCTGTAAAATCCCTTCTGTATTGAGTTGTACCTTTGCTAGCGACTTTGAGGAATTACTGAGCCCATATGGCTATCACTTTATCGATGGCTATATGGGTAATTTTCTCATCTCTTTTGAGAGTAAGTACATTATCTGCGCAGGCTTCTATGGTCCCCCTGAATACATCAGGACCACCGCAGTAGACATCTACGGTCTTTGTGAGGTAATGTTCCACAATAAATGGCTGCATAGCGTTTTATTCTCCTGTAAATTTACTTATATGGGAACTTTGCATCCTCCGTACATCCGCAGGTGCCAATAATTTAAATAACAAACTCATTCCTTATAAATTTGTTTAAAAACTAAATTTGTTTTTCGGGATGCGCCGCCGTATTTAGTCCCAGATAAAATTACCTTACTTACCCCAAAACCCTCTTCCTGCGCATGCTGCCGTTTCCTCGGGAAATAAGCGGGATAATATATTCCCGATTATTTCAGTTTTATTTGCGTCAGGAAACTCAGGAAAGCTAACTTTACTTCAAAAAAAGACCGGAAGATATTATTTTCGAAAAATCGGCTAAAAAATCTAAAATCCTGCAGAAAAACTATATATAGGGGTTCTAATTGCCCGGCCCTAGCAGGGGTAACAGGAGAGGGCAAATCAAAGCCTTTGCAAGAGCAAGGGTAAGAGCAAGAGCAAGGGTAAGAGCAAGAGCAAGGGTAAGAGCAAGTGCAAAGGTAAGAGCAAGTGCAAAGGTAAGAGCAAGTGCAAAGGTAAGAGCAAGTGCAAAG
>JAENZL010000004.1:0-4779 GCA_016841265.1 Methanobacteriota archaeon | reverse complement strand
GGTAAGAGCAAGTGCAAAGGTAAGAGCAAGTGCAAAGGTAAGAGCAAGTGCAAAGGTAAGAGCAATAAGGAAATTGCCAGAAATCTTGAAAACAGATGAAATAATGAACTGAAAAAAGAGATTAAGAAGAGGGGTTTTTACCCTTCTTCAAACATTTTTGTAATGGTTCTGCCTGTTCAGTCCTCTTCCTCAGATCCTACCGGCTCTGCCATCTGGGCCTGGGATACGGCGGCCTGGGCTTCCGAACCAAGGCTTGCCTCTTTTGTGAGGGCTGCGATCAGACAGCCTCTGGCAATTGCGTAGATCGGGTCCCTGGAGTCGCCACCGTTTGAGGAGCTTATATATCTGGTCTTCCTGACGCTGGAAATCCTTATCGGCAGGTCCGCTTGTGCCAGCCTCTTTTCAAACATATCAACAAAGCCCCTGGCCCTGGTGCTTCCACCGGCTATTGCAACCTGGAACTCTGCATCAGGAGGTGCGGTCTCGGAGAGTTTCCGCTTGAGGTGCTGGAGGACATAGGTTAAGAGGGCATCGTAGTAGACGGCAAGGGCTCCCTGAACGCTTCCGATCTCGTACTGAGATCCAATGGCGAAGTCCGTCTCCTTGATTGCGGTGATCCTTTCCTTTGCCATCCCGGTTGCGATTGACACCTGTTCGTCTATCCAGTCGCCGCCGCGGGCAATGCTGAATGAAACAATAGGTGTTGCCATGTAAGCCACGGTGACGTTTGTCATCCCGGCCCCGATGCTTATCCCGACACCGGTGAAGTTGGATTCGCTGAGGTCGGAGTAGACCACCGAAAGTCCTTCATCGATCAGGTAAGTGCTGTAACCTAGCTGCTTTGCAAGTGCCTCCACGGTTTTGCTGTGGTAGAGCACATTGAGCTGGTTGTCCACGGGGTTTGCAGGGACGGAAATGTACGCGATTTCCCCCTTCTTTTCAGGAGCTCCAAGCACCCTTTCGATGATAACTTTGATCATCGAGATGGATTCTTTTTCCTCGGGGCTGATGATACCTTGCTTCATAGGTCTTCTGATGCTTTTGTTGAAAACATTGGAAAACTTGAAGGCATCTTCCCCCAGGATATTAAGGTTGTTTCCTCGGTGGGTGTACAGTACCTTTCCATTGTCAAGCATGTGCTTTGTCAGGTCATTGGATTCCATTTCAAGGAATGCATTTCTCTGCTGCGCAAAGGAAATCGAGCCGTCCCCTTTGTCCGCACAAATAATGTTCATGGTTCCTACATCAAGTCCTTTAGCCATTTTTGTGCCTCTTGAACATCTTCATTTTACTTCTGAATATGCCTTTCTTATTGCTACTTTGCGTAGCTAGATCTGTATTGATGGCCTGAGCAAGCAGCATTGATGCCGAATCAAGCCCATCATCGCTAACTTTTAGCTTTCCGCTTCTTGCAAGCCTCAAGCTTTCAACTTCTGAAATGTCGTCCTTGACAACAATCTTCTTTTCTTCTGAGTCAGTAAGCGCTTTTCCGAGAATAAAGTCATAATCTTCTTTTTTAATTCCCAGGTTAAAACTCGAAAAACCGTCTCTTTCGGATAGGGATTCTTCAAGGGTTCTCTGGACCTCTCTTTCGATCTCCTCTTCACTATACTTCTGCGTATTCTCAGCTTTCTTCTCAAAAAGTTGTCTTGCTCTCTCTTCAATCTGATTCAAAACCGAGTTTGCAAAGGCGTTTCCTGCGAGCAAGCAGATCCCTGCGACATAGGTGCCTGCCACGTAGGTAACGTTTGGATAGTGCCAGCCTCCGGGGTATATCAGGGTAAAAGCCCCTACTCCGATAAAATTGAGGACAAGCCCTCCTCCAATCACATAGTTGTGATACTCCTTTGGTTCCTTGATCATCAGGTTAATACCTGTAAGGATGAGGGATAACCCTAAACCGATGAAACCATAGGTTATGGTTATCTCCCCCGGGTCAGATCTCCTAGTAAGGTGTACGGAGAGAGCATAAACAATGCCCGCTAACGCCAGAAGAAAGCCTGACAGCAGAGTCATAGACGAAAAATAGTGGTTTAATTTTGATTTCATCGTATCCATTATTTGAGATAGTAAGTGTAGATAAATAGGTTTTGGTTTTTTTTTGGAAGACACTTGTACATTTTTAAGATTCAGTTAAGGAAATACAATTTGAAAAAATATGCATCCTTCTGCTCTCATATATCGACATATGCTAAATCCATCTTCGTTTCGTATCTCCTCTGCCTTATCATGTCCTTTGAGTAACTATTCAAGTTTTCGGTGAAAATCATCTTATTTAAATCTAGAAGTCTTAAAACAAAAAGAATAACTTATATATAATAATCTTTTGAAAGAGCCACCTTTTAAAGAGGTAATCATTGTAAATATATTAACGATCTCTATATTCCTTTATCTTCGAAGGCGGGAAGACCCCGTCCTCACTTTCGTCAGAAAGCATGGGGGTAGTTCACTTCTCTAAAATGTAAGTCCTCTTGAAACCAAATTACCTGATTGCTGAATGTTCTGATTGCTGAATGTTCTGATTGCTGAATGGCCTGATTGCCAGCGGCATGGTTACTAAATTACCTGATTTCCAACTGGTCTGCTTACTTCTTTACGGTAAACAAAGTCTCAAATTCTTCTATTTTTTCGGGAAGGCTGATGATGAGCAGGAGGTCGCCCGGATGAAGTACGGTTTCAGCTTTCAAGTCTGGAATTATCCTGTGATCCCTGGAGACGGCAAAGACGGAAACCCCGTATTTTTTCCGGATCTCAAGTTCCCCCAGGGATTTTCCTGCAGCCTGTGAACCTTTCTCCAGTCGCACACTTCGAATTTCCACATCGGCAAAATCAAGAGCAAGGTCACAGATCCCTGTCCTGCGAATTCCGGGGCTGCGGAGCATCCTGTAATGGTCGGTGCGGAGTTCGGAGCTGAGGTTTTCGATCTCATTTTCCGGGACAAGGTATTTGTGAAGCACTCTTGAAAAGAGTTCTATCGAACTTTCAAATTCGTCCGAGATAACATCGTCAGCTCCCAGCGCATATAGCTGGTCCAGTTCGCTCAGGAAATGGGTTCTTGCAATGACATGTACGGCGGAGTTCTGTCTCCTTATTACTTCAATGATCCTGCGGGTGCTGACAAGGTCTCCGGAAGCAATAACCACGGCTCTTGCAGTTTTGATGCCTGCATGCTCCAGTACGGCTTCCTGGGCTGCATCCCCGTAAAGAATCGGCTCTCCCTTCAGTTTCTCTTTCCGGACAGTCTCCGGGTTAATATCGATTATCTGGTAGGGGATCAAAGCTTCCCGGGCAGCCGTTGCCACATTTTCCCCATTGATCCCGAAACCGATTATAATCAGGTGGTTTTCAGGCCTTTTTTCAGCTTTTCCTTTCTCTAGTTCCCCATACCTGCCGTGTTTCAGCCATTCAGGCAGCGAAAGTCTCTGTGAAAAAGCCGCAACTCGGTGCCCCATCCCCATGGAAAAAGGGGTCAGGACCATGGAAAGCACTGTTACGGCAAGAAAATCCTGATATACTTCCGGCGAGATCAGCCCATTTGCAAATCCCACATTTGCCGTAATCAGCGAAAACTCCCCTACCTGCGAGAGGGAAAAACCGACAAGGAGCATTGTATGGAGAGGGAATCCTATAAGAAAAGTTACCAGGGCATTTATGACAGTTTTCAGGAAAATCACAATCAAGGTAGCTCCTATAACAAGAATGAGGTGCTCTTTCAATAAATCCAGGTTGAGGAGCATCCCTATGGAAATGAAAAAAATGCTCATGAACATGTCCCTGAAAGGGATGACATTTCCAAGAGCCTGGGCTGAATATTCGGATTCCGATATAATTAGCCCGGCAAGGAAAGCTCCGAGGGCGAGGGAGAGCCCGGCCAGAGAGGTCAGCCAGGCAACGGAAAGCCCGATTACCACAACACTGAGCAGGAAGAGTTCACTGTTGCGCGTCTTTGCCACCTGGTACATAAGAAAAGGTACCGCAAAGCGGGCGCTTAAAAAGGTGAAAAGGATAAGCCCAAGCCCTCGGAACGCGAGTTCAATGAATATATTTCCAGAGGCCTGTGTCCCTGCAAGAAAAGGTGTCAGAATGATGATCACCACTGCAGCAATGTCCTGGAAGATCAGGATTCCGAGTGCAATCTTTCCGTGAGTGCTGTATATTTCCCCTTTTTCCTGAAGAAGTTTCAGAACGATTGCCGTGCTGCTGAGGGCTATCAAAAACCCCATAAAAAGGGCCTCTTCCGGAGGATAAGCTATGAAGATATAAAAGAATAAAGCAACGGTAAGCGAAGTTATAAGGCCCTGAAGCCCTCCGCCGAGCAGCACTATTTTCCGAATTTGCAGAAGATCGCTCAGGGAAAATTCGATTCCTATCGTAAAAAGCAGGAGCACTACGCCTATTTCAGCAAGGAGTTCAATCTCTTCTCCCGAAGTAATCAGCCCCAGGCCAAAAGGTCCGGCAAGGATTCCTGCAATCAAAAATCCAACAAGAGGAGCAATCCTTAACCGGGAAAATGTATAGACTACCGGAATCGAAAGCCCGAAAATTATCAGTAGGTCCCTGAGCAGAAGAGATGTCATCACTTATAAATTGATTTTCAATTAATTATAATATAGCATCAATTTCTGTCTATGTTGTATTCCAAATCCAATATTTTATTATATCCCGGATTTATTCTTTATAATTTGATTATTTTTCGATTAATTGAATATAAATAAAATTTAGTCACAATTTATCTCCGAAGGCGGGAAGACTCCTTCCTCGGAGGCCGCAGGCCGACAG
>JAENZL010000048.1:7057-24485 GCA_016841265.1 Methanobacteriota archaeon | reverse complement strand
ACGCTTATATCCCCTAGGCTAAAGACCTAGGGGTTTTACGCTCTTATTTATAAAAAACTCCGGGATTTCAAAAAGAAATCCGGCTTTTTTTACTTACAGTTTACAGTTTACAGTTAGTTTACAGTTTACAGTTTCTTTATTCAGGGCTCTGCGACCTCTTTGGGCTTTTCGGCGGCTTTCTGGATCTCTTCCAGAAGTTCGTCGTCGGTTTTGCCTTTGATGTCGATGCCCAGCTTTTCGGCAGTTTCCTGAACTTTGGTCTTTGCAGCAGGGGCTTCGGCCGTTGGCTCCTTTATGGATTTTTCAAATTCCTTAAAGGACTGTTCGGATTCTTTCTGGGCTTTCTTGAATTCTCCCACCGAACCTCCCATGGACCTGGCAAGTTCCGGAAGTTTGCTTGCCCCGAAAAGGAGCATAACCACTGCAAATATCAGTATTAGTTCACTTGTGCCTATTGGTAGCATGGCTTTTAGACCTCAAGTTTTTCGTTTTCTTAAAGAGTACTGGGGTTCTGGCAGCTTAAAATTGATCTTAAAAAATTATTATGATCTTAAAAGTTACTCTGACCTTTATGTAGGGAAAGGATTTTTTATTATATATAAAGTTTCTATTTTTTAATTATTATTTGATTGATATTTATTATTATACCGGTATAATACACCCTACCCGGAAGATAATCTGATTTCAATAAACAATAATCTGATTGCCATAATAGTATCTGGCTTAATCATATTTAGTATTCTGTCTGATTGCTGGCTTGTCTGTGGGACTTATCTTTGAATAGTATTTGCTTCGAAAACCCGCTTTGTTTTCGGCGGAAATTCAGCTGTCCCCTTTTCCTTCTTTTTCCGGGAGGGAAGATTTAGCTTCCAGCACGCTTCCGAGGTAGGTATTGGTCTTTTTCTCGTTTTTTTCCTCTTCCTTTACCTCTTTTCCCTTATTTTCCCCGTTTTCACCGGGGCTGCCCTCCTGCCTGACTTTCCGGGTGTAGGGGTCAAAGTCGGTAAGCCCGAGTTCTGCCGCACGCTGGGCTTTTTTAAATTCCCCTACGGCACTCCCGAGAGACCTTGCAAGCTCGGGGAGTTTCCGGGGTCCGAAGAGGAAGAGGGCAGCAATTAGAATTGCGATCAGTTCAGTGGACCCTATCATTGTCGGATATTATTAGCCATCAAATATAAAAATTCTTGCAAAAGGAACGAATTTCGGCTTTTTAAGCTGAAGCTGCATTTTTTAACCTGGACTTGCTGATGTTCAAAAGAAAAGAACAATTTTTCCGGCTTTCAAAAGAGCCGGACAAGGAGCAGGCTGAATTCGAAGAGGATTACCAGCAGCAGGGCTACCAGGAACTGTGCGATGAAGGTCGGGTCCGGGGAGAGAAAGAGGGAAAGGGCCAGAATTGCGCTGTAGACTAAAACCCTCTGTTTTTTGAAGGTTTCGTACTTTACAAGCTCCATTTTCACGGCAAAGATAACAAGCAGGGGTGCCTGGAACACAATTCCGAAACCTGCAAGGATCGTGGTCACGGCTGAGAGGGTGCTGTGGACCGAAAGCTGCGCTGAAGCCAGGTCTCCCGAATAGAAGATCACATATTTGAACATCACCGGCAAGACCAGGAAGTAACCCACGGCTGTCCCCAGGATAAATAGCAGAAAGGAAGCGGGCACGACTTTGAGGAAGAAACGCTTTTCCTGGGGATAGAGCCCTTTACCCGCAAACCTGTAGAGCTGGTAAAAAATCTGTGGGATGGAAACTGCAAGGGCAAAGACCAGGCAGAGCCTGAGCCTGGCAAAGACCCATTCCAGGGGTGAGTAGACTGCCATGGTAATTTCGGGGCTTATGAATTCTCTCCAGATGAGCAGCATTCCCTGCTCCGAAAACGGGTACGCAAGCACCATTGCCAGGAAAAGCCAGACAAGGACGATCCCTAACCGGTTCCTGAGCTCATACAGGTGTGCCATGACGGGTTCTTCGATGTCCCCGGGGACCCCTGACACGGCTGCGGATGAGGACCCCTTTGCGTATGCAGAGCCCTTTGCGTTTGCGGACTCGTAGTCGAATCCGTGGCTTTCTCCGGGGCCGGGGGCTCCTCCGGCAGGGGTCTGGCTTCCTGGGTTATGGGAACTCATGCTTACTGTCTTTACACTGCACTTAAATAAATATATTAATATCGGAACAGAATATTACATTTATTCCCGAAGCTACTCCACGGATATTTCTGCTGTCTCTTATAAGAATATTAAGAATAAGGATATTACAGAAATAAGGATATTACAAGATATTGTGTGGAACAAAAGAAAGTGGGTAATAAAAGGGGACAAAAATAAAGTGGATAAAAAACGATATAAACGCGCGTTTGCGTTGCAAAAAAGGTACTCCATATGTCTGAAGCTATTGAAAGTTTAAGCGTAATCCTGCTGACCCTGCGAAAAAAACTGGTATTAATCGCGGCAGTCCTGTTTTCGGGCGTTTCGCTGTCTTTCCAGTTTACAGGCCCCCTGATCGAAAGGATGAAAGAGGACCTCCTCCCGGAAGGTGCAAAACTTATCTACGTCACCCCTCTGGAAGTGATGATGCTCAAGCTAAAGCTCTCTTTCATTCTCGGGCTTCTGATAGCCTTGCCATTTATTGCTTTTTACATCTACAGGGGCATTTCACAGCGCTTTGCTTTCAGGAATCCTGTCGTCGTCAGGCGCAGCCAGTTCGTCTTCTTAAGTTTGGCCTCCCTTGTCATGTTCGCCCTTGGGGCTTCCTATGCTTATTTCATAATGCTGCCCCTTTTCCTGAAATACCTCTATCTGAATGCAGCAGGTTCGGGAATTTCCGCGACCTATTCGGTTTTCAAGTTCATTTCCTTTGCAGCAGCCGGAACAGCCCTTTTCGGGCTGATCTTCGAGCTTCCAATCGTGCTTACCTTCCTTACCCGAAACGGTTTCGTGAAGTATGAAACTCTTGTCACTTACCGAAAGCACATCTACATCATCTTCCTGTTTGCAGGTGCTGCGATAACGCCCCCTGACGTCATCAGCCAGGTCATGGTGGCTATTCCCATGGTTATCTTTTTCGAAATCAGCATGGTGGTCGTAAGGGTGCTGGGAGTTAAGAAAAATAACGGACTGAAGGCAACAGAAAATTTGAGCTAATCTTAATTGAAATTGAGAAATAGGGAAATGACCAGAGGAATAAAAAAGGTTGGGGCTTAAAGCCCCGTATATTTAAAATTAGTATTTTTAATTGGATTTAAATTTAGTCTTTTCTGCGCTGGAACACAAATGCCAGGCCGAGAATTGCAACCATTGGAAGTGCAACAGTTGGATACTCTGGAATTTCATTCGTTTCAAAGCCCGCATTGTTCACGTCCATATCGTCTATAGCATCAATACCCACATCATATATTCCGTTACTATTGACATCAATAATTACATCATATGTACCAAGTACCGAGGCATCCCATATTTTTGTAACAGGTAAATTACCTGCGCTATCCGAGGTTACCCATGTAGAGGTTAATGAAACCCTTTCAGGAATTGTCAAACCATCATTCCACACGATGTCTTCGACCACATAGAGATCATACGTTGTGGAGGGATCATAGTTGGTTCCTATAACGTAGATCGGCTGCCCTTGTACGAAAGTATCTTTTGTATTCCCATCGGTGTCAGTGGATTCCACTGAAGGAGTAGCTCCGCAGTTTTCGGAATATTCTATCTGATCATTGAATACATTTGAGAGTTCGCCGTTTGAATCTCTGTATTGAACATATACAGTTTTGGTTCCATAGCCTGAGGAAAGAGTCCACATTTTTTCAGTTGCATAAGGTTCCCAAACTGCTCCTGTAAAAAATGGGTCTTCTGAAATTCTCATTTCAGTAACTAAATCATTAGAACCTCTGTCAAGATCCAGCGTCACATCCTGTGATTCAGTACAACCTTCACCATTATTTATCAATATAGCTCCACCGGTCCAATTTGTCTCACTATCGAAGTATGCATAAAGTCCTCCACCATCAAGCATTGCAAAAACAACACCATCAGATATTATAGGTGAGCACAGATCGAAACCCTGAAAATCAGTTGAAAATGCAAGATATTCTTCTAATACTACTCCAGCATTTGCTGTTCCTGCAGCTCCCAGAACTTTCAATTTTTGACTGGTCCCAGCGCCGATGAACACTTTATCGCCTGCAACTGCGGGTGAATTCCAATTACGATCACCACTTGGATTTAAATTAGTTGACGGGAAACCTGCCATAGAAGTACCTGTATTTTCATCAAATGCATACATTATCCCATCCCAACCGTAAACATATACGACTCCATTATATACAGCTGGAGATCCTGACCAGGTACTATCTCCACCAGAGGGTTGTTGCCAAAGCAAAGCACCTGTGTTGGCATCATATGCATATGTTTGAATTCCTTTAAAGAATATTTTTCCATTTACAACAGCCGGGACAGAGACACCAGATGATGTTGAAATAGGGAATCCTCCGCTTGTAATCTCAACTCCAGTTGCTTTATTGTATTTTCTAATTTTACCAGCTTCAGAATTTGAATACACATAGTCGCCCATTATTGATGGTTGTGTGTTAGCCCCTGACGTTGCAGAAGCCCATTGTAATGCTCCTGTAGAACTATATTTTTTTAATTGACCTCCAGCCATTATATACACATATCCTTCATCAATAACAGGTCCTTCATTATAATTAAGTCCAATAGAACCTACGGTCATAGTCCATGCATTAGTTCCATCTAAATTGAAAGCAAATAATTCGCTACTCGCTAAAACATATACTTTTTGATTTGCAACATCAATTGCTGGTGAACCAAAATTGTTTCCGGTAGCAACTGGAAATCCAGGTATTATTGCCCCGGTTGCAACTACAAAGGCATATAGTTTACCATCATCAGTAGACATATATATAATTCCATTTGAAACAACTGCGCCATTTTCTTCCACAGAAGGCGCACTAGAATGCCATTGTTCTGTCAGTGGTAAATTAATAATCTCTGCCGAAGCTCCGGTACTTCCTTGGTCATTTCTCCACATCGGCCAATCGGCCGCATAAACAGGAATTGCAGTAATGCTTACAATAAATATAGATAAAGTAAGTATTACTGCAAACCTGCAGTTATTCTTATTTGTTTTACGTTCCATTTTAAATCCCACCCAATTTATAGGATATTTCTCACTTTTTCTTTTAGATATCATCTTTTAACTGTGACTTTAAGGACACACTCCCTTTTTCCCGATTCTGTTATTCAGAGCATCATCAAAAAAGCCCAGCTTCAATACGATATTTAAATATTTTCGAATATTATATACAAATTATGTATAAGTGTTAAAAATAATAGTTAAAACTATATAGCACTGTGCAGGATTAATATATAATGTATGAGTTGAATTTATTTAATAAGTGTCCTTAAATTTAACCTCCCTTTTTTCTCTATTCTGCTATTCAGAGGCATAATCCAAAAAGTCCAGCTTTAGTTATATATTAAAATATTTTTAAAGTTTATATATAGATTATGTATAAGTGTTAAAGGAATAATAGTTGAAATTATATAGCACCAGAAGGACTAATATATAATTTAAGATGATAATATATTTGAGGAGTAGATATTTATTTGACTTTATATTTTGGCAAAATTCATGTAAGCTAGCGAATAATAAGGGATAAGATAACAATTTTCGCAATAAACCAACCTGGCGAATCCTAAATGGGAATGAGTATGTCTGCTAAAAAATAGCTATTATCAAGAGTTTACAGGAGCTGCACTTACTCCCCTGGATGTTATCAGCCAGGTAATGGGTAGCCATTCCCATGGTTATCTTTTTCGAAATAAGCATGGTGGTTGTAAGAGTGCTGGGCGTGAAGAAAAATAACGGACTGAAGGCAACAGAAAAGTTGAGCTAATCTTAATTGAAATTGAGAAATAGGAAAATGACCAGATGAATAAAAAAGATTGGGGCTTAAAGCCCCGAATATTTAAAATGAGTATTTTTAATTGGATTTAAATTTAGTCTTTTCTGCGCTGGAACACAAATGCCAGGCCGAGAATTGCAACCATTGGAAGTGCAACTGTCGGGAATTCCGGGATTTCTCCGTTGTTCTGTTGTGCGACTATTTTTGTATCCCGGTCATGCACAGTCGTAGGCCCGGTTCCTGCTTCATTCCCGTTTATAGTGACGGCATTAACGAGGAATGTTCCTATCGTAGCAGCCGAATCAACGGTTACACTCACAGTTACGGTCTGAGCCGGAGCTCCGGCAAGCAGTGTACCTATGTCCCAGGTAACCGTGTCTGTCCCATCATATACTCCTCCATCTGTTGATGATACATAGGTTACCTCTGGAGGAAGAACATCCGTCAGAGTTACTCCGGTTACCGTATTCGGATTGTTCAGGTTATCAAAGCTGATAACGTAAGTGAGCTGTCCTCCCTGGTATACAGTTGTCGCGCCATCGGTTTTTACGAGACTGAGGGGGTTGTAAGAATTTTCCTTCCGGGGCACGACTATACCGGTGGGATTACCGATGTCTTCTGTTGCAGATTTAAGATTCAGGTTGGAATCTAACACCAGTATGCGGTCTGATCCTCCACTACCCTGATTCCCAGTGGTCACATAGACAAGTCCGGTATCAAGATCCACAGCAACTCCAACGGCGTTATCGGTGGAAACTCCTCCGGACAAGGTTCTCGTATTTACCGTCTTTTCGTTGTTACTGTTCAAGTCGTATTGAGACAGTAATCCCAGACTTCCGTAACCTGGATATGCATTTCCTGTGTAAACATATCCACGTATCTCATCAACAGCAATCCCCATTACCGATTGGCTCACAGTAAGACTCTTTACCTGACTCCAGTCGTTTGTGTCGTAACCCTTAACAGTTGTGGTCAGATCTCCAATGTAGAGTATGTCATTTTTCTCGTCAAGTGCGAGACCATATATCTGTGAAGCTCCTGTTAGAGACTGAGTACTATCGAGTGATAGTGTTTTTGTGGTTTCATCCCAGCTGTATATGTAGATGGATGATGATCCCCTGTTATTGGTATAGACCTTTTGTTTATCCTGGTCAACCACGATCCCGGCCAGATTACTTGCACCAGGAGCTGTTACTTGCCCTAATTTTGCAAGATTTTTAGCATCAACTATGTCGAGTGTACCATATCCTTCAAATGTAACGAACAATGTGTCTGAATCCGTATCTATGGCCAGTCCTGAGCCACCATAGCGCGTTGGAATTGATGTCTGTTGCAAAACCAGGTTATTTCCCTGTATATCGTATGCGCTGATAGGACTATTTGCATTAAGGTCCCTGTTCACATAAAGAGACTTGGCAGATGCAGTACCTGCTCCAATAAGCAGTAATGTCAGCATTATTACTGCCAAACATTTTGCTCTCATTTTTAACAACACCTCTCTATTTTTTTGATAGATTCCCGTCAAAAGATATTACAAAAATTTCAAAGTTTTGGGCAGCGTCCAACATCATTAAAACTTTATTTTGAATAAAAAATCATTTAACGATGAAAAATATTAATTCCACCCGTAACTTTTAGATATCATCTTTTAATTGTGACTTTAAGGATGATCCTACCACTTTTATCTCGATTTTGTGATTTGGAGATTTCATCCAAAAAGGCCAGCTGTAATATTACACTTATATATTTATGAAGTATATATATAAATTATATATAAGTAATATAGAAATATTTGTTAAAAGTATATAAGACTGTGCGGGTATAATATATAAATTAAGATATAAATATATTTGATAATTGATTGCTTCATTTGAGTTTACATTTTGGAGAAATCCTTGTAAGCTAGTGTCGTGTAAATCCTCAAAGATTAAATTATTCTGATTATTTGTAATCGATCTTATACGACATTTTACTGCTGACGCGACCCTAGTTAATATTGATGTAGTCGGAACAATATTCGTAAGGGTGCTGGACGTGAAGAAAAGGAACAGCTTCCCTGCAACTTGAAGGCCCCACTGAAGGCCCGAGAAATCGAAAATTCAAAAAAGGCTCACAGAAAATGGATTACTCAAAAGCCCTGCCAGGCAGGAAGGATTTTAGATGGCTTATTTGGCAGACAGAACAATTAAGGCAGACAGAAAAGTTGACAGCAAATTCCGGCAGGGCTTCTCTTTTTGTCTCTCTTTAATCAAGGTTGAAAAAGCTGTGTGGATTGAAGGGCATGGGCGTGTTTGGGGGTGATGTGATGATAGTCGTTAAAGAACCCAAACACGCCCCTAGTTCTCCGTTTCCGCACTCGCCTGTTCATATAAATGATTGTTTTGGCAGTATTTAATGTTATCGAAACTATTTTATAAAATTGTTTTTATATTCTCGTTTACAGGGATCCTTGCTAAGTTTCGAGGCATATTTTGTGTGAACTACCCCTCCCTGCCAGCATTCGGCTGTCGAGAAAGGGGACTTCCCACCTTCGGAGTTAAATCCGGGGTTCATAGTACGTTTTTTCGCATTCTCCCCTTCCTTTTCCAATATATCCTCCCGGAGTATTCCGCAAACCGCAGAGAACAGGAAGCTCAGGATAATACTTTCAGCACGCTTCGAAAAGTATTATTTAATTAAAGCCCGTATTAAGCAGGTTATGGAATCCCGGCAAGTAAAGGCCAGTGCCCAGGTAATTGCAGCATCCGTTATCTATGGGTTTGCAGGCATCTTTTTCGTTTATGTCAGGAACATGGCTGCAGGGCCGGTGGTGTTTTACCAGCTCCTCTTTGGTTTCCTTTTCCTTGCCGCATACATGGCAGCCACGGGCCGGCTTTCCGGAACACGTTTAAAGGGAAAACGGAAAGCCCTTTTCCTGCTCGGGGTCTGGCAGGCCGGGGTTTTACTCTCTTATTACACGGCTGTCCGCTACACCAATGTCTCTATTTCCGCCCTGCTCCTTTACACCGCCCCTATCTACGTGGTTCTTCTGGCCCCTTTTTTACTGAAGGAGAAACCGAATATACGAAACTTTGCCGCCCTTGCGTTTTCCCTTGTCGGCGTGGCAATTGTGGTGGGGCCGAAAAACTTCTCTTTTGGCGGGGGAATCGCTGGTTCCGCTTATCTCTTCGGGATATTGATGGGGCTTTTTGCGGGGTTTTTCTATGCCTGCATCATCATGACCTCCCGGCACCTCAGGGACGAATATTCGGGCCTGGAACAGCTTTTCCTTTCGACAGCCGTGACCCTTGTGCTCCTGCTCCCTTATTCCCTGAAAACTCCTGCTTCCTCCCTGCTCGAAAACCTGCCCTTGCTCCTCTTCCTGGGGGTAATGATCACTGCTCTCGGTTCAATCCTTTACTTCACGGGGCTTATGCACGTGAAAGCCCAGAACGCCGGTATTATTTCCCTGCTCGAACCGGTGAGTGCCATTTTCTTTTCATACCTTATCCTCGATGACCCTGTTTACCGGAGCACCCTGCTGGGCTGCGCCCTGATCCTTTCAAGTTCGTTCCTGGTAAGTCTGGAAGGGGAGGAGGCTACCGAAGGAAATTCCGGTGGGGAAGTTTCACTGTCCGGAAATCCAGCTAGCTTATTCAGGCGTTCCGGGGAAGTCCAGGATAAAACCAGGAGTAAATAGCAAGAAGACGGGCAGGTAAAGATCGGTAAGTTAAAGACCTGAGAATAATTACTTGAATGTATTACTGGAATAATTGGTGGATATTCTTTTAAGAACAGGGAGTATTTTTTTCTCCCCCCAATTTTTCCTGCGTAACATTGACAAAATTTATTAGCAATCATCCTGTATTCTTATCCAGTATCCCAATGTATTTTATTGATTACATGAAAAATATTTTATTGATTACGTGGAAAATATTTTATTGATTACGTGGAAAATATTTTATTGATTACGTGAAAAACATTCCTTGATTACGTGAAAAACATTCCTTGATTACGTGAAAAACATTCCTTGATTACGTGAAAAACATCCATTGATTACATGAAAAATATTCATTGATCATGTGAACAGGGCCTGGTATTTTTATGGTAGACGTAGCTCAGGAATTGGAAGCATTAAGGCAGAATTTGCTTGACCTTTCCCTTCGAAACAACCTTCTCAATTACCGCCCTTCTCAGAGACGGACCATTTCGATCACGGGAAAAACGCCTGCAGAGATCTACGAGATTTTTGTCCTGCAGGAAAAGTCAATGAAATTCAGGGCAAAAAAAGGGTCAGGAAAATGCAAAAAATCTGGTAATGGGGGGGCTGGGGAGGATGCCGGTCCCGAAGAGGAAAGCAAGCTGTTTAAGACTATCGGGAAGATCTTCACTCCCGATGAAAAAAGCAGGGCTCCTACTTCCCGTTTCGAGCCTTTCCTGGATGTTCCCGAGGATAGTGAAGCCCTTGAGAGAAAACTTTTTTATGTCCATAACCAGGCAAATTCCATTTTTGAGGAACAGGGGTACCCCGTGCTCTACCTGGCCCTCGGTTTCCTGCAGTGGGGGGACAGCAGGTCTTCAGTGAAAAACCCGAAAGCTCCTCTTGTCCTGGTCCCTGTTGAGCTGAAAAGGATCGGGAAAGGACGCAAGTTCAGCCTGCAGTGGACCGGGGACGAAATATTTACCTCTATCACTCTCCAGGCAAAGATGAAAGAGCTCGGGATAGAACTCCCGGAGTTCGAGATGCCTGAAGAGGGGGCAGGCATTGACAGTTATCTGGAAGACGTCCTCAAGGCAATTGCCGAAAAACCTGGCTGGAAAGTCCTTCCCGAGGTCTGCATCGACTTCTTCAACTTCAGGAAATTTGTCATGTATAAGGACCTGGACTCTGCCACCTGGCCCGAGGACATGTCCCCTGCCGAGCATCCCCTGGTGCAGAGGATCTTCAATCCGAAAGACCCCGAAAGTGTCGAAGCGGGTTTCCTGGAAGAGGACGTGGACCTGAAACTCTCTGCAAAAGACAGCTACCATATCCTGGACGCCGACTCTTCCCAGATCGCTGTTATAGAGGATGTTAAAAGCGGAATGGACCTTGTAGTCGAAGGGCCTCCAGGGACCGGAAAGTCCCAAACCATTGCCAACACCATTGCCGAGCTGCTTGCCCTTGGCAGGAGCGTCCTTTTTGTCAGTGAAAAGATGGCCGCCCTCCAGGTTGTGAAGAGCAGGCTGGACGCTGCGGGTCTGGGGGACCTCTGCCTGGAAATCCACAGCCACAAGACCAGGAAAAAAGCGGTGCTCGAAGAACTGGCAAAGACCTTGAACCGGTCAGCTCCGGCGGCTATTAACCCTGACAGGGACATTAATGAACTGGAAAAGCTGAAAAAGGAACTTAATGAGTATGCAAAGACTCTAGGGGAACCGGAAGGGCAGCTCTATTCCAGCCTCTACACCCTTTATGGCGTAAGGGAAAAGACCAGGGCTTATTTCGAAGCAAAAGACAGGAAAATGCCGGGACTCAAATTCGAGGAGACCGAAAATTGGAGCCTTGATGCCTGGACTGAGGCCGAGTCCGTCCTGGAAAAACTGGGCCAGGTGCTGCCTGTTCTGGGGCCTGTCCGGAAAAATCCCTGGTACGGCTGCGAACCCGGGCTGGTGCTTCCCCAGGACTGCGAGGAACTCGAACCCTTTGCAGGGGAATGCGCCGAAACTTTTGAAGCCCTGGAAAAAGTGGTCAAGGCCCTGAACGATCTTTCCGGGACGTCAAAGCCAGCTTCCCTTAAAGGATTTTCGGATGTAGGCAATGCCGCAAAACTCGTTGCCGCCTCAAAGCCCCTGGACAAAAAGATGCTGGAGAACCGCGAATGGGAATCCGAAAGTTCCAGGGCCGAAGCCGGAGCCCTGGTCTCGAAACTCAGGCAGTACAGGGAACTGCACTCCTTTGTGGAAAAAACTTTTTACCCCTCGGTTTTTGAGCTTGATACCTCCGAATTCGAGGAACTGTCCCATGGGCTCTTAAAATTCCTGAACCCGAAGTACCGAAAACTGAAAAAAGAAATTTCAGCCTGTTATGCCTTCGAAGCCCCTTCAAAGGACAGCCAGGTCCTCCTTGACCTCTCCTGCCTCTCCGAGTGCGAAACCCGCAAGTATGAGCTTGAGGCTGCCGGAGCAAAGGGAAAGAAGTTTTTCGGGGAATACTGGAAGGGCTTTGAAAGCGACCCTGCCCTGCTTGAAGAATACGGTCGGTGGATCATCCCATTCAGGAAATATGTGGCTGAGGGCGTATTCACGGATAAGGTCTTCGGGCTTGTAACTGCCGGGGTCGAAGCCGGAGAATTCGAGCCTGCTCTTGAAGCAGTGTTCGAGACGAAAAAGGCTTTTATAGAGGCCCTTGGAAACTTTGGGTCCCGGATAGGGGCTGATTTTGGGAAGATGTTCGGGAAAGAGCTTGAAGAAGTAAGTCTGAGGACACTTAAATCCAGGATTTCCCGCTGGGGAAACGAAACTTCGTCCCTTGTTTTCTGGAGCCAGTACCTGGGGTACAGGAAAGCCGGGCTTGGCACTCTTGCAGCCCCAATGGTTGAAGACCTCGAAGCAGGGAAAATCGAGCCTGAGGACATGATCCCTGTTTTTGAGGGGAACTATGCCGAAATCCTCCTGCATCAAGCCTTTAAGAAAAGGCCCACCCTTTCTACTTTTATCCGGGAACTCCATGAAGGCAGGATCAACAAGTTCACGGAACTCGATAGGAAGGTCCTTCTGGAAAACCGGAAGAGGATCATCCATTCCGCTTACGAGGACACCCCTAAACTGACCTCAGGGGCGTCCCGGGCGTCCGAAGCCGGGATTCTCCTTAATGAATTCAACCGGAAACGGGGACATATGCCAATCCGCACTCTCATGACAAAGGCAGGGGGCCTGGTCCAGAAGATCAAGCCCTGTTTCATGATGAGCCCCCTTTCGATTTCCCAGTACCTGGACCCCAGGAGCACCCGTTTTGACGTGATCATTTTTGACGAGGCCAGCCAGGTCCGGCCCGAAGACGCGGTCGGGGCTCTCCTCCGCGGGAATCAGGTCGTGGTCATGGGCGACTCAAAGCAGCTTCCACCGACCGCTTTCTTCGATACGGTGATCGATACTCCGGAAACCGAGCCCGATGACTACGGGACAGCCGGGGATATGGAAAGCATCCTCAACGTCTGCAAGCGCGGGTTCCCGATAAAGACCCTGCGCTGGCACTACAGGAGCAGGCACGAGTCCCTGATTGCGGTCTCAAACCAGGAGTTCTACGACAACCGGCTTTATGTCTATCCTTCCCCCATGCAGAAAGACGAGCGTCTGGGCCTGAAATTCATGCACCTGCCCGATGCCGTCTATGACAGGGGCAAGAGCGGGGCGAACAGGGTGGAGGCAAAGGCTGTTGCCAGGGCGGTTTTCGAGCATGTGCTTAAGTACCCGGATAAGAGCCTGGGAGTCGGGACCTTTAACGTGAAGCAGCAGGAAGCCATTCAGGAAGAGATCGAAGTCCTCATTAAAGCCAACCCCGGAATCGACCTGAATTCCGGCACCAGGGAAGGAGAACATTTCTTCGTGAAAAACCTGGAAACCATCCAGGGGGATGAAAGGGACGTGATCCTGCTGAGTGTAGGTTTCGGCTTTGACGGGAACCGCAAGCTTTCCCTTAACTTCGGGCCCCTGAACCGGGAAGGAGGGGAGCGCCGCCTGAATGTCCTTATCACCAGGGCCAGGGAAAAGTGTGTTGTCTTTGCAAATTTCACCTCAAGAGACCTTCACCTGGACGAAAATTCCTCTTTCGGGCTCCGGGCCCTGAAAGTCTTCCTTGAATTTGCGGAAAACGGAAGTCTTCCCACTCCTTCCGGAAGTGAGGAAGAATTTGATTCCCCCTTTGAGGAAATAGTCTCGGATTTCCTTCGGGAAAACGGCTTTGAAATCCACAGGCAGATTGGGTGTGCCGGGTACCGGCTTGACCTTGCCGTCCCCGACCCCCGCTATCCGGGCAGGTACCTGCTGGGAATCGAATGCGATGGGGCAAGTTACCACTCCTCCCCGGTAGCCAGGGACCGGGACCGCCTGCGCCAGCAGGTCCTGGAAGGGCTTGGCTGGAACCTTTACCGGGTCTGGTCTACGGACTGGTACCTCCGCCCGAAGGAAAGCAAAGCTGCCCTGTTTGAGGTGGTCCGAAAGGAGTTCGAGGCGGCAAAGAAGGAGGTAGGGGACGTTTTTGAGCCCGTGGAATTCGTAGATCCGTGGATTGAGGAAGAGAATAAAGCAGAGCCGGATTTCAGGGAAGGGTCAGTTTCCAGGGCTGAGTTTGAAGCCGGGGCCTATTCAGGTGGCGAAACGGAATATGAGATCGCACCTGAACCTAAAGCCCTCCCTGAACCCGGATTTAATGAAAAAGCCCCGGAGACCCTAAATAATAAAGGGCAGAGAACTATCACCAGGGCCGGAGACGAACCTCTGTATTTTGCGGGGGAAAGGGCAGGAGAAGATTCTGACGTGTCCGGGCTTGAACTCGGAAATGACGAAGCTGTGGGAAGGGACTTCCTCCCCGAACTGACTTTGAGAGCAGATTCAATGAAGTCCCTAACATCAGAAAGCTCGAAACCCCGTTCTTCCCGGAAGTCCGGGAAGAGTAAACTCCTGAAGTTTGAAACGGAAAACGGCTACGATCCGGACGAGGTCCCTGGAAATGTGGCAAAGTTCGTGCCTGAACCGGACTTTGAAAAGTTGAACTTTTTCGAGGCATCCCCGGAAATCGATCCTATCGACTGGTCCGGAGTCCGGGGAAAGAAGATCAGGAAGCCTTTTGTCTACAATTTCGGGTCCCCCGAGGATATGGAGCTTGAGCCGGATGTTGATTCAGAACCTCATCCCGATTCTGAACCACATTCCGATTCAGAACCGTATTCCGATTCTGAACCATATTCCGATTCAGAACCACATTCCGATACTGAACCTGTTTCCGGCCCTGAGCCAGGAGCTGAGCCGGAACTTTCCAGGTCGGAGTCTGAATTTGAGCCTGAAAAAAGGTTTGAAACCGGCGAAAGGGTTGAGTTTGAAACTGAAATCAAAGATGAAATTGAAGCACCCGGTTTCCCAGGCCCGGAATACAGGGCCAGACCCGAACCCGGATTTGAACCTGAAACTGAGTTTGAACTTGAAACTGATTTCGGCCCTGAAACCGAACCTGAAAGCAGGTCCGAATTCCTTTCTTATGAATACGAAGTTTCGGATACAGGGGAATCGGACAAAGGTTCCCCGGATAAAGGGAACGGCAGCAAACTGCCTGAGGATAATGAAGATTCCCTGGAAGCGAAGGTGCCTGTTTACGTGGTTTGCACGGCTTTCGGGCTTTCGGAGTCCTGTGGCATTCTGGAAATTTCGGCTGAAGAGCTCGAAGCTATCGTGGTAAAGATTGTTGATTGTGAAGGGCCTGTCCATGTGGAAGAGCTGCTCCAGCGGATAAAAATGGAGTGCAAAATCCCCCGGATGCTCGGGAAGATCAAGCAGAATATCCTGGATGCCGTCACATCGGCTGAAATGGTGGAAAGGCTCAGGGTAAGGGGAGACTTCCTCTGGCCAATATCCGAACCTGCATACCTCCTCCGCAGGCGGGACGGGGACACTCCTCCGAAGATCGAATGGATCTGTGAGGAGGAAATCCGGGAGGCGGTCCGCTTTGTCCTTGAAAACCAGTACTCGACTCCCCTGGAAGACCTTGTGATCCAGGCTTCAAGGGTACTGGGGATTAAAATCACACGTAAGAATGCACGGGACCGGATCGAGAGTCTGATAAGGTCCGGGATTAAAAGCAATGAGCTTACCCGGATGCCCAATGAAATGATTTATTTTGCGGAATAACGGGGATATTCCTGAGAATTGCCAGGTATTCCTGAATCAAAGTTGCGCTGGTGCACCCCGCTGCAAGCAACGGGGTATGTTCGCGCCACCGCTGAAAATTCCATAAAATGTAAAATTAAACATAATACGGTTTAGTTCAAGCAGGACTTAACAAACAAAAAGTGGAATTGAGAATTAGCATAGTCACCAACGGTTACCGGGGAAGTATCCATCCCCGCAGCAAGCTACGGGGTATTCGACTGAAATAATATCTATTTTTACTTATTTTTTCATAATAATCTCTCTTTTAACCTCTTTTTTCGTAATAATACCGATTTTAACCCCTTTTTACTTAATAATATCTCTTTTAACTGCTTTTTATCTAGAAATACCCATTATTATTGCCATTAATTTTCTAATAGACAATTATTATCGTGTTTAATAATCAAATAGCCGCGATTGTGTCTTTAATTAAGTTTTAATCTGTCATTATTGTTTATTTTAAAAAATTATATATGCTGGAACTCTTATTCATGCAACATCATGCCCATAACAGTTTTAAAAAATAATAACCCGTCCTCAGCACTTATATTGTCCTGTGTACTCTTTGGACTGGTTGGAATCTTTGTAAAGGGGATAAATGAGATGGGGGCAGCCTCTATTCTCTTTTACCGCCTTTTTTTCGGATTTGCGGCAATTTTAATATATCTTATAGCTGCAGGAAGGTTTGAAGGGCTCCATCTCGGAAATAAAAAATCTTATCTCTTCTTGCTCGGAGTTCTGAACACTGTAACCATGTTTTCTTACTTTTCCGCAATGAAGTATAGCAGTATTCCAGTTGCAGTGCTCCTTCTTTACACCGCTCCGGTCTACGTGACCCTTCTCTCCCCGTTTCTCCTCAAGGAAAAAATCACGGCACGAAGCATGATTGCCCTGACCCTTTCCCTGGCCGGAATCCTGCTTACGGTAAACCCCGGGCATATGGGCATTGAGGCTGGGGCGTCAGGGGAAGAGGGCACTTATTTCCTGGGCTTGCTTTTCGGGCTACTTTCAGGCTTTTCCTTTGGCTGCTCCATCCTGACCGTCAACCACCTGAAATCAGAGTATTCGGGCACTTCACAGCTGTTATGGTCCACCCTGGTAGGACTGGTTCTGCTCCTCCCCTTCGGAGTTTCGGTGCCCGGGGAAGTGCTTTTTGAAAACCTCGGGAGGCTCGTGCCCCTGGGTATCATTACTACGGCAGTCGGAACACTCCTCTACATGAACGGAATCGT
Organism: Methanobacteriota archaeon; assembly: GCA_016841265.1. Lineage (GTDB taxonomy): Archaea > Halobacteriota > Methanosarcinia > Methanosarcinales > Methanosarcinaceae > MTP4. Next base: position 7,448 of record JAENZL010000048.1, on the reverse strand, counting down.
CCACATCAGGGCGCAAACCGCAGCCGTGCTGTGCCTCATGGAACCGGTAAGCAGTATTTTCTTTGGCTGCACCCTCCTCGGGGACCCGCTTCAGGCAAACACCCTATTTGGCTGTTGCTTCATCCTCTGCGGAGGACTGCTTGTAAGCTTAAAAGGCAGTATCCCTCTGCCCGGAAAAAATAGATTATTCAGGCTGTCACGAGGGCGCAGGCCGGGCTTTTCCCAGACCTTCATGCCCCCGAGACCGGGGAAGCTTTGAGTTGTCTCTCACTTCCCCTTTATGGTTTTTTTAAGTTATTTTAAGTTATTTTAAATAATTTTTAAGTTATTTTAAGCAATTTTTAAGTTATTTTAAGCAATTTTTAAGTTATTTTAAGCAATTTTTAAGTTA
>JAENZL010000048.1:0-7047 GCA_016841265.1 Methanobacteriota archaeon | reverse complement strand
AATTTTTAAGTTATTTTAAGCAATTTTTAAGTTATTTTAAGCAATTTTTAAGTTATTTTTAACTGATTATTTCCCGTTTCAATGGGTAAATTCTGTTACGAAGACCATTGCAGCCACAACGGTCGTCCATTTTCCGCCTTTGGCACCTCTTGCAGTCTGGCACATGTGCATCGTATCGAAAATATGACCGCTTGTCTTGTACACCTGTTCTCTTTCATGCCAGGCCGAATCAGCATCGAATTCTATTCCGAGAGTCGTAGCCAGCATTGTTGCGGCCAGGTCTTCTGCGTATTCTCCTGCGGTTTCCTCATCTTCTCCGAAGGAGTGATGTTCCGAAATATAACCGTAGTTGTTTTCATTAACCGGGACCGCGGTGCCTATGGCTGCGGTTGTTAGGCGTTCCGGTTCATTGGTCTCATTTCTGGCAAGCACGCAGTGGACAATAGCCCCCGGCCTTAGCTCTTTAAGGCCTTCCTCTTTGGAAACAACTTTGCAATTCGGAGGCAATATGCTTGAAACGCTCACAAGGTTGTATTTCTCAATCTTTGCATCCCTAAGGGCAAGTTCAAAGGAGGCTAATTTGTCCTTGTGAACTCCGGTGCCCTTGGTCAGGAAAGCTTTCTTAGGGATCATTCGAATTCCTCATATGTTTTTTTATATTCGCTGAAGATTAGCCGTGTCTGGACGGCCAACAAATTTCGGTAAGTGGATGCAATTTTTAGTACCTAACTAATGAATGATCGGGATTTAAAAATATCGGAGAAAACGAGTATTCAAACAGGCGCGGTTTCTTTTCCCCCTACGGCTTTTTCATACACGTCGGACTTCGAAATCCCTTCGAAAATGAGTTTGGTCTCAAGGGGGACTCCACCGGAATATACTGCGATGTCATTTCTTTCGATATTGATTTCGATCTGCTCGGGGCTCAACCCGGACTCGGCCATGTAGTCAAGGATCAGCTTTTTCCCAAAGCTCTCGGCATATTCCAGGGCTTCTTTTCTTGTAAGGAAGTGCCTTCTCCCCACCGGGGTGTATACGAAGACCCCTTTTGTCCTGAGGTCGTACTTTGACTCGCTGTACATGGTCCGGATGGATATCTCGACCCGTTTGATGCCTTTTCCGACAAGGGCTCCCACAGCGTTTCCGACGTCCGAGTATTCGGGAAGCAGGATTTCGGCATCAATGAGTTCCTTGAGTTCTTCCAGGTACGCCCTGACAGGCCCTCCCAGGAGCACGACAGGGACGTCCACCTTGAAGCGGGAAAAGAAGTTTCCTTCAAGCACTTTTTCAATCTCGGCCTTATCCACCCCTTCCATCAGGAAAGCAAGGAGGTCTTTTGCCATGTTCCGGGCAAAGAGATGTTTTACATTGGTGCAGAACACGTACTTGTCCACTCCAACAAAGTTTGCAAGCAGGGTTGCCCCTATGACCGAGGCTTCGGAGTCCCATTCTTCGTAGTCCCCGAGCACGTGGAGGGCGTCTGTAGGGGTGAAGCCTATTGCCTGGACCAGCCGCTTCTGGATCAGGGAGTCCATAACCCGTCTGGACGGCAGGATTTTCCGGTCCCAATAGACATCGTTCAGGGATTTGGGTTCGTCGCCTAGAAGGGCCAGAAGTTCCTTTTCTTCTCCGCTCAGTTCTATGGGTTTTCGCCCTGTCCGGACAAAAAACTTTGTTGCCTGGATATGCTCGTTCAGTTTCAAGCGGTCAGGGATCCAGCGCTTTTTCAGGGTATGCATGAAGTCCGGGTAGAGCACGGCAGCCCTGCAGAGGGGGATGACCCTGCGGGGACCTATACTGGTATTGCTGCCCTGGACCCAGATGTGGCTGTCCCCACCCATTGCCGAGGTTTCCATCCGGAGGGCTCTGACCTTGGTCTGCCAGCCCCCGACAATGGCTCCCGTTTCGCTCAGGTAGGGAAGCCCCCTGTAGATCAGGGAAACGTCAGTGCTTGTCCCCCCAACGTCGATTGCGGCACATGTATCGTGTTTCGAAAGGTAGGACGCCCCTAGAAGGCTGGCCGCAGGTCCTGAAAATACCGATTCGATGGGTTTTTTCATAGCTTCCTGCATGCGAACGACCGAACCGTCACAGCGGAGCATGGCAACCCTTGAATCGATTCCTCTCCTTTCTATTTCCCCTACTACGGTTTCCAGGAAGCTTTCGGCTACCGGCAGGAGCTGGGCGTTCAGGTAAGCCGTAACTCCTCTTTCGTAGGCTCCCAGGGACTGGGCAAGTTCGTGCCCGCAGACCACGGGAAGCCCTGTCAGCTCTTTGACCAGGGCTTTTACCTGTAGTTCATGGTCCGGGTTTCGGACGCTGAAATAGGAAGAAACCGCAAAAGCCGCAACCCTGTCCTTAAGCCTGAGTATGAAACCCCTGACTCTCTCAAGGTCGAGGGGCTCAAGCTCGTTCCCATGGCTGTCGTGCCCTCCCTTAACCATAATATAATTCTCAATCTCGGAGTCCCGGGGGATCTCATAGTCCCCCACCAGGACCAGCCCGACCGGGAACCCGGTTTTTTCCAGGATAGTGTTGGTAGCAAGGGTGGTGGACACCGAGACCAGGGTAACCTCCTTTAGTTTTTCCGGGTCCAGCCCGTCGATTGAATTCCTGATTCCTTCCAGTGGATCAGGATAACTTGTAAGTGCCTTGTTCGAGCCAACGACAGCGCCGTCCGAGTCCCGGATTAAAATCGAATCCGTATAGGTTCCGCCGGCGTCAATCCCTAAACTGTATGCCATTTTTTAATAACTCCTTTCTGTGAATCCTTTTTTGCAGTATCTTCTGATGCAGTATCTTCTGATCCAGGCCACATTCTTTCTTGAATTCATCGTAGTAAATTAATCATTTCAAATGTATTGCCATTGAATGCATCATTGTAAACTGTTCTAGTGCGCCATTTTTATGAGTTATAGCCATTCTTACCGTTGGGGCAGGTTTAAATGTCCCATAAGATTGGCCATTAATTCTTTTGCTCCAGAATCAGAAACCTGCTTTTATAGAAATCTTGATTTTAACAGAAATTTCGGTTTTTACCCGTTTACGGTTATTATCTATTTTTATAATATCTGCATATATGAGGCTAAATATATATTTGCCGGGGGGTCAGGCCCGGCTTTCAGGTTTTTGGCATGCCTACTCCCACGAAGACAAGCTTTGTTTCAACGGGGACTGTTCCTGCTTCACTGAGAGAAATGTCTTTTCTGTCCACGCTTATCTGGACATGGCCTTTGTCCAGGCCCGCTTCGGTCATGTACTCCATAACGAGTTTTTTCCCGAGGGTGTCCGCATGTTCCAGGGCTTCGGGGAAGCTTCCGAAGGTTTCCCGTCCTGCCGGGGAAAAGACAAGGACAAACCTTTTCCGGTCTTTGGTATAGGTGTTCTTGATAAGGATTTCAACTCTTTTTATGCCCTTTCCTACAAGAGCTCCCACGGCGTTTCCGACTTCCGCGTATTTCGGGACCACGATGTCGGCGTCGAGGATCTGTTTTACCTCCTCTGTGAAAGCGACAACCGGGCCGCCGATAAGGACAATAGGCAGTTTCAGCCTGAATTGCGTGAACTTATCAGAGAGGATGATCTTTTCAATTTCCCTGGGGGGCACATCTTTCAGGATATATGACATTAGGTTCAGTGCCATGTTCTTTGCAACTTCCTGCTTTATCTGCTTGCAGAGTTCCACGGAGTCTGTCTGGGTATAGCGTTCCAGGAGCTTTGCTCCCACCCTTGAAGCTTCTGCATCCCAGGCTGTGTATTCCCCAAGCACGTGCAGGGCATCGGTCGGGGTAAAGCCGATTGCCTGGACAAGGCGTTTTCTAATCAGGGAATCTATCAAATGGGGAGACGGCTTTTTTTCCAGCTTCCAGAATATGTCGGTAAGAGAAGTAGGGCTGTCCTCTACCCGTTCGTAAATATCTTTTTCATACTTTCCAAGTTCCGTGGGTACTACACCGGTTTTTATGAAGAACTTGGTGGGCTGGACATTTTCTTCAAGCCGCAGGGCAGCAGGCGTCTTGCCCATTTTCAGGGTTTCCAGAAAACCGGGGTACTTGACAGCTGCCACACAGAGGGGAATTACCCGCCTGGGACCTATGTTGATTTTCATGTTTCTGACCCAGACGTGGCTGTCCCCGCCCATGGCCGAGGTCTCCATCCGGATGGCCTTGACCTTGGTCTGCCAGCCCCCCACGATGGCCCCCTCAGGACAGAGTTCGGGAAGCCCATCTTCTACCATGGAGACGTCCGTGCTGGTCCCTCCCACATCGATAACGGCGCAGGTTTTCAGGCCAGAAAGATGGGATGCCCCTACAAGGCTTGCGGCAGGACCGGAAAAGATGGATTCTATGGGTTTTTCCAGGGCTTCGTTGATGCCCACCACCGACCCGTCACATTTGAGCATGAGCAGCCGAGCATCCATTCCCCTGTGCTCCATTTCTTCCTTGATTGAGCGGATAAACTGGTCCGCAATCGGGATCAACTGAGCGTTCAGGTAGGCTGTAACTCCTCTTTCGTAGGCTCCAAGTTCAAGGGAAAGTTCGTGCCCGCAGACCACCGGAAGCCCGGTAAGTTCCTGGATGCTTTCCTTTATAGCCTGCTCATGGGCCGGGTTCCGGACGCTGAAATAAGAGGAGACGGCAAAAGCCGAGACCTTATCCCCGAGCTTCCGGACAAAGGTTCTCACAGCTTCCATGTCCAGGGGTACCAGTTCCGCCCCATGGTGGTCGTGCCCGCCTGCTACCACGGTATAATAGTCAACAGGTACTCTTTCCGGGAGTTCGTAGTCCCCAACAAAGATCAGGCCCACAGGATACCCGGTTTTTTCAAGGATAGTGTTCGTAGCGAGCGTCGTGGAAACGGACACAAGTTTTATGTCCTTCAGGTATTTCTGGTCCAGCCCGTCAATGGAATTCCTGATTCCGGCCAGGAGGTCCGGGTAGGTGGTAAGCGCCTTGCTCGAGTCAAGTACCTTTCCGTCAGAGTCCCGGATGATGATCGAATCGGTGTATGTGCCTCCAGCGTCAATGCCCATGCTATATTTCATATGAATGTCTCCTCTCTCTCCATGAATGGGGGGTTTTGCTAGGGAATGTGCTTTATATTATACTCGAAATTATATAATAGTTCTCTGAAATATTATCTCATTCCATTTAATCTTTTGAAAATATCTACTCTGGAATATTATTTATATACAATTCGACTTATAATAAGCACTATTTGTATTTATGAATATCGTAGCTCAGGATCTTATTCTTAGCTCAGGATCTTATTCTTAGCTCAGGATCTTATTCTTAGCTCAGGATCTTATTCATACCTTGGAACCATATATCTAGCTCAGAGTTTTATTGTCCCTGAATCTCCAATCAAATATTTTCAACAGATTTTCCCTTCATCTCTTACTTATTCTCTATTCCGGGTTTCCCTTCCTATCCCTTTGAAAAAACTTTTCTTTGAATGTATCGTTAATGATATCCTATCGGCAAAAGGACGACAGCAGAGGAATGGAAACTAAATTTTGAATTGAGGTGCACGATGAGGAAAAACGATAGTATCAAAGCCAATGATAGTATCAAAGCCTGTGGCAGGACCATTGCCTATGAAATTATTTACAGCAAGAGACGAAAAAGTGCTGCAATTGTAGTCCGCCCTGACCTGAAAGTTGAGTTTCGGGCTCCTCCCGGGCTGGATCCTGAAACTATCAGGACGATGGTCAGGAAGAAAGCAGCCTGGGTCCTGAAAAAACTTGACGGCTTCGAAGGAAAACGGAACCTTAACCCTGAAAAGCGGTATATTGATGGGGAAAGATTCCTGTATCTGGGGGAGGAATACCCCCTGAAACTGACCTTCGGCGGCAGGGTACTATCGGCAGGCCTGGAAGGTCCGGTGCTTGAAGTCGTGATCCCGGAGAAGGTGCCGGAACCCCTGTGCCCGGCTTCTGTGAGAGGAGCGGTCTGGCAGTGGTACCTCGGGTGTGCCGATGAAAGCGTCGGGAAGCTGGTAGAGGCTTATTCTGATAAAATGGGCATATCTCCTCCTTCCTATAGAGTCAAATACCAGAAAAGACGCTGGGGGAGCTGCTCTGCCAGCAACGTCCTCAGGATAAATTTCCAGCTTATGATGGCCCCGCCCGAGCAGCTTGAGTACGTTGTAGTACATGAACTCTGCCATGTTAAGGAAAAAAACCACTCTATAAACTTCTGGGCACTGGTTGAGGAGCTCATGCCGGATTACAGGGTCCACAGGGAAGGGCTGAAAAAGGAAGGCTGGAAGTACGTGCTTTGATGAAAAATTCAGGTCCGGTACCGTATACCCTGCCGGTTTTGAAGTATGGAACTAATTGGAAGTGGGAATAATTATGGGAGTATGATGCCGACATGGATGATTCGGACAGTAAAGCGGACAAATATGTGCTTTTCTTTTTCCTGGGAATTTTTTCGTTTTTCCTGAGCGGCTATGTACTGAGCGGGGTCCATGCCCCAATGTCAATTTACCTGATGGGTTTGATTTACCTGGTTCTGCTTGCTTTGGGAATCGTCCTTTCCGGAGAGCGCTCGGCCGGTTTTGCATTGAAGGCATTTGCCGCCTCTTTTACCGCCCTTTTACTTATCTCAGCTGGTTTCTTTGCCCTGAGCGCTCAGAGCCATTCCAGTGCAAAATGGATCGGGGCTGAGAAACTGGACTTTGAGCCTGATGAATACGCGGTCGTCACTGAAAAAGAACTTAACGAATACCCGGCACTAAAAAAGGCAATAGAAGCTTCCGGAAGTTCCATAAAATCGGGCCCGGAAGAGTGGACCCGGACAGCTGAATTCCTTGACGAAAAAGGTTTTTACGAAATCAAAGTCGGGGAAGATTATTATGTGATTCTTTTTATGACGGCCTGATTGCACTTATGGTCTCTTGCGATATAATTTCGGTATTCAGGGAGTTTGGGAATTCGACACATTTTATTTGAAACGTCTTTAATATTTCCTCGTCTCCATTTTAAAGGGTTTATCTCCGAAGGCGGGAAGACTCCTTCCTCGGAGGCCGCAGGCCGACAGGTGG
>JAENZL010000047.1 GCA_016841265.1 Methanobacteriota archaeon | reverse complement strand
GAGGGCCAATTGATGCAAGTTCAGGAGGTCTGTTTACAGATCCAACTGTTATGGTTACGGTTTCCGAATCATTCAGAGTTCCATCGGTTACATTGAACTCTAAATAGTAAGTTCCACTTTCCCCGTAATTCGGAGTCCACGTAAACTCATTTCCTTCCAGATTTCCAAACGTAGCATTTGTAGCGTATGTAAGAGTGTCTCCGTCAGGATCGTTGGATGAAAGACTTATGCTCAACTGTTCCCCTTCTTCAACGTTTTGAGGGCCAATTGATGCAAGTTCAGGAGCTCTATTCACGTTTTCCACGGTTATGGTTACGGTTTCCGAATCATTCAGGCTCCCATCGGTTACGTTGAACTCTACATAGTAAGTTCCACTTTCCCCGTAATTCGGAGTCCACGTAAACTCATTTCCGTCCAGAGTGCCGAACGTAGCATTTGTAGCGTATGTTAAAGTGTCTCCGTCCGGATCATTTGCTGAAAGACTTATATTCAACTGTTCCCATTCGTTCCCGTTTTGAGGGCCAATTGAGGCAAGTTCAGGAGCTCTATTCACAGATTCAACTGTTATGGTTACGGTTTCCGAATCATTCAGGCTTCCATCGGTTACGTTAAACTCTACATGGTAAGTTCCACTTTCCTCGTAATTCGGAGTCCACGTAAACTCATTTCCGTCCAGAGTGCCGAACGTAGCATTTGTAGCGTATGTTAAAGTGTCTCCGTCCGTATCATTTGCTGAAAGACTTATGCTCAACTGTTCCCCTTCTTTCCCGTTTTGAGGGCCAATTGATGCAAGTTCAGGAGCTCTATTCACGTTTTCCACGGTTATGGTTACGGTTTCCGAATCATTCAGGATTCCATCGGTTACGTTGAACTCTACATGGTAAGTTCCACTTTCCCCGTAATTCGGAGTCCACGAAAACAGTCCTGTTGTTGCGTTTAGTTGAGCTCCAGCAAGAAATCCTGTTGCCCCGTATGTAAGTTCATCGTTATCAGGATCTGTAGCCGTTAATGTGAATGTCAATGAGCTGTTTTCTTCAACCGATTTATTTCCAATTGATGCAAGTTCCGGAGGCTGATTCACCGGGACAGCCGTGTAAGTTGTAGAATTGTCCCATTTTATGTTTCCTGCTTCATCAGTTGCAGAAACGTTAACCTGATAAGTTCCTTCAAGAGCTGTAATTATTCCTTCCCATGTTGCTCCGGTCTTGTTATTCAGGGCTGTTCCTGAGGCTTGTACTGCAGTCACTGCTACGTTATCAGTAACATCCACTGTAACGAGAATGGGTTTTCCTGTTTCAGTCTCAGTTACGTTTAAATTGACCGAGTTAATTACAGGTTTTTCAGTATCCGGCATTTCCATCGTTGAAGCCGTGTCGTTTACCCAGGTGTAATTTATGTTTCCTTCCTGGTCTACTGATCTGGTTCCGATCTCGTATTGAGTGTTGTTAGTAAGGCCAGTCTCGTTGTAGTAATTGTATGAGGTGTTTTCCTTGAAAACCCCATCAATGTAGATCATTGTCTGGTTGAATTCAATGTCATCAGGGTTCGTCCACGTCCAGTTAATCCATGTGTAACCAACTTTCGATTCGTTCAATTCGGTAACCATGGACATGTACTCTTCTCCAATGGAGGCCCCTACCCCTGGAAAAAAGGCTATGAAAATAAAAACTAATAATATAAGCAGTGTTCCTGACTTGTCCTTCAATTATATACTCTCCACAAAGTTTTTCGTGATCTCCTGCTGAGTGAGGAGTCATGTATCTCTAATTTCTTGTTGCATTTAATTGCTTTTTTAATTTAAACTATCCTAAATTTAACGAAAATTTACGCTATTCTTCTAGCATTGCTTTAAGTTACAATCTTCACTTTGATATGAAGAGAGGACATTTATTCCACTTACTTCAGAAAAATAGACCTTGTTCCCAATATTTTTTTGTATAATGTTCCCTTGCCCCTGCTGATCCCAATGCCCGCGGACTACTGGTTTGAAAGGTACATTTAATAGCGTGATACTATCCTTCAGGACGGAAACGCAGTTGCTCCGGCAAATAGAGCAGATAAAAAAAAGGTGGGCACGGGGACCTGGTGATTTATATTTCTTTAGTAACCGTGCGTGCGTCCCGAAGCAGACACTGTCATTTAAGGGGGACGCGCGCAATTTTATTTAAGGTTATTCTATATTGTATATTTATATTTAAAGTTATTTTATATCGTTTGATTATTTTTGCTGTATTCTATTCAGCAAGGCCCAGGTCCCGACTAACAGTACAAATCCGAGGATGAAATTGATTATATTTGAGATCTTTTTCAGCCAGGATGCTTTCGAGTTTCCGGAGGTGCTGACTCCCGCGTCTTCAACTTCTACATCTATAGATAGAGATTCTCCGGATTTATCCGGGACTTCAATTTCGAAACTGCCCTGGGAGACTAAGTTCCCCATATTGTCCGCAGGCTCAGCTATATTCCAGGATGTTATGGCGAAAGGTGAAAATCCAGGGGTTTTGGCTTCGAGATATAGGTATTCACTGTCCTCGCCTACCTTCCTGGTCGTTAGCCGGTTCCATTTTCCTTCACTGAACCTTTCCAGAACTATCGAATCGATGTCAATGTTGTTTTCGGTGATCCACTCTTTCTTGATCCTGAAACCTATGACTGCATTTTCAATTCTGTCGGGGCTTGCAACCCCTTCGTTTCCGACCCATATATTGATGTACTCATAAACTTTCCCTTCAGGTAATTCAGGGACAAGGATGGACCTTCCTTTAAGCTCCTCTATTATTGTGGTGATCTTTCCCAAGTTCCTTTTCGGGTCAAAGTCCACATAAGTAATGCAGGTCACTTTCATCGGGAAATTGAAATTAGCATGGTTGCCGTTGGTGATATACTGCTGGGAAAGTTCCTTGACCCTTACATTTTTGGCAGGCTCGGGAGACCCTCCTCCACCACCGCCTCCGCCCCCACTGGGAGAGCTGCCTCCGCCCCCGGTTTTCTCTTTGTAGATTTTCAGTTCTTTCTGGTTAAAGGCAACGAGCCCCTTTCCTGACTGGTATACTCCGGAAAGCAGGATGTAGTTCCCATCAGGCAGGTCTTCGGTGATAAAGGGAAGTGTACTCTGGCTGCTTATTGCAATGGCCCCGTTTCCTTCCCCTATGAGGGCCGGAATATTTTCCTGAAGCTCGTTTCTGTTAATATTGGATTTGTAATTGGAGGAATTAATCCCGAACTGGTCGATGACGTCCATCCCGTTTAAGAAGATAGAAGTTTCTGGTCTTGTCCCGTTGCATTCAACCCTTATATCGGCCCTGTATGCGCTTTTTTTAATCAGCAAAGCCCCGTATGTATACTCCCCGGCTCCGGCAGAGTCATCAAGGTCCATGCTAATTTCCAGGTCCTTTCCTTCTTCAAGGGTCTCCGGGGCCGAGACGCTGACCGTGTAATCCAGGACCTCGAAGGCAGTACTTGAGAGCACTTTTATGTTCCCGGTGCCATTAAGCAGGATGACGATCCCGTGCAGGCCTGCGCTCTGGGTCCCTAGGTCCAATTCTGTGAAATCCCCATACTCGTCCAGGGTCACGGTTGCAACTTTTTCGTGGGAGTCTGTGATATTGTCAAAAAAGACATTGCAGCCGGCAATTTTCCCGTTTACAAGGAAATCAATCCCGTTTTCTACCGAGTTCGAACTTGCATTGGCCAGATAAATGTCAACGTCCATGTTCTTGAAGGTGTCATTGCCTTTGAAATTCACATAGACTTTGTCGCAGTCGGTGTAGGTTTTGTGGAAGGAATAAGGGTAACTCAGGACGTAGTCGCTACAGTTCTCCACATTAAGGTAGAGGTCGGAACCCCCATATCTCAAATGGTTTACACCGTTATATGTAAATGTAAGTTTCGGGATTCTGGATGCAGTTCCTCCGCTGAGTTCGATCCAGTTTCCTTCGGTAGTGCTGCTGCTGTGGTCCGCAAACCACAGTTCCTCTCCTCCACTCTCTATTCTGGCGATGTACGTATCGTCAGGGAAAGTTTCTCCCAGAGCAGGGGCTGCAAAGCTCAAGCTCAACAGTATTAAAGCCAATAACATACCAAGTTTATTTGTCAGGTCCAATACCCCCGCAAATATTTTGTACTTATTTATCCGTCAGGAAGGTCAGTGATTTCCGTACCCATCTATTCTTTTCAAATGTATGGTCAAGGTTTGCCGGGACTTGCCCGGACAAAATTATTAATCACCAGGGTTTTCGGTACCGGAAAACATAGGAGGAAAGCCACCCCAATTGCGGATCGCTTTCTTACAGGTTGCTCTTTTTCCGGTCTACTTACTTACACGTTCAGGTTCCCATGAGAACCGTTCCTATGTTACTTGTGTAGCTAAAAGTCTCTTTTGAGGCCTTGTTTAGCTTTTGGAGCAAACTGAGTACCACTGCACCCACAGGAAGGAATTTAAGCCCTATTATAAGATTAAGGATTGTAAAAAGCGGGAATTAAGGCGCTGTTCCTTCCATATTGCATTCTTTGAGCGCCAAAGCTTTCATAAGGTCTTTGTTCCGGTCTTCTTTTCTTGATTTACCCCCTGTTTTTCGCATTACTCATTTCATGCTTTTGAATCTTTACGGTTTTTTGTTTAGATCACATATACTTGGTAGAATTTATATGAATGTTTCCCTTATAAATAATCAAAAAGTTATCCGGAATTCAGGATAAATTAAATTTGTTTCAGATAAAAAGAAACAATTGAAGGAACACGGCATTTCCCGGTTGCTTGAAGATACCGGCAAAAATGAATGGGGATTAAAAGGAACTGCTTTCCCCGGATACATCTTTTACCAGGGAAGTTAAAAAGAGAAAAAAGGAAGACAGTCTGGCTTTAAATCGGGCAGTTCCTTTTATTTTCCAGGGCCCTCACAGGCTGGTTCCCCGTTTTTCGAAACTTGTCTCGAAACTGTTCAGTCTGTCCTTTATTTACCGGATTTCCGGATGAGGGAGATTACAAGGAGACTTCCAAGAATTCCGAAGACCATGAAGCTCCCGTCAAGGGGAGGTTCTTCTTCTACCTGGGTTTCGGGTTGAGACACATCTCCGTCCCCGGCTTCCTGTCCATCGGAGGTTCCATCGGGGGTTCCATCGGGGGTTCCGCCTTCTCCTTCGAATTCAACATATCCACCATCTTCTTCGTCTCCGGCCCCTTCTTCATTTTCGGACTCATTTCCCGTTGCCTCAGGGACTTCTTCGACGGTTTCTACAGATATGATGGTTGCGGCCCCTGTGCTCGACCCCCCTCCGGAGGAAGAAGACCTTTCCCTGAGGGTTATGGTTTTTGAAACTCCGCCAATGTTTATTTTGTAATCCCCGGCAGGCATTGTGTCGGTGTCGTATTCATATCTGAAGTTTCCATTGGAGTCTGCACTTATTACCTGGGATGCCGTGACCGTGAGGTCCACGCTGGACTCTCCAGCTGCTGCATCTCCGAAAATCTTAACTTCGTAGGTCCAGGAAGGGACATCTGAATGGGAGTATGAACCAACACCTTCGTGTACAGTTCCTGTACGGGTGATCCATGGCAAAATTGATGTTTTCACTCCGACAGTCAGGCTCTGTACGGACTCGGCTTGAACGGTGAAGCGGTTTTTTTCCCCTTCAGGGATTTTAATTTCAGCAAGCCTGTAAGAGTATGCTCCGTTGGAGACTGATGCGGTTTTTACAAATGAGACGTCTGCCCGGAGCTCTGCTGAGGGGACAGTGGTCCCGGTTATAACAAGCGTGTCTCCTACATAGGGACTTGAGGGAGAGACTTCCCATTCCGTGGTCGGGACGGCAAACGTAGGGGAAACGATTATTGAGGCAAGAAACAGCCCAAAAAGGACGGCTGCAAAACCCGCCAGCCTGTTTTGCCTGTGATTGGATATAATGTATGGTTTCACAAAAATAACTCCTTTTCCAGGTTTCATCATATAATTTTTTTAAATATGTGCATTTATTACATTTAAATGGATGCCACTACAACTTTTTAAATATAGATCTCTTTAATTTTTATAAGGCATTAAAGGTTTTGGAACTATTAGTCAACCACCCGCCAATAAATTGACGGGCATGTAATGTGTCCTGGTTGACCAGATCCCCGATTAGGAGCTTCGGAAAATCGGGAAACGATAGCAACGAATTAGTTACCCTGGAATCAAGGACAGGGACATTAATTCAAAAAATGGAACTTGCAGAGTGTACGCGTTCCTCCCCTGTCTAAAAAGACAGGGATATCCTGCTTAGTTTTTCATGAACAAAGAACTATCAAATACGAAGAACAGCAAAACAAGCTTCTTGAGGTGAAAAAGAAGATTCCTCGGTACACGAGGGTCTATTCCAAAGTGGTGCAGGGAGTTCTCAAAAAGCTTGATGCAAACTACAAATCCTTTTTTGCACTCCATAAAAACAGGGACACATGTGCAGGACCACCGACCTCAGGGGAAAACTACTTTTTCACGTTAGTATATAAGTAAAGGGGTTTCAAGTTCAAAGACGGAAAAATCTCTTTTTCCCATAAGGTCAACGAAGTTCCTCTATATTTCGAGATTGATAGGGGGGTCGGAAACAAAAGTGTGAACCCCTCAAAAAGCCCAGGCAACTGGGGTGATGAAGGGAAGATGATGGCGAAATATGGAGTTGAAAGTTCACGATCAGCCTTTTTCAGATTTCCCATAAAGTTATGATTTTAGAGTGTAAGCCCACTCAATAACTTATAAAATTTTATTCGTTTCGCAGATAGTTATTTATGGGATTAAGCAATACTAGCTTTAGAATTATTTGCCCAATGATGTGGGGGCTTTTACTGCCAGTCATTTGTTGGAGGTTTAGGAGTTAATGTTAACAAGTATCATTTCATCCAGTGCAATTTCATCCAGTGCAATCTCTATGATGGCCACGCCCGGACTTCCCGAATACGGATCTGCTGTGGTGGTGGGTTTAATCCTTTTGCTTTCATTTAAGGAAGTGCTTTCTGCGTCAAATTCCTGGAATAAATCGCTTAACAGTTCCTTTAATATGGGCATTGGTCCTCTTCTGCTCTCTTTTGCTTTCATTGTTCTCTTTAAAGTCGTAGAAATAATCTAAGCTCTGCTTTAGGGCTCAGATCTTTTCTGTTCTTTCTGTTCTTTCTGTTCTTTCTGTTCTTTCAGTTTTTTTCTATTCTTTCAGTTTTTTTCTGTTCTTTCTGTTCTTTCAGTTTTTTTCCGTTTTCCTTTCAGTTTTTTTCCGTTTTCCTTTCTGCTTTTTTCTACTTTCATGTTCTCACGATTTTGCTTTTTTAAGAGATGGGGCTTGTATTCGCAGGAGCCGGGGAATCCCCCCGGAAAATCAGTTCTATTTTTAAAAAGTTGAGCACCTCCATTTTCAGGAGGTTAAAGTCCAATTTCCACAATTTTATTTTTGGGAAAAACCGGGTATCGAATTCCCAGGCACCTGAAAATCAGCTTAAAAAATGAGCATGGTATGGAGGGTAAAAGGAGTTGTGCTTCTCAAAAAAAGTTAAGTTAGAATAAGCCGAGTCCGGGCCCGAGGTGGGGGAAGATCCCGAAGAGGAAGACGTTCACAAAGCCGTGGAGGAGGGTGATAAAGGGCAGGCTTTTTGTTTTGTGGAAAATGTAGCTAATGATAACCCCGACGGATGCAGTGTAAATAATTTCAAAGGGGGTCCCATAGCCCGAGTGCATGAGCCCGAATAGCAGGCTTGTGAGGATTATTCCTCCCCCCACGCCGAGCACCTGCTCAAGCCGGGTCTGGAGGATCGACCTGAAGATTAGTTCCTCTACCAGGCCTACGAAGAGGACCATTATGAGGGTGAGCTTCAGGAGGTTTCCGAGGGAGAGGTCAGGAATCAGGTACCCTGTGTGAATGGTCTGGTATTCCCCAAGCCCCATCAGGAAACCCAGGGGGATTGAAAGGGCAAGGTAGGTCCAGAATTTTCTGAGGGTAAACCCCGCCTGTTTGAGCGTGGGCTTCTGGTGCAGGGCAATGACTGCCACGGGGATTGCCAGGGGCCCGTAGACGAAGATGAAGGAGTACAGAGTAATATCGAAGAAGACTGGCATTGAAAGGTTGACCAGACGCAGCACCGGCAGGAGCATCATGGCCTGGTAGACCCTGTCGACGTCGTGGGTTTTTATGAACATGGCCGAAAGGGAAAGAGCTATCAGAGTCCCGATGTGCAGCCAGACCGCAACCCCGAGGTGCCCTGAGAAGATAAGGAGTTCGGCCAGGGCGATGCTCAGGACAGGGAGGGCTATAAGGAGCAAAGGTTTTTCAGTCCCGGAGTTTTGCTTTTCCCGGACTTCCCCTGGCTCCTCCGGCACGGTCCAGGTCCTGTTTTTCAGGGGGAAGGGGAGTTTGAGGGGAGTTTTTACAAGCCCGGCATCTTTTACAGCAACGCCTGAACCCCCGGCACTGATGCGGGGATATGCCTTGAAGGTAAGAACTGCAGCCCCCACTCCTGCCAGCATAAAGGGTATGTCTAAAGACGGCAGGGTTTTTCGGGAAGGGGGTTTGGCCCGGGACCCGGAGTTTTCCGGTTCCACGTTTTCATCCGGCACTAAACTCGTTTCAGGGCTGCCGGCTTCTTCCGGGATTCCGGAAAAGGCAGGTCCCAAAAAAAGATTCATTTCCGGAAGAGAGGCAACTTTGATTGTGTGTCCCAGGCTGGTGTTTGCAGGAATTGCACTTTCCTCCCCCTGACTTACGTTTTCCTTTTCAGGGATTGCACTTTCCTCGCCCGGACGAACGTTTACCCCTAGGTTGTTTTCCAAAACAGGGTTTTTTGGAAATGGTACCAGGTCGTTAACAGGAGTATCATTAATAGATGCATCTACAGGAGAAATTGCCAGCAAGACCAGAGCCAGGACTGAAAGGGAGATGAGCGTAAAAGCCAGTTTTGTTTGCCTTTTATGGGAATTAATGAGTTTTTGCACAGGAATTACTCCTTTTTCAAATCATGGTCCAATTCAGGTCTTCGAGGGAAAGATTGTTTTTTCAGAATAGGGAATTTGAGCCCTTTGCAGTCAGGTGTCTGCAAGTTCCGGAGACTCTTCGGGCTCCCCCGGCTCAGCCGGGTTAGTTTCAGCCGGGTTTGCTTCAGCCGGGTTTGCCTCACCCAGGGTTGTCTCAGTTGAGTTTACGTCGATCCAGAGGTGCAGGTCCCTGTAGGACACACTTTTATCGGTATCGTTGAAGAGCAGGAACTCAAGTTTCATGTCCGTCCCCTCAAAAGGCGGAGTAAGCGTGAGAGGAGCCTCCCAGGTGGCGTTGTGCTCCAGGCTGACCTGCCGCAGTTCTCCGGGCAGGGACAGGGAGACATTTTCAAGCCGGACGTCCAGGGAGTAGTTAACGACCCTGTACTCGTGGTTCACGACCCCGACAATTACGGTCCCGTTCTCCCCGAGCGTGTAATGCATGGGGTAGTTGTCCGCCATGCCCTCGGGCCCCAGGAGGTAGAACTCGGTGAAATGCTCCCCTTCCTTCGGGACCACGATCACGTACACGAGAGTTACGACCGAGGCGAGAATGGAAAAGATGAGGATGATCGTAAGCGCCTTATCAAGTTTTGATTCCGGCTTATCCAGGACCTCGGCTTTCAGGGCAAGCACTCCCTCTCTGAAGAGCACCTCAAAAGCCTCAGCTGCAGGCAACTGCCGTCTCCTGTAATACGCAAGCCCACACATGAGAAGCGTAAACACGGACAGGCAAATCAGGATAGGAAGCAGCCTGATCCCCCAGGGCGTATAATTCAGCGCAAGCCCTATCAGGGGCACGACCGCTATACTCAACCCGAAGGAAAGCGCAACCCGCTCAATCCCGTCCAGATCATCTTTTGCCGGGAAAAGCGCCGCAATCAGGGCATATCCAGGCAAGAAAAGTACCATGGGCAGCCCCAGCACGGTCCGGAGAAAAGTCTCACTAAGCCCCGGGACAAGCACAAAAACGTCCGTAAGGAGCACAAGCCCAACAATAAGTGAAAGGTCCGAGGGAATATGTTTTTCGGTCATTCAGTTCATCTAGTTCCCTAACTATAATTTTATATTTTGCCGGTCAATTTCTGGAGTCCTAGTATTTAGTTATCCCTTTTAGCCTTTTGCTATATTTTTCTAGCCAGTTAACCTATTTTCTAGCCAGTTAACTTATATAATTTTTTCCGACAAGTCCAACCTTTCGTTTTCGTCCCATTACCCTCCCCCCGGCTTACCTCAACTTACCTTAGCTAACCTCAAATAAACTCAGATTAACTCAGATAACCTCAAATAACCTTCAACTTAACTCAGCTAACCCCAGCTTAACTCAACTAACCTCAACTTAACTCAGCTAACCTCAACTTAACTCAGCTAACCTCAACTTAACTCAGCTAACCTCAACTTAACTCAGCTAACCTCAGCTGACCCCAGCAACCTTACCGCCCCTATATTTATCAATACACACCTCTATATTTTTCAAGTACACCAAATATATATTTTAATTCACCCCCTTATATTTTACAAGTGCCTTTTAATTTTTTCGATTTTAGATTTGCCGGCCTCCCAAAGCCGCCCCCCTTCCTGACGCTTACCTTCCTGACGCTTACCTTCCTCCTCTTCCTCTGTCCCCCACGAGATATAATGTGACAAATATATTTACCCAGTCTGCCCGCCTGACTCAGGGCAGAAGCCCTCTCACCTGCCAGCTAAGTTTCAACAGAACATCCCGCATAAAAGCCCGGAATTTCAGGACTACCACAAGATTTCAAAACCCATTAGAAATAATTTCATGCCCCTGCGCTTGATTTTCATTTAAAATTTATTTATAGCCAGTGTATACATATATAATTAATAATGATAAAACCGGCGAATTAAAACAAAATGATTTCAATATCACAACAAGAACATTATATTCAGATAGTGCTGCTTGAAGATTTTATGTATCGATTTTTATTTATGTAACCAGTCTATATCATAATATTTAAATACTGATCTATTGTAACAACTGCATAAAGCATACCAATGACCTTATTATTATACCATAACAGAATTAAAAAACCCAAAAAAAATTAAATAACTTATTGATAATATTTATAAAGGGGGATAAATTTTAATGGAAAGTGAGCCTTTCCCGGCTGAAAAATTTCATGTAAGTTCTCAGGGGCCAGACCTGACCGCCCGGGCAGATCCTTATCTGGGCACTCCAATCCTGGTCCCGGAAGAAGCCCGCAAAAGCTCTGCCTCCCCGGAGCCGGCTCTCCAGCCCCCCCAGAACATAACCGTAATCCTTCCTGCCTTCAACGAAGAAGTCGCCATAGGGAGCATTGTCCTTCTTACCAGGCAGTACGCCGACACCGTGATCGTGGTCGACGACGGCAGTTCCGACAGGACAGCAATGCTTGCCGAAAAAGCCGGAGCCAACGTAATAGTCCACAAAATAAACACCGGGAAAGGAGGAGCCCTCAAGACCGGGTTCAAAGCCGCCTCCGAACTGGGCGCAGACGTAATCGTCACCATGGACTCCGACGGCCAGCATAACCCCTCGGACATCCCTGACCTTGCAGCCCCCATCCTCGCAAACGCCGCCGAAATGGTAATAGGCAGCCGCTACCTCTCCGGCCATGCCACAGACACCCCTGCCTACCGCCGTGTAGGCCAGACCGTCCTCGACAAAGCCACAACCATGAATTCCGGCGTAGAAGTCACCGATTCCCAGAGCGGTTTCCGGGCCTTTGCCGCCTCCACCGTAAACATCTTCCGCTTCAAAGCCGACGGCATGGCCATAGAAAGCGAAATGCTCGCCGATGCCGGGAAAGCCGGCTTAAGGATAAAAGAAGTAGATATAGGGGTAAGGTATGACGTGGACTGCTCGACGGAACACCCGCTCAGGCACGGCCTAGGGGTCCTGGTTAAGGTCCTGAAGGATATGGAGTTTAACAGGCCGCTGTATTATTTCACGATTCCAGGGATTGCTATAGGAGGGATTGGAGCCTATATGGGCCTGAGTTTCCTGCAGACCTTTTATTTTGGCGGGGCTTTACATTTCGGACCGACGATGCTTATGATTCTGCTTACTATTGTAGGGACGTTTATGGCGTTTACAGGAATTATATTAGACTCAATAGCGAAGTTCATTAAGAGAACGAACCTAAACTGATAAAACGAAGGGTTTTTATGAAAATTTTAGTTACTTCTATAGTAGATTTAAAGAAATCTCAGCATAATCGACCACATCAAATTGTAAAATATTTATGTAAGAGTCATACAATCACTTTCGTTTCTATAAATGATTGGTGGAAGGGTCACCAAGGAGACTTAAATTCTTATTCGAGAGATTTTGATAATATTCTCGACAAAGTTGAGTATCATTACCTCACACAAAAGAAGGTAAGTCCGATTCTTCAAGAGTTGTTTTCCTCAAAAAAAATCTTCGAATTATTGAGGGAAGATTATGATGTCCATATAAATTATGGTACGATATTTTCTGGATATCCTGCTTCTAAGAAATTGCCAACTGTTTATGATATTGCAGATGATTTGAGTGCAATGATAAGGTCTTCACCTCAAATCCCTTCATGTTTAAGGCCCATTGGTGGTACTGTTGGGGATATGATGATTAGAAAAAATATTCAAAATTCAAATAAAGTTACAGTAACAACAGACAAATTACTTCAAACATATAAAATTCCTAACTATAAATTAGAAGTCATTCCTAATGGAGTAGATAGTAAAAGTTTTAGAAATTTAGGTATTACAAAGGAAGAGATTGGTATAGATGGTTTTATTATAGGCTATGTTGGAGTTTTAAGGGAGTGGGTGGATTTAAAGACCATATTTTTGGCCTTAAGGGAACTTAATGATGATATCAAAATGTTAGTAGTTGGAAATGAAGGTAATTTAGAATACAATGTAAAATTAGCTCAAAAATGTGGAGTTTCTGAAAAAGTTTTGTTCACTGGAATGATACCTTATTCAGATGTCCCTAAGTATATTTCTGCAATGGATATATGTCTAATTCCTTTCTTGAAAAACGACGTTTCAAAGAATGCACTTCCTCTTAAACTATTTGAGTATATGGCATGTGAAAAACCAGTTATTTCTACAACTTTGCCAGCAGTGAAAAAAACTGTGGGTGATATGATTTTGTATGCAGACAATGTTAAAGATTTTCGGGATAATATTTCTATGCTTTATATGAACGACGATCTAAGGTACTCTTTAGGCATAGCGGGAAGAAAGTTTGTAGAAATGAATTATGATTGGGAAAAAGCGATTGCTAGATTTGAAAAGGTACTAAAAAGTGTTGTTTCTAATTAATACCAAAGTTTGTACTACTTCCCTTATGTCATAGATAATCACTTCTTCATTCTTCTGCTTTCTTCAATTTAACGACGTATTATCTATGAATCTAAATATTATTTGCGTTGGGAGTTATGTGAATTTTTACGTGTAAATTAATAACTTCGGAGAGGATAATTATTAAAATTCTTCAAATAAGTCCTGAGTTTTATCCAAGTACTGGGTATGGAGGCGGTCCGGTTGTTGCATATGAAATCTCAAAAAGGTTAGTACAAAGAGGGCATGAAGTAACGGTGTTTACAACTGATGCAAATGATGGGACTTCAAGGCTTGAAGCTGGGGAAAAAAATATCGATGGAATTAATGTACACTATTTTAAAAATTTGAGTAATTCTATTGCATATAATCACAAATTTTTTTTATCTCCTCATATGATATCAGCTCTTAGTAGTAGTATCCATAACTTTGATATTGTTCATGCTCATGATTATAGGACATTTCAAAACATGATTTTATACCACTATGCAAAAAAACATAATATTCCTTACGTATTACAAGCACATGGAACTGTGTCTCCTTCTCTGTATCAAAAACAGGATTTAAAATATATTTTTGACAAGGTGATTGGTCTCAAAATATTGGAGGGTGCTAGTAAACTAATAGCTCTTACATCTGCAGAGAAATTGCAGTATAACAAATTAGGTTTTAATGAAAGTAATATCGAAATAGTTCCCAACGGTTTGGATCTTAGTAAGTATAGCCAATTGCCTGAAATTGGGGCATTTAGAAATAAATATTCTATTGGTTTAGACGAAAAAATTATCCTATATTTGGGTAGAATTCATAAAATTAAAGGTATTGATCTGTTAGTTAGATCTTTTTCTAACATATTAAACGATTTTCACGATGCTAAACTTGTGGTAGTTGGATATGATGATGGTTTCTTAAACCATGTTATGCAATTAGTCGCAGAGCTTGATATCGGCAAAAATGTTATATTTACAGGTCCACTTTATGGGTCAGATAAGTTAGAAGCATTTGTAGATTCTAATGTTTATGTTCTCCCTTCAGTATATGAGACATTTCCTTTAACTATACTTGAAGCCTGTGTTTGCGGCATTCCTGTGGTAGTTACTGAGTTTTGTGGTATTGTTGATTGGGTTGACAACAATGTTGGTTATGTTTCCAGTTATGATGAAAAGGTTCTAACAATCAAAATTTTGGAACTCTTGCGAGATAGTGTAAAAAGTTCTAGCTTTGGAAAAAAAGGGCAACAAGTGGTGCGTGAATATTTTGGGCTCGATCAAGTAGTGGGCCATCTAGAAAATATTTATTCAAAAGCCCTCCTTTAAGAATATGATTTGACTGGATTACCCATAGAATTACCATTATTTGGTGTTATTTATTATGAATTGTGACACTCGTTTATTATCCAAAATCTTAGTCACTTTTAGTTTTACGTTTATAGCTATCGCGTTAATCATCGCTTCTAAAACTCCTAATGCAAGCGGTTATGAAATCTCTATTTATGAAAGTTTTTCGTGGTATTTTTGGTTTTTAATTTGTTTAAGTCTTGTTTTTGGATTAACAGTTCTAATTATCCAAGCCTTTGCTGAGAAAAAATCGAAATTGTATCTTCTTGGGTTTAGTGTTACTTTATTTACAAATTTTATAATATTGATATTGCCTATTTTTAGAGGATATTTTATTAGCGACTTTGCAGATGAAGTAACTCATTTAGGATTCATAAAAGATATTCTTACTAATGGGTTTACAGGTGTTAGAAATTACTATCCAATATCCCATATAATAGTTGTTTCTCTGAGCTATGTCTCTGGTTTAGACCCAAAGTTTATAATTAAGCTATTTCCTGCCACTCTTTATATCTTTTATGTCGGAAGTATGTATCTCTTAGCTAAAGCAGTAAAATGTTCTCTTGGGCAAGCTATTTTGATTTCAGCATTTGGATCTGTACTTCTTTTCACTTATTTTAATTATTTGTTTTTACCAACTCAAGTTTTCTTATATTATATACCCTTCATACTAATGATTTTTCAGAAAACTATTCAGGACAATAATAGAATTTCTTGGGAAATAATATTTATAATTGTTTTATATTTGATGCCATTCACGCATCCTTTGGGATCTTTATTTCTTATCTTAATATTTATTATATTTGAAGTTTCTAAGATTACTTCGTCTTTCTTTTCAGGGAGTATAAATAAATTAAAAGCTTACAATAACGATTTAAATGTAAATACTTTACCTTCTGTTATATTGTTTGTGACTTTTACTATTTGGTTTTCTTATTTTGTAGTGTTTAGAACAACTATTAGAGAAGCATATGAGTGGTTTGTGTGTGGGCATGGAACTCCCCCGGTAGAGTCTTTGGGAGAGCAGTTACAACGTGCAAATTTTGGGGTTTACGATTTTATTGAATTGGTACTTAGAACTTTTGGGCATGATTTTATATTTGCATCACTCTCAGTTATTTGTATATTGCTTATTATAAGAGATGTTCTTTCAAAAAAGAATTTCAATCACTGGGAATTATTTTTATCAATGTCTTTTATGTTTTTTACTGCATTTTACGTTTTGTCATTAATAGGTGCGTTTATTTCCACTGGAAGTTCTATTAGAGTGTTTTGTTGGGCTCTTACATTTTCCACTATATTAAATGGAACAATATTACATAAAGAAATTTGTAAAATGAATGGGAATAAATTTAGGTTGTGTTTAAGCATTTTATGTGTTTGTATATTGTTGTCTTCAGTTATTGGAATATTTAGTTTGTATCCTTCTCCCTATACAAAACAGGCAAATTATCAAGTAACAAGAATGGATTGGAATGGGATGAATTGGTATTATGGATATAAAAATCCTGATAAGACCATATACGTAAATCAGTTTCCATGGAGAGCATCTCATGCAATCTTTGGATTTGATAATCAAAAACCAGATAATTTAGGGTCTTTTGATCTTGTTTCCCCTCATTTTGGCTATACTAATAGCAGTTCTTTGGCAAAATCCATTCAGGGTGATGCATACCTTATCATAAGTCAACATACAATATTATTTTATTCAAAATTGTGGCCTGAACATGGGCTCCTTAACAGTAGTGATTTCAAAAATATCAATGAAGACAGGTCTTTAAAAAATGTTTACACTAATGGAGAATTGAAAATATGGAAAGTAGAGAAATTATGAACAATTTGAAATACGGAAAAAAAAAGACAATTCTTATTCTTGAAGATTTGCCGAGTTTAAATAAAGGTGAAATGACTATAATGGGTGGAATACTTCAGAGTTTTGCAAACTTAGGACCAGTTGAAGTATTTATGCTTACTGATCGTCCTGATATTAACGACCTTAGATATGGAAAGCATGTTAAATCTATTGATATTAAAGAGATTTTCCCCATTAAAAAAAATCTTGCAGGGGTCTATCAAATAGTTGCATCAGTTTATGCAATCATTCTGCATGTTTTGTTCATTATTCTTTATAAGACGATTGGGAAATCCTCTTTAAAAGTTATGAATGCTGAACTTTGGAATAAGTACATTGAATCTGATGTGTTTTTTGTTGGGCATGATGGTACATTTGGACCTGGAGGTGGGGAAGGAGTCCCTTTATACTTTTACCCTTTTTACGTGTCACTTTTTGGCAAATTACTAAATAAACCGGTTGTCATGTATGGGGGTGGAATGCCCGAATTTAAAAAGTATAAATCCATATTAGAATTAATTTCAAAACATGTGTTAAATATGTTTGATTTAATAATTTTGCGAGAAGATATTTCTTATGAATACTTAAAAAGTATAAATGTAAATAATAAAAATAGTTTTGTACTGCCTGATCCCGCTTTCTTGCTCAAAGAAATAAATCCACAAGATGCAAGGAAAATATTAATTGACGAGGGTATCATATCTCGAAATTCTCCTCTTGTAGGATTGACTGTTACTAGAAGAAGAGCTCTGATGGCTTTTCCAGATCTCGATTCAGAAGAAAGCTATCTTAGACACAATACTATCATTGCTAATGTCATTGATTATCTAGTCTGTGAAATGTCTGCATATGTCATTTTTGTACCTCATTGCATTGGTTTTGGAGATGAACTTGATGATAGAATAGTAGCTCAAGATATCCTCAAAATTGTGAAGAATAAAGATAAGGTGAAAGTTATTACTAATGAATATAAACCTGAAGAACTTAAGGGGCTTATAGGTCAGTTTGATTTATTCATCGGGGAGCGACTCCACTCAGTTGTCAATGCAATATCAATGACAGTTCCATCTATTATAATAACTAATTCATCTGATCAAAGACTTGGAATAATTAAAATGGCACATCAGAATGATTCTATATTATATATTGAAGATATAAATGAAAATGATATAATTAAGAAAGTTGATGAAGTTTGGTCTAATAAAGAAAAAATAAGAACTTCTCTTGAAACTGAGATGAAGTGGATTCAAAATAAGGCGATGGTTAGTGGTTGCTTATTGAAAAAAATTTTATATTAATTTTTTATCTCTGTCTGTTTATACTTACTTCCCCACTTAAAATATGAATAAAAGAATCAAGTTTCGAGGCGAAATTATACCTGGATACAATAAACGCCTCATTTCTTTTTTAAATAAATATTTTTGCTTTGTGCGTTATTTCGTGTTACTCATTAATTATTAATATATTTTTTATTTTTCTTCAAGTCGGTTGGACCTTAAATAAGTACCTATCTCTAATAAATAACAATATATTGTTATACAGTGCCAAAGTTTTGGTTTTGTGGCTATATAACTCATTGAATAAAAATGGGTATACCTTATGTAATCAAATAAAGAAATTTTTAATCTTATACTTCTACTGTCACATGGAGGTTTTCTCCCCATTAGCTTAGCCAAATTTTGAGATATAGTTAAGTACTTTCTCCTTCTTGTATATCCTATTTGTGATGAATATATTTTGTTGGTACTAATAGGAGATAATTCTACAATTTTTTTGTCTTCCATTTCTTTTATTATATCTTTTCCAATAAGATTTCTTACGATGATCAGTGATTCGCCAATTTTATCATCTTTTTTTTCCTTTATCCAAGCGTCTCCTAGTGAAATGTCTGCATCTTTTGCGAACCAATCTATGCATAATTTGCATCTAGTAGGATAAAATAAATTCCCGAATCCCTTCCAATAATCAGGATAAGGAAATATTTTTATTTTTTTACTCTTTAGTTTTAATGTTAGTTTTCCAGGCCATCCACTTCCCCGATAATCCAAAGATTCAATCTCTGTTGCTTCTTGCCCAAGTTTTTTAATTAAAAATTCTGTTGCTTTGAAATTTGGTGTTCCACTACAAAAAATAGAAATATGTAGGACAATTTTTTTCCTCAGTATTTTGTTTACCTTTTCCACTTTTTTAATAGCTGCTATATGGCAAGGCAATCCTACTACTGCTAGCTTTTCGTCCTCTCCATCTTTTAGAATTTTCCTTAATTCTATATTTAGGGGCACTGGACAGTACTTTGACCCACTTGCTGCAATAATTTCCTCCTTAGATCTTGCAATAAATGGTTCGGGTTTTAAAGGATTTTTTTCATTCATCCTTGTAACGAGTGCACCAGTAATATATCCTGTTTCTAGTGCATGAATTAAAATCGATGTTACAAGTCCTCCTGATGCAGAATTAGATCTAATTTCAAAATCTGTAGAATGTCCCATATAACCATTTAAATGTTCTCCAACAAGTTGATATTCCGAATCATTTTTACTAAAATAATCTGTTTCTGAAGTGCTATTGTATCCTTCTGAACTAGGGCAAGTTTCAAGACAGAGACCACAATTGATACACCCTTGTTCATTTAAGGCTGGTATATATATTCCTTTGTTAGTATCTAATGTGAGTTTTATTGAGTTTGTGGGACAGATGCTTGTACATGTTCCACACCCGATACACAGATTGGAATTTATAATTTTATATATTGTTTTCTCCATATTTTAACATTCACTTCCCACGTTTGTTGATTTAGTGAACAATGATAATTTTATTATATGTGTGTTTGTAAAATATCGTCTGTCACTTTTTTATACAACCTTTGGAGGCACTTATCCAAATTGAATTTCCGTTCTGTAAGCAAAATAGCACCTACTATTATTGACCCAATTAAATAACTAGTAATCCACCCATAACCTATACCAATAAGTCCCATTTTTAGCATAAAGAAGTAACTAAAACCTACCAAAAGTATGCCTATAATTCCACTCAAAAATACAATCCTTTTAACCTTGTTTTGTATTCTCATTATTGAATAATATGTATAAGTTATGCTCATAAATATGCTAGAATAAGACATCATTTTTAATAAATTAAAACCATTTTCAGCATAATTTTTTCCCATCAAATCAAGTAAGAAGTTCCCATTAAATTGAATGAACAAGATGGATGGAATTAAAAGTAATAATATGATGGTAAAAGATCTTGAAACTGTTTTTTTAAGTTCACTGCCATTACTGCCCTCCACAAATAGTGACATACTCACTGCATTAGGGATCATAAAAATTAGAGATGCAACTGCGAAAGAAATATAATAATATGCAGCCTCTTCCTTCCCTAGTGTATTTAATACAATGATTGGAAGGATTTGATTAGGGGCTACTGAAAACAGATTTACAAGATAATTTCCAACAGAAAAATTAACTGAATCTTTCAAAAAGGGTCTATCTAAACAAAAACTAAAATTAATCCCGTACTTTTTGATATAATACGATGACAAAACTGCAGTAATAATGAAAGAAACGCCTACTGATCCAAATATCCCTAGTGCACCTAGAAATACCATAGGCGTTACAAAAAAAATCCTAGTACCTGTAATAATGCTTTGAATAAAGTATGTTTTACCTTTTCTAATACCTATAAATGCGAATCCGAGTATGGATGTTATAGAGTTTGCTACAAGAAACACTAAGTAGAGTGCTGGATTTATGCCATTTTTTAATATATGGAGGTCTGGTGAAAAAAAATCCACTCCCACAATAAACATTATACCTACCAATATTGTTGAGAGTGTTGTAATAATTATTGAAGTTGAAAGAACCTTATTTTTGTTATTTTCAGGAAAGAAACGGATTATGGAGTAGTCAAAACCAAGGCGTGACAATAGAACAATAAGAAGCATAGAAGATATTAGTGCAGTTCCAACTCCCACATCTTCGGGATCATACTTTTTTGCAACTATAATCCAAAATATGAATCCAAAAAAAGAGGCACATGCTGATGCCAACATTAAGTATAATGAATTTTGTATTAAAGGATTTGACCTACAGTCAAATAATTTTGATGCATTATCTTTGATACAAATCATAGTCTATTTGCTCCAATTTAAAAACTACATTTTTGGAAGTATTATAATCCGCATCCAGATTTTACAATTCCATCGTATTGGATTTCCGCATTAGATTGATGTTCTTAGTTGTCAGTTCAGCAGCATCTCCATTGCCGTAAGGATTCTCCCAATTGAGATCTGATTCCAGCATTTTTCGGGCGCATTCGATTATCTTCTCGCCTGTCCCTGCAATCAGATTTGCACCCACATCGACTGTTTCCGGTCTTTCAGTATTGTCTCGAAGGGTCACGCAGGGGACTTTCAGGATGCAGCTTTCTTCCTGCACGCCTCCGCTGTCGGTCAGGATCAGCCTTGCTCCGCCTTCGAGCTGCAGGAATTCAAGGTAACCGAGGGGTTCGATCAGCTTTGTACCTTCGGGGATTTCGAAGCCGAATTCCCTTATCATTTTCACGGTCCTGGGGTGTGCAGGGAAGATGATCGAAAGGCCGAATTCTTCGTAGATTTGGCTGAAGCCGGAAAGGATTCCGCCGAGGCGTTCTTTGCTGTCCACGTTTTCGGCTCTGTGGGCTGTGGCTGCGAAGTATTCTTTTTCCTTTAAGCCCAGGGTTTCAAGGACGTTTCCGGTCTGTTTTGCAATTTCCAGGTTCTGGTAGGCGGCGTCCACGACCGTGTTTCCGGTAACGAAGATCTTTTCTTCGGGGATGCCTTCGTTCAAAAGGTACTGCTTTGAGTTTTCGGTGGGAGCAAAGAGGTAATCGGAAATGTGGTCCGCAATCACCCTGTTGGTTTCTTCGGGCATTGTCCTGTCAAAAGAGCGGAGCCCCGCTTCGACGTGGCCTACTTTGATCTGGAGTTTGGAGGCTGCAAGGGCACCGGCAAGGACCGTGTTTGTGTCTCCCTGGACAAGGACTACATCAGGGGTGTCTTTTAGCAAAATTTCTTCGATTCCTGCAAGCATTTTTGCGGTCTGCTCCCCATGTTTGCCTGAACCCACGTCGAGGTTGTACTTTGCCTCGGGGAGTTTGAGCTGTTCAAAAAAAATCCGGTCCATATCGTAACTGTAGTGCTGGCCGGTGTGGAGAATATAGAAGTCAATGCCCTGTTTATCACATTCCCGGATAATCGGGCTCATTTTTATAATCTCAGGCCGGGTGCCGAGGATAATTGCAACTTTCATACGTTTTCCCTGCAGGTAATTATAAGGGGTATTTTATATCTTTTGAAATTTCTACGTTAGTAGACTTTATAAATATTTAAGTGATTTGGTTTAGACAGGGGCTGGTTATTTTAAGGGAGATATCAGTCCGGAATTCTGACAGGCCCGGCAAGTTTTTAGCTTCTCTATCGAGCATTGTCCAGGCCCGTAACTTCGCATCCTTGCTCCATCAGGCGGTCTACCAGGTTACTTTCGATGAAACCTGCTCCGCCAGTTATCAGAATTTTTGCTGCTGCCCCGGGCATGATAAAGCTGAGTTCTTTATTTGGAGATGCTGCCGATATCTTTTATAAAATATATAGGTTAGTTTTATAGGTTCTTATTCAAAAATCAGAGGTACTTAAGAGCATTATTATAAATATATCTATCTCAGATAATTGCAAGATTTTGTAAAGTTATAAAGTTCCTCACTAAAAATATTTCGATTATTGATTCCGGCTGCTCCGGGGGAGTTTTCGAAGGTTGCCGCCTACAGGGCAAATATAAAAAATAAGTGTTCAAAAGATAGGGGCGTCAACTGCAGAATATTTTGCGTATAATATTTTTAGGAATATTTTAAATATTTTGATATCCTCTTTGTATTTACTTGTATACTTCTGGAGGGAGTAACCACGACATACATATCAAAAAAATGCCCTATCTGCGGTAGTGAATTCTTCGTATTAAAAGGTGCAGAAGAAAAGGCCGTTTACTGCACCCTTGAGTGTCTGGAAAAGGCTCAAAAAGAGTTTCGGGAAAATCCAGAAATTAGCGATGATTTTTTAACGGCAATGGAATAAGCTCCGCCAGGTCCCAGCAGTTTTCCTTTTTTAGAAGATTTTGCAACAGGTTCACCCGGGTACGCAAAGGAGACGAAAAAAGGCATGTGTGCCGGAACTTAGCTTTTTTGCTGCAGCATTGGCCCGGAGGAGGCCGGTGCCTGGCAAACTATATGTGTGAAACTTATTTTGTGAAAAACAGCGGCTGTTCGGGTCTCCAGGTCAGGGTCCAGGTCAGGGGCCGGATGGAAAAGAATTGATGGGATCTTTTCCGGAAAAACCCTTTTTTCGGACTGCTTTTTGCGTACCGGGGCTCTCACCGGGTGCCAGAGGCAGCCGGCTTTTCCCTGAAAATTGGTAGATAATAGCTGGATTATAAAATTCAAAAGTAGTTTTTGTTTTCTTGTTTTTGATCCAGGTTGTTCCGGGAGAGTTCTCTGAGCTGCCCGTCTACCGGCTAAATATAAATAATGAGTTTTGAAAATAGGCGGTTGCTCGGGGGTTTTTTAGTGAATTTTTAATCCCATTTATATCAGTCCGCTTGAGCGTAGCGAAACGGACCGCGTACTGCAGAGCCGCAACTCTGCTGGCGCAACTCTGCTGCAATAAAAATTTAAAAGTAGATTTTCACTCTATTTCATCAAGGAGAGATCTGAACATCGGGATAAGGGGTGGGATGTCCTGTTGTATGGTGTCCCATACAATTATGAGGTCTACACCAAAATAACCATGAATTAGCCTGTCTCGCATGGTGGCCATGTCTCTCCAGGGGATGTGTCGGTATTTTTCCCTCACCTCCATGGGTACGTTTTTAGAAGCTTCACCTATGATTTCAATGGCCCTGATCACTGCATATTGTGTTTTTCTATCGTCGACGAACTGGGCGTAGGAATATTCAGCGGTGAACTCCTGAATATCGAGCATTGCATTGAATATGTCCTCTATGTAATCCCCTGCTTCTCTGCTGCTCATACTTCGACCACCTCTGAAAGGACGTGTTTACCGATTCTGGGTTTCAGGGCAGTTTTTGATACAAGATCGACCTTTACTCCCAGTTTATCCGATAACTCATTCTCAAGCCTGGCATAACCAAAAAGTGTAATGGACCCGTTGAATTCCACCAAAATGTCCAGGTCGCTTGAAGCACTCTGCTCCCCCCTGACGTATGAACCAAAAACCCCTATATACTTGAGGGGGTACTTCTTCTTCAATTCCGGAAGCATTTCCTGCAGTTTCTTGATGTATATGTCAACTTCACGCTGGTTTCCCTGCAGTTTCATGGTATTTTGGTTTATGACCGTTCGTATATAAATTAATGGTTTTTCCCTTTATCTCCGAAGGCGGGAAGACTCCTTCCTCGGAGGCCACAGGCCGACAGGTGGGAGATGGGAGCCGTCAACTTCCCGACACTACAATAAAATAACTCCCTGAGTATTCTATAAGAATTTTCTTATATAACTTCAAAACAATTCGTAATGTTATGAAAAGGGGGAACGTGTACCGGATCTATCCGGATGATGAACAAAAGACGCTTATCGAAAAGCATATCGGTTGCGTTAGATTCATCTATAACCGTTTTCTGCACATCAAAAAGGTCTTCTACGACAAATTCAGGATCAACATCTCCCTGACTGAACTTGACAAGTACCTTCCCATGTTCAAGGAAATCTATCCCTGGCTCAAAGAGGTCAATTCCCAGTCTCTTCAGGAAGCCAGAAAAAACCTGCATGATGCTTTCTCCCGGTTTTTCAAAGGACAAAACGGTTTTCCTCAACGAAAAACGAAGAAGGACACTAACAAGTCTTTCCAGATCCCGCAGAGGTACAAGCTCAACCTGAACACTTCGCAGGTGTTTCTTCCGGGAATTGGCTGGATGAAAATCAAGATGCATCGTGACCTGTTCAGTCCGGAGTTTTTCGAAAACCTGATAGAGACTTCCGAAGTTAACGGGGAGGTCATTGTCGAAAAGGACCTAAATGCCGAAT
>JAENZL010000046.1:24027-26220 GCA_016841265.1 Methanobacteriota archaeon | reverse complement strand
TTTTCATCCAGCCGATTCCCGGAAGAAACACCTGCGAAGTGGTCAGGTTCAGCCTATACCTCTGAGGGATCTGGAAAGACTTGTTATTATCCTTCTTTGTTTTCCATTGAGGAAAACCGTTTTGTCCTTTGAAAAACCGGGAGAAAGCATCATGCAGGTTTTTTCTGGCTTCCTGAAGAGACTGGGAATTGACCTCTTTGAGCCAGGGATAGATTTCCTTGAACATGGGAAGGTACTTGTCAAGTTCAGTCAGGGAGATGTTGATCCTGAATTTGTCGTAGAAAACCTTTTTGATGTGGAGGAAACGGTTATAGATGAATCTAACGCATCCGATATGCTTTTCGATAAGCGTCTTTTGTTCATCATCCGGATAGATCCGGTACACGTTCCCCCTTTTCATAACATTACGAATTGTTTTGAAGTTATATAAGGAAATTCTTATATTATTAATAGAGAGTTATTTTATTGTAGTGTTGGGAAGTTGACGGCTTCCATCTCCCACCTGTCGGCCTGCGGCCTCCGAGGAAGGAGTCTTCCCGCCTTCGGAGATAAAACCGGACTTTGAAATCAACACTGTCCAATTAATTCCCCGTAAAAGAGCCACAGATGGACACGGATAAACACGGATAGCCACAGATTGAAGCCATCTGTATTCACCTTTGTTCATCTGTGTTTATCCGGGGTTTATTCAGGATATATGGAATCACCGTACTAGAAAAAAATATCCAAAAAACCGGATCAAGCTCCGGTTTTCATTTTCTGCTGTTTTTGCAAGCCCCTTTCAGGCTATCTCCATAAAGCAGACTTTTTTTGCCGTACTCTGGAAATCCTGAAAGATCAGACCGGAAAAGATACAATAGATGACTGAATTTAGCTTATATACATCACCTTCTTCAGCACAATTATTTCAGCACAGTATTATATTTGAAGAATACTTGAAGAACAAAATCCCCCAACAGAATAACTCACGACAAACCCCCAGGAAAAAACGATTCCTATGAACAGGTACAAAAAATGGCTGATCATATCACTGCTCATAAGTGCGGCATCAGTTGCCATCCTAACAATTTTTACCTTCGACACGGACACCGTAGAAGCCCTGCGAAGGATTAAACCCGAATACATAATTGCTGCCGCTGTCATACACGTGGTTTCATATTTTGTGTGGGGTTTCAGGAGCCGGGCACTTTGCAGAGCCCTTGGCTACGAAATCAGCCTTGCAAGAATGACCGAGATCGTAATTTCAAGCGCCTTTGCAGCCGGGATCACGCCTTCTTCCGCAGGCGGAGAGCCCCTCAGGATCCACATGCTCCACCAGAACAAAATCCCCGTGGGCAAAGCAACAGCAATCGTTTTTGGAGAAAGGTTACTTGATGCCTTTTTCATTTTTGCGTCCTTACCCTTTGCCCTTCATATTTACGGGAACATGACCTCAAACTATGAGTTTGATGCGGCTTTACTGACTGCAAACGCCCTGGTATTCCTTATTCTCCTGTGTTTTGTCTACAGCTTATGGAAGCCAGAAAAGGTAAAAAGCGCAATCCACCACGGGGTAAGCAGGGTATCCCCCTTCATTGGGAAACGCACGGACACCACAATTTCCCATATTCTGGAACAGGTCGACCGGGAAATAGACCACTTCCATGACAGCATCCGGGTCTTTGTCTCGGACGGGAGAAAAGGGCTTTTCTACGGCATAGTTTATACCTTCGTTTTCTGGGCCGTGGAATTTTCCCTGTTAGTTCTAATCCTTATGGGCCTTTCCGAAACCCCTTCGATTCCTACCGTCTTTGCAGCCCAGGTCCTCCTGGTCATGCTTATGTTAGTACCTGCAACCCCCGGAGCGAGCGGGATCGCGGAATTCGGGGCAGCGTCCCTCTTCTCGGTCTTTGTAAGCCCTTCCATCCTCGGAATCGCCGTGCTTGCCTGGAGAGCCCTTACCTACTACCTGAACCTCCTCGTGGGCGGCTTTGTGAGCCTGAAAGTGCTAAAAGACATGGACATGATCAAAAAGCTGATAGGAGACTCCACAGAAAACCGCAGGGTGCCTGAAAACCCTCAGCTACCCCACTCTGAGCTCCCTGAAACACACTGAAGCTCCCTGAAGCTCCCTGAAGCTCCCTGAACCCCTTCAACATTTTGCATCAAAAACTTTGCATCAAAAACTTTGCATCAAAAACTTTGCATCAAAAA
>JAENZL010000046.1:15683-24017 GCA_016841265.1 Methanobacteriota archaeon | reverse complement strand
TTTGCATCAAAAACTTTGCATCAAAAACTTTGCATCAAAAACTTTGCATCAAAAACTTTGCATCAAAAACTTTGCATCAAACACTTTATATCATACCTTCGCAAAAGTTCCTACAACATGTCTTACGGAGAATTTATTTTCGAAGTCCTGAGAAAAAGCGTGCACCTGGTTTCAGTCCTGATCGTGCTTATCTACGAGTATTTCGGAAAAGAGGTGATTCTCTGGGTGCTCATGCTCTTCCTGATTGTTGTTCTGGTCCTCGACTATTTTCGACTTGAACACGACATTAAGATCCCCTTTTTCCATACAATGTACAGGGAAAAAGAAGGATGCAGGCTTGGAGGGCACATCTATTTTGCGCTGGGAGCAGTTGCAGTCATCTGTCTTTTCTCCAGAGAAATCGCCTATGCCGCGATCCTGATGACAACCTTGGGGGACCTTGTTGCAGCCCTTATAGGAAAATTCTACGGGAAAAGAAGAGTGTTTCACACAACATTCAAAAATGACAAGTCTCTGGAAGGCTCAGGCGCCGAATTCCTCGTAGACTTCATAGTCGGGCTCCTTATAATCGGAAACCCCATCGTTTCCCTGGTCATGGCCTTTTTCGCAACCCTCGCAGAAACCGCAGTCAACAAAATCGATGACAACCTGGTGATCCCCCTCTTTTCCGGCTTTTTCGGACAGGTGACCATGCTGGTACTTGCGTATATCTGAAAAAGGCTGCTAAGGAAACAAGGGCTCAAAAAGAGAGGGAAGAGGACAAAAAACAAAAGGGTAGGTTCGAACGGATGTAAGAACTTATCCGGAACAACCGGATTGCTTTCTCAGACTGTTTTTCCCGCTTGCTTGCAAGCGGCCTTCCCAAAAAGCAAAATTGAAACAGAACCGGACCGTAAGCCCTCACAACCGGGAGGAAAAAGGGCAAATTTCCATATTTTTTTGTTTTCAGCCAGCCTCGTTGCTCTTGTCTTAAACTTTCATCATTGCTCTTAATTTAAACTGTTCTCAGTGCTTATTTCTATGAATTTTATTCATTGCTCTTGTCTTGAACTTTTATCATTGTTTATTTCTATGAATTGTCAGGGAAAAGCCGGCCACCTGCGGCGCCCGGTGAGAATGCGGGGCATAGAGCAGATCAACAACCGTAACTGATGTGATATGGAAAGTCAGAGAATGTATTCGGGAGAATGCGGGGTATAGAGCAGATCAACAACCGTAACTACGGCATTAACTTATTCCCACAAACCTTTTTCAATATACTTTTCAAGTACTTGCACCCTCACCGGTCAGCCTGCTGACCGGCTTTTTCCAAAAATGAAATCTTAAAATTGAATTCATACACAGCACTGTTTTGAATTTAAAAACCAATCATAGAAAGGGCATCACAATATACAAAAAAGATACTCTGATGACTGTAGTAGGCATTACAATAACTAAAAAATACATTTGAATGACTTTTAAGGGCATTGGGACAACCAAAAAAGGTACCTGAATGACTGTCCAGAAATCTGAGACGTCTGACAGGGAAAGTAGAAAAAAGGATGGCAAGAGAGGAAAAAAGAAGTAAAGAAGAAGAGAAGAGAGAAAGAAGAAGGAAAGAAGAGGGGAGAAAGAGAAGAGAAAAGAGAAGAGAAGAGAAAAGAGAAGAGAAGAAAGGTAAAAAGAAAAGGAAAAAGAAGAAAGGAAAAAAAGAAGGGAAAAGAAGAAAGGAAAAAAAGAAGGGAAAAGAGGAAGGCAAAAGAAAAAAGGGAAAAGAGAGAAGGCAAAAGAAAAAAGGAAAAGAGAACCGAACATCATTCTCCTGCGGCTTCCTTCGCGGCCTGCACTGCCTGCAGTTTCCTGAGCTTCCTCATTTCCCTTATGCGCCTTACGATGATTTCGCTGAGGTAGAGCAGGAGGGCTGCAAGGAGCACGTACATCTTCAGGCTCATTGGTTCCTGAACTTCCCGTTCGGAGTTTTGCCGGGCATCTTTCAGGAGAAGGGCTCTTGCTTCCCTTGAGTCGTAGATATTCCCACCGGTTGCCAGGACCAGGGGCTCAACCTCTTTATTTATCCCGACATCCCGGAATTCAAGGGGGTAGTTTACGGCAAGAGGATAGCCGGAGATGTCGTGAAGACCTGGCGTGTCAGGGCTTACGGTGGTCTCGTAGATGTTCCTTCCGGTCAGGGCAAGGTCCAGGGCTTCCCCGTCCAGTTTAAGCTTAGGGACGCCCTCCTCGTACATTATCAGGGTAAGCTCAGCCGGGGTCCCGAGCCAGGTATCCGGCCCGTCAAGGACGGCTCCTTCTTCAGCCCGGGGGTTTCCGATAGCCCAGTTGCTCATGCCTGAAATGAGCCGGGCGTTCTGGCCTGTATAGAGGACAGAGCTCCAGCGAGAACCTTGACCTTCCCCATTGTCCGTGGAAAGAGCGGCTACCCTGCCCAGCCCGAAGCGCCAGGTGGTAAGGACAGGCTTTCCGGTAACCGTGATTATCAGGCGTTCGGCCCCGGCTTTAGAGGTCACGTCATTGTAGCCGGTAATGTCTCCTGTCACATTGACGTTCCTTGTGATAAAATGGTCAGGAGAATATTCAATAAGTGGATAGGAGTCGAGTTCAATTTCCTCCTCATCTTCATCCTCAGGGGGCTTTTCGATTGATTCAAATTTAGGAGTATAAAATACACCCTGTTGAATAAAATAATGATAATTACCCCTGCCTATAGCATCCATCAACTTTTGAGAATAGAGTTCACCTTTTGGATCAATGCGTCCAGTATAGTACCCTGAAGGTTCGATGTGGATAAAGTATAAATTCACACCCTGCTCTTGAATTTCTTTGGCGGCATTCACAGCTTCTTGAAATTGTTGTTCCTTTAACCCTATGCCTCCATCAGAAATGATGATTATATCTAGCTCACCATCCTCTTCTTCGAGCAAGTCTTGCGCTGTATATAATCCTTCAGCTAATAACGTATCATCGCCAGATTTGAATTCACTAAGTGCCCTAATTTTTTCCTCAAGTATTTCTCTATTTTGAGGGAGTCCTAAATACACTAATCCATCAGAAATATCTTTACCCAAACTCCCAAAAATAATAACCCCTACATTGGCATCTTTTAGTTCTTCGGCATTAATGATATTAATTGCATTTCCAAAAATATATCCTGCGGTTCCATGATTATAGGCACTTAAGGATACATCCAGCATCAAAACAACGTTCCTTCCACCCTTAAACTCGGAAGGTTTCGAGATGACAGGCAGGAGGGCTTCGAGGGAAGAGTTCAGGTAGTTCCCGTAATTATATGCCCCTTCTCCACCCACAACGACCAGCCCGTTCCCGTCACTGACATAGGTCTTGATTTCTTTTACTTCTTTTTCGGAGAGGGTGTTTATGAACCTGTTATCGAGCACAAGGGCTTTGCTGTCCTCGATCTTATTTGCTCCGGGATAATCGTTAACCACCGAGACCTCGTAGAGATTTGTCAGGATCTGGCCAAGTGGGGAATCCGACTCGTCCGTTACAAGGGTTATTTTCGGTTTCGGGACAACGTAGAGGGCTTTGTCGAACTCGTTATTGATATCGTTCAGGTCTTCCCCGTCAGGTTCGATTTCGACCCTGAGGGTGTGGGCACCGAGGGTGTCGAAAGCCCGGGTGATCGGAATAGTCATCTCCCGGGTCTCCTGAGAAAAGTGCTTGCTCTGGGAAAGTTCTCCGTCCACGTAGACCTTAAGGAAATAACTGGCAAGTCCGTCGTTAGCCTGGGAAACCAGGATTTCAAACTCGTTCTCGTTTTCCACGACAACGGTCTTGTCCCCTAGCACCTGTACGCTGAGGTCGTTTACCTCAAGTTCGGGTTCAACCAGGTAAACCCTGGTGTCAGTTTCCCGGGCAAATTCCAGGGCTTCCGTAAGGTCTTTGCCTGCGTTATTGTTTCCGTCGGTAACAAGCACGACCTGGCTTCCACTGCCCGAGTACTGGAGGACAGCGTCCCCGAGGCTGGTCTTGTCCCCTGTTAGCTGGATGAAGGTTGTGGGAGTCTTTGCGGTAAGGGCTTCGTAGAGCTCTGTGCCTGTGCCTTCCTGGAAAATGCCCATACTGCCGGTCTCGTCCGAGACCACGACCAGTGAAGGGTTGTCTTCACTAACGACATTTGTCATCAGAGTAACAGGGGAGGCAAGGGCAAGGACCAGGAGGAAAGCGACAAGCATCCTCCATTCCACAAGCTTCGTCTTCGTATTCCGCAGGAGGTAGAACCCCGCAAGGATTACCGGAATAACCAGGAGCAGCATTTCGGGCTGTTCAAGGGAGACGTTCAAAGCTCACCCCTCCCGCGCACGATAAAGATTTCAAGTAGCAGTAGCAGGAAAAGAACTCCGATCAGGTAATTGCTGATATCTTTTTTGGCTGTGTAGGTATCGGCCCGCACGAGTTTGGGCTCGTCATCCGCAACAGCCCGCTGGATAAGTTCCGAGGCGTCCACGGTGGTGTCCGATTCCCGGTCGTCATAAAGGTTAACGGCTATTTTTTTGCCTGCGATATTATAGACCCCGACTTCGTCAAAGAGCACGCGGTTTGCAGTCAGGGTGCGGCTCGGGGTTTGTATGTCCTCGGTCTTCGAAAGGGAGCTTACGGTGCCGGTCTCCAGATTATAATCGGAAATATCCCCGACACCTCCAAGCCACTCAATGAGCTTTATCCAGAAAACCGGATATTCGGGCAGGTTGTGGAAATTGTTCCAGGCCCCTTCCTGGAGTTCGTCGTTGAAACCCAGGTAAAAGACGGTGCCTTCCCCTATCTGCCAGTAACTCAGGACAGGCACCTCGTTATCAAGGACTGCCAGGGTAGTCGAACCGGTCCTCTCAGTGGCGTTCAGGTACTTCCGGACAGAGATTTCCTCAGTCTTCACGTCCTTAGTGATACTGCTTTCCCGGACCTCCTCGACTCCCAGCCCGTCTTCAGCCTCCCCGATCCCGATGGGCTTTACAGGGAGGATCTTAATCAGGTCAACGTCGGTCTTTTCCGGAACAAAAGCCCCGCTTGCAATGAAAACCGCATTTCCTCCGCCTCTCACGTAGCTTTCGATCCTTCCTACCGAACTGTTAGCTACCGGGGTTTCCTTCTGGGCAAGCACCACCAGGGTGTAGTCACTCAGGTCCGCAGGAACGTTATTCCGGACATTTATCTCGCTGTTGGGGAGCAGGGAGAGCGCGGTTTTCGAAGGCAGCTTCCCGTCATCCGTGATAAAGAGGATGTTTTGCAGGGAACTTTCCGGAATCGAGATATAGGCACTGTTGTCCGCAGGGAGGTCGTCGTCTTCAGTAAGCACGACCCTGGTAATTCCTGGCCCAAGCTCTGCGAGCATGAACTGTTTTGTCTCCCCTGCAGGGACGGAAAGGGTAAAACTCTTCGTACTGCCCCCGGAAATTCCCCTACCGGTCTCGAGCTCAACGTTTTCGGTCCGGGCATTGTAGTTCTTGACCACGCAGGTATAGCTGTAGTCCCCGTCCGTTGCTTCGATCCAGCCGTTAATGATCCCCACGTTGTCCGCGGGCTTTCCGACTTTCACGAAATTGACCTGGATGCCGTAAGACTCCGCCAGGTTCTTCGAGGCAACAGGGTCGTCCCCTTCCCAGGAAGTGAAGTCCGAGATCACGATGATCCTCCCGCCTTCCTGTGACAGGAGACGCATCCCGGTGGTGACTGCAGCAGAGATGTCGGCAACCCCGGCCCCTTCCGGAACATTCTTGAGGGTGTCCCTGGCAGCTGAAGCCCCCCCGCCTTCCAGGACAAGCAGGGGCACGTTGGAAGCCAGGATGATACTGTTTTTCTTACTGAGGTAGGTATCGGCAAGTCCCAGCGCATCTTCAAAGCGGGACTCCGTCTGCATGCTTGCCGAAGTGTCCAGAATGAGCACGGTATGCTCCCCGCTCAGGGGTTCTTCCGCAGTGTAGAAGTAGCCGGCGGCGGCAAGGGAGA
This sequence comes from Methanobacteriota archaeon, assembly GCA_016841265.1. Classification (GTDB taxonomy): domain Archaea; phylum Halobacteriota; class Methanosarcinia; order Methanosarcinales; family Methanosarcinaceae; genus MTP4. The sequence continues at coordinate 18,059 of JAENZL010000046.1, read as the reverse complement.
GAAGTATCAGGACCAGGAGCTGGGCCAGGAAAAGGGGGTCTTTTACGATCTTCGTTATCGAAGCGTAGACCCTTTTTCGCTCCCTCTCGATTTTCAGGACAAACATGAGAGAGGGAATTGAAAGCTCCGAAGGTTTGGGCCGGAGCATGTAGAGAATGATAAGAGGGATGATGCTCAAAAGGCCGGCAAGGGCAAGAGGGTTTGCAAATGGCATTTTTCAGCGCCTCCTTCTCCTGATCGTATGGTAGAACGAATCAAAGATGGGAGTGTCGCTCGTAAAGGTGTAGAACTCGGCCCCTACCTTCAGGCAGGCTTTCCTGATCCTGGCGCTGTGGTCATCGAGCTTTTCCAGGTAGTTTTCCCTGAACTTTTCGCTGACATAGGTCCTGATCTCTTCCCCGGTTTCCAGGTCAATGAGTTTGCTGTTCCCCTCAAGGGGAAGCTTCTTTTCAGTCGGGTCCAGTATCTGGATCAGGATGAGGTCATGGTCCGAGAGTCTGTACACGGCAGATTCCACGGCTTCGGGTTCCTCCAGGAAATCCGAAATAAGGATGACAAGGGACCTGGACTTGATCTCCCGGCTGTACTTTGCAACACTTTCGGCAATGGAAGTCCCCCCGGTAAGTTCTAGCTCGCTCAGCTGGTCGATTGTCCGCAGGAGGTTTTTCTTTCCCCTCCTGGGCTTACGGATGTCCACATCCTCCCCAAACGTGGAAATGGAGAACCTGTCGTTATATTTCGTGACCATGTAGGCGTAGCCAGCGGCAAGCATGGCCGCGTATTCGAACTTCGAAGTCCCGTATCCGGGATAGTCCATGCTTTTGCTGGAATCGAGCAGGATGTGGGTTGTAAGGGTCTTTTCTTCCTCGAACTGCCGCACATAGAGTTTTTCGGTCCGGGCATAGGCTTTCCAGTCTATATCCTTGAGAGAATCGCTTGAGTCGTACTCACGGAAACCGATTGTATCGATACCGTGTCCGGTCCGGGTAGAAGGCCGGTTCCCGGCGTAGACCGTGGACACACGCTTCCGGACCGAGAAGGTAAAGCGGTCAAGCTGCCTGAAAAAATCCGTTTCTATTTTTTGTTTTGTGCGGGTCATTCTGGATCTTCAATCAAAAGCCTGGTTCCTGCCTGGATCAGTTACTGCCTGGATCAGTTACTGCTTAATTCAGTTACTGCCTGGCTGCTTCTTGCCTGGCTCTGTTCCTGTCGACTCAAAGGTTTATACCGGAGAAATCATCCGTTCATTTGACCTTCTGGAGGATTTTCCCGACTGCCTCATCGGAGGTCATCCCGCTCCTTTCGGCTTCGAAGGTCAGGATTATCCTGTGCCTGAGCACGGGGTAGGCCATGGTATCGACATCTTCCTTGCTTACAAAGTTCCTGCCTTCTATCAGGGCGCGGGCTTTTGCGGCAAGGATAAGCCCTATGGAGGCACGCGGAGAAGCCCCGTATTCGATGTTCTCTTTATCTTTCCGGGTCATTGTCACGATAGAAAGGGCACGCTGGGTGAGTTCGTCCGAGATCGGGACCTGTCTTGTGAGTTTCTGTAAATTGAGAAGGGTGGACTTGTCCAGGCCCCTTGTAACCTGCGGGACCTCGGATTTCGTGTAGCGCTTTACGATTTCCATTTCCTCTTCAAAGGAGGGGTATCCCAGCAGGATCTTCAGGAGGAAACGGTCGAGCTGGGCTTCGGGCAGGGGGTAGGTCCCTTCCATTTCAATGGGGTTCTGGGTCGCAAGGATGAAGAAAGGCCGGTCCAGCAGGTAAGTATCGTTTCCGACAGTCACCTGTTTCTCCTGCATCGCCTCGAGCAGGGCCGACTGGGTCTTCGGGGAAGCCCTGTTGATTTCATCTGCAAGCACGATATTTGCAAAGACGGGCCCCGGCTCGAACCTGAACTCTTTACCTTTTTCTTTTTCCTCAATCATGTTGGTCCCGGTAATGTCGGAGGGCATGAGGTCAGGAGTACACTGGATCCTGCTGAACTTCAGGTTCATTGCCTTTGAAATCGTGGAGATCATAAGGGTTTTCGCTAGCCCCGGATTACTTTCCACCAGAGCGTGCCCTTCACAGAGGAGGGCGATCGTAATCTGCTCCACTGCCTCTTTCTGGCCTACGATGACATTCCCGATCTCCTCAAAAAAACTCTTGAAAATCCTGCTCGCGTTCTGGTAGGTCATGGAGGCCTGCTCCGAATCTGCATCATTTTCATACATATTATGCTTCACCCTTTCTGTCGTTTTCCGTTTTTTCCTGCGGGAGCCCTTCCCGCCCCTCAGGATAATTCATTAGCTTGATGTGTTAGCTTGATGTGTTAGCTTGATGTGTTACCTTGATGTGTTACCTTGATGTGTTACCTTGATGTGTTACCTT
>JAENZL010000046.1:0-15673 GCA_016841265.1 Methanobacteriota archaeon | reverse complement strand
CTTGATGTGTTACCTTGATGTGTTACCTTGATGTGTTACCTTGATGTGTTACCTTGATGTGTTACCTTGATGTGTTACAATAATGATTTTCCGGTTCTTACAATAGGAATAAATTCGTTAGTTAGTATGATAGGAACTGATTTCCTATCCGGGTAATGGGAACCCAAACCTTAGATAAATTTTTCATTTTATTCTTCCGCAAGTTCTTCAAAGTAACTCTGGATGATGCTCCTGTACCCTTCAGGGAGGTTGTCGTAATAGGCTTGGGAAGCAATAGCTTCGGGGTCATAGGCTGCGGACTGGATAAATTCCTCATCCCGCTCTTCCCCTTCCTCCGTTACGGTAAAACCCAGTCCTGCCCCGGGAGGTATTTTCAGGTCCACTTCCGTGCCCTCCACCACAATAACAGCAGGCTCTCCGAAGAGGTCTTCTCCGGGCTCTTCCTCGGAAGTCCCGCCGCCGTCCTCAAGCGAGAAAAGGTCGGAATCCGAACCCGAGATGAAAGGGATGTCCTCGATGACCCCTTCCAGGTCCGTCGGACTGTACCCGCTCTGGTAGCCGGTTTCGGCAACATAGCCCAGAAGCGCAACCGCACATACGATCATGAATAAGTTTTTTGCAAGCTTCTTCCGGTTCAGGAAAGCCGAAGACTTCACGGGCTTCGAATCGAGAATAACGCTGCCAACCAGGTCCTGGACAATGATGTTGTCAAGTTCCCGGTTGTCGTAAGCGGTCCTGAGCCTTTCTTTCAGAACGGGGTACTTTTCCTCAACCAGGGAAATAGCATCCTTTTTACCGGTCCTGTAATGCCTGATTGCCGTTAAAGCCAGAGACAGGATAAAGGCCAGGAAAGCCATCCCGAGCGTCTCAAAAAAGATTTCAAAGCCTAAGAAATCGTATCTTGCACCTGTGTAAGGCTCAAAGACGGGGAACATGAAAAATATGTCCTGCATGTTGAAGACCGTGAAAAGGGCATACAGGACCAGGAACGCGGCAAGCAGGTCCGCCAGGAAATAGAAGCCTCTGTATCTCTTAAGGGCCGATTCGTGTTTAGTTACTATTTTTTCAATCTCAAGAGCCATCCTGCCGCCTCTAAGTACCGAATACGGTTCCGGTTATATAAATGTGAGATGTAACTTTTAGTGATATAGCACTGTACTTTTAGTTAGATTTTAGTGAGATATTATTTTAAGATAGGGGTCTATACTTTATTTACATTGTTCTTTTTTTAAGTATGAAACGGGCTTTTGAATCTCCCTGGAGCTTTGTTTCCGGTCCCGGAGTCCATGCCTTAAGCTTCCGAATTTCCTAAAGCCGGATAGGAACCAAGGACTTTTAGCATATCAGCTTTTGCCTTAATATCTTCTAAGGCATCTTTTATAAGTGCATCGCTGGCAGAGCCCTCGAAATCGATGTAGAAATAATAGTCTCCAAGTTCCCTTTTGGAAGGCCTCGATTCGATCTTTGTCAGGTTGATCCCCCGTTCCGCAAAGGCCCCCAGCAAGCCGTAGAGGGAGCCGGGCCTGTCTTTAGCAAGGTAAGCAATCAGGGAAGTCTTGCATCGGCTTCGTATCCTGGCAGATTCCTTATCCACTTCCGTACCCGCTTCCTTGCAGCAGGAAGGACTGTATTTTCCGGACCCTTCAGCCCTCACGACAATGAAACGGGTGTGGTTTTCCTTCCGGTCCTGGATGTTGGAAAGCAAGACCTTCAACCCGTACTTTTCGGCAGCCTCGGGGGAGGCAATTGCTGCCATCTCCTCAAACTCCCCGGCAAGCCTTGCAGCGTGGGAAGTGCTGCCCGTGCTACGGAGTTCCGCATGCGGGAAATTCATTTTCAGGAAATGCCGGCACTGGGCAAGGGCCTGGGGGTGGGAGAGGATAACCCTGATGGCTTCAGGGCTGCCTTTGGAGAGCAGGCAGTGCTCGATTTTGACCACGACCTCCCCGGTTATTACTGCCCCGTCTTCCCGGAGGAGGTCCAGGGTTACGCCTACCGAACCCTCGATGGAATTTTCAATGGGGATTACCGAAAGGTCCGTTTTTCCTCTGACCGCAGCTAAAAAAGCGTCCTCAATATCCTCAAAATACCGCAGTTCTGCGCCTTCAAGGTCATTTTTACGCATCCAGAGCTTTGCCGCCCTTTCCGAATATGAGCCTCCGGGCCCCAGCACGCCGATGATCATTCAGTGCTTAAAAAGGGCGGATGGTAATAATATTTTTTGATCGCAAGAAACCGACGCAGCCTTACCGGACTAATCCCGCCGTTCTTCTGGAAAAGCCAGCCGCCCAGAACCCCGCAAGAGCATGGAGACCTCGGAATCAATATGAGAAACGTTGTTTTCACTTCTTTCACTTTTTCTCAAAATCTGCTTCCAGGTCAACTTTTTCCCCTGCCTGCCACAAAATTTCAAACTCCTCCCGGAGGTTTTTTGCAAGCCCGGCATCCCAGATTTTCACTACCGAAAGGACGCGGTCTTTATCCTGTGGGTGGGGCTGGAAGAGGATTACCACACTGTCGTCAACGACCCCGAAATACGAGTCAAAGTTCTGGCTGAGCCTCAGGTCCAGGCCTTTTTTCAGTTTTCCAAGAACTTCTTCACCCTGCATTGAAAACAGGGAAACAAGAGCCAGGAAGTGGGGGGATATAAGAAGCCTGATTTTAACCCCCCGGTCTATGGCTTTTATGATATCCGGAAGCAGATTGGCGACTACGGGCATCCCTAAAGCAGGAGGAATTACATAGACCGATTTTTTAACTTCCCTGTAAATGGAGGTGGCAAACTTTTTAATTTCGGATTCCGTGATGGCAGTTGTCCAGAAGACCTCATTCTTCCCCTTCTGAACCGGGACAGCTTTCAAAGCTTCCTTTGCCTCTTCGACGGCACCTTTCAAATGTACCATTCCCCTTTCAACTTCAGACCTCTTCTTATCAAAAAATGCATCAAGTGCGAGCTCAGGCTCAACTGCCATGAACTTTTTAGGCCTTGAAGCCTGGACTTCCACAAAGCCCTTCCCTGCCAGAGCCTCGAGGACGGTATAGATCTTCCCGTAAGGCACCTCGGAATCCCTGTAGACGGCACTGGCTTCGGATACGCCCAGTTTCAAAAGAGAAAGATAAGCTGCAGCTTCGTAGGCGTTCAGGCCGATATCCAGGAGGAGCTTTTTCTTTTGCACAGTACATGCTGAATATTATTATCATAAGTAATTTTCGTAAAAAATTAGTGCAGAAAAGTCTCCTATCTCCAGCTAAACCATTATTCTGAAATATCCCGGGTTGCGCCAGCAGAATTGAGCCAGCAGAGTTGCGGATCGGGATCAGAAAAATCTATGATTTTTCTTTTAGTTGCGATATAATCGCAACAGAACGCCGTCCGTTTCGCTCCACTTCGTTTCGCTCAAGCGGACTTTCATCCGTGGATAAGCTGAGGAAGACAGCGAGTACAGACCCACAAACTCTCCATTTTGTGCCTGAGCGGCATGAGGTAGTGGGTGTCTTCGCCTGCGCCGCAGCTGAAGCAGTGGATGGAGATGTCAGCCTGCTTTGGCTGGGCTTCGGCTTTTTCTCTGTTGAATTCGACTGTGTGCCGTTCTTCGATAGTGATTGCACCTTCGGGGCAGACTCCTATGCAAAAGCCCATTCCGTCGCAGAGTTCTTCGGATACGACTTTTGCTTTCCCGTTGATGATCCGGATTGCGCCTTCGGCACAGGGGGAAACACATTTTCCGCAGCCGGTACATTTTTCTTCGTCAATTTTTACAATCATCCGTTTTACCATAATTTTTGACCTCTCAAAGTTCCGTAAATTAATGTCAGGTTTACAGGGATAGCAGATTTGTAAGGATAAGACTTCCAGCCAGTTGGATTGGGACGAAGGTTGGGGTGTGTAAATCATTGATAGAGGAGTGTGGGACGAAAGTTAGCGTGAATGGTTTAGGAGACATAGGAAAGAAAAGTGGAGGGGTAATGAAATTTTCAGTGGTGTGTGCCCTCCACAATTTCGATTCCTGCGTTCTGGATCGTTTTTCTGATGGTGTCGAGGTTTGGGCATTTGGGGTAAAAGCCTTCCATCAGCATGCAGGAACTCAGGTGCACGACATCAGGTTCGTGCTTTTTGAGCGCCTTTAGCAGGCGGAAAACTCTCCGACCTGAGCAGCCCCCACATGTGAAGAAGGCAATCATCTCCGCGTTTTCATCGTAATTTTCGAAATGGGCTCCCCTCTCATTGAACGCCTTGAAACATCCAACCCCGGGGCAGGCTTCCGAAACTATCTCACAGCGAATGACCGCTATTTTTGTGGGTTTTACGGCCTCTGCGGCGGGCTTTTTATCTTCGACCGTTTTTCCTCCGACCGTTTTATCTTCACTCACTTTTTCTTCGACCATATTATCTTCACCCACTTTTTCGTCGACAATTTTATCATCGTTCGTTCTACGGTTTTATGCGGTCACTCACCGGAAATAAAGAAATAACTTACAGCATGCGCGTTTTTTCCGTCGGTCCTGGAGCTTTTACGACAAGTACCCTGAAAATTCCATCTCCTGGATTCAGAAGTCGGTGGGGAATTTTTGCAGGACTTTCTATTAGCATGTCCCGGCTGACGCTCACCTGTTCGTCCCCGATCTCAACGGTGCCGTTTCCTTCGAGTATGTAGAAAAACACGTCCACCGGTGTGATGTGTTTTTTCAGGGCTTCCCCGGGCTTAAGTTCGATATGTACCGCCTGGGCATTTTCCTTATCATAGAGCATGCGGACACTCACATTGTGAGGGTTCGGCTTTTCAGGTGATGATTTCATGTCCGTTATTTTCATATGATTTCCTCTTTTTAACCGGTTTGTTTTCCGTTTTTGAGTCTTTTAGATATTCCAGATATGCCAGAATCCCCAGGATGATATTCCCCTCCCCGTGTGTCAAAATATTCAACATGTCAGTGCTTTCATTGTGTGAAAATCCTCAATATACCCAAATTTTCGAGATGTTGAATTTTTTGTTGAATTTCTTGTTGACCTTCTTGTTGAATTCCTTGTTAAATGTCTTAATTGTGAAAGACCCGTTGGAAGCCCCGGAAATAAAAGGAAAATGGGGCTGCGGGCCTTATCGGAGGAAACAATCTTAAGTGGATACACAAAGTGGATACACTGCAGTGTAATCCTGGCACTCACAGCCCGGTCTGCTTTTTGAATTCTTCCAGGCCGATACTCTCGATGAACGAGCCTAGCCGCTTTTTCGTACCGGAATTTTGGTAGAAAGTAACGATCCTGTCCACAGCTTCCAGGACATCTTCTTCGGAGAGTTCCTTTGCTACGAGCTCGGCAAGCCTGGGTTTTGCTCCGGCCGCGCCGCCGACCATCAGGGTGTATCCTTTTGCAGTGCCCATAATCCCGACATCCTTGATCGCGGGCTCGGAACAGGAATTGGGACAGCCGGAAACACCCATTTTGAACTTGGAAGGCATGGGCATCCCGTGGTACTTCTCGTCCAGTTTCAGGCCGAGGCCCACCGCGTCCTGCTTGCCCTGCTTGCAGAAGGTCGTGCCCGGACAGAATTTGACGCTCCTGACACAGAGCCCTATGGCCGCTCCGGGCGCCATCCCGAGGTCAGCCCAGGCAGCGTCCAGGTCTTCTTCTTTCAACCCTACGATTGCAATCCGCTGGGCAGAGGTCGCCTTGAGGGCTGCAGCCCCGTATTTTTCCGCAACGTCAGCAAGTTTTCGGAGGACTGACGGGTCCATAATCCCGCCGGGCAGGTGGGGGGCTATTGCGTATGTTTCACGGTCTCTCTGCACGATTGCGCCTTTTTCAGGTAAATTTTGTTTCAAATTTATTGCCTCCTCTTTTACCCTTGCCATTTTTCACCCTGCATCCGGCTGTTTTTATTCCGTTTTCGGACGTACGGCATCTTTTCGGGTAAGGAATATGATTAATCACAATATGTATTATATGGTATTTTTTTATATAGTATCGTTTTTACACGGTATCTTTTTGGTACTGATATATTAAAGATACTAATTTATATAGTAGACAGTTTCTATCCTCATACCATGAAAGAATGTGCTGTATATGTCAAGGACTGCACCGTCTACAAAACCATGAACATTGTTGGGAAAAGATGGACCATTCATATCCTCCTGGAACTACACAAAGGAGAAAAGAAGGAAAAACGCTTCAATGAACTGAAAAGAAAGCTCGGAAGCATAACCCCGAAGACCCTTTCGGAAAGGCTGACAGAGCTTGAACGGGAGGGCCTTATCGAAAAAAACCTCGACAACTCCACCAACCCCCCGAAGTCCGAGTATTTCCTGACGGAGAGCGGGAGGGATTTCATAAAAATAATCATGGGCATTAAAAGATGGGGCCTGAAATGGAAATTCAAGAACAAGGACTGTGAGAAGGCGGTCTGCAAGTACTGTGATATCTAACGTGATATCTAACCGTAGATAAGAAAATCCAAAGAAATCTGAAAGAAATAGCGTAGCAGTAAAAAAGAAGAAGAAGAAAGAAAGAAAGTAAGTAGCGGTACGCAGAGGTAAATCAACACAAATCAAAAAATAAAAAAATTCATTTTTGGAGGAAACGAATTTTAAAAATGAAAAAATGATGGGAAAAAACCTTATTTTTCCCAGAGGCCTACTTCCTTTTTGAACTCTTCAAGGCCGATCTGGTCTATGATCGTTCCGAGTCTCTTCCTGTTTTCTCCATAGTCTTTGAAAAATTGCATGATTCTATCCACAGCTTCCAGAACCTCTTCTTCAGTGAGGCCTTTAGCCACAACGTCTGCAAGCCTCGGTTTTAGACCGGCAGCCCCGCCTACCATGAGGGTGTAACCTTTTGCTGTGCCCATTACCCCGACATCTTTAATCACGGGTTCGGAACAGGAACTCGGGCAGCCCGAAACAGCCATTTTTATCATGTAAGGTAGCTTTACGCCCCTGTACCTTGCCTCCAGTTTCAACCCTAGGCCTACGGCATCCTGCTGGGCTTTCCTGCAGTAGGTCGTACCCAGACAGAACTTGACACCCTTTACAAAGGGACCGGCAACCATTCCGGCGTCCATTCCGAGTTCTTCCCAGGCGGCGTCAATGTCTTCTTCCTGTAAGCCTACGATTGCCATCTTCTGTTCGGAGGTCATTTTCAGGGTGGCAGCCCCGTATTTCTCCGCAACATCCGCAATCTTTCTCAGGGTTGCAGGGTCAACAAGTCCCCCAGGGGTCCTGGGAGCGATTACGTAAGTTTCTCCGTCGCGCTGGATGATAGCATTCTTTTCAGGTATTGTCTTCTTCATGGGTATCGCCTCAACATTTGTAAAAAATATCAGGATTTACGTAAAGATTTTACTCTTGTATCCTTAATAAAGGAATGTCCGGAGAAAATATACATCCATCTTTTGCAGGGCATCCTTCTGTAGGGTATCCTTTTGATAGTAGTATTTTAAAGATACTTGTTTATATAAGGACAGTATCCATGTTTATACTGTCAACGAACCTTAACACGGAAAACCTGAGAAAGTACAGGCAACAGAGAATCAAGAAAGGACTGTACAGTATCAGGAAAAAAAGATACCCTCTTCAACCAATGGATTTGGTGGAGGTTAAAGGAAAGTTGTACTATTCCGCAGGAATGCACAACAAAGGAAATCAGTAACCTTCAAAGGGCTAAAAAAGAGTTTAACGCCTAAAAAAGTAAAGCTAATCAAGTACGGCAAAGGATTTTGCTTGCTTGATCCTAAAGTAGTTTGTTAAGGAGATAATGCGGGAAAGTGTACGCATTCCTCCCCCACCTGCCATTTTCGGCAACGCCGGAACTGTCGAGGAGGGAGTCTCCTGCTGAGGTAAGATGAAAAACTGCACTGTATACAAAACGATGAATATCATGGGGAAGCGCTGGACAATCCACATCCTGCTGGAGCTATATAAGGGAGAAAAGAAGGAAAAAGGCTTTAACGAACTTAAACGCAAGCTTGGAGGCATCACCCCAAAAATTCTTTCTACCAGGCTGGTAGAATTGGAAAGCGAAGGCCTGATTGTAAAGAAAAGCGACAATTCTACGGTTCCCGGCAGGTCCGAATATTTCCTAACGGAAAGCGGGGAAGATTTCATAAAGGTTATCCAGGGAATCAAAAAATGGGGCACGAAGTGGAGATTCAAGAACAACGAGTGCGACAGGTCTGTTTGCAAATACTGCGACCTCTGAATTGGGGAAAAATCACGAAAAATAACGGAAAAAGCTTTAGTTTCGCAGTAGCCTCCCTCCCGCAAAAAATGGGGGAACAGGAAACGGACATGGGCATTGAAATTATTTTATATACAAAAGAATCCTAAATTATATTGTGTATATTGTGTATATTGAATAATGGGGAAAAATTCACACACTCCGGGCGGGGTCCTGGGGCAGGGGTAACAGGAACTGCAGGAGCCTAAAATCAACAGCCGGATTTTTGGAACTGCCGTTTTTCCGGAAGAGCCCCGAGGAGACCTGTCCATATCCTCAAGCCGGAAAGAAGGGAAAAGTAACTGCAAATATACTACAAATATACTATAAATACACTGCAAATACACTGCAAATATTAGCGGAAAATAAGCCGGGGGTTGTGAATGCACACTGGAGAAAATCTGGACTTTTTCTTTAAACCCGAAAGTATTGCCCTTATAGGGGCATCCCCGAATCCCGAGAAACTTTCTCACACAATCCTTGAAAGCCTCCGTGAGATAGGGTTCGGAGGAAAAATTTATGCAGTAAACCCGGGTTATCGGGAGATAGAAGGGCTCAAATGTTACGCTTCTGTGGGGGAAATAGAGGACGAAATCGACATTGCCGTTTTTGCAGTCCCGGCTACGGCTGTTCTTGAAATCCTGAGAGGCCCTGTTGAAAACATAAAAGGGGCGGTGATCGTCAGTTCGGGTTTCCGGGAAACGGGAGACGAAGGCAAGAGGATGGAAGCCGAACTGAAAAGCCTTCTCAAGGAAAAAGGGATCCGGGCTATAGGCCCGAACTGCCTGGGAATCTACGATACCGTATCGAAGGTGGACACCTTCTTTATCGGAAGCGCCAAGATCGAAAGGCCCCCCAGGGACGGAATTTCCGTGCTTACCCAGAGCGGGTCCTTTGCGGCCATGATCATGGACGAGATGGCAAACGAGGGGATGGGGGTTGCAAGGGTAATAAGTTACGGGAACAAAGCCGATATTGATGAAAACGACTGCCTTGAGTTCCTCGCGGCCGATGAAGCCACAAAAGTCGCGGTCCTCTATATCGAGTCCGTGGGAGACGGCCGAAAGTTCCTTGATGTCGCCTCCCGCTGTACGGAAAAAAAACCTGTTGTCGCCCTCAAGGTAGGAAAGCGGGAAACAGGGGCAAAGGCAGCCAGTTCCCATACAGGCGCCGTAAGCGGAATGTACGAAGCCTATGAAGCCGCCTTTCGGAAAACTGGAATCATCGAAGTGGCAGGGTATGAGGAGCTGAAAGACGCCTGTAAAGTCCTGGGCAGCTACACCCCGGTCAGGGGAAAAAGAGTCCTTATCATAACCGACGGTGGAGGAATAGGGATTTCCATTGCCGATGCCTGTGAAGATGCAGGCCTTGAAGTCCCCGAAGTCCCGCCTGAGGCTGTCAGCAGGTTGAAAGGAAGTCTCCCTGCGTTTGCGGCAGTAAGAAACCCCATGGACCTGACAGGAAACGTCCGGGACGAGCACTACCTGGCAGCTCTCCGGGAAGCTTTCGGGGACGAATATGACATTGCCATTGTAAGCCTGCTCTGGGGCCCACCCCTGCTTTCGGAAGGAGTCGCCGAAAAAATAAAGGAATTTGCCGAAAACTCCGGAAAGCCGGTCCTCATCTGTTCCCCGGGAGGAAAGTTCCCCCGGAAAATGGCTTCAGCTTTTACGGCAAACGGGATTCCGGTCTTTTTCAGCCCGGAAAGCGTGGTCAGGGCGGCAGCGGTGCTTTGCGGGAGAAAGAAGTAAAGATTAGAAGTAAATAGGGAGAAGCAAAAGAAAGTAAAAGAAAATGAAATAAGAGGGCTGAAAAACCCACCAAAAACTCAGAAAAACTCAAATCACACAAACCCGGGCGCCGAAGAAAAGAGCGACCAGCGCCTGTAACTCATGGCCCTCTTCACCCTCTCGACCGCGAGTTCCACGGCAGCTTCCCGCGGGCTGATTCCTTTTGTTTTTGAAGCCTCAAGCACGAGTTCCGTGTTTTTGCGCACCTTCTCTTCTATTGACCCGAAGGCTGCACACTGGGTGGACCCCTGGTACTCGGAAGCCGCGCAGATCACCCCGCCGGCGTTTGCGATGAAATCGGGGATATAGAGAATTCCTTTTTCGTAGAGGATTTTCTCCGCTCCTTCCGTGAGAGGGATGTTTGCTCCCTCCACCACCAGTTTAGTGTTCAGGAGCTGTACATTGTCTTCGCTGACCACATCCGGGCGGGCTGCAGGGATCCAGATCTCGCAGGGCACGCTTATGACCGCATCCCGGTCAAGCTTTTCCCCTGTGGGATAGTCGAGTACGCTTTTTCCTTCTTTTTTGAGCATTATAAGGGTCTCTACATCAAGACCTTCGGGATTATGAACCGTTCCCCGGGAGTCGGCCACGGCAACAAGAACGGCCCCTCTTTCAGTAAGGAAACGGGCTGCATTTTTCCCGACAGCCCCAAAACCCTGGATAGCCACCCTTGCACCTTTTAGCTCGAAATCGCAGTACCGTAGAGCCACCTCCGTTGCATGGGCAACTCCCCAGCCGGTGGCTCCGATCTCGTCCAGGGGAATTCCACCGACCGCACAGGGCAGCCCGACAACCCTGCCGATCTCGTCTTTAATACAGGCCATGCAGACCTCATCGGTCCCCATGTCAGGGGCAAAGATATACTCGTCCGTATACCTGAGAGCAGAGGCAAGAGCCCTGAGCATCTTGCTTTTTTTCTCCTGCGGCATCTTAGGGTCCCCGTACATGACGATCTTTCCGCCCCCGTAGGGCAGGTCGGAAGCGGCATTTTTCAGGGTCATGGCCCGCGCCAGCCTGAAACACTCCTCGGTACTCACATCAGGCGCCATCCTGACCCCGCCGATGGCAGGCCCCCTGGCCACATTGTCCACCACAAGCACTGCCTTCAGATCAACCGAAGGTTCATAAACGTGAATGATTTTAAATGGCCCGAGCTCATCAGCAAATCTGAACATATCTTCCATTAACAGATATCCCCTCTAACTTTCCCCTGTATTCGGTTAAAATTGATTTAAGATACTAAATTATATGAAGCTGAATGTTAAAATGTTTTCCGATGAACCTGTTGAGGGCATAGTTTTTACTTTCAGATTGAAAACAGGGAACTGGAACCATACGGCATTGGCAGCGGACAGTTTAGTTTTATGATGTCCCTTTTAAAGAAAGAGGGGGGGAAGGCAGGAAGACCTTGCAAGAAAGTATAAAATGGACAAAGCCACCGCTGCACGGGCAACAAAAAAGCTGGAAAGCACAGGCTACGTGTACAGGCAGCAGGACCCGGGAGATAAAAGGGCATACAGGGTCTTTGTTACTGAAAAAGGGAGAAATCTGGAAGAAAAAATGATGAAAATAGCCCTGAAATGGATTCCACCGTTTTGTCAGGTTTCAGTAAGGAAGAAAAGCAGTTACAAACTGCTTTTCTGGAAAGAATGGAGCAGAATGTATCCGGGATTTTTGAGTGAAACAAGAACGTTTCAACAAAACCGGATCATCTGCCATTATTCCGTTGGGACCGGCTCTTCTGCCACCAATTCCTTACTTTCTACTTCCTGTTTACCTGGTTCCACCATTTCCTGAACAGTATCCGGGACTTCCGGCTTCTCCCGCGGGGTTAGCACCCGGTCAAATTCCGGGTAGAGCCGGAACTTGCCTGACAATTCCTCGAATACCTTATGTTTGGGACTGATGATAACTACATGCGCCGGGGGATGAATCTTCTTCAACCTGCTAATAGCCAACCCGGCGTGGTTTTTCAATTCAACAAGTGCCGCAGAATTACACTTTGACTTGAGGGACACCCCCATTACACTAACAAGAAGTTCGTCGGCATAGTTTGCTTCAATACTTCTGGGAGAGGCTGAAAACTGAATGTCTCCATACCGTTCCAGGTCATGTAATGCTATTTTTACTTTGTCAGAGTTGTCTGCTCGAACTAATGCGAAAGATTTCATTTTTTACACACCACTAATATATTAAAGATATTCCCAATCCATATAATGTTTTTCCGATAAATAATCAGAAGGAGTGTCACAATATAAATAAACTTCTAAATAAATATCGGGTTACTCTAATCAAGCAGGTAACCCTAATAAAGAAGGTAGTTTTAATCAGGCTTCCATCTGTATTAAAATCTTCGAATTAAATCGAATTGGAATTGTTTTTTATCATGTTTGAAATTATATTAAAAAAGGCTTGAAATTATGTTGCAATATGTCGGAACAAAAATCCAGCCTTGCGATACCCTCATTTTTTAAGTTAAAGACCCCTGCTCCCCAAATTATTTTATTTCCTCAGATAGGTCCCAACCAGCCGAGTTGCGGCTCGGCAGTGCGCTGTCCCACCCGAGTTCCGCTTCGGGATCACAGAAAATCGGAGATTTTCTGGGAGTTGCACTGTAAGTGCAACAGCACGGGGTCCTTTTCGCTCACTTCGTTCGCTCAAGAGGACTGTTTATTTCATTTCCTCAGATAAGTCTGGACCAGCCAAGGCGCAAGAAAAGTGGTAAGAAGCACGAGAACCCACACCCTGCCCTTAAAAATGTTGTAATCCTCAAGCAATTTTTCCCAGGGATGCCCTATAACGTAATGCCCGAAAACGAATTCGAACCCTGCAGTCATCACCAGCCAGAAAGCCCCGATCAAAAGCAAATCATTCCTGGCAAGGTCAGCATCCAGATACCCGAGAAAGAAGTAAGTCCCAATTAAAAGAACGCACATGAAAATAACCGTGCTGATAACGTGCCCTGCATATTCACCTACCCTGGGAGTTATGAATGCTACTCTGAAAGTGCCGTTCAGGATAGCCGCAATAACGAATATGAACCACATCCCAAGAACTAAGAGCAAACTTCTCGAATCCATTTTCATCGATTCCTGATTTTACGGTTTACCGGAGTATTCAATCAGTGTACAATCAGTAATACAGTATATTGATTAGTGGGCACTATCCCATTAAACATTTTTCGACTTGCTTTTCAGGTACCGGGGCTCTCACCGGACACCAAAGGTGTCCGGCTTTTCCAGAATAAAAATTAAGAAGAGAACACCCAAAAAGAAGAAGCAACAGCAAACGAGATGTAAACAAATTCAAATTTTAAAACCGCTGTAGAAAAAGAATCAAGCCGGAATCAAAAAGTGCCAGACGACCTGTGAGATAAAAACAAGTACTGCAGCCGATAATATAAACACGGGGAGAATGGGGCTGCAAAATATGACGACATTGAAAGATTCCGTAATAGTAAACCGACCACCGGAAGCAATCTTCGAATGGTTTACCCATTTTACGGAAAACTACAGGGCCTGGCACAAAGACCACGTACTTGCCAGGTGGGTCAAAGGGAAAAATTTCGAAAAAGGCTCCGTGCTTTATGCCGAGGAATACCTCGGGGGCAGACTGGAAAAATTGAGCTTCGAGATTAGCAACTGTGTACCGAATGAATTAATCGAGTATAAGGTACTTTTCCCGGAGTCACTTATCTGTTCTGGAGGGGCTTTTTCGATTGAGCCTTACAATGACGGGAGTGTTTTTACTGCTACACTTTCTTTTCGGTTTGGCGGGGTGCTTTCGAAGGTTGCCGGGAAGAGGGTTGAAGGTGTCAGGGTGCATATGAATGAGGAAGGGGAAAATCTGAAGGTGTTGTTGGAGAGAATGGAAAATACTTATTAACTTTTCATAGAATGCAAATACAGATAATCTTTGGGTAATGTGACGCTTAGTGGAAAATTCTCTATAATTTACCTCCCAGTTACATTTGAATATAAATATTTTCACCCTGTTTTTATCCTTACTATTTCTGAAATGGTATTCCAGAATATCAAAAGTAAAATTCCAACTTCTACCAAGATCCGAAGCTTCAATTCCAAATGCCTGAGCTTTATCGTTTTTTTCAGTGAACATTCCATATCTTCAAGGATCATTTCAGTGTGAGCATCCCTTTTTTCCATTCTTGCAAGCTGAACAACTCCGTCGATTTGATCCTTGATTGATTCATCCCCCGGCTTTAATTCGAGATTGATCATATTTTTCATAACAAAAAAATTACTTGAAAAAATAAAAACGTTTGTGGAACAAAAAAGAGCAGGGAAAATTAGATAATTTTTTCAATCAAACCCACATTCGGCAGGTAAACATAAAAATCCATTTTATTTTTTGTCGCTATCGATTATCAGCATAGTTTGTGAATTTCTTTAATATTAATCTCTTTAAACTGTTGACAATATCCTACCAAATTTAGGTTCACAGTGGGAGAGGAATTATCCAAACCACTTTAAAGATTTAGTTCGCATGGTGTTGATTTTCAGATTCATCACATTAATGCATCAATCAAAAATTTCAGTATGTTTAAATGTAGTTGCTACTGAATGTGGAATCAAAGTATATCTAAAGGGAAATCAAACTCATTAAATCTGCTCCTTGGATCGTATTTGACCTTACTTTTCGTTGTTGAGATAAAAAGCAACATTTATAAGAGAGTTTAAAGTAACTTCATTAATAAGTATATTGAGAAGTGAAAAATGATTATCTCCAAAACTCTCTGGAGAAAATATGATAGATGCTGAAGTCAAAGGAAAACTACCTGAAATTCACCACCTTGAAGATGTCTTTACTTCATGCTACTTTGGTTTGATCAAATATTGTTCAAGTGATGTACTGAATCGATATTTTCTTAGTGCTTTAAAAAACCTCAAGGATCAACAATTGGAATATTATCCACAAATAGTTTCCTTGAACTTCAAGATATTTTTTTGGCCACGCTTGGAGGATAATTCAGAACCCGATCTCATAATCGTACTATATGATAATAATTCCAAGGTTGAATATCTTTTTTTTGTTGAAGTAAAATATTATTCTCAGCAGAACACATATGATACTGACGAAGATTTCGCAGCTCATTTCTATGAAAATCAACTCTCCAGAGAGTACACAAACCTTTTTTCACTTGATAGAATCGAAAATTTCGCTTTAAAAGAAGACACAAAGCGTTTTTTGGTCTATTTGTCAGCCGATTATTCAAAACCTGAAGGGGATTTCAACAGAGCCATAAATGAACTTAGGAAAAACTTTGATGTTCAACAAATATGCGAAACTATGCTCTGGGTAAATTGGTACAATCTCTATGATAAATTAAAAGAAAGTGAAAATGAGAAAGGTTTACTTGATTTTGAAACCAATATCCTGGAAGACTTGGAAAAATATTTGCACCGAAAAAATTTCTGGTCATTTGGGGGATTTGGAAATTTCGAAGAAATAGCAGAGGCTACGAATTTCGTATTTCTTCAAGATGAAAATGAAACCTCTTTTAACTGGCAATTTGAGAAGACGGAAGAACTTGAGACTAAGCTCGTAAACTTTTCCATGATCATATTTGATTGGAAACTTGAAAAAGTACCTTTATTTCAGGCTGTCTCAAAACTATGCTTGATCGTACATTTGGGTAAGAAATATTAGGAAT
>JAENZL010000045.1 GCA_016841265.1 Methanobacteriota archaeon | reverse complement strand
CCTGCATTTCCGGATACTCTTCCCGATCTTCCGTCAGGATGGAAATGAAGTACTTTCCTGTAGGGGTCCTTTTCACGGTTGCCGTTCTCAGGAACTCAGCATTTCGGTCCTTTTCGATAATGACCTCCCCGTTAACTTCGGTAGTCTTGATCATGTTCTCAAAAAACTCCGGACTGAACAGGTCCCGGTGCATCTTGATTTTCATCCAGCCGATTCCCGGAAGAAACACTTGCGAAGTGGTCAGGTTGAGCTTGTACCTCTGGGGAATCTGGAAGGACTTGTTATTATCCTTCTTTGTTTTCCGTTGAGGAAAGCCGTTTTGTCCTTTGAAAAAGCGGGAGAAAGCATCATGCAAGTTTTTTCTGGCTTCCTGAAGAGACTGGGAATTGACCTCTTTGAGCCAGGGATAGATTTCCTTGAACATGGGAAGGTATTTGTCAAGTTCAGTCAGGGAGATGTTGATTCTGAATTTGTCGTAGAAAACCTTTTTGATGTGGAGGAAACGGTTATAGATGAATCTAACGCATCCGATATGCTTTTCGATAAGCGTCTTTTGTTCATCATCCGGATAGATCCGGTACACGTTCCCCCTTTTCATAACATTACGAATTGTTTTGAAGTTATATAAGGAAATTCTTATATTATTAATAGAGAGTTATTTTATTGTAGTGTTGGGAAGTTGACGGCTCCCATCTCCCACCTGTCGGCCTGCGGCCTCCGAGGAAGGAGTCTTCCCGCCTTCGGAGATAAAAAATAAAAAAATAGAAAATAAGGAAAAAAGGAAAAAAATATAGAAATTAGGCTATTTTTTGCAAGAAGTTCTTTACAAACTCCTGCGCCTCATCCTGTATGCGGAAGCCAGCACCGCAACTCCGAGTCCAAACTCGAAAGCTGGCGTGGATTCGGCTTCACCTTCTTCTTCAGCGGCTTCTCCTTCAACAGGTTCCTCTTCCCCGGCTTCTTCTTCAGCTTCTTCCCCGGCTTCGGGTTCGAGATCAATTACGATTTCGTGCTCCGAAAATTCAGGGATATACACAGCCATGGTGGCGGTCCCATTTTCCTGCACGAGATAGCAGAGCGGGCGGTCCCCACCGGCAAAGAGTTCATCGATGCTTTCTGCTTTCTCGATTTCCTCCCCGTCAAAGTGGAGCCTGAGGCGGTCGGGATTGGAAAGGTTGATGGTCTCGTTGTCCACGTTTACGGTGATGACCCTGCCCTCGGGAAGCTCCGAGTCTACCCCGAGCACGATGCGGTCCCTGTCCCTGTCCCTGACCTGCACGCCCATGGGGGTGTAGCTCACTACGGACGCGTTATCCCCGCCTGCGCGGAGGGCAAGTTCGGCTCCGACCCTACCGTTTGCGATTTCCCGGGAAAGCACCCGGTGCATGTACGCTGCACGGGAACCGTAACGGTACTCGGTCTGCATGAAAGCAGGCTCCATGGGAGTTGCACGGAACATTACCACGCTGTTTTCGACAAGGGTTACCATGACCTCGTCATCCGAAATCTCAACATCAAGCCCTTCGAGAGGTTCGTCATCCGTACCGGAAGCAAGGTAATTCTTGAAGACGGTAAGGTATCCCACGACATTGTTTTTACTTATCTTCACAATAATTACATCATCAGAATCATCCGAAAGTTCGGTATCCAGGCTTGCTTCCACATCTTTGGCAAGGTCAAAGACAACGGTTTTGTCGGCAAAAGCCCTGACCTGCATGATTCCCATCGGGTTGTCGTGAAGGATAATCTGGCTGTCAGCGCCCTCATAGAAAGCAGTCGCCCCTGCAACCTGCTCATCCTCAAAGACAAAATCGGAAACCGTGACCGAATCGAAAATCAAGTCCCCACCAACCGCAAAGTTGCTGACCTTCCCCGTATCGGAATCAAAGCTGAAGGTAGTAAAGTTCCCGTATGCAAAGCGGCCCTGCTGCATGAAATGGAGCCCGTAGCCCATACCCATGCCTGAGCCCATGCCCATTCCTCTTACAGCCTGCACTGCCTGCTGACGCATCAGGACTTGCTGCCGCGCATTGAGCGAGGTCTGGGTTCGCTGCATGTTCATGACCATGTAGCTGGCAATTTCCTGCCCGGTAACCCCGTACTCCTCTTCAACCTCAAGGATTGTAAGCTGCGTGTCCATATCCTCCGGGAGCCCGAGGTCGGAAATCGCGTCTTCAACCGGAATTCCGAAATTGTTGCAGACTTCTTCGAAAATCATTGACCCGAACCCTGCAAACCTGTTGTCGTACTGGTCAAACCCATAACCATTCATCATGTCCTGGCCCATTCCCGGACCCATGCCACCGTTGGTCCCTCCGCCCGGACCCATCTGGGCAAGGGCAGGAGAAGCTCCCAGGATCACAATCAAGAGGACACAAAATACAGATATGTCTAAGCGTTTCATTTTCAACTTCATTTTCATACTCCATTCCCCAAAAATAAGCTGTCAATAATTTAATAAACCGGCAATGAAACCGTCAATGATCTGTCCAGCCCTAAAAATAAAAAGCTGAAGTAAAACATAATAATCAAATAGATAATTCAAACAGTTGATTATATGATCCAATCGTATAAATCTTTGACACTTAAATCTTTGACACTGCAGAAGTCTGATTAAAAAAATGAGTTTGAGATCCCGAAAAACCCTATTTTGAGATATAATTTTGAAACAGGTCAGGAAGTAAAGTTCAGGAAAAACAATAGAAAAATTGATCACTCTCATCTCATATTTTATTTATCAACTGAGATCACACCACATAAATTCCCGAAGGAATGCCTGAAAAGAAAAACTCCAGGCTCGTAATTTAAGTTTACAATAAATTCACAAAAGGAATTTTTCTTATCCTTATCCGCCGGATGAAGGAATCCTTAAATAAAGCTTTTAACTATTGAGCGTATTCACAATTCACAGGAGAAACAGCAAAATAAAAATTGCAGTCGAAAGCCTGCAATTAACAGGATATACCAGATAAAATATACCTGAAGATAATATACCTGACAGCTTTTCCACCAGCAAAATGAATTTTATTTAATATTAAAACCCAAGAGGATGACATTCATGGACTTTGAAAAATTGAGACACGGGACCGAACTGATCAAGAGGGGCTTTGCTAAGATGCAGAAAGGGGGTGTGATCATGGACGTGACGAACCCCGAGCAGGCCAAGATCGCAGAAGAAGCAGGCGCAGTTGCTGTCATGGCTCTGCAGGCTGTCCCGGCAGATATCAGGAAAGAAGGCGGAGTTGCCCGTATGGCAGATCCCGAAATCGTCCAGCAAATCATTGATACGGTTACTATCCCTGTAATGGCAAAGGCAAGGATCGGGCACTTCGTCGAAGCTGAAATCATGGAAGCGCTCGGCGTTGACATGGTAGATGAATCCGAAGTCCTTACCCCCGCCGATCCTTTCTATCACATAGACAAGACACAGTTTACAGTGCCCTTTGTCTGCGGAGCCAGGAACCTCGGAGAAGCCCTCCGCAGGATCAATGAAGGTGCAGCCATGATCCGCACAAAGGGAGAAGCCGGAACAGGAGACGTCAGCCAGGCTGTCAAGCACATGAAACAGATCCAGGGCGAAATCCGGGAACTTGCCGGAAAGACCAGGGAAGAACTTATCATGGTCGCAAGGGACATCGAAGCCCCAATCGAACTCGTGATCGAGACCGGCCAGATGCAGCGTCTCCCTGTCGTTAACTTTGCAGCCGGTGGAGTTGCAACCCCTGCCGACGCAGCCCTCATGATGCGCCTTGGCGCCGACGGTGTCTTCGTAGGCTCAGGGATCTTCAAAGCCGAAAACCCCGAGAAAATGGCAAAAGCAATCGTTGAAGCCGTCAACAACTACGACGACCCCGCAAAACTCGCCAAAATCTCCAAGGGCATCGGCAGCGGCATGAAAGGCATCAGTGTCGACACGATCCCCAAGGAAGAAGCCCTTCAGGAACGCGGTTGGTAAAAAAACAGCAAGCAAGCAAGCAAGCAAGCAGCCGAGTTGCTCCAGCCGAGTTGCGGCTCGGCAGTGCGCTGTCCGTTTCGCTCGCTTCGCTCGCTCAAGCGGACTTAAAAAAAAATTATTTTTCTAAAAATGGGATATTTCTTGCAGGTTTGTAAGAAAAAATCAATTAAATTTTTTTATAATTTTTGATCCAACAATAAAGAATTAATTTTTCAAAATGGTGTTTTTAATGAAGATCGGTGTTATTGCGATCCAGGGAGCAGTTTCCGAACACGTTGATGCTTTGAAAAGAGCCCTTGCCGAGAGGGGAGAGGATGCCGAAGTTGTTACGATCAAGCACAAAGGTATCGTCCCAGAGTGCAGCGGGATTGTGATCCCTGGCGGGGAAAGTACGACACTCTGCCGGCTGCTTGCCCGTGAGGGGATTGCAGAGGAGATGAAAGAGGCGGCTGCAAAGGGAGTTCCGATCCTTGGGACCTGTGCAGGCCTGATCGTGCTTGCAAAGGAAGGGGACGAACAGGTAGCAAAGACCAGCCAGGAACTGCTCGGCATTATGGATACAAAAGTTAACAGGAACGCTTTCGGACGGCAGAGGGAATCTTTTGAAGCTGAACTGGAGCTTGAGATTCTTGATTCTCCCTACAGTGGCATTTTCATCCGGGCTCCGGCAATTGTGAGCTGCGGGCCGGACGTGAAAGTGCTTTCCCGGCTCGACGGCTTTATAATCGCGGCAGAGCAGGACAATGTAATGGCACTTTCGTTCCACCCGGAACTGACTGAAGATATGCGCATCCACCAGTACTTCCTGGACAAGGTCTTCACATATATCCGGCCGAACTGAAACCCAAAGAACTGAAATTTACCGAAATATAGTCCCGAAAGGAAATATTTACACATAATTTATGACCACGGAAGACACGGAAAGAACGGAAGGATTGTGCCCTTATTTCCTTTATTCCGTGTTTTCAGTGATTTCAGTGATTTCAGTGTTTTCAGTGATTTCAGTGATTTCAATGATTTCTGTGGTTAAACTTTAAATTGAGATTGGGGAAGGAATTTGGGACTTTGGATATAAAACCCGCTTCTGCGGGCTATTTCTCAATTTAAATCGGGTGAATGCCTGCCAGGTTAGGGAAACATTTCATCTAGACCCGGAAACCGTTTTTCAATTTGAAGGTAAAAAGTACCCCAGGTAACCGTTTTTCGATTGGATGTTAAAGGGTGCCTCCGCCAGCTTGCCTGGCGGCCCTTCCCGAAAAGATGCAAAAAAGAGAGTTGAAAGAATTATCCCTCAGGTTGTATTCAATTCTGTTTCGTTTCTACTATTGCCTGTTTTAGGCTAGCTTTACTTTCTTATCCTCTTTCATTCTTTTTAATTCTCTTTTCTAATTTATATTCTGAAAAAACCGGAAGCCTTTGGCTTCCGGGGGCAAAAAAGACACGATCAGGTTAGTTCCGGTTGTACGGGGTTCATAAATAAAGTCTATAGCCAGCCATCATTTTCTTTTTACTCAAAAACAGCAACTGAATATTGCAGGACGACCGATTTTTCTCCCCCGGTTCCTGCACCACTACTTCACCATATTTTTCATACCTGAATATTTATATCCGGAGCTTGAGTATATTAATAAAAAAGATCCGATACAGGTGAAGTGTATGGTAAAACTGACAGCAGAAATGAAAGAAGCTTTCGCAGGAATGAAAATTTTTCCCTTTGCAACCGCCTCCAAAGGAGGAGACCCGAATGTCGTACCGATCGGCTTTTGCAAGCTCCAGGAAGACGACGAGACAATCTGGATTGCAGACAACTATTTTTACAAGACCCGCAAGAACCTTGACGAAAACCCGAGGGGGGCAATCTATCTCTGGGGACCCGAAATTAAGGGCTGCTACCAGATCAAGGGAGACTTCGAGATCAAGACCGAAGGCGAAGAGTACGAGAAGATGTACAAAATGGTCAAGTCCATGGGAGACAGGTTCCCGGCAAAAGCCCTTGCCGTCATGAAGATCACGGAAGTTTACCAGTGCAAGTCAGGGGATGAAGCCGGAACGCAGCTGCTTTGAACCCTCTAATTCTCTTAATTTTTAATTTTTCAAAAATAGAAATTTACTGCCCGGCTCGGAGTTTTTCCGGGCCAAAGCAGTTAATCAGACGAATTCAGTTACTGAACCTTATTTTTAGACGCACTTATTTTTAGACACACCTTCTATAAACTGCAGAAATAAGCACTACAAATACGGCAATTATTGTCCCGAATCCGGGTGATGATCCAATTTTGACTCCGGATTCTGATTCGGCACTTTCTTCTGCAGCAGCCTCGTTTGAATTTCATACTTATACTTGCTTGCTTTCGTGTTCGTTTCCTTCGGAATCCTTAACTGTGATCTCGGAAGAAACGGTAGAATCCAAAAGAAAAAATGATGCTTGGGGACTTAATAAAATTGAAGAGAATTTGTCGGAAAAGAATGAGAAAATATTGAGGGATCAGAAGAAATATTGTGAAGTATGAAGCATATATTAATATGAACGATTGTATATAATTAAATAGGGGAATCATTGTGAAGTGGCAGGCCGGGGCAAAGTAACGGACTGACGTGAGCTGCTTCAAACTTTAAATTCTTTACTTAGACGCAAACCGGGGGATTAGCGAATTATGATGACAACTGATGCCTGGATTACCGTAGGGATTCTGGGAGTTACTTTTGCACTGCTCTTATTCTCCAAACTGCCAGCGCATGTGGTCTTCCTGGGAGCCCTCACCGCTGCAATAAGTTTGGGACTCGCCCCGGTAGAAGATTTATTGAAAGGCTTTTCCAATCAGGGTGTGCTGACTGTTGCCGTACTTTTCATGATTGCCGAGGGGATGTACTCCACAGGAGCCATCACCATGATCTCAGACAGGATTGTGGGCCTGCCAAAGTCGATATTAGGCGCCCAGTTCAAGATCCTGCCCCCCGTGGCGGTAGGGAGTGCATTTTTTAATAACACGCCGCTGGTTGCCATGATGATCCCGGTGGTAAGGGACCTTTCCAGGTCCACAGGTCTCGATTCCTCGAAAATCTATATCCCCCTGAGCTACGCTTCCATACTCGGAGGGGCTTCCACCCTCATTGGCACCTCCTCAAACCTGATCATTGCAGGCCTGGTGCTCGAGCAGATTGCCAGGAATGACCCCGGAGCCCCCGTACTGGAAAGAATCACCATCTTCGTGCCGACTATCGTGGGACTTCCGGTGGCTGTCGCTGGCATTGTCTTCCTCTTCTTCATCGGCACAAAACTCCTTCCCAAAAACGACATAAAGGAAGACGAGGAGATAAAACGGCGGCTCTACAGGGCTGAGTTCTTTATCGAGGAAGATTCCTACCTTGCGGGAAAGACCCTTGAAAAAGCTGGCTTCGCTTCTCCTACAGGGTATTCGCTGAACTCGGTCCGGAGGGGAAAAGAAGAAAAGCACCTGATAGAGCCTTCCTTCGTGCTCAGCCCAGGGGATATCCTGACCTTTTTCACCGATGCCGATGGGCTGCCTGCACTCTGGGCGACCATCGGGCTAACCCCGCTCAACACGCTATCCCCGATGCAGGGCGAGCGGCACCGGCACCGCCTTGTGGAAGTGGTCATTTCTCCCCGGAGTTCAGCTGTAGGCCGCAGAATCGAAGACCGCCCTGAAACCGAAGAACCTTATGAGGCAGCAATAGTGGCAATTTCCAGGTCAGGAGAACCACTGGACCTCCCACTTCAGGAAGTTCGGATCATGGCAGGGGACAGTGCCGTGCTTGAGGTGGAAGACTCATTTTTCTACCACAACCGGAACGAAACCGAGTTTATCATTGTCAAGCGCCTTAGAGGCTACCGGGTAAAGAGGACGGACCGGGCTATTGCCGCAATCGTCATCACGGGAGCGATGGTTGCCGCGGCTGCATTCGGCCTGCTGACGATCTTCAACGCCGCGCTGCTGGCAACCTTTACCATGCTTGCAAGCGGCTGCATGAGCATCAGGAGGGCGACAAAGAGCATCGAATGGAATACGGTCGTGGTGCTCGGATGCGCAGTCGGGCTTGAGGCGGCGGTTACGGAAAGCGGGCTTGCGGACGTTCTCGCCAACCTGATTTCGAGTATAGGGGGCAGCGACCCTTATGTGGCACTTACAGTGGTCTTCATTAGCTGCATCATAATGACAAACGTCATCACAAATGCCGCAGCGGCAGCGTTCATGTTTCCCATTGCGCTCTCTATTGCAGGGGAGCTCGGGACCAGCTTCATGCCGTTCGCGGTTGCCCTTATGCTCGGGACAAGCTATTCCTTCCTCAACCCCGCCGGGTACCAGACAAACCTCATGGTCTTTGAACCCGGGGGATATGCTGCAAAGGACTACATCAAGGTGGGGCTCCCCCTCACGATTCTTGTGAGCCTTGTCGTAATCCTGCTCACCCCGCTAATATACGAGTTCTGAGCATGCTTCCAGAAACGAAACGGAAGAAACGAAACGGAAGAAACGAAACGGAAGAAACGAAACTCAAGAAATGAAACTCAAGAAATGAAACTCAAGGAATGAAACTCAAGAAACGAAACTCAAGGAGAAACGAAATTAAAGAACGGAAATAAAAAAGGGAATATAAGAGTGACTTGAATATCACTCTTTTTCTTGTTTTAACTATAGTATTTTGGACTTTATCCGGATCATTCTGCCGGAGCTTCTGCGACTTCGCCCTCAGCGGGTTCGAGACCTAGCAGAGCCTTGACAGACTTTTCGCCGTATTCAACGATTTTGGCGTTGATCTGGACGATATCCGGAGCGATTTCCTTGCCGCGCATCATCTTTCTTCTGCGCTGCCCCTTTGTTTTCGGGGTGTAGCCAACACCTACGGCCACCAGGATCCTCTGTCTCCTGGGCCCGGGAAGGTCCGGCTTCATAACAAAACCGCTGCCGTCACAGCCGCCTGTAATCTTGATCTTGTAACCGGGAAGGCCCATCAGGGAGCCGTCAACGATGTTACCGATTGCTTTTCCGACAAGTGCATTTGCTTCAGCATCCTTTACATCGATCTGGTAAGCACGTGCCTCCTTCGGATCTGAAACTACAACTTTGAAATTTGCCATGTGAATCCTCCAATATCAGATTTATCTAATGGTTCCTCAGGTTCCTTTGCCTTAAATTGCCTTTACCTGCATCCTTATATTATCCTGCATTTTGAATTGTTACGGGGAATCCTAATCCACAGCCGTCACTTCGCCCAGAAAGGATTGCCCTTGCGCTTGATTTCAAGGAAACGCTCCAGAGTTTCCTGTTCATCAGAGGACAGGGACTCGAAAATCTCATGCTCAAGGACTTTTGCATGCCTCTCAGGCACGTTGACAAAGAGATAATCATCCTCCTTGATCTGACGGCCCACGGTTGCCCCGTCAATTGCCATTGCAACTTCCATGCCTACCCTGGCAGAAGAGATATTATCCCCTGCGGACTGCAGGCCCTTTATTTTGCCCACGGCATTTCCGTTTTCAAGCATGACGTCGGTATTTGTCCTGACAACCCCGCCGAGCACCCTGACCCCGACTACTGCGGGTTTGCTCTGGCGAAAGACACAGCCCGGAAGGATCTTAAACCTGCCCGGACGGATGATTGTTTCGAAAATCTTCTTTTCGGCCAGTTCCTGCTGCTGCTTCACGTATTCCTGGTAGTCCTCGATCAGGCGGTAGATCACATCGTTAGTGAACACCTTCACGTTGCTTCCCTGAGCTCCCTGCAAAAACTCCTTCGCGTCTGCGTGGAGCTTGACACTGAAGCCGATAATCACCGAATAGAGAGGGTCTTCGACCGTTGAAACCTCAACCACATCCCTGTGGGATATATCTCCGACCTCGGCTTTCCTGATAGGAACTTCCTCTTTCTGGAACTCATGCACCAGGGCTTCAAGGGACCCGATTGTATCGGCTTTGATCATGATCCCCATGGAATCCGTGTCAATCCTGACCTCTTCGATCTCGGACTTTACCTGTTCAACAATTTCTTCAAGGGTTTCCTCATCAGCCACCCGGAGGGGAGCGCCTGCAAGGGCATTCTCCAGCCCGGGAGCCGAGATTTTCACACCCACCGCAGCAGTCGCTTTTTTGATCTGCATGAACTTGCTTTCGTAGCGGATCTCGGAAAGTTCCCTGGGTTTTAACAGGGCTCTTACCTTTGTCTGGATAGGTTCGCCCAGGCTTCCGATCACGACAGTGTCCCCTTTCTTCAGCGTGCCGTCGTAAAGGATCACATCCACCGTTGAGCCCAGACCCTTTTCTTCCTTGACCTCAAGCACGGTACCCACTCCGGGGCCCGTTGCACTGTACTCCAGGTTTGATTCCAGGAACCTCTGGGCAAGCCCGAGAAGCATCATCAGGACATCCGGGATGCCCTCACCTGTGACGGCACTTGCGGGAATTACCCCAAGGTTTTTCTGGAAGTTCGTGACCCTGTCATAGCGGTCCGCGGCAAAACCCAGGTTGTAAAGCTCACCTATAACGTCATAGAGCTTGTTGTCAAGCAGGGACTGGGCATGTTCGCTCTGTTTTTTGAAAGTGGCAGCAAAAGGCATGTCCCTGTAAGGGATCCAGCCGTTGATCCTGTCAATCTTATTTGCGACAATGACAAAAGGAGTCTTGAAACGTTTTAAGATCTGCAGGCTTTCGTAAGTCTGGGGCTTGAAGCCTTCGTTCACGTCCACAACCACAATCGCAAGGTCTGCCAGAGCGCCACCCCTGCTCCTGAGGGTTGTAAAGGCATGATGCCCGGGAGTATCTATAAAGAGCAAACCCGGCACCATAAAACGGTCCAGGAGTCTCGGGTCTCCGAGTTTCTCTACAATCACGTCTATTGGGACTTCCGTTGCCCCGATATGCTGGGTGATTGCACCGGCTTCTCCGCTAACAATCGCGGTCCCCCTAATCTTGTCCAGCAGGGTTGTCTTCCCGTGGTCAACATGCCCCATAACGCAGACAATAGGAGTTCTCAGGTTTTTCTTATCAGTCATGTGCAAAAACCTCTTCATTCTGGCATCCAGCTGCTGCAGGCACGGAAGGTCCCGGGTTTACCCTGAAAGGACCCGTTCTGCAGGTGTCTTGCAGGCAAAGGCGTGGATTCGTGCCCGAAAGGCTCCGGGACACGAAAGGCTTTGATGAACCTGTTTTACTCGTACAGACAGACCTCATCGATCCTGGAATACACCGCAATTTCCGAATCCTTAAAGTGGATTGCAATTTCCCTTGCAGCGGCTTCAGGAGAATCGGAGGCGTGAACCACATTTCTTCCCACGTCCAGAGCAAAGTCTCCGCGGATTGTCCCCGGAGCGGCTTCAACAGGGTTTGTAGCCCCGTTTACGGCCCGCATAACTTTGACTGAGTCTTTGCCTTCAACTACCATCGATACAGAAGGACCGGAGGTGATAAATTCGATAAGGGAAGGGAAGAAAGGCCTTTCTGCATGTTCACCGTAGTGTTCCTTTGCAGTAGCCTCAGCGATCACGTTTAGCCTCATGGCAATGATTTTCAGGCCGCGCTTCTCGATTCTGGAGACAATTTCCCCTACGAGCCCGCGCTGGACTCCGTCCGGCTTTACCATAACGTATGTCTGTTCCATGTGTACACCTTGTTCTATGCCTTATAAAATACAGCTATCCTGGCTATTCTTATGCCTTCTTTAACTGGATTCTACCTTTTTCGGTCCACACAGTACGTCTCGGAAGCCTGCCCAGCTTGAAGTTGTTTATGCACTTGGAAGAGCACATGTAATAGGTAGAGCCGTCTTTCTTGACATAGAGCTTACCGGTACCGGGCTCCAGCATTTCTCCGCAAAAATAGCATTTTCTCTGTTCCATACTTTCTCACCGCACCGCTTTTACCTAGTGGTAAGCTTCTTAGCTTCTCTTGAGGTCTCTAGAAGCATGAAGATGTCGCCGATTCGAACAGGGCCCACACAGTTTCTTGTAATGACACGACCTCTGTCCCGGCCTTCAAGAACCCTGCACTGGATCTGACTTGCTTCTCCATGCATGCCGGTGTTCCCGATTACGTCAATGACCTCTGCGGCAAAGCCGCCAATTGTACTTTCTTCAGCCATTCTTGGCACCCCATTAATTAGCTCATTCAAATTTATTTAAGAGCTTCGATTTTCTGAGCGATGTCCTGGACAATTTCAGCTGCTTTTCCTGCATCAGTGATTGCAACAGTTGCACAGGCCACACCAAGTCCGCTGGCTGCACCGAGTTCCTTCTGGTTCTTAATATAGATGTACGGTGCGTTCTTTTCTTCGGAAAGAGGCGGAATGTGAGCAATGATCTCAGCGGGCTCGACGTCTTCTGCGACAAAAACAAGCTTTGCGTTTCCCCGCTCGATAGCTTTTGTAGCCTCGTTGGTGCCTTTCTTGATCTTTCCGGTGTCTCTGGCAAGCTCAAGAGCTTCCAGAGCCTTATTTGCGAGTTCTTCTGGAACATCGAATTTAACGAATTGTGCCATAATAATGTCTCCTTCGAAATTGCGGTTTCCGCAATTTTTCATCATTCATTGGTTTTTTAACACAGATCCTTTTAGCATTGAAAATCAAATCCGGAAAAGGAACTTGAAGTGCTTCAATGCGCAAAGCAGATTAGTTGAAATACAGATGCTGCGAGCTAAATGCCGCAAACAGAACCTTAGAAGTACATGATTGCCTATAAACTTTCTGCTTGAAAAGCGGCTTAAGCCCTGAATATACGAACAGAATCTAACCAGGACCCTATATAAATAGGTTCACGTTAACAATAAAGAAAATCACAAATATCTTTAAAATGTTTTTATAACCATAAACCAGTAAAAACAGTAAAAACAGTAAAAAACAGTAAAAAACAGTAATAACCAGTAAAAAACAGTAAAAAACAGTAAAATATATCCTTATAAGCATAAACGGTAAAAACCAGTAACTATGTCCTATAACCATAAACCAGTAAATGATGGATTCATATGGATACCCTCTACTACGAAGCCCACAATAACCTCTACCTGAATGTGACAAACCGCTGCACTGCAGACTGCGTCTTCTGCATCCGGAACTTTGCGAATGGGGTCTACGGGTATAATCTCAGGCTTTCAAAGGAACCTTCGGAAAAAGAAATCATTGATGCCCTTGAAAAAATCAACCTTGCAAAATACAGGGAAATCGTGTTCACGGGATTCGGGGAACCGACGCTCAGGCTCGACACCGTGCTTGCAGTGACCAGCTGGCTAAAGGCCCTACCGGAAGGGATTAAGGTCAGGCTCGATACAAACGGACATGCCTCACTTATCTGGCCTGAGAGAAACGTTGTTTTTGAACTGAAAACTGCGGGAATCGATTCAATCTCCGTCAGCCTGAACGCCGAATCCGAAGATACATATAATAAACTCTGCCGTCCGGTATACGAAAATGCTTACCAGGCGGTGCTGGCTTTCATCAGCGAGGCGAGAAAAGCCAGAATTCATGTAAGGACAACAATTGTCGAGTATCCGGGAATTGATGTGGAAAAATGCAGGAAGCTTGCAGAGGATCTCGACGCGGATTTTCATATAAGGGAATTATCGAAAGCCGCAAAAGAACAGCTTGATGAAGAATCCTGAAAGGGATATTTGAACCCGATTTTTTGAAAGGGATATTTGAAAGCGAGCAGGCTGGAATGAGATCAAACAGGAAAAACTCATTCCGAGCTTGCAACAACCTCATCCACCAGCACATCTTCCCCGCTCTTTTTCCTCCGGAAGTCCCTCCTGGATTCCCTTGCGAGTTCGGCCTGTGCGCTCAGCTTGCCCCCTACCCACCGGTCCATTACCGTACAGGCAACAAGATCCCCGGTCACGTTAACCGCGGTCCGGGCCATGTCCAGAATCCTGTCAACCCCTATGATCAGGGCAATTCCAGCCGTGGGAATTCCCACACTGGCCAGGATCGTAGCAAGGATCACAATCCCCACCCCCGGCGTGGAGGGAGTCCCGATAGAAGCGCCAACAGTTGTTATCATAATCAGGACAAATTCGAAGAACCCCAGTTCAATCCCGAAGACCTGGGCAAGGAAGACCGCAGCAACTCCCTGGTAAAGAGCTGTCCCGTCCATGTTCACGGTCGCTCCGAGAGGGATAACGAAATGGGAAACCGAAGGTCTGACCCCCAGATATTCATCAGCGGTCTTGATGGACATGGGCATCACGGCTGCAGAACTGGATGTCGAAAAAGCCAGAAGCATAACTTCGCGCACGTCCCTTAAAAACGAGATCGGATTGCGCCTTGAAATAAAGGTCACAATCAGGAGATAAAAACAGAGCAGGAAAAACAGGCCCAAAAGTACGGTGACCACGTACAGCGCCATGCCCACAAGCGTGTCGATTCCAAGCTTCATAGTAAAATTCGCAAGCAGCCCGAAGACGGCAATAGGGGCAATGAGCATGCTCCATTTCACAACGGTCATGCACACTTCCTGGATCGAGCCCATAAGGTCTAGCAGGGGCTTTGCCTGCATGGGGACCATGGAAACAAGGGCGACTCCCACAATGATGGAGAAGATAACCACCTGGAGCATCTGCCCGCTGACCATAGCATCCAGAGGGTTTTTCGGAACCAATTCCCCGATAAGCATGGGTACGCTGCCAAAGCTAGGATCGGGGACTGTCTGGTTATTCGCAACATTTACCGCAGGAGCTCCGAGCGTGCTCTGGACGAGGTCCCCACTAATATAAAGCCCCGGCTTTATAAAAAGGGAAATTCCGAGCCCTATCAGGATAGCAATGCTGGTTGTAAACAGGAAGTAAACAAGGATTCTACCCCCAATTTTCCGGAGATGTTCCCTATCCGAACCACTGGCAATTCCCCGGATAATTGAAGCAAAGATAAGGGGTACAACTATCATCTGCAGGAGCCGGAGAAAAATATACCCCGGAAGGGAAAGCCATTCCCCCACTACATAAGCTGTTTGTTCATCGAGCAGCCCCCCGAAAGGCCCGAGTATCAACCCGACTAGAATTCCCAGCGCCATCCCGATCATGATCTGGAGCCAGAGCCTTTTCCTCAGGAGATCACGCATATGGTAGCTGAGCTGCTTAAGGGAACGCGGATGAAGCTGTTCAACGTGGTTGGATTTAGTATTAATTCCAAGCATGGCAAATCGCAAATTCTCAAGCCTTTTTTAAGATAAGGCATTCAACATTATAAAGTTCTTCGGGCTCACCCATTGATTTCATTTCAGAACCAGAACCCTGACATAGCCTACACTAAGATTGAGTTGAAATAATAAAAATATTTACCAGGAAAAGAGGATAATAAAAAAAAAGGACTTGAAAAAAGAACTCATTGGAAAATCTTGTAAAAAATCAAGAAAGAAATCAGGAAAAAATCAGGAAAGAACCCGAAAAATCAAACGATAATTAAAAAAATATTAAAATGTGGAATCGAAAACCATTTAAAAAAACCTTAAAATTAAAAATACAGATGAAAAAAACAGGGGAATGTTTCCCCGGCTTATTTCATGAGGGATTCACAATTCTGCAATTTACACGCATTTTTTCCTTAAGAATGGTCTTCATCTTCAAGGTCTTCATAGTCGCTGTTTTCAAGGTCTTCCAGATGCTCAAAGTCTTCCAGATCTTCCAGGTCATCATGCCTGGGTTCTTTACGCTTCCGTAGTTTCAGGGTGAGAACCACTCCCACGCAAAGTGCCAGCCCCAGGGACAGGGGGATCTTGAAGGAGGTCAAAAGGCCCATTACTCCGGAATCTTCGGACGAAACGCCTTCAGAAGATGAAGCCTCTGAATCCGCGTTTTCCGAAGCAGGCTTATCCTCAGGGGATTCCCCGGAAGCATCCGAAACAACCCCTACTTTGTTTTCAACCCCGCCTGTTTCTGCAGTGGTTTCTTTAAGCGACTGGTCGGCATCTTCCGTTTCCACAACCTCGGCTTTTTCCTCGGGCTCTTCGGGAAGGAAACTGTCATCCCCCAGCAGCAGGGCAAAAGCCGCGCCGTTCCGCTTGAAAAGGTATACCCTTCCGTCATCGCTCCCTGCGGCTATCGTGCTGCTGTCCCTGGAAACAGAAATACTGTTAATCTTCCCACCTGTTTTGTTTTCCCAGAGCTTTTCTCCTTCCAGGCTAAAGGCATAAACTTTGTCATCCCAGCTTCCTG
This sequence comes from Methanobacteriota archaeon, assembly GCA_016841265.1. Lineage (GTDB taxonomy): Archaea > Halobacteriota > Methanosarcinia > Methanosarcinales > Methanosarcinaceae > MTP4. The sequence continues at coordinate 10,404 of JAENZL010000045.1, read as the reverse complement.
CAGCAATATAGGAAGAGTCCGGGGAAACCTCAACATCGTAAACCGTATCTCCCACTTTATAGCTCCAGAGTTCAGTCCCACTGCGGTTGAAAAGATGGATCTTACTGTCAGAACTTCCTATCTTGCTGTTAAAGCTTCCTGCGGCCAGATGTGAGCCGTTGGCTGTTAACGATACACTACTAATCCAGTAACTAGGGTTATTCATCCAGGAAAAGTCCCCGTTCCGGTTAAGGAGGTAAACATTACCATTGGAACCTCCGGATGCCACGTAATAAGCCCTGGGGGTCATGCACACGCTGTTGATAACGCTGCCTGTTTTCTTATCCCAGACCTTTTTACCTTCCCGGTCCAGGAGGTAGATGTAATGGTTGTCACTTCCGGCAGCCACATGAGAGCCGTCCCTGGAAACTGCAATACTCCGCACCTCAGACCCTGCATCGAAACTCCAGAGCAGCTTTCCTTCCCGGTCAAAGAAATAAACCTTGCCGTCGTCGCTCCCTGCCGCAATACAGGAACCGTCTGCTGAGACGGCTACACTGTTAAGGCTTCCTCCTGTCTCGTAAGTCCAGAACAACTTTCCCCTCTGGTTAAAGAAATACACATTATTATCATTGCTCCCTGCCGCAACGCCTGACCCATCCGAAGAAATAGACACTGTATACACTATATCTCCGGTGCTATAATTCCAGAGTTTTGTCCCTTCAGAATCGAAAAAAGAGACAGTGTTGTCAAATCCTCCGACTACTACGTAACTCCCCCCGGAAGATAGCGAAACGGAATTGACTATGCTACTGGTATTACACCGACAGATCAGGTCGAAAGCTTCAATTTCAGCTGCGTTTACTCCCTCGTTTTCCGAAATTGCCGAACCTGCTACTGCCACACTCGAAAGCAGGCAGAATACCAGACCCAGCAAGAAAACTAACCGTATTCCCAATGACTGCTTCATATTACTTTATAATGAGGACTTTCTTACACATTAAGTTATTGTGTACAAAGTGCTTCATCTAAAAAATCCAGGTGAATACATTATTATTAATCCAGATGAATATTTATGTAAAACAGTAATAATTAAATTATAGATATATTATCACTATAAAGTAGTACTGAAAATTAGTAATTATATTTACTTATTTCAGTTAAGAAAACCTGGAAATTTTGAAAAAACAGAAAAAAACCCTTCGGTCTGCACCCGACAAAGAGGCAGTTTAAGGATTATGATTTTGGTCAAAAACGGTAAAAACCTGCATAATTTTCCATAGATCGCAGTATCTTACCGGGTTTACTGTTTCATTTTAACAGAATGCCTCTTCCGGATACGGAACTTAAAAAAAGGTCTAAAAAAGTGATGTGGTTTAATGGCAAGAGAAGTTTGGAATACCAGAGTTGGATTCATACTTGCGGCAGTAGGTTCTGCTGTGGGCCTCGGTAATATCTGGAGGTTCAGCTACACCTGCTATGAAAACGGAGGAGGAGCGTTCCTGATCCCGTACTTCATTGCCCTCCTTACCGCCGGAATCCCTCTCATGATCCTTGAATTCGGGCTGGGCAGCAAATTCAAAGGCTCGGCTCCGATGTCCCTCAAAAGGGCAGATAAAAAATTCGAATGGATAGGCTGGTTAGGAGTTATGTCCGGCTTTATCATAACGACGTATTATTCAGTAATTGTAGGCTGGAGCCTGATCTACCTGGCAAATGCGTTCACTCTCGGTTGGGGCACGGACACTGCCGGCTTCCTTTTCGGGGAAGTCCTCGAGATTTCCGACTCCCCCTGGGTGCTCGGAGGCTTTGCCCATAAGGTTCTGCTGGGCTTGCTTGCGACCTGGGCTATAATCTGGGTTGTCGAAAAGAAAGGCGTCCAGGGAGGAATTGAAAAGGCAAGCAAGATCTTCATGCCCCTCCTCTGGGTTCTCCTTTTCGTCCTTGTCTTCAGGGCGGTCACCCTTGTGGGGGCTCTTGACGGAATCGAGTGGTACCTCAAACCCGATTTCAGCATGCTTCTGGACAAGAATATCTGGGTCGCAGCCTACGGACAGGCTTTCTTCAGCCTGAGTCTCGGGATGGCCATAATGATCACCTACTCAAGCTACCTCCCGCAGAAAAGCGACATTGTAAACAACGCCTTTATCGTGAGCCTTGCTGACTGTGCCTTCAGTTTCACCATGGGTTTTGCAATCTTCGGGACCCTCGGGTACATGGCATCTTCCAAAGGTGTCGGACTCCAGGAAGTGGTTGCCAGCGGAGTCGGGCTCGCCTTCGTGGTGCTTCCGGAAGCCCTGAACATGCTCCCGGGCTTAAAAACAATTACGGCAGTAGCATTCTTCCTCAGTATAGTAGTGGCGGCGCTCTCATCCCTGATCTCCATCGTGGAAGGTTTTGCTGCAGCTATTATGGACAAGTTTGATATGAGCAGGAGCAAGGCAGTGGATGTTGCAATCGGAGTTTCCCTAATTGGCAGCCTTATCTTTGCCACCAAAGGAGGGCTCTACTGGCTGGACATCGTTGACCACTTCGTCAACATCTACGGCCTGATGGTTGTCGGAATCCTTGAAGTCGTTGCAATAGGATGGGTCTACGGAGGAGACAAAATCAAAGATTGGGTCAATTCCTATTCGGACATCATGGCCGGAAAATGGTGGGACGTCAGCGCAAAAGTTGTCATTCCGATCGTCCTGGTCATCTGCCTTGCCCAGGAGACTCTCAACGGCATCAACGAGCCTTACGGAGGCTACGATACAAATGCACTCCTGATCGGGTTCGGAGTGATTGTACTCGGGGCCGTAATAGCCCTCATGCTACCCCTTCTCAAGAAGGAGGTCAAGTAAATGCTGTCCACAAGCAGTATCGCAATGGCTGTCTTCGGGTTTGTATTCCTCTACGGAAGCCTGGCTTACTTCCTGAACATAGCCATGAGAAAGAAAAGATAATGAAGCACAGAAAATAAGAAAAGTGTAAAAAGAAGTTGTGGGATTATTTCCACAACTATTTCTCATTTTTTCAAGAATACTAATTTTCATTTCAAGAATACTAATTTTCATTTCAAGAATACTAATTTTCACTTCATGTTTTTGTTTTAAGAATTATTCATAATAATGTCGCAACAATGGTTATTTTTCTGCCCTTTTTAATTACTCTGGTGCCTTAGATAGTTATCACTATATCCTTTATAGTCATCCGGCTGCCCTTGAGAGCCATAAATATTTGTTATAAGTGAAGTGCTACCCTTAAGTCCCCCGAATATTCATTATAGGCATTATGACCGGAGTTTATACTTCGTAGTATAAAACAGCATCAAGCGACGCCTTAAATGTGGGGTATAACAAAAAATTAATTCTGTTTGGCACCGGTTCAAAGCATTTTAATATAAAAAAGAGATAAAGCGAAAAAAAGTCAAAAAGATATTTGAAAACAAAATGAGAGAAGTTGTAAAAACTCCTCTACAACTTCCTGTATATGAAATACTCTCTTAATAGGATTTTATTTCATTTTTCACGAGACTATCAAATAACCTATACTGGCCCCGTATATTGATGTGGTTTCAGAATCTATTTTCACCCTGAAGGCCTTCAAACCCGAAGCATCCTCTGCAGGCACCTCCACTTCAAGCTGGAATGTCTGTTCTTCTCCTGCCCTGAGTTTTATCTCGTTTTCAGTCCAGCTGAACCCGGCAAGGTTCGCAGAATAAGATTCAGGCAGTCTGTCAACGTTTATTTGGGCATTGAAAATATCATCGATGTTCTGGGTGTTTTTGACTTTAACGGCTAAAGAAACGTCATTTCCTGCAATGACACGGCTAACTCTTGGCGATATGGAGACATCAGCTCCACCTTCAGATAAGACCACATGATAGGGCACTGAAGTTTCGGCAGTGTTGCCAGATGCGTCGCTGGCAGTAATCTGCAGGGAATAGTCTCCAAGTTTATTGGGAGCGGTTATGCTACCCTGCCAGACCCCATCCTTTTTGACAAGTGAAACATCACCTGCATTTACTGCGATCACTTCAAGTTCATCCATAGCATCCACATTTACAGATATTTTAGTGTCTGGAATAGTGTTGGCAGGGAAAATATTAACTGAATTGATGACAGGAGGTTCGTCAACTGGCGGACTTATAACTGTGATGGTTTTTGTTGAGATAGCACTGGTACCGAGTTCATTTCTTACAGTAAGGGAGACAGGGTAATTACCGGGTTCTGTGTATGTGTATTCCGGATTCCGGGCCTCAGAATCCACCAGACCATCACCGTCAAAGTCCCATGACCAGGAAACAGCATTCGTAGAAGCGTCGGCGAACTTAACTGTAAATGGAGCTTCGCCTTCAGTGATACTGGCAGTGAAATCAGAAACAGGAACACCGTAAACAGTGATGGTTTCTGTAGAGGTATCGTTGGTACCGAGTTCATTTGCTACGGTAAGGGAAACGATATACTTACCAGGTTCAGTGTATGTGTACTCCGGATTCCGGGCCTCAGAATTAACTAAACCGTCACCGTCAAAGTCCCATGACCAGGAAACAGCATCCGTAGAAGCATCAGTGAACTCAACTGTTAATGGAACTTCACCTTCAGTGATACTGGAACTGAAATCAGAGACAACAGGGTTAATCAAAATAACTTTCCCGGTACTGAGATCGAAACCAGCAATTGAAAGATTTGAATCAACTATTAGAGTATTATTGAGGAGGAACTCTTTTGTCCCATAGGATGAAATTGGGTCCTTTACCTTGAATTCAATTGTTGAAACGATACCAGGCACTGAAACCCCGATATTTACCCCGTATCTTGTTTCTATGTAGAGAACCACACCTTTATCAGGATATATTTTATTAATTACAAAAGTCGACTGACCATCCTGAGAAAGAAATGCCCCCTGGGATTGGGACAACGCTTCAAAGGTATTTGGATCAAATACAACTTCGTACTGGAGACCATAAACTTCTGTAGATTCCGGGTTCAGACTTATGGTTACATTAAACACATCTCCAGGATGTACATTTGTTACATCTGGTTCCAAAATTATGTTGCAAGGGGGCTCAACAACTGCTCCAACCGGAGAAACAGCTGCAAGAAAGAATAATAGTAGTAAACAAAAACAACTTTTAAAATGTCTAATTTTCATTATTTTACTCCCACATTACCGAGTGATTCTGCAAATATGTAGCCAGTGTAAATATTTTATAATGAATTACATTTAGACTAATTTTTATTTCATATGCAGTTCAATTGAAACTGGCACACTGGAATTTATCGAAATAAATACTCCTTTGTTGTCAACATCTACGGGAACTATAATCTTAGAACTGGCAATGGTGCTGGCCGTGAAGAGGATTACGGAGTTTATTGAAAGTGGAAATATATCGAGAGCTTCCAAGATACTGAAACTAACCACGCTAAAATAAATTGAAAGTAAATAGTGTCCAGAATTTCAGAGCATCAAATCTCCGTCAATCTTTGTGATTCCGCTTTCCAAATATTGCCACAAGACCAAAAACCGCAAGCATTGGAAGTGCAACAGTTGGAAATTCCGGAACCTGCACGTTGGTGTTGATAACATAAATGTCGGTATCATACGCACCGGTTATTTTACTATAGCTATCATATTCCTTTGCAATTACCTTGTGACTGTAAGTCCCTGCAGTAGCGTTAGAAGGAACGGCAATTTCCAGAACAGAAGAATTCGTTATTCTTGCGAGATCAAGTATCACACTATCCTCACTAAAGGAATATCCCCAACCTGGCATTCTCGGATCGATCGAAAAATTTTCAGTAACAGGGAAAACAGTGTCATCAGAAAGATTCTTCAGAGAAACGGCCAGATCGTAACTTACAGTTTCCCCCGGGGACACGTATCTTGTACCGGGATAAATCTGGAATTCAACTACTGCAAGGCATGTATTTACCATCAATAACAGAATAAGAATTCCAAGAACCAAATTTTTTAGTTTTAACACAACTCCACCTCAATTTTTTCAGCCAAAACTGAAACCATAAAGATTGTATGGCCAGCAACAGACAAACTGAATAAGATAATATTATACTAGTTATAAAATTTATACATAATAAACTATTCTAAACTTTGGCATCTTGTAAAAATTATACAGCCAGTTAGCCAATAACTGTAAAAATTATAAATAGATTGTCTTAAATTTATACAAACAGTTACTCATTAAAGAGTAAACTTTTGAAAATAGATACCATAAAAATATAAATGAACTAAAAAATGATGCTTCGTATGAAAAGTTCAGACATGATTTTCAGGAAATTAAATTTCATGAAAAGATGCATGAACTACCTGAAATAAATAGCTTCCGAAAACCTGAAATCAATAGCTTCCGAAAGCACGGCTCTGGAATCCAACTATGAAAAGCGCTCCGCGGTCGAGAGAAATTTTCAACTAGCAATTAAATGTGCCATTGACATAGGGGAATAATTATCTCAAAAGAGGGGGTTTGAAAGGCCTGAAGACTATAGGAGTATATTCCGGATTCTTGGCAGGCACTAAATAATCCCGAAAAAATTTGTAGAGGAGTTCGCTTTTGCAGCAGGGTTCAGAAAGATTCGAGTTCATATTTATGAGGAAGTGGGCCTTGACGTATTAAAAAAACTGCTCGCTGAAAACCTGGATGACTTTGACGCATTTGCCCTTTACGCTGCAGAATACGCAGTGAAACTTGCAGAATAAAATGCGGTTTCAAAAAACAAAAACAAAAAAGAAATCAAGGAGCGGGTTCCTCGAACCCGCACTTTTAACCAAAAATGGATGCGTTTAAATCAACGCTTACTTTTTCTTCCCGTTGTTCTCCTTGATGTTCGAAGACTCGATGACCGTTATCGTATCTGCCCCCTCAAAGGCAGCCATACCTGAAGATACTTCGTTTTCATACCCAATTTTGCCTTCAAAAGTTACGATTACTTCATCTCCGGCTTCAAGGATGTTTTCAACTTCTTCCCGGTCAAACTTGAACATTCTCTCGGGAATCCCGTCTTCATCAAGATCAACCAGGTATTCGCTTTCATCAGTGACAAAGCCGTACTTCGGATCCGAAACAGCCGGCACTTCACCATTCAGGAACACCTGTTCCGCATCGATCTGAGTTACATCATATCCTTCCGGAAGTTCGACGTACACGGTGACCCATTTGCCGCCGCTGCCCAGGTTCAGGGTATCGGGATCGAAGTTGATTTCAGCTTCAACCGGGTTAACGGTCACTGTGAGTTGAGCCTGCCCGATTCCTCCGTCGTCATCCATAACGGAGAGGTTAACGGTGTATGTGCCGGCTTCAAAGTAGGTGAACATGTCAGAAACTGTCCCACTGCACTCGGGGTTTCCGTGCTCCTCAACAAGAGAACCGTTTTCAGTGGTCCCGTCTCCAAAGTCCCATTCTGCAGTGTGGATGTCAAGCCAGCCGACATCGGTGAAGGTGCCTACAAGGGGAATGGGGTCACCGGCTGTAAGTTCCAGATTGGGGCTTAATTCAACTACCGGATTGACATTGTTTACAGTAACCAGTAGTGTATCGATTCCAATCCCACCGTCATTATCAGTAACAGTTAATGTGACTGTGTAAACCCCATCATCTGCATAAGTATGAGACGGAGTAAGCAAACCGGAAGCGTTATGACCATCCCCAAACTCCCATTCAATTGTGTGGGTGTCGTTAATTCCAGGATCTGTGAAATTACCTGAAAAGGCAACAAAAGAGCCTTCATTCATGCTCTGATCTGAACCTGCATCTACTTCCGGTGCAACGTTGTTCACCGTCACCTCAGCAGTAGCAGTATCACTGAAACCTTCTTCATCTGTCACTCTTAGCATGACAATTCCCGTATAATCATCAGCCCAGGTGTAGGTGGCATAAGGCTCTGAAGATGAGAAGTCAAATATACCGTCATTGTTGAAGTCCCATTCATAAGCGAGTAAATCGCCATCAGGGTCAGAAGAGGCTGAAGCATCAAAGCTAATGGGTGAGCCTTCGTCTGCTTCATAAGGTCCGCCTGCATCTGCTACTGGAGGAATATTTGTATCTTCAAGTTCCAGCACCCAGATGTCGTAATTGCCCTCTCTGTTTGACATAAAAGCAATCTTTTTGCCATCAGGACTCCATACGGGAAGAGTATCATCTGCAGGATCTTGGGTCAACTGCACTTGGTTACTACCATCTGAATTCATAATCCACAGATCATTACTCCCATTCCGATCAGACACAAAAAGAATTTTGTTCCCGTCAGGAGAGAAATAGGGATAAAGATCAGAAGAGGGGCTTTGAGTAATTGCCATTTTTTGAGTCCCATCAAAGTTTATTGTATATATATCCCAGTTTCCATTTTCATCAGATTGGTATACTATTTTTAAACCATCGGGAGACCAAACCTGACTTTGCCATGATTGAGTCTGATATCTGAAATTTCCATTTGCAATTTCATTTAGATCCGTACCATCTGAATTTACAATTCTAATACCAAGTTTTCCAGCACCCGAAGAAATAGCAATTTTTGACCCATCAGGAGACCAGGAAAAAAGATTAGCAAATAATTGATTTGTCAAAATAGTTTGCTTATTTGAACCATCTGAATTCATTATAATAACATCGTCAGGAAGCCCGCAATTATCAGCGTGCTTGTAAACTATTTTTGACCCATTGGGGGACCATACTCCACATTCACTCTGGGCATTGCTGGTTAAAGGAGTCTGAGATGAGCCATCTGCATTCATAATCCAGACGTTGTACCATCCATTAGTGTTATCTTTATCATATATGATTTTTTTTCCATCAGGAGACCATTTACATCTCTGTTCGATATTAGGGTTGTTAGTTAACTGACTTTCAGATGAACCATCAGAAGAAACTTTGTACATATCCCCGTTTCTGTAAAATACGATTTCTTCTCCTTGAGGAGACCAAGCAGGATTGACGTCATGTCCAGAATTTTTCGTTAACTGTATTAAGTTTCCAGAGGAAGTTTCGTCTACTTTCGTGACCAGCACATTATCAAACAGCACCCTGGTATGACCGCAGTTATCTGCCGAAAGCCTCACACACTTATAGGTTCCATCTGCCGGAAGTGACAAATTTTCTCCAATTAACTCGTCATCCAGCCATGCATCATAAACCCTATCAACCATGTCAATTTTTACTTTAACGTGATACCACTGATTCAAATTATATGGAATATTATTAGGCCCAACAAGCATATTTGCTCCGAAGCCTACTAAACCATAGGCTCTTCCCCATCCAACATTGGGGTCCACAAGACTTACATAAGAATTAACCCAACCTGTGGAAGATCCAGGCTGTAACACATTTACATCAACTTCGAAGATAACCTGATCAGGGGTTTCAGGCAATGGGCAATCTGCACAAGCAGCCCAGCCAGATTGTCCTTCAAGTTTCAAAGAATTCGGAGAGGATACCGATTGTGAGTTATCAACTATCTGATATGAAGCCCCATAACCACTATATTTAAGATTCCAGCCCCCTGAGGAGGGAAATACTCCAACAGGATAGGAATCGAAATTATCCTCAAAAATTACAGTATCAGCAATTGAATTTGCTGAAGCTATTCCACTTGCTATCGTTCCGAATAGAACAAAAGCGATGAATAAACTAAGCACTCTCCGAGTAAGTGTCATACTAATCGCCCCATAACTCTGTAATTTAAATAATTTAGTTGGCAAATAAAGATATTTGCAAAGATAAAATAATGAATTTACATTAGATAAATGTTGTGACTGTATATGAAAAAAAGATATACAAAATTTATTTACAGCTAAAAATTAGAAATGACCTCAACAGGGGAAAAATATACGGCATTCACTAATTCACAAAAACTTAGCAAGTAGAAGCTCAAAATGCCTATCTGAGAACTAATATTTAAAACAAGAAATTGAAAATTAACCACATGCATCTTTAAAGAGAAACCACTAAAAAAAGAAATAAAAAAGAGGTAAGGTGTTGGTCCTTTGCTTCTAGTAATTTATTTTTACTGCTTCCTCAATAAGCAGAGAACAGCCAGAAGTCCTGAAATCGCAAATGCGATTTGGAATCCCGGAGTCTTGTTCTCTTCGGCAGCGTCCTCCTTTTCTGAAGTTGCGGGTTCTTCAGTAGCTTTTGTAATCTCAGAATTAGTCAAGTTCTCAGCGGGTCCTGCTTCTTCGGAAGGCATATCTACATTCCGCAGATCCCGAAGTGATTCATCTCCTTCTTCAGGCTCCTCTATCTCATTAGAGGTCGGTGCAGGTTCTGCGGGAATTATCCTGGCACTTCCCTTTCCTTTCCCACCTCTATGATTTCCTTTTCCTTTTGTGATTGTTTTTGTTATAGCTGTTGCATTGACCCAGGTCTCATTTACCCTGCTTTCGGCACCTAAAGTTTAATTTTTTCATTTATATATAACTTCAATGAAA
>JAENZL010000044.1:21114-28052 GCA_016841265.1 Methanobacteriota archaeon | reverse complement strand
CCGGGTACTCTTCCCGGTCTTCCGTCAGGATGGAAATGTAGTACTTTCCTGTAGGAGTTCTTCTTACGGTTGCCGTTCTCAGGAATTCGGCATTTCGGTCCTTTTCGACAATGACCTCCCCGTTAACTTCGGAAGTCTCTATCAGGTTTTCGAAAAACTCCAGACTGAACAGGTCCCGGTGCATCTTGATTTTCATCCAGCCGATTCCCGGAAGAAACACCTGCGAAGTGGTCAGGTTCAGCCTGTACCTCTGGGGAATCTGGAAGGACTTGTTATTATCCTTCTTTGTTTTCCATTGAGGAAAGCCGTTTTGTCCTTTGAAAAACCGGGAATAGGCATCGTGCAGGTTTTTTCTGGCTTCTTGAAGAGACTGAGAATTGACCTCTTTCAACCAGGGATAGATTTCCTTGAACATGGGAAGATACTTGTCAAGTTCAGTCAGGGAAATGTTAATCCTGAACTTGTCGTAAAATGTCTTTTTGATGCGGAGAAAACGGTTATAGATGAATCTAACGCAACCGATATGCTTTTCGATAAGCGTCTTTTGTTCATCATCCGGATAGATCCGGTACACGTTCCCCCTTTTCATAACATTACGAATTGTTTTGAAGTTATATAAGGAAATTCTTATATTATTAATAGAGAGTTATTTTATTGTAGTGTTGGGAAGTTGACGGCTCCCATCTCCCACCTGTCGGCCCGCGGCCTCCGAGGAAGGAGTCTTCCCGCCTTCGGAGATAAAAACCGGAGATCCGATAAAAATAGGGGGAAGCCCGGATAGAATCAACTGGTCTTATCAACTGGTCTTATCAACTGGTCTATAGTCCCGAACGTAAATATTTACACTTACATTATAACCACGGAAGACACGGAAAGCCCGGAAGGATTGTGCCCCTATTTCCTTTATTCCGTGTTTTCCGTGCTTTTTGTGGTTATACTTTCACTTGAGATTGGGGAAGGAATTCTGGGCATTGACTATTATTGATACTGCCGGGAGTTTTCGATTTTTTTAAAACTTTCTTGCCTGAATAATTGTCTTTGCTTGCTTTTCTCTGAACGCTGCCTGACGACAACCGGGGCAGAGTTCCATCCAGAAGCCTCCTGTGGACGGGAGGGGTATTTTTTCTGAAATAGCTGTCCTTACCTTTTCGAGTTCCCTTCTGGTTGCAAAGGCAGTTCCGCATTTCTGGCAGGGTACAAGCTCGAAGTTAAGGGTCTGGCTTTCGAGTGAGACCCTGCTTTTTTCCCCCTCGTCAGGGAAGATGAAGCTTATTGCTTTTTCAGGGCAGGCAAGAGCGCAGAGTTCGCAGTCCGAACTGCAGTTTGCAGGGAAGCTTATACTTCGCAGTTTTTCTTCTTCGGAAAAGGTGATGAGCTTCTCGGGGCAGGCTGAAGTGCAAGCCCTGCATCCGATGCACTTTTCTTCCTCAGGTGCGAGCGTCCTTGTGCTTTCTTTCATCTGTTTACCCTCCTGCCGGCAGGTTCCGGGTTTCCAAGGGCTTTTTTAATCCTTTCTGCCCTTCTGGTCCTGATATCTTCCCCGAGGTTTTCGGCTTCGGCACAGAAGAGAGCCCCTGAAGGGCAGGTGGCCACACAGGCAGGAATTTCTTTTCCTTGGCAGAGGTCACAGCGCTCCACAACACCAGCCCTTAATTCCGCAGTCCCGAAGGGACAGGCAAGGACGCAGAGCCGGCATCCGGTGCATTTTTCGGCATCGTACTCAAGCCTGCTGTCCCTGTAGTTCAGGGCTTCTCCGGGACAGACGGCAGCGCAGAGAGGGGTTTCGCACTGGCGGCAGGAAACGGGAACTGCAGCAAGGCCCCTGACGACCTGTACGAAAATCTTTGCACTTTCGTTTTCCCTCTCGCAGGCAAGTTCACAGGCGTGGCAGGCGATACAGCGGGACAGGTCCGCATACACGGCTTCCGGCATTTTTCAGTACCTCCTGATCCTGCAGGCCGAAACCTTGAATTCGGGGATTTTGGCTTCCCTGTCAAGGGAACCTGCGGTCAGGGCATTTGTCCCCGGAAAATGGAAGGGCATGAAGAGCACCCCTTGCCCCACCCTTTCGGTCAGCCGGGCGGTTGCTTCTGTTTTTCCCCGCCGGGTTTCCAGAAATAGTTTGTTCCCGTCCCTGATTTCCATTGTCCTGGCATCCGCGGGGTTGATCTCCACGTAGAGTTCGGGTTCTTTTTTTAGCAGGGACTTGCTCCGCCTGCTCATGGAACCTGCATTATAGTGGAGCACCGTTCTCCCGGTGGTGAGCAGGAAGGGATACTCGGGACCCGGGGTTTCTGCAGGGCTCCTGTGTTCCACGGGAATGATCCGGGCAAACCCGTCCGGGGTCTTGAAGCTTTCCGTGTGCAGGATAGGGGTCCCCGGATGGGCGGGGCCGGGACAGGGCCAGACAAGCCCGAATCCTTTTTTCATCCTCTCTTTTTCCATGCCCCCGTAAGCCGGGACGGCAACGGAAATCTCTTCAAGGACCTCTCCAGCACCTCTGCAGGGGAAATCCAGCCCGAGTTTTTCTGCCAACCCGAACAGGATCTCCAGGTCAGCCCTGGCTTCGCCTGGCGGCAAAAGGGCAGGTTCCACCCACTGGACCCGCCGTTCCGTGGAGGTGAAGCTGCCCTCTTTTTCCGCAAAAGCAGCCGCAGGGAGTATAAGGTCTGCATATTCGGCAGTATCGGTCATGAAAATGTCCTGCACTATCAGAAAGTCCAGGTTCTCAAGGGCCTTTTTCACCTGTGAGGAATCCGGGTGCGAGTTGACCGGGTCTTCCCCTATCACGTACAGGGTTTTGATTTTTCCTTTCCCTGCGGCTTCAACCATTTCCGTTGCTGTCTTACCCGGGTGTTCGGAAAGTTCATCTGTTCTCCAGAGGGTTTGCAGCCTCCCGGCTGCTTCGGGGTCCCCCACTTTCCCGTACCCAGGGTAGAATTCGGCCAGGGCTCCCATGTCACAGGCTCCTTGCACGTTGTTCTGGCCTCTAAGGGGGAGGATCCCGGTCCCTTTTTCCCCTATATGCCCGCAGATAAGGGCAAGGTCCGCACAGGCTGTTACGTTGTCAGTGCCTGAACTATGCTGGGTAATCCCCATGGAGTAGACAATGGCTGCAGTCCCTGCGCGTGCATAAGCCCTGGCGGCTTTTATTATGTCCGCAGAGGGGATACCGGTAATGCGGGAAACTGTTTCGGGGTCATACCTTTGAAGGTTCTGTTCCAGCTCGGAAAAGCCCCGGGTTCGTTCCCGGACAAATCTCCTGTCCCAGAGTCCTTCGGAGACGATTACGTGCATCATCCCGTTCAGGAGGGCAATATCCGTTCCCGGTTTAAGCCGCAGTGCAAGGTCCGCAAGCCAGCTTGTAGGGGTTATGCGGGGGTCGGCAACAATCACGAAAGCCCCTTTTTCTTTTGCCCTGAGGACCTGGCGGGAAACAGGAGGGTGATTTTCTGCGAAGTTTGACCCTATCACGAAAATGCACTCCGAGGAGGCAAGGTCTGAAATGGGGTTTGTCATAGCTCCCGTGCCCAGGGTTTTTCCAAGGCCTGTGAGGGTGGAAGCGTGGCAGAGCCTTGCGCAGTTGTCCACATTATTCGTCCCGAGCAGCCTCGCAATTTTCTGGAAAATATAGTTTTCTTCGTTACTGCACTTGGCAGAACCCAGAAAAGCCAGGGAGTCGGGCCCGGATTTTTCCAGGGACCCTTTCATTTTTGCCGCTGCAAGGTCCAGGGCTGCTTCCCATTCGATCCTTTCCCAGCCGTTTTCGGTCTTTCTCAGGGGGAATTTCAGGCGGTCAGGGTGGTTCAGGACTTCCAGGGTAGTGTTGCCTTTCGGGCAGAGGCTTCCTTCGTTTACCGGGTGTTCTGGCATATACCGGATACCTGTGGCTTTTCCTGCTTCAATTTCTAGATAAAAACCGCAGCCCAGGCTACAGTATGGGCAGATTGTAGGGTGGGAGATTGTAGGGAGAGGGTTTTTTTCTTGCGTGGGTTTCACCTCCATTCCCCGGATTTTTTCCGGGGGCCGGATGCTCAGGGAATGCTTCCCGTCTGCATTCCTTTTGCCAGTTTTAGGGCGGCCTGGCTGCGTTTGATCCCCGAGAAATCCTTTACTTCAGCGTAGACCAGGGCCCTGGTGGGACAGGCTTCCACGCAGGCAGGGATTTCCCTGTCCGGGCAGAGGTCGCATTTCATGGCAACCCTTGCTTCTTTTTGCCTGCCTATTACCCCGTAGTTGCAGACCATGGAACAGGTCCAGCAGCCGATGCAAAGCTCCGGGGAATGGATGACTCTCCTGCTAACCTCGTCTCTAGAAAGAGCCTTTGTGGGGCAGACGGTGGTGCAGGGGGCATCTTCACAGTGCCTGCAGGTTATGGGGATTGCAACGGCAAGGTCCGGGATATACTCAACGTAAATTCGCTTGCAAGGTACCGGGCTTTCTCCTATGGCCGAAAAAAGGTCTTTGCTTTCGGAGTGTTCCACGGCGCAGGCAATTTCGCAGGACCGGCAGCCCATGCAGCGCTCCGGGCGGATCATGACTTCTTTCATCAGGTCCACCTCTTCAGGGCTCAAGGCCCAGGGCTTTTCTTTTTTCTTCTATGTGCTCGATCATCAGGTCTGCTGCCTTGAAGGGGTCCGGTTCTACGGCAAAGCTTGCTTTGACCACCCCGTTGAGTCCTTTTGTAAGAAGCCCTGTGACTGCCTCGCTTCCGAGGACAGGGGGCACTGTCCCGAGCACGGTATACACGCCCGAAGATACCACGTATGTTCCGATGCTAACGGCTTTTTCGCTCATCCATTCGGGGGCTGCTCCTGCCGCGGGCAGGTCGCTGATGTCCACGCCAAGGGTCTTTGCCACGGCTGAGGCAAGTACCAGGATGCGGCTTATGTCCACGCAGGAACCCATGTGCAGGACCGGGGGGATTCCCAGGGCTTCGCAGACGCTTTTTAACCCTTCTCCTGCCTGGTCAGCAGCTTCGGGCACAAGGAGCCCGGCTTCGGCACAGGCGATGGCGTTGCAGCCGGTGGTGACTACCAGGACGTTGTTCTTGATCAGTTCCTTAACAAGGTTGACGTGCCCGTAATTGTGCTTGACCTTGACATTGTTGCAGCCCACAACTGCTCCGATACCCTTTACGGCTCCCCCTGTTATGGCGTCGATGAGGGGGGCAGGGGTTCCTCCGAGGGCGGCGAGGATGGCTTCGGCGCTGAAACCGACCATGCATTCCTGCTTCTCGTCCGGGATGTTTATCCTTTCAGGGTTCCTGTTCGGGTAGTTTTCGACCGCTGTCCTTACGATCTCTTTTGCGGTCTCATAGGCGGTTTCTTCATGGAACTCCATTCTCACGGTTCCCGGAAAGTCGGCTTTCGGGGAGGTGGATATGAATTTTGTGTGGTAGCAGCTAGTAAGTGCCCCAAGGGCCGGCATGATGCACTGTACGTCCACGACCATGGCCTCCACAGCCCCGGTTATGACGGCAAGTTCCTGCTGGAGGAAGTTTCCTGCGGTGGGGATCCCGTGGCGCATAAGGGTCTCGTTCCCGGTGCAGCACATGCCTACAATGTTAATTCCTTTTGCTCCCTTTTCCTTTGCAAGTTTCTGGATATTGGGGTCTTCGGAGGCTTCCAGGATCATTTCCGAGAGGATGGGTTCGTGCCCGTGCATTACAAGGTTAACTTTGTCTTCGGCAAGCACCCCGAGGTTTACGGTGGATTTGATCGGAGTCGGGGTCCCGAAGAGCACGTCCTGGACGTCCGTTGCGATCATGGACCCACCCCAGCCGTCTGAAAGGCTGGTCCGGAGCCCGTGCAGGAGGATATGGGTCGGGTCGTTGTCCACACCGATATGGGTCCTGTGCATGCATTCCACTATTTCCCGGTCAATTCCTCGGGGTTCGATTCCGAGTTTGGCCCAGAGTTTGAGCCTTGCTTCGGGAGCCCGGCGGGTAAACTGGATCGGACCTTCCTGCTTCCCGAATTCCTCAAGCAGGGCTCTGGCAAGTTCGGATGCGATTTCTTCCCTGTTCCGGTCCTCGACGGGAATGCCGTATTCGACTGCAAGGGCTTTCAGTTTTGCCTCGTCCTTTATGTTGTAGCTTCCGGCTTTCCCTTCGGTCATTTTCTTGAAGGTTAGCACTGCGTCCCTGGCATGGTCCGAGTGGGCGGCTGCACCTGCTGCGATCATTCTCAGGAGGTTTCTTGCTACAATGATGTCTGCCGTAGCTCCACAGACTCCTTTATCCGCGCCTTCCCCGAAGGGGTCTATCCGGCAGGGGCCCATGTTGCAGTTCCTGCAGCAAATACCCAGCTGTCCGAAACTGCACTGAGGCTGCTGTTTCTCGTAACGGTCCCAGGCGGTTTCTATACCTTCCTTTTCAGCCTGTTTGAGCATGATAAGGGAAGCGGGATCGATGCTTCTGTCCTGTGCTTTTGATGCCATCTTATCACTTCATTGTTTATTTTTATGCTTTGAAAGGTTGTTACCTTTAAAGTAACAATTATTTTTTGTACAGTGCCCTCCCTGCTAACTCCTTTATGTTTTTCAATTTCTTAAATTTCCAATGGCAATCTCGCTATTTAAACATTATGAAATGTTGTTTCATGTTAATATATATACAATGTTGAACTGTTCTGACACGTAATTGTCAAGGCACCCGTTTTTTGTATTGTAACCTTATAGGTAACATTGTTAACTTATCTGCACATTTTGGGATTTTCAAAAGCAACAAAATTTGTTTTTATGAAAGTTCTTTTTATTCTCTCCTGCTTTTAAGTTAAAATGACTAAAACCCCAAATCGTAAATAATTTGGAAGTTATACAGATCAGTAAAATACAAAGATGATTTTATGCTTAAGAATAAGTTGATTTTAATACTCTGATAAATAAGTTGAATTTAATATTCTGAGAATAAGTTGAATTTAATATTCTGAGAATAA
>JAENZL010000044.1:12517-21104 GCA_016841265.1 Methanobacteriota archaeon | reverse complement strand
AATAAGTTGAATTTAATATTCTGAGAATAAGTTGAATTTAATATTCTGAGAATAAGTTGAATTTAATATTCTGAGAATAAGTTGATTTTAATAAACGGAAAAATAGATACTTTAATCTAAAGGGAAATCCCTTTCCTGCTATCCTCACAACTGACTTTGATGGTGAAAACAGAGTGAAAAAAGATCTGATGGATATTTTGGCCTGTCCGGTCTGCAAAGGCGACCTGGTTTTGAACGTGGTGGAAGAAAATGAAGAAGAAATCATATCCGGGACCCTCTACTGCCCTGCTTGTGGTGAGCATTACCCGATAGATGGGGGGATTCCTAACCTGCTTCCTCCTGATTTCAGAAATTGATTCAAGGAGTTTTGAACTTGCAGCAGATAGTGCAGAATGTTATAATTAACCGGCAGGAACTTAACTCTATAGAGTTTGAGACAGAGGAGATTGAAATCCCCCTGGCTCCCGGGGAAGAACAGACTTTCGAAATCCTGGTTACAAACCAGGGTTCTCCAACCCATATTCATTTTTCGGTTAGCGAGGAGTTGAAGGGAAATATTACTTTTTTGAGGGATAACCCCTACGTCCTGCACAAGGAATACGTTTCTGCGGTCGCGAGGATCCCGCGGGATGGAAAGGTGCTCACCGAAGGGAAGATTTTCATTACCGCAGGTTACGGTTCAAAAAAGAAAGGATTTCCCGTCCAGTTCGGAAAAAAGGATGAAAAGCCAAAAGAGCCCGAGGATGAAATCCAGGTCTGGGAAGATAACGATGAGCTCAGGCCTTACAGGCCGGGAGGGGATGCCTCTAAAAAGAAGGCTTCAAACTCCAGGGGAAGCGGAACCGGAGCCGGTGGATTTTCCGTTTCGTTCTTGAAAAAGCTTTTAGGAAGTGAGGGTCCGCAAACCCGGAAATCCGGGAACAAAACCAGAAAACCAGTCACAGATGCTGATAAGTTGCCTTTGACCCTGGCCCTTGGAGGTTTCCTGCTGCTTGTCTCCCTTTTTTCCCTCTACTTCGTTTTGCCT
Organism: Methanobacteriota archaeon; assembly: GCA_016841265.1. Classification (GTDB taxonomy): domain Archaea; phylum Halobacteriota; class Methanosarcinia; order Methanosarcinales; family Methanosarcinaceae; genus MTP4. The sequence goes on along the minus strand of JAENZL010000044.1, from coordinate 20,077 downwards.
GAGGGAATAGGGTTCAGTGTCAGTTTCGCCCATGCCCTGGTGTTTTCGATCCTTTTTGTAACCTGCATAACCTATCTCCTGCTGAAAATCATGGAGGACGGCTGAACCTCTCCTGAAAATCAGGCTGTTTTGGAGACAACTCAAAGCCCCTGAAGAGCCGAGGGGTGGGGAGTGAATTCAAATTCCTGAACTGATCATAAGGCTGAATAAAATCCTTTAATAGCTGACAAATTGCTTAACTGGCTGATTAAGTCCTTAACTGGCTGATTAAGTCCTTATCTGGCTGACAAATTGCTTAACTGGCTGAGAAATAGCTGTACTATTTGGGTAATGGCTGATATGGTTGGGCAAAGGCTAAAATATATGAATAAGGAAAGGGACTAAAGACTATTTTTTTATATTATGAGCCTATTGGTATTGTGTTCTTATGCAGGCACATTATTGAAAATTATGCAGATGTTGCCCGCAATGTTACCCACAACACTGGTTTCAATTTCACTATCATGTTATTCTTTGAATCAGTGTTATCCTCTGGATCGATGTCATCCTCTGGATCGATGTCATCCATTTTAATACTCTCATTGACTTATTAATTCCTATTAATCCCTATTAAATTGTCGAGGAAGCTGACCCATGAAGTATATCGTAGTTACCGGTGGTGTGATGAGCGGGCTTGGAAAAGGCATCACCATCGCGTCCATTGGTAGGAACCTGAAAAACAAAGGCTATAAAGTTACGGCTATCAAGATCGACCCCTACATCAACATTGACGCAGGCACAATGAGCCCCTACCAGCACGGGGAAGTTTTCGTGTTGAAAGACGGGGGTGAGGTGGACCTGGACCTCGGGAATTACGAACGGTTCCTTGATACGGAATTGACCCGGGACCATAACTTCACCACGGGAAAGATCTACCAGGCGGTTATCGCAAAGGAGCGGAGAGGTGACTACCTGGGAAAGACTGTCCAGATCATTCCCCACATCACAAACGAGATCAAGAACAGGATCCGGAAGGTTGCGGCCCGGAGCGGGGCTGACATCTGCCTGGTGGAAATCGGCGGGACCGTGGGAGATATCGAGAGCATGCCTTTCCTGGAAGCCGTTCGCCAGATGCACAGGGAAGAACCGGCCGAAAACATCGTTTTCATCCATGTGACCCTGGTTATGGAAGACCTCCAGGGCGAGCAGAAGACCAAACCCTCCCAGCACTCGGTAAAGGACCTGAGGACCCTCGGGCTGAGCCCGGATGTAATCGTTACCCGGTCAAAGACTCCCCTGCATGAGGCTGCAAAGGAAAAAATCGCTCTTTTCTGTGACGTTCCTCAGGAACTGGTCATCAGCGCTCACGATGCCGATGATATCTACGAAGTCCCTCTTGTGATTGAGGAACAGGGCCTGACAACTAAACTTATGCAGCGCCTCAAGCTGGAATCCGATATTGAGGACCCTGCCTGGGGAGAGATGGTTGCCAGGATGAGGAACATGAAAGATGAGGTTAAGCTGGCAATCGTCGGGAAATACACCCATCTTGAGGACTCCTACCTGAGCATCTTCGAAGCCGTCAAGCACGGGGCAATCGAGTGCGGCTGCAAAGCCGACATCGAAATGGTCGATGCCGAGGACTTTGAAAATGACCCCAAAGAACTTGAAAACCTCCGCCAGTATGACGGGCTCCTGATCCCCGGTGGCTTTGGCGAACGCGGGACCGAAGGCAAGATCATGGCAATCCGGTTTGCCCGTGAAAATGACATCCCCTTCCTCGGCCTCTGCATGGGCATGCAGCTTGCCGTAATCGAATTCTCAAGAAACGTAGCCGGCCTCGAAGGCGCAAACTCCACCGAGTTCGATGAGGACACCCCCTACCCCGTAATCGATATCCTTCCCGAACAGACAGGGGTTGCCGACCTTGGCGGCACGATGCGTCTCGGCGACTACGAAGCCATCCTCAAAGAAGGTTCAATGGCCGAAAAGATCTATGGCAGCAACTACATCATAGAACGCCACCGACACAGGTACGAAGTCAATCCCGAATTCGTTGAGCGCCTTGAGTCCTTTGGCATAGTCTTCTCCGGCAAGAACAAGAACAGGATGGAGATTTCCGAAATCCCCGACAAGCGCTTTTTCTTCGCTTCCCAGTTCCACCCCGAATTCAGGTCCAGGCCCGGCAAGCCGTCCCCGCCGTTCAGGGCTTTTGCCGAAGCCATGAAGGGCTACAGGAAGGCAAGGGAAGGAAAGTAAAAAAGCCCCCAATGGGCTTCTTTTACCTTTTTTCACCTTTTTCTTCTAACTTTTTGTTCGATCTTTTTTTTAAGGCCTTTTTTTGTTTTAACGGATTGCTTTCTGTAAACCGAACCCCGTTTTTGAGTTCTCTTTTTAGCTCACTTTTGAGCCTTCTTTTGAAAATGTTTTTCGTGCTGATTCCGGGGTGCGGTTGGAATTTGGTGCTGGTCTCTGAGTGCAGGGGTTCCAGTTGGTAGCCAAAACCCGGCAGCAGTCCCGTTCACGAAGTGAACGGCTTTTCTTTATTATGTTATATTATTGAGACTTTACCTTCCATGCACTACAAATAGTAAATTTTTCCAATTTGTGCTTTTGTAACACTATCAACAGAACGACTAATTAGCACCTTAAAGATACTAATCTGGATTAGTACTAATCGTGATTAGGATATTTACCTGCCTGATTTTTGCTCCATTCTCAGGCAAGAAATAAATCACATCGGTGCCAATAGATGAGTGGTATGGGAAAGAAAATTCTGACATTCTTTCTGATTTTATCTCTGGCCCTGAACGCTTACTTTGTCTGGTTCGCCCAGCCGCAGCCTCTCGGAGCCGGGGAGAGTGCGGAGCAGATCCGGGAGATGCAGGAGGACATAAATTCTCTTGAAGATGAAAACGAGATCCTTCAGTCACAGGTCCTCCTCAATAATCAGTCCCTGCAGTCCTACGCTTCCCAGGTCGAGTTCTACCGGAACCGGGTTGTCGAGCTTGAAACGACGTTCCAGGCCTGTCCTGTGGGCCAGGAAGGCTTTGCAACCCTGCAGGCCCCGGCTGTGGTCCAGAGGATCGAGGAAGGAGAAAACGGGCCCTTTGTCTCGGAAACGGTTATTGAGGAAGGTGCCCTGATCGATGTCTCGGTTGAGGTCAGGCCAGGAAAAGGCCGCGTACTCGTCCAGACAACCCCCCTGATGGGTGTGGTCTTCCAGGACGCCGCCAACACCGCGGTCTTTGTTGCCCAGGGCCAGACCAATATGAGCCTCACAGGCACGGACACGATCTTCAGCATCACGGCTGACCAGCCAATCCCTGCCGTGGACGGACCAAGCGCCGGGGCTCTCATGACCCTCCTTACCATTTCTGCCCTTGAAAACAGCACCCTGAACGACTCCGTAACCCTCACAGGCACCATTGACAGCGAAGGCAACGTCGGCCCCATTAGTGGCGTGATCGAAAAATCCGAAGCCGCAAAAGCCGGAGGCAAGACCCTGATCCTCCTCCCCAGGGAAAACGACCAGCTTGTCAGCTACACCTACGTCCAAAAAGACATGGGCATTTTCACAATCGTTGAACGAAAGCCCGAATTCATTGATACCGAAAAGTTCATTGAGGAAAATGTGGGGATCGATGTTGAGTTTGTTGATACTATTGAGGATGTCGTGAGGTATGCGGCGTGAAGATAAAATGCGGGATAAGTAAACGATTGATGGATGGAAAGTATGGATGGAAAGTATGATCACTAATTTAGGATGTGCTCAGACTCAGTTCCAAAATCAGGTGATTTGGTAACTTTGATGACAATTCTGAAAAAAAATAGTGTGTGTACTTACATACGGCCATACTTTTTATGCGCCTGTTCTGCCGTGAGAATATCAAAAACGTAAACTTTCTTTTTGTTTTTGTCAATTCTGTAGAAAATTCGATAACTTCCTACTCTTAAACGATATGCAGAGTCCCCGGTACCTTTGATTTCTTTTTTATTGCCCCCTGAGCCAGGATATGGATTATTAAGGTCTTTGATTGCCGATTTAATGTTCTCCTTCAGTTCGGCGGGAATCTCATCAAAGAGGCGCGGGAGCACCAGGACATTAAAGCTCATCTATGCTCACAAATTCGTTTTCATGTTCTTCGACTATTTTTCTGCTGTATTCAACCAGTTTGTTTCTGTTATGTTCTCGGATTAGCTTCTCTATGACGCTGTTATAATCATCCCCCATTGATCCAATGGAACGTAATTCGTCCCTTGTAGTCGTTTTTACCTGTATGGTTGTGGTTTCAGTCATGTTTTTTGCTATATCTAATATAGTATTTATAGCTTTCATAGCCGAATTCCGCTTCGGGATCGCAGTAAATCGAAGATTTACTGGGAGTTGCTATGTAATCGCAACAGTACGCGGTCCTTTTCGCTCCGCTCAAGAGGACTATTCAATAAATATTTTTGCAGCAAATTAACCGGCATATATCTTTTTTAATATATTTTTTGTGTCGGCGGCCCCCCACCAACCACCCTGAAAAATGCACAAACGGACCGGAAACGCCTGAGAAAACGATTTGACTAAAAAACCGACAGCCGTTTTTGGAGAAGTTTTTCTCGAAGAACGGGGCAACAGTATTAGGTGTATTCATGGGGTTTTGTACGCTCGACGCAGGAGAGCGGCCTTTCCCATAAGAATTGTTATGAAGGTAAAAAGAAAATGCAGTCATCTGTGTAACTATCTATGTAAAGTGCATAATCACTGTTCTTTTAGATTGGAATACACCGCTTCATCCAGTTTTTTCATCAAAAAAGATATAAAGCTCAGTATATCGAGACATTCTTCCTTTTTAATTGGCCAGAGATGTGCAGGCTCATGAGCAGTTGGATTCCTTATAGCTCTCATAAGTCCAGCAGACAAAAAAGCTATGCCTTCCTGAACGTTTTTATCAGTACTTGAAGTGCGTTTTGTCACTTTCAATGTTCCTTTGTCAGGATTCCATACGTGAAGCATCAGGTCCTGACCTTCCTTTATACTCTGAGATTTGTCCTGAACGAGCTGATGATAAATTTTAGCCGCTTCAAAAACCGCATGGAAGTAATGACCATCAAAATAAAGCTTGCTACAATTTTTCATAATCTCTGGATGGAAATTCCTACCAATGAATTCACTTGACTGTTTTTTACTGATATCTGAAACCCCAGATTTCATCAAAAGGTCATTTATGTATTCTTTATTTTCATCAGAAGTAATCAAATCAAGAAAATTACATAACAATTTATTGCGCTCATCCTGTGTTAACTTCTGTTTTGCTAAAGTTAGTATCCAATCATGTATTCTATGTGCCCTTACTGAAGTGATGGAGTCGTCAGGAAAATCTTCGCAGTTAAAGGAGAAAACAGATTTTGCAGCCCTATCGATTTCATTGATAGAAATAGAATATTTTAGACTATCACCTATCTGAATTGCAATCATTTTGTATGTCTGGGCATTCACATTTGAAATATCCTTGATCTACTTTAAACACGAATTTTTCCTGACATTAGTTTTGGGAGTAAAATATCTCTGATTTCCTTAAGGTTTACATTTTCTGAATGGATCGAATGTTTTAGTTGAGTAATATTCTGAACTCTTTCTGTAAATTCTAATATTAAATTACAAGGGGGATATACCAGCTTTATTTTTCTTTGATTCAGAATACTTAGATATTTTCGCGTTGACTGTTCTGAGTAGCTTGATAAAATATTCTGAAAATAATTAGAAGTGAAGGTGTAGTACAAAAACTCTTTACTTACTAATTTTTCATCTTTTATTCTAAAGTAGGTTACTTGAGGGCTTAAAACTATAAATCCATCTAATGGGGGCACAATAACAACTCTTCCCATGGTTGCTTTATGGGTTAAGAGAACATCATTTCCCTTGGCAAATCCAACTCTTAATGATTCTGCTGTTTCTTTTCTAATATGTTTACAATTGCCTAAGTCAAGAAGATTGTTTTCTAAGTCTGCTGCCACTATAAACGGAATTCCGCAGTCTATAAAATCTTCAGATTTTGGATGTTTTTCACCATGATTTCCATCTTGGTTTTTCTCCAAAATATCTCGTTCAATGAGTTTGCCTATTGATATTACTCCCCACCCCTCCGGAATCTCCCCCAATTCCGAATCGACCATCCTGCCGCCGCTTGACCTGTAAGGGTTCCCATTTTCATCCGGGAACTCGAAATCGATGAACCAGCGTTTGAAAAGGGCCTGGGCGATTTGTTCGAGGGTGGAGTTCATCTGGCGGTTGAGTTCGATTTTTTCATTCAAAGAGTCAAGTATCGATGCAATTTTTTTCTGTTCATTCAATGATGGAAGTATAATCTCGACACTTTCAAGCAGATTCGTATTCAAGGAGGGCATCGTTGCTCCGACTGCAATCCTTCTTATATATTCTTTAAAGTTTGGATGTCCAAAAAACCATGAAAGGTAACTTGGGTCTACGATTTTTGGATTGGGTCTCACTCTCAAGCAACGTCCAGAAAAAAGCCATCCTTCCTCGTATTTTTTTACAAAAGATCGCCGATCCACTGAACCTACACGGCTAAAAACTATGTCTCCTTCTTTCAATGTATAACGGTTTAACCTATCAAGATCTTCATCAGACACAAGTGGCAGATTCTCGTGAATGATTCTATTTTCTCCGAGGTGCTCTACTGTGATGATAGGGGTACCTACTTGCTTGTAATCTTTCTGATGCAACTGGCTTCCGAAAGGTCCGGTTTGAACACCACTTTTTTTTATGCATGCATCTTTAAGAAGTGAAATCTCCCATTCAGTTGGAATCTTTCCGTATGTTGTATTCTTCATACGTTGTTCCTTTGTTTTTGGATTGTCATAGCTAGATAATTTTGGAGAAAAACTCTGCTTTTTCATGTTTATTCACTTCTCATACTTTTGATATTGCGGCGTTTTTTTGCATTTTTTTCTTTTTCAATATTTAACGGGAAAGGCCGCTCTCCTTCGTTGAGCGTGACAAGACACGTTAAATGCGGCTATTCCGGTTGCCTCGTTTTTATTTAATGTGCATTCTTTCTCCGGCTGCCCTTTTTCTCTATCTACTGAATCTATTTCATCTGGCCCTCTTTTCTGTTTAGCTAGGGCCTCTTCTTGTTCAGCTAGGGCCTCTTTCTTGTTTAGCTTGGGCCTCTTTCTTGTTTAGCTTGGGCCTTTTTAGCCCTATAACAGGGCCAGACGGGGCCAAACAGGGCCAAGTTAATTTTCACAATAGAGGTTAAAGATAGGGGATAATTGCGTTTTTGATAGTTTTAACAGGGCCAAAATTGAACTTGAAATGGCATCAGGTTGCATTTTATCAGCCTTTCATTTTTCAATTATTTCCCAGTAGCCGCCTTTGTCAGGGCCTATTCTTTTGAGAATCCCCTGTTCCTTCAGATTCCTGATCTGCCATTCAACGCCTTTGACTGAAATATTCAATTCCTCTGTCAGCTCATTTGTTGTAATTTCAGGATTTTCTTTGATCAAGGAAATGATTTTCTCCCTAGTTTTCTCCCTAGTTTTCTCCCTAGTTTTCTCCCTAGTTTTCTC
>JAENZL010000044.1:0-12507 GCA_016841265.1 Methanobacteriota archaeon | reverse complement strand
TTTTCTCCCTAGTTTTCTCCCTAGTTTTCTCCCTAGTTTTCTCCCTAGTTTTCTCCCTAGTTTTCTCCTCGGTTTCGGGTTCTTTGCGGGTAGTTTCTTTTTTGGTTTCTTCTTTTTTCAATGGGAACTCTATCTTGTAGAAGTCAATTCCACCGGTTACTATCGGTTCCATTCCGTAGTGAGCTTTCCAGCCGGAAAACATTTTGTCAAAGCCGGAGCCGGCATTTTCTGAGAGTTTTATGGCGCGGAAGATCCTGGCGATGGTGGGGTTCCGGGGCATTGTGAAGTCTTCCTTCATTATGGAAGCCAGGTCTTTTGGGAGGGGGCCGGGGTTCATGAACTCGATCCGGTTGAGGAATACGCGGATTCTGGGCTTCATGGGACTGAAGTAGTCGGAATGCATAAGGAGGTTTACCAGAGCTTCCCTGACTGCTGCAAGCTGGGGCTGGCGGTCGGTTGCAAGACCATCCGGGCGGAGGGTGAAGGGCAGCTCTATCTTTTTTATCAGGCGCTCGAAGATGCTGAAATAGAAGCGGAAGAGGTTTTCTTCTTCCGAGAGGCGGTAGTTGTATCGTGCAGGGGCGTCAGAGTAAGAAGTGCCAAGGATTTCCAGGTAGTCTATCCTGAAATCGGTGAGCAGGCGGTTGATATTGTCCTCGGTCCCGAAGACCAGCAGGCCGCCGACAGTTACCTTGCCGTTAACAAGGGCCTGCAGTTTCTCAAGCAGGGCTTCGGATGAAAGCTTATTGTACCTGTGTTCGGGGTTTACGTTTCCCAGGTATATTTTGTAATCCTCGACCGTCTTTGGGTCAAGGTCTTTAAATGTGAATTCCGTAAGTTCCCTGTCTTTCGTTCCAAAAGCGGAGTCCCTGTACAATGCATCAATTTCGGTATCAGTTGCCCGCTGATCTCCGCTTCCCGTTCTTATAAATGTGTTTTTCCTCGAATTGAAATAAACAGGCTTCTTTTCCGAAGCCGGGATGTAAAATGCGAGGACCTTCTTTCCATCAATGCTGTATCTCCTGCTGGAAACCTGAATTTTCTGGTTGAATTTCTCCCCCCGAAGAACAGTTGTAAAGTCCTGTTCTATTTTTTCGGCGTCCTCAACGCCAGTAATCTCAAATTTCTTGCCTGATTGCTTCACCCCAAAAACCAGCCAGCCACCGTTTGTATTTGCAAAGGCACTTACAGTCTCAAAGCTGTTCTTTGGAACGGAATCCCTGGCTTCTTTTACTTCGAAGTCTTCCCACTCAAGTTCTTCCAGCCTTTCCAGCAGCTTTTTCTTGTCCATAAAATTAACTCACTACTCTCTATTCAAATTTTCAATTGTTTTTGGATTCCTGGCTACCTTTCTGACTACTTTTCTGACCACCCTTCTGACCACCTTTACTGACCACCTTTCAGATCATTTGTGAATCTTTTTCACAGGCTTTTCAGTTTAAGAGTCCCGGATTCTTTTAACCTGAATTCAGAGTTCATACCCAAGCCCTGCCAGATTCTCCTTAATCTTCTTCTCCAGTTCTTCCGACTTCCTGAACTGCTCCGAAAGTTCGTTAGTCAGTTTTTCCATCTTATCTTCAAATGCTTCGTCATCTTCCTCTTCTTCGACAAAACCGACGTAGCGACCGGGGGTCAGGATATGGTCATGCTTTTTGATCTCTTCGAGAGTTGTTGACTTGCAGAAGCCTGGCACATCTTCGTATTCCCCGCTTTCTATGCTTTCGACTTTTTCTCCGCGCCAGGCGTGGTAGGTGTCGGCAATTTTCCTTATTTCGTCGTCAGTCAGTTCCCGATGGGTACGGTCCCGTAAAACGCCCATGTTCCGGGCATCGATGAAGAGGACTTCGCCGCGGCGGTCGCGGAAGCCGCTGTTCTGCTTGTTTCGGGCGAAGAACCAGAGGCAGGCGGGGATTGCGGTGTTGTAAAAAAGCTGGCCGGGAAGGGCTATCATGCAGTCCACAAGGTCGGCTTCGATGATGTTTTTGCGGATTTCGCCTTCGCCGGAGGAGTTTGAGGACATGGAGCCGTTAGCGAGGACGAAGCCTGCTATTCCGGTTGGGGAGAGGTGGTGGATGTAGTGCTGGACCCAGGCGAAGTTGGCGTTGCCTTTTGGGGGGATGCCGTATTTCCAGCGGGCGTCTTCGGGCAGGAGTTCGCCTTTCCAGTCGGAGTCGTTGAAGGGGGGGTTTGAGAGGATGAAGTCGGCTTTGAGGTCTTTGTGCAGGTCGTTGTGGAAGGTATCGCCCCATTTGATGCTGTCGTTATCGATTCCGCGGATGGCGAGGTTCATTTTGCAGAGGCGCCAGGTGGTCTGGTTGGATTCCTGGCCGGAAATGGAGATGTTTTCAAGGCGGCCGCCGTGGGCTTCGATGAATTTTTCGCTCTGGACAAACATTCCGCCAGAGCCGCAGCAGGGGTCGTAGACTCTGCCGGTGTAGGGCTCGATCATCTCGACAAGGACCCTTACTATGCTTCTCGGGGTGTAGAACTGGCCTCCACGCTTGCCTTCCGCATTCGCGAACATGCCGAGGAAGTATTCGTAGACCCTGCCGAGCACGTCTTTGCTCCGGCTTTCCTTATCCCCGAGCCCGATCGTGCCCACAAGGTCGATCAGTTCGCCCAGGCGCTGCTTGTCAAGGCCTTCCCTGGCGTAGTTCTTCGGAAGCACGCCTTTTAAGGAGGGGTTTTCCCTCTCGATTACGGTCATGGCGTCGTCAACAAGTTTTCCTATGGTGGGCTGCTTTGCACTCTTTTTCAGGTAGCTCCAGCGGGCTTCGGAAGGCACCCAGAAGATGTTTTCCGCAAGGTATTCGTCCGGGTCTTCCGGGTCTGCACCCTCCTCGATTTCTGAGGTCAGCCGTGCGTGTATTTCCTCGAAAGCGTCCGAAATGTATTTCAGGAAAATCAGGCCGAGTACCACATGCTTGTACTCTGCCGCGTCCATGTTGTTCCGGAGCTTATCCGCTGTCTGCCAGAGTTTTTCTTCAAAACCGAGATTTGCGCCGTTTGAGCCTGTTGTTTTTTTCGCCATGGGTGATCAACGTTATCTTGAATGTACCTTGAATAATATTATACTGTTATAACTGTGTTGATTTCCTGTTTCCTGTTTCCTGTTCCGGATTTCTTTGTGCATGAGAACTACTTTTTTGAATCAAAGCAAAGGAAAGAAGTGGGAGTATAAATTGGTAGTTAGTGGAAGCGGTGGTTCAAAGGCTGCTGGGGAAGTGCCGGGCGAAATATAATAATATAGTTATAATAAATTGGCTTTAAGTCCTCTTGAGCGGAGCGAAAAGGACACCGTTCTCCCGAAGCGGAACTCGGGTGGGAAAGGCCGCTCGCCCTTGGCGAGCGTGACAAAACATCACAAAATGTACCTATTCCGGTTGCTCTGGCTTTAAGATTTCATTAGAATTGACAAGAATCAGGTTTTGAGAATAATCTTTCCTTTCCGAACCGATTATCCCAAACCTCTTTCTCTTACTCTTCCGGTTCATTCCCCAATAAATTTGTCCAGAAGACCGATACTTGCTCTCAGGTCCTCTTTCGTTTCTTTGGGAATTTCTTCTAATGTGTCGACAATTCTCAAAGTCTCCTGGAAACAGGATTTTGCAAAGGCAGGATCTTTACCGAGATAGATGGTGCCCATCATTAAGTGAAGGGGGAAGAAGTTTTGTTCTTTTTCACTGAGCTTTTTATAAAAGTCCTGGAGTTTTTCAAAATCTTCTTTTTCCGCGAGATCGGAGATGTAGGACTGCAAGAGTTCGATGTAATCCGGGCCATGTTCGAGCAGGAAATCGAATTTTTCTTCGTCGTTCATCAAAAAGAAACCTGTTTCAAGGTCATCTGCGATGGTTTCTCTGGCCAAAACTTCGCTTTCTTCCCTGCCTTCGAATAAGCCGCCCTCTTCGAAGAATTCATCAGCGTCTTTTTTCAAAAGGAGCATGTCAGCCTGGGCATCGGTCAGGCCCATTTCACTGGTAATCTTTTTGAACTGCTTTTCGTAGTCTTCCTCTTCCTCTTTTGAAAACAGGCCCAGGACGTACGTGGTCCACTTTACGTAGGCCTGTTCATCTTCCACCCAGGACCTGTTATCAATGACCCACAGGACGTATTCAAAGAGCAGCTTGAACTCATGCTGGGTAATCGGAAACTCTTCAAGGGTTTCAAGCAGGTCTTCAACAATTAGAATTTCAAGGTCGCTTTTGAAGAAAGAAATATCTTTTTCGTAGTTTTGCTTGATATTCTTTAATTCCGAAATGATATCTTTATCCTTTAATTCCCTGTTAGTGTTATAATAATAGTCAGCAATTGCATATTCAATTGTACCCAGATATTCACTGTATTCATATTCCATATTGTACAGGCTTTTTATTTCCAGTATTTCCGGGGTGTCGGGTTCCAGGTATTCGGACAACGAAAGTTTTTCTTCAACAATTTCATTTTTTTCTTTAGAAGTCATAAATGTGTCCTCCATGCCGGTTGTTCATGTTGATCTTTTTAGCCCAGCTTTGTCCTTAAATTTACCTGAACTTTCAACCTTCAAAGCCAGGCTCTGTCAGGTTTTCCTTTATCTTCTTCTCCAGTTCCTCAGACTTCCTGAACCTCTCCGAAAGTTCAGCAGTAAGCTTTTCCATCTTCTCTTCAAATTCCTCGTTTTTTTGTTCTCCTTCTTCTTCTTCTTCTTCTTCTTCTCCTTTTTTTTGTTCTTCTTCTTCCTCTTCTCCTTTTTTTTGTTCTCCTTCTTCCTCTTCTCCTTCTTTGGCAAAGCCAACGCAGAGCCCGGAGGTCAGGAAACAGGCATATTATACTTATAAATGTGTTGATTTCCTGCTTTTGGTTCCGATTTTCTTGCTGATTTCCTGCTTTTGGTTCCGAATTTTCTACTGTCTGGCAATTTCTTCTTCTCCTAAAAAATTTCACATCCCGCTGGAAACTGATAAATACTTTTAAAACTGAATTTAGGGGAATGCGCAGTGCCTGGAGATATGTGCTGCAGCAGCAAAATTAAGAGACTGCATCATAGCGGTCTATATGAAGGTATTTTGTTATGGCAATGTCTAAAAGAGATAAAGAAAAGAAATTGAAAGGTCAGAGAGATAAAATGGAACAGCTTGAAAAGCTGGCTGCTTCCGGCAGTAAGGATGCCAAGAAGAAACTGGCAAAAGAAAAGAAAAAGAAATAAGGATTTTTTGGTCTTTCCCTGCCCATGAGGGTCATGAGCAGGTCGGGTGGGGTTATCAATAACCCGGCCCAGGGTACCTTTTTCTCAAAATAATGATGTGGTCTGAAGGACCTTTTGAAAATAGATATTTTTACGGGATTCCCTCGTTTAAGGTCATTTTACCGTTTTCTCAACATTTAACATTCCGTTTTCGGACTATTTTTTCTTTCTTTTCATCGGACCGGATAATTGTGAATAGTCCCCTCCATCAGCGCTGTTTATTTATCGATAGGTACCGATATCTTAGGACATGGAAAGCTATGAGGCTTGTTCTACAGAAGAACTTATCCGGGAACTGGTAAATTCGGAACTTGTAGTTGACCCCGGACTTGCCAGGGAAATTTCCCAAAGGCCGGATGCGGTTCCTCATCTGGTACGCATTATTGAAGACGATACCTCCTTTATGGAAGGGAGTCCGGGGGATGGCTGGGCACCCATACATGCGAGTTTTTTATTAGGGGCAATAAAAACCCCTGCAGCCTGGGATGCGGTCTTCTGGCTCCTCCGGGAAAGGGATGAGGAAATGAGAGACTGGATTACGGAAGATTTTCCGACAATCCTGGCAAATTTCGGGTTGGACGCGGTTGAGGATTTGAAGAAGTGTATCTCTGACAGGACACTTGGATTATATCAACGGTCTACTGCAATCGGAGCCCTTTCTACCATTGCTCACAAGCACCCTGAAATATGGGATTCAACTGTCCGGTTTTTCAGGCAGCTCCTTCAGGAAGAAGACGACCCCGAACTTCTTGGCTTCCTGATTTGCGACCTCTCGGAATTCAAGGATCCTGATGCTCTCGAGGATATAAAGTCAGCCTTCGATAAGGGGTTAGTAGACGACTTCATTATTAAAATGGAAGACGTTAATGTAACATACTCCAGTCCTGGTGAAAGTCTGGATTATCAAAGATATTCGGCTGACCCTCTGGAGCATTTCAATCCTCAGAAATTCGAAAGACTCTGGAAGATTTCTTATGAGAATCAGCGGATTCCCGACCGATTGAAAAGAATGCTCAAGCCGGAAAAAATCGGGCGCAATGACCCCTGTCCCTGTGGCTCCGGTAAAAAATATAAGAAGTGCTGCATGAAGAAAGATTTTGAGGAATAAAATAAAACTGATTAAACTCCTTTACGATTTTTTCTTCAATCCTTTTACAATCCTTAACATTTCCAGCTTCGTTGACCATATAATAAGACTCAGCTATCAAGCTCTTCAATACCGGCGTTTGTTCGAAGAGATCTTAAACTTATACTTTCTGCTTAACTTTCTTTGATATATTTGATGGCGATTTTGAAGGCTGAAATGATTAGAGCGCCTACGGCCACTATCAGCAGGACAAAAAACACTCCGCCCACGAACTGGCCGAAGAGCATAAAAGAAGAAACGTGCCCCGGGAAAAATGACTCTGCTATGTAATACAAAATTGTAACAAGTATTAAAGTTCCTAAAGAGGCCATTGCTAAAGCCCGGGTGGATATTTTTTGTAACATTTTTGCCTGTTCCCCTCCTGTTATTTATTTTCCTGTTTCTCTCGTTATTCGTTTTCCTATTTTCTTTTTCTCCTTTGCAGGCGCTAAACTCCATTAGTTTTTGAATATAATATATATTTGTCTCTTTCTCTCCATGCTATAAAACTTATAGTGAATGTTTGATGTTTTTCCTTAAATTATTCAATTCAAAATTGAAATTCGATTTTTCAACGAAAAGTTATATGGTTTAAACTTTCTTATTTTGTAATGCAACTGATGTCCTGTAACTGAGTTGATTTCCTGCAGCTGATTCCTTATATGTAATTTTGAGACCTGTGGAGAATCTGACATGAATAAAATATGGATCGCAGTAATCGCAGCTTTTGTGTGTATTATAGGAGTTCTTGGACTAAATTACACAAGCCAGGAAGAACTAGCAGGCAACATTCCCCTTGATGCGGATGTGAGCTATACGGATGCCGAATTGCAGGAGCTGTATGAAAAATATGATATTACGGAAAATGACCTCAAATTTGCCAGGGTAGAACTTCCTCACTATCTGGAAGGCACCGTTTTTCATGGTAACTTTAGCGTCCTGATCACCGAGACAGGTGAACCTCCGGAGGGTTCGAATTTTGTCTCAGTTTAAAGGAAAAGTTGCTCGACTGTGTCGAGCGTAGGTGGGCACAGATGCCGGGAAGCCGAGGGCTGCTTAGGGTAATATGAGCGAACAGCAGACCCTGTGACCCAACAATTCCCAATTTTTTAGCTGCGTTCGATGATTCCGCCTTTAAGCTATCAAGTCATCTGCAGCAGGTCTTTTTCTCAGTTTCTCAGCTCATCTGCAGGGGGTCTGCTTTCATGTATTCCCGCAGCACCGTTGTCGCATAACTCCCTTTGGGCAGCATGAACTCCAGCACTGCCTTTGATTTTCCGGGGTTCAGTTCGTCTTCCGATACCTCGAACCTGGGTTCTACATTCAGGAGGACTTCCCGGCGGGTGCCTTTAGAGCTCATTTCCGGGATTTCTTTGATGTTGAAGCCTTCGAGAGGAACTTCAAATTCTTTCAGGACTTCCTGCTCGATTTCTCCCGGGACTCCGGATGCGAATTCTGTGGCGTAGCCGGGGAGGGGGGCGGTTATGAAAGCTCGCTTGCGCTTGAGCAGGCGGTTCATTGCGTTTACCTTTTCGGCGCTAACTCCCTCGGTCCGGGAGCTGTCCGGAAGCCCGGCTTCGTTTTTGAAGCAGACGATATCCCCTTCCACGGCAAGGTTCAGGGGGAGACCCTTTTCAATCCGGCGGCAGAGGATGGTGTTGTATATGCAGGACTGGTAGGCGTGGGCGAACATGCGGTAGAGGTTTTTCGGGAGCACCAGGAAAGAACCTGCAAAGTCATCCGGGTTTGCTATAAGGTGGTTCATCATTGCCCGTTCGTGTCCCAGGCGGAGAGGGTATTTATCGAGGCCGGTCCTGAAGTCCCTGGTATCTTTTACGTACTGACGGGCAGCTTTTGTCTCTTCGGGCTCGTCGGGGAAAGGCTCGGCAATGTAGGTCATGGCTGCTTTTTCAAAGTCGCCTTCAACTATGGCTTTTCCTACCAGATGAGTGACCGGGCGGATCGAGCCGAAGCGCTGGATCCCGAAAAAGTTGGGGACGCCGCCTGCAGCCAGAACCTCTTCCGTGGCTTTTTCAAGGAGTTTCCGGGTCTCGTCCACGGGAAGCTCGATATTCCGGACTGTGATTCTGAACTCGTTTCCGGTGAGGTCTCCGAGTTCCACGGATTTTTTTGACCGGCCCAGGACTTTCATTTCCACGTCTTTCATATGGACCTTTTCGATCTCCGAAGCATCCATACCAAAGATGCTGATCTTCTGGGTTGTCAGCGCCCGCTTATCCTTCGTGCCTGCAACGGTGATCCGCTTCTGGCTGATCTTCAGAATCTTTGCAAGGGTCCGGGTAAAATGGTGGGTGTCCCAGTCGCGTTTGGTAACTTCAAGGACCAGGTGCTTGCCTTCCGTCCCCTCCTCCCTATTCGTGATCTCTTTTACGATAAAGTCCTCCACTTCCTGCCGGAGCTGTCCCCCGAGACCTTCGGTGTCCGTGGAGTAAAGGCTGATTCCAGTCTGTTTTTCGATATTGGAAACTTCCATAAGCTTTAAACACTCCTTAAGCGGTTATTGGAAAAATTAATGAAAAATAAAGAAAGGGTAGTTCTTTGTGGGTTAATGAACTGTTGTGCTCTGTGAACTTACTTCGTTGTGGATTTGTGAATATATGAACTTATTGACCTGCTGGCTATTGACCTGTGGGTTATTGACCTGCAAGTTATTGATCTGCAAGTTATTGATCTGCTGGCTATTTGCCTGTGGGTTATTGACTCACGGACTGTGAAGGGATGGATTCCGGAAGCTTTGAGTTCATCATATGGCTCTTGAGTATTGCGTGGCTTTCGGGTTTTGCCTGGCTTTCGATTACCCCGTGGCTTCAGAGCTGATGTCAATAACCTGTACTCCGCTCGTATTCACAAAAGTCCAGCTGTCCACGGGGGTATTGGGGTTTTCTCCTGTTGCGAGTTTTGCCGGGGCAGTGGTCCCCGGGAGGCCGCCTGCGTAGAGGCTGGAACTCGGGTCGAGCATCAGCCAGGAGCCGTAGTCGTCGGTCAGGTAGTAGACGTCAACATTTCCGTAGTAGGCCCTTACCCCTTTGATTATGGCATCTGTCGTCCCGGTTTCGTTGCCTATGTGGACCGCGGCAAAAGCGTGGTTGTCCGTAAGGTAGAGCCTTGTTGTGCCTCCCACGGCTTCGATCAGGGAAGCCAGGAGGATTGCCTGGTCTTCACAGTCCCCTGCGCCTATTTCCAGGGTCGCGTTGGCGGGTTCCCATATGTCGTTTCCTCTCGGGTCGTTTATATACCCGATATCCACGCTGACCCGGTCAAAAAGGGCACAGACCTGGTAGATGTTGAACGCTCCAGGATATTCTTCCGAGCTTTCTGCAGCGGCTTTCCTGACGGACAGGTCATCAGGTTCCACAAGCCCGTTCAGGATTCCAAAATAGGGGTGGGCGTTGTATTTGTAGGGAGGATCGAGTTTTGGGGGCACGGGTTTTGCTTCAACCGTAAACTCTTCCAGGAACTGGGGTTCGTATTCGTGCCATTTCCCTTCCGAAGTACTTGCAAGCAGCCAGAGGACAATGTTCAGGGTGGGCTTTGCTTCTCCTTCTGGCATCCTGACCGAAAGCACTCCCAGGCACTGTTCCTCTTCCGGACCGAGCAGGGCCCCGCAGTCTTCGGAATACACCAGTTTTTCGGAATTGCTGACCGAGACCCCGTACCTGTCGATAAAGATGGGGTTCTTGCCTTCGTTTTTGACATTTACCCTGACATAGCTTACCGCGCCCTGGTAAAATTCAGTAGTCTGGTAACTTGTGCTCAGGGAAAACCCGGGGTCCCTGGGGGTCCTCAGGACCGGAGTCTCTTCATTTTCCCGGGGGGAATAAGCCGGGACCTGTGGAACGGTGAATGATCCGGGATCGGGCCTGAAAATCTCTTCCTGGCCTTTTCCCTGCTTTGAATCAATTAAATTTCCAAATCCGTCCCTGAAGGCTCCGAACCCGGGAACCGAGTCCGAAAGCAGAATCCCGACCGTGGCCACCACAAGACCTATGCATAAAACGGCAAGTATTGAAGCTGCGTTTTTTCCTGATTCCCTGGGTTTTTCCATGAACTCACTCCCAAATCCGGTCCTAAAGGAACTTTCCAACTTCCCCGTATTTCCGGAGAATCAATTTATCCGGTGAATTATTTACCTTGAAAACCACCTTATTAACTCTACACGATACGGGTTTCCTTGTTTTTTTGCAAAAGTGTTCATAAAAGTTTCAGGTCTTTTGTGACCTTATCTATAAGCTCTTCTTTTGCCGGCCCGATTCCGAGGACTGTGACCGTGCCAGGGGGGATTTCGGTCAGCCCTGCGTCCTGGATCAAAGCTGTGGGGAGTCCTTCCCGTCTTGCCTTTTCCTTAAGTTCGTAAAGGTCTTTCAGGGTCGGAACTTTGAGGACAACCTTTTTCTGTCCTCCCTCTTTCCATTTTTCAAGGTCACTCTTGCTTGCCCATTCCGAAGCCGAAACCGCAGCATGGGCCACCTGCACCGCAAATTTCCCTTTGGACAACTTCAGGTCATTCCGGCTAACTATACACTGTTTGTATTCACTCATCCTTTGCCTCGGGCCTAATCAAGGTCAACTTATACTTTAAACGTTTCCTGCACTTTTTTGAGGGTCCCATGTAACTTTTCGTGTTATTTTCCATATGACCTTCACTATTTATTGTATCTTTTGTAATCAATTTCATAAAATATTTTTCATGTACCTCAGGATATCCCCGGCGGGATTTATCCCCCAGGCATCGTAAATGCCTTTCCCGGACGGCGTTCCGTTGACTTCCAGGATTTTCTGGCCGCCCTGGTTTCTGCTCTCCTCTTCCACACCCTCTATGATGTCAACGCCCGCAAACACAGCCCCGATGGCTTTCGCTGCTTTTTCCGCAAGGGTTTTTTGCTCTTCGGTCAGCACGCAGCGGTCCGCGCTTCCGCCCTGGCTGAGGTTATTCACCCAGGAACCGGCAGGAGCCCTGCGGTAAATGGCCCCGACTGTTTTGCCTCCGACCACAAAAGCCCTGATATCCCTGCCCGGGTTTTCAATGAACTCCTGGATGTAGAGCATACCCCTTTCCGCAAGCAGGGCTTCCAGAGCCGTTTCCACGGGAACGGGCTGGCTTTTCCGGTCCGAATAGAGGACTTCGCCGTTCTTCACCCTTACAATATCCTTTCCCTTATACCCGAAAACAGGTTTTATGACCGCGTCCCCGAACCTTGAAATCACCTTCAGGGCAGCCCTGGTGCTCTGTACGGCTTCGGTTTCAGGCACAGGAAGCCCGGCTTTTGCCAGGAGCCAGGAAGCGTGGTATTTGTTGGCGGCGTTCTGGATTGCTTCGGGGGAATTGATGACCGGGATTCCTTCCGCTTCAAGCTCTCTCAGGACATCAAACCTGAAAGAAACCCCCTCCAGGGTGCCTGCTCCAACGTCCCGCACGACCACGGCGTCAAGGTCGCTAAGGCAGGTGCCCCCTACTTTAAAATCAGTTTGTGAGTTTATGCTGACCTCTGCGCTCCTGAGGTCAAGAATAAGAGGAGAAAAACCTTCTTCCCGGGCTGCCTCAATCAGGGCCCGTGCCGTCCAGTCCTCAGGGTCGGTAACTACAATCCCTATTTTTTTCATAGGGTAAAATCTGAGCTTTTCCTGATTAAGTTTACGATAAAACAGGAGGAGGGCGTTTAAAGTTTCTGACAGAGTCAATTAATCAGAGTCAATTAATTTTTCATTTTTTCGGCATGTTCCTGAAACTGTTTTAGTTTTAGTTCTGCCGCCCATCGTTAGCTTTTTGATTATAATTCGTTAGCCAAATAATATGCTTTATCTTGCTTGATTCTGTTTTACTACCTTGCATAGCAAACATGAGCGGAGGTAAACCCACCGAATTTGCAAGTTTGAGCATTTTCCTCCAAAAAAAGCTAAGGCTGGCTTGTACAAAGTTCTTTCCAGGTTTTACGCTGCCTCAAGTCAGCCTTTGCTTAAAAAAGGTCCTCAACCTTAATTGAGAATTTTATCTCTCTGAGCTTCTCCCTGGGCGGGGTTCTTTTAGGGTTTTAGGGTCCGCCCTCAGCTTTCCTGGACTTCAGTTTTCCGGGTTTACCTCTGCTCCTTTATCTCCGAAGGCGGGAAGACTCCTTCCTCGGAGGCCGCAGGCCGACAGGTG
>JAENZL010000043.1 GCA_016841265.1 Methanobacteriota archaeon | reverse complement strand
AACGTTCCATGACAGGGACATTAACGCCGCTATCAACATCAAAAAGTTTGCACTAGCAACTTAATCAAAAAAGCACCCGTGGGACACGGGGAAGAGCCTGTGGATTCGTGGAGGTTGCTCCGGAATATGAAGCAGGAAGCCCCTTCCTAGGCTCCGAAGGAGACAGGGAGGGGTAGTTCACGTTCATAATTTAGACTCGAAGTACTGTATTCGGGTTTTTGACCCATTATTTTTTGACTTTTCTGCGTTTTCAGGACCCTTCGTAGGTTGTGTCATAATCGGGGTTGAGGGTAATTTCTTTTATGCTTGAGTTTTTGTTGATCATGACCTCGGGCCAGATTTTTACTCCCGAATGGATGGTTGAGTTGTCCCCGATGATTACCTTGTGCCCGATAACCGTTCCGTTTTCCAGGCTGCAGTTTTCCCCGATTATGGTGTCATCGGCTACGATTGCCCCTGAAATATTGGAATTTTCTCCGATGTGGACATGGTCAAAGAGGTAAGAGGAAAGGAGCTTTGAGTTGTCTTCGATTACACAGTTCGAACCGATTACACTGTAAGGGCCAACAAGTACGTTGTCGCCTATGACTGTGTTTTCCCCTATGACGATAGGGCCCACAAGGGCTGAATTCGAGCCTACGGACACGTTGTTCCCTATTTTAAGGGGGCCTCTGATCCTGGCGTTTTTCGCGGCGAAATGTCCTTCAATGCTTGTCCCGGGCAGGGCGTCGAGCATCCAGCGCTGGGCCTGCCTGTAGGCTGCGGAGCTCCCGACATCGGTCCACTTTCCCCTTACAAGCACTCCGTTTATCTTCTCATCCGCGGCAAGCATAGCCGGAAAGAGGTCTTTTGCAAAATCGTATTTGGTATTTTCCGGGATCCAGTCAAAGATCGAGGGGTCGCAGACGTAGATTCCAGTGCTTGCAAGGTTGCTGAAAATCTGCCCCGATTTTGGCTTTTCAAGGAAACGGTGGATCCGGTTATTGATGTCCATGTCGGCAATTCCGAATTCCCTCGGGTCGTCGATGGAAAGGAGTCCGATTGTTATCAGGGCGTCATTTGCTTCATGGAAACGGTACATCTCCCTGAGGTCGAGGTTAAGGACATGGTCTCCTCCGAGTACTATAAAGGGTTCGTTTTTCAGGTATTCTTCGGCATTTTTCACCCCGCCCGCGGTCCCCATTTTTTCTTTTTCATAAACGTAATCGATATGGACTCCGAAAATATGCCCGTCCCCGAGTTGTTCTTCGATACGCTCTCCCATATACCCCAGGGTCATAACTATTTCGTTGAAACCCTCTCTTGAAAGGTGTTCGATGAGATGGCGGACGGAAGGTTCATTGAGAATAGGAATACTGGGTTTGGGGTGCTTAAAGGTCAGCGGTCTTAACCTGGTCCCCGCACCTCCGCACATGATGCATGCCTTCATATTTCCTCTGATGTTCTTCTGGAATATATTACTAACGATTTCAGTGGCCATTGATAATGGTTATTCAAGATATACCCTCTTTATCCGTCTATCAGGTGAATCTCAGCTTCATCTGTCAATTCGGTAAATCTCAGCTTTATCTGTCACTTTGATCTCCTTTTCCCCTTCATACTCCGTGACAATGCCTGTTATACTCACAAAGTCCCCTTTATTTATTGATTCATCCAGGGCTTCAACTCCTGCATTGCTGGGAACAAAAACAGTCAGTGGCTCGGAATTGCAATCTACTTTTAAAAGCAGGTGCCCTCCTGTGTACGTAAAGCGTTTGCTCAGGACCTCGGCTTCGAGGTTCACCCGGTCCCCTACTTCGGACTCCGGGCTGTACTGCTTAAACTCTCCCCCTGACACTTTCCCTGCCCCTGCAAATTCTAGCCCGAAGCAGAAATATGCGACTGAAAGAGACGATAGTGCCATAAGGAGCAGCACTATCACTACTTTTTCTTCCTTTTCCATACTTCCCCCTTTCTCCGGAAGTTTGATCCAGGACCCACGACCCTGGAACCACTCCATAAGCCGTAATCATCTTACAAATCCGGAGTAATTTTCTAAATCTAAAATTCCCCTATCAATTCTGAATCACTCTGTAGTCCGGACTATTTTTTCCATAATAATCGAGACAGGTTTCACTAAATGCAGACTGTTTTCACCTTATAATCGAGACAAGTTTAATTTCCATAATAAGGGTATTGCCTGCGAGTTCGTGGTTGAAGTCCAGGGTTGCGTGTGTCTCGGTTGAAGCAAGCACTTTGACCTCCTTTCCACTGGGAGTTGTTATTTTTTCGCCTGCTCCTGGAGGGGTTTCAAGTTCCAGCCTGGCAAGGGGAATTTCCTGGACCATGTAGTCCCTGTATTCTCCGTAGGCTTCTCCAGGGGAAATTATAAGGGTCTTTTCATCTCCCACTTTCATTCCCACAACTCCTTTGTCCAGGCCTTTGATTACCTGGCTTGCATTAGCTCTGAAAAAGAGGGGGGTGTATTTCCTGGCTTCCTCGTATATGCCTGCTTCGAGTGCGCGCTCTTTTACGGTGGTTTCGAACACTTTACCGTCTTCGAATTTTCCCGTATAATCCACAAGAATGTAATTGCCTGTTTCAACGGTCTGAGAATTCTCCATTTCTTCTCCATCTCCTTTATTTTTTTTGTGCCTCTTCCAATCCAGCGCCTGCTAATCCAACCGCTGTTAATCCAACCGTTGCTAATCCCTCTGCTTCTTAGCCGGACGCTGGCGTTCTTTATGATCCGGGTTCCGGCAAAAAATGCAGCAAAAATGTGGCAGCCTCATGGCAGAAGCTGCCCTGGAATTCAGCTAGATCCGATCGAAACAAGTGTAATGTCGAAAATAAGGGTCTTTCCGGCAAGTTCGTGGTTGAAGTCAATGGTGGCGTGGGTCTCATTGACCGAGAGTACGGTAACCCTTGTTCCGTACATTGTCATGAGCTTTTGCCCCTCTACGGGAGGTTCCGGGAGGCCCAGGTCTTCCAGGAGAACTGCCTGGATATTAGCTTCATCGTATTCCCCGTATGCGTCTTCCGGCGGGATTGTCAGGGTTTTTTCTTCCCCTACTTCCATCCCTATTACACCTTCGTCAAAGCCTTTGATCATCTGGCCTGCGCCTGCCTCGAAAGTCAGGGGGCTGTAGTCCCTTCCTTCGATGTATATCCCGGCTTCGACGGCGACTTCTTCTATGGAAGTGTCAAAGACCGTGCCATTTTCGAGTTTTCCCACGTAATCCACATGGACTGTGTCTCCGGCTTTGACGGTTTCGCCAGCCTGCCCACCGTTTCCTGTGTCCGTGCAGCCGCTTGTCAGGAGCACACAGGCCACGATCAGGACGCACCCGAGGATTACTAACCCCCTCCCGGTTTTCATCCCGGTCAGGCCTCCATGGATACCAGTGTTACCTTGAAGGTCAGGGCTTTGCCTGCAAGCATGTGGTTGAAGTCTATCACGAAACCTTCTTCGTCAACTTCAGTTATCGTGCCCCGGAGTCCGGTGTCCGTTGCCAGCTGCATCCCTACTTCAGGGGCAAACTCCACGGCTTCTGCAGGGAGTTTCCTGGCAAGTTCTTCACTGTACTCCCCATATGCGTCTTCCGGCGGGATTGTCAGGGTCTTTTCTTCCCCTACTTTCATCCCGACCACGCCTTCGTCGAAGCCTTTGATCATTTGTCCCGCACCCACCGTAAAGGTAAGGGGCTCGTATTCTCTTTGCTCGTTGTATATCCCGGCTTCAACTGCGACCTCTTTTACAGAAGTGTCAAATACCGTGCCATCATCGAGTTCTCCTACGTAGTCTACGGAGATGGTGTCTCCGCTTTCTATGGTTTTTTCAGAATCGGCTTTGGAGTTCTCAGTCATAAAAATCAATAATTCAAAACGAAAGCATGTTACATAAAAGTGCTGATGGAATTAGGGTCATATCTGATGCTTATACTGGTATCAGGTACTTTACAGGCTTCTTTTTA
This sequence comes from Methanobacteriota archaeon, assembly GCA_016841265.1. Classification (GTDB taxonomy): domain Archaea; phylum Halobacteriota; class Methanosarcinia; order Methanosarcinales; family Methanosarcinaceae; genus MTP4. Next base: position 24,916 of record JAENZL010000043.1, on the reverse strand, counting down.
TTCCCAGGCTTTTTTTATTCCCAGGCTGCTTCCAGTTCTTCATCTTTCAGTTCCTTCCGGTACTCAAGATAGGAGTAAAAGACCGTGACAAAGGCAACCAGCAGTGCCGGTCCGAGTATGAAATACACCATCAGTTCCGGGAAAAACAAGCCGAATAACGCCGCTATCCCTGCAATCTTAAAGAGTTTGCCCGCCAGCCGGTTCGTCCTTTTCCACACCTTCTTGCTGCTCAGGGTCCAGGGCGTTCGGACCCCGACAAACCAGTTCTGCTCTGCATTTTCAGTAAGGATTCCTATGTAATAGAACAGCAGCCCTATCCCCACCGGGAGCACGGAATTCGGGCTGATCTCAATCCCTATGTTCCAGAGCAGCACCTGCACATGCACCGCAAGCAAAAATAAGATCATCAGGACGATAAAACCTTCATAACGCCTGCTGAATTTTTCGAAATTTGCCTTCCGGGGGTCAATCCTGGGGACCACCAGGAAGAACAGGGCAAGCCCGGCCATAATAAGAGGCATGAAAAACAGCCCCCAGAACTTCGACATGTACCCGTTTACCTCTCCGCTGGCGTCCCAGTGCGTGGCCATCTGCTCCGGCACCCGGGGGTAAAGGTAGATGGAAAGGATGAAGGAGAGGGTGATGATTCCAATAATTGCCAGGGTGGATTTTTTCATGGGTAATTAATTATGGCTCTAAATATTTAAAGAGTAAGTTATTAGTAATCTGTATATTTTATAATGTTGTTTCTAACCCGGATTTGCAATTTTGCTTTAAGCCTCAGGATTCGCAAACCGAATAATAAATTTAAATGTATTGAACTTTTGTGAAAACAGATTTTTGTGTAAACAGATATTTGGAAAAACAGATTTTCGGGAAAAAACACTATTTAAAAACAGAAACTTTTAATGCAAAAATCCTCTAAAAAGAAAAGTGGACCGGTCGGGAATTGAACCCGAGGCCTCTACCATGCCAAGGTAGCGATCTTCCCCTGATCTACCGGCCCATGTATTTACTGTACCACGAGCATTTCCTTTAAATCACAGTATCGTATATAAAACTGTCGGCAATAGAACTGGGTCATGGGTAAATTATTTTATGAACTTGCCCAGTGCCGGAAATCAGGGCAAAAGTTATATATAGTAATCCACGTATTAGAAGTGTTGTCGGATTGGGATGCTTTCCCAAATAAAGCCTTTCAATTGCGATAATTCTAAAAAAGCCTTTCTCATTGGGCCCGTAGCTTAGCTTGGTGGAGCGCACGGCTGATAACCGTGAGGTCCTGCGTTCGAATCGCAGCGGGCCCACCACAACCTTATCTCTTTTCAGGAGAACCCCGAGGCTTTTTTAATTCAGTGGCAGATTAAGCCTTTCACATTGGGCCCGTAGCTTAGCTTGGTGGAGCGCACGGCTGATAACCGTGAGGTCCTGCGTTCGAATCGCAGCGGGCCCACTATAAATTTTCCAAAGCTTTTCTTGAATACGTTGTAGTTTTCTTTATGTTTTCTTGTATGTTTTCTTGTATGTTTTCTTGTATATGTTTTCTGTATGTTTTCTTGATTGAATGTAACTTCCAGATTCAGAAATCTCCAAAATTATGTTGAAACTTTTGCCGATGGCCTTATTAAGGAGAGATATAGTCACGAGCGTAATTAATGCGACAAAAAACGATGTATGATCAAGCAATTTATGTCGCATCAAATGCAGGCGTGACTATAATACCAGCCAATAGTTATCTGTCAGTAAATTCTTGTTTTCGGGAAAAAAAGAAATTTAAGTATAGTATACTCAAGACACGGTTCGGGACGGAACCGTACCCTGAATTTTAGCGTCTCGCTGTAAGCCTGAAAGTATTCAGGCAATATTCTTGAGGCGTTCGATGTTTTGGAGCACGTGTCTGCTTTCTGCTATGATCTCCTGTTCGATCGTGCCGACAATGCAGTCCATGGGGACCGTAAGCTTGTACAGCTTGATAGGTCTGCCCTTGCCCTTTGACTTCTTTTCTTCCCGGATGTGAATCCATTCGTTCTCGCGAAGATAACGCATTGCGACGCTGACTTCCGGCTGTCTCAGGCCCGAAACTACCTCAATGCTCTGGGAAGAGACTTCCCTTCCTTTTGCAAGGCAGGCAAGAGTAAGGGCAACGGGTCTGCTTATGTTTATTTTTCTGAACAGTTCGATCATTTCATACTCGATGGATCCCATATGTATGGGATTTTTCTCTAAAGTTACGTCTCTATTTGTACCGCTTTCATCTACCATTAAATCACCCAAAGGTTGATTATATAGTGAATTAATATAAATATTTACGTATGTATTATTTTTAATATTTATCGATCTATACTTATAATTTTTAACGTTAACATTGTTTTCAGGTCGTGTAAATGGTCGATTGATTTGGTTTTTAAAATTCAAGCATGGTTCTCAATTTTCGTCTAAAATCTCTAAAAAAATATATAAGCTCCATTAATCTCTTTTTTAGGAGTAAGTCCCGATTACAGCCTGCATGAAACTGTTCGAATTTATGGGTGGGTTGTGTAGGATATGGCGTTTGGAACGGACAGCAAAGAGAAATAAATAAATAAATAAATAAATAAATAAATTTCTTAATGGGTCTGGAATATTAGTGTGATCTTTGATGTGAACTTCAGGTGTAGAATCTGCTTTTCAGGTGTGAAATATGAACTTCAGGTATAGAATCTGCTTTTCAGGTGATGATTATAGTATAAATGGGGGTTCCAAATGGGTTCCAAATGGGTTCCAAATGGATTCCAAATGGATTCCAAATAACTCTAAATGAATTCCACCTAAATTCCAAATGGTCTGCACATGAACTAATGAGGGAAGTGTAGAAAAGGCGGAGTTTGACTATCGGAAAAGTCCTTTGATCTGCTGCCTGAGGCTGGGAAAAATAGTTCACTAAAGTGGCAGCTAAAAGAGGTTTCTAAGGTTTTCCCCTGGTTTCCCGGTTTCCAGACTTCGGGTTTTTGCTTTAAATAGGGGAAAGTCCTTCTGAATTTTGAATGTATGAAAGCGAAAAAGAGGTCTGGATGGGCTCTTTTCCGATGTGACAGGGGCTTCGTTCCTGCTTTGTGAATGTCCGGAACCGCTCATTTGCAGAGTCTTCAGGAGATGTTCTTGAGGCGTTCGATATTCTGAAGCACAATTCTGCTTTCGGCAAGGACTTTTTCCTCTATCCTGTTGATGATTTTTTCCATAGGCACGGTGAGCCTGTACAGTTTGATCGGACGCCCTTTGCCCTGGTTCTTCTTTTCTTCCCTCATTTGGACCCATTCGTTTTCACGGAGGTAGCGCATTGCAATGCTAACTTCCGGTTGCCTAAGGCCTGAGACCATCTCGATGTTCTGGGAAGAAATCTCTTCCCCTTTCGAGAGGCATGCGAGGGTGAGAGCCACCGGTCTGTTAATATTGAGCCTCCTGAGTAAATCCACCATTTCGTATTCAACTTCTCCCATTTTGAAATCGATGTCTCCTGGTATAAAATCATTTTCTGCCACGTCTATCATCTACCTTTCAATGCCGGACGCGCGCTTCCGGCACTTATCGTCAATCAGATATAGAGATAATGTATTATTTCATTTAACAATAATATACTGATTCATTTATAATATATTTTTACATTTATGTGGGATGAATTCGGAAGCATCCCGCAGGATCTGGATATATCGGGTGATTTTAATAAAATACTCTCTCTCCATATATATAATTATATGTCCATAAAATACTTTTGGACCGTGACCCCTCTGAATTCTGCTCTAAAAATTCCGATTATAATCCGAAACCCTGAAAAACAGGCTGTTAAATGGAGTTTTTTCATTAGTTTTTATCCTGAAGATTTCCTGTATTTCTCTATTAACAGTGTGTACAAAACAGGTGTGTTGGGGGCTGTTTGGCACTTGTCATGCCGTTCCCATGGAAATATGTCCTTGTATTGATATTGTGGCTCTATAAATATCCGTTTTGGGTAAATTTTTAGCCATGTTTTGGCAATACTTAAATACAAAATCCGGGCAGACTTTAACTTGATGATCGTCCCCCCGGAGAAAACCGCCGTATTCATCTGTCACTGCAGCGGAAATATTTCCGAACATGTTGACATCAAAGCCGTAAAAGCGGCCCTTAAAGCCGAAGGAATTTCTGTTTTTGATTATGAGTACCTCTGCTCGAGCCCTGGTCAGGACCTGATAAAAAGCAAGATTGAGGAAAAAGGCCTGGAGAAAGTTGTAATCGGCTCATGCACTCCTTCCAAACATGGACTCCTCTTTAAAAAATGTGTCAGGGAAGCGGGCCTGAACAGGGCAATGCTCGAAATCGCAAACCTCAGGGAACAGTGTGCCTGGGTCCATCCTGACACAGCCGAAGCCACGGAAAAAGCAATCACCCTTCTCCGGGGGAAGCTGAAGCGTCTGGACCGTGGAGAGCCCCTGCAGGATATTAAAGTGGATATCTTCCCCCGGGCTCTGGTCATTGGCGGGGGCATAGCAGGGATAACCGCAGCTCTGAACCTTGCGGATAACGGGGTTTCCACCTACCTCGTTGAAAAAGATTCGAGTATAGGTGGGCAGATGGCAAAGATCGGGAAAATATTTTCCCCGGACAAGCTCGCGGAAGAATGCGCCATGTGTTCGCTCAGTCCCCTGATGAACGAGGTTGCAGCTCATCCGAAAATCACCCTTTTGACCCGGACAGAAGTCGAAGCTGTCCGTGGAAGTGCCGGAAAATTCAAGGTAATGCTCAGGACCAGGCCCGGATACGTCCGGGATACCTGCACAGCCTGCGGGCGCTGCAACCGTGTGTGCCCTGTCCTTGTGGAAAACGAGTTCAACTGCGGGCATAAGGATAAAAAAGCGATTTCCATGCGCTTTTCCCAGTCCATCCCAAAAACCTATTCTATCGACCCTGACCACTGCTTGCAGCTCAACGGGGTTCCCTGCGGGAAATGTGCCGAAGCCTGCAGGACAGAAGCAATAGATTTCGGGCAGCAGGAGGAAGTCCTTGAACTCAATTTCGGGGCAATTATTGCCGCAACAGGCTTCAAAGAATATGACGCCTCTCTGAAACCTCAGTACGGCTACGGAATCTTTGAAAACGTGCTGACCCAGATGGAACTTGCCCGGATGCTCGGGATCAACGGGCCCACGAAAGGAAAACTTGCCAGGCTCTCAGATACCTGTAATTTGGATGCCGGAAATTCCAATCCTGGTAATTCTACTACTGATTTCTCTAATGCTCCTACTACTGATCCCTCTAATGCTCCTACTACTGATCCCTCTAATTCCCCCACAAATGCTCCTATTAATGCTCCTACTAATGATTTTACCCCTAATTCCCCTGAAAGCTCTTCCCTAAAAGAAAAGCTGTCCGATCCCCCGGTCCCCGGAAGAATCGTCATGATCCAGTGTGTGGGTTCAAGGGATGAAAAGGCAGGTGGTATCCCCTACTGCTCCAGGTACTGCTGCATGGCTGCCCTGAAGCACGCAAGCCTGATAAGGAAAAAATATCCGGACACCGAAATCACGATCTGTTATATCGACATGCGGGCTTTTGGTTTTTACGAAAACTATTACAGGGCAGTTCAGGAAATGGGCGTCTCCTTTGTGCGGGGGCGGCCTGCCGAAGTTATCCGAAAATCGGACAAAAGTCTCATCGTGCGGGTAGAAGATACCCTTAACCAGAAAATTCTCGAACTCCCTGCCGACCTTGTGGTGCTTTCCGCCGCAATGCTGCCTTCTACCGGCACCCGGGTAATTGCCGGGGTATTGAACGTGAGCCAGGACGAGACCGGTTTTATCAAGGAGAGGCATTCCAAACTAAAACCCGTGGACAGTTCGGTGGACGGTATTTTTGTTTGCGGGACTGCCCAGGGGCCAAAGGACATCACGGACACCATCGCCCAGGCAGGGCTTGCTGCAGCGCGGGCCAGGGCGTTTATTGCGGACAGCCCGAAGGTCCTGGAGCATGAACTCGCGAGGATAAACCAGCTGACCTGCACCCGCTGCGGGGACTGCTTGAGCTGCCCCTTTGATGCCCTCTCTTTTTCCGAAAGCGGCCGGGTGGTTGTGGATCCCCTGGTCTGCACCGGCTGTGGGTACTGCACTGAGATCTGCGAAAAAGGAGCCGTTCAGGTTGCCGGTTTTACGAAAAGCCAGTTGAAATCCGAAATAGAAGGGGTGCTTGAAGCCGGAGACCTGCTGGGCTTTGTAAACAGCGGGATTTCTTCCCTTACCTGCGACAACATAGGAAACAGCGTGCTCAGTTATCCTTCAAATGTTAAACTCGTTAAGGTGTCCACATGCCTGGTGGTGGATAAGGAACTCATAATGCACGCTTTCAGGCACGGAGCAGCTTCCGTCCTTTTTGTGGAGGACCCCCCCGACAATCCCCGAGCCGAAGTGATATTCCCCCTTGCGCTCAGGCACTTTGAAAAGCTAAAAGAGGAACTCGGAGCTGACGGTTCCCGGCTCCATTTCAAGAAAGCCTATGTCCCGAACACAAAAGGACTTGCAGGCACTTTCACAAGCCTTGCCCGGGAAGGGGAAATGAATGGAGATATGGTCAGATAAGGAGAGATGATCAGATGATGCTTATACACGTTAACAAATACGATACCCCGGAATGCGAAACCCTTGCAGAGACCGCAAAAAAAAGCATCCGGACCCCTGATTCCCTGGGCCTGGACCGCTGCATCCAGTGCGGGGCCTGCACGGCTTCCTGCCCTGCCGCCCGCTTCACGGACTACAGCCCCCGCCAGCTCGTAAAGAGGGTGCTTGAAAACGACCGGAGCGTGCTGGAAGATGAAAGCATCTGGTCCTGTTTTTACTGCTACTCCTGCAACCTGCGCTGCCCCCGGAACAACAGCCCCGTGACAATCGTCCAGGTACTCCGCCAGATGGCAATTAACGAAGGAATCGGGCTTGAGAGACTTGCCTATTTCGTTGAGATCGGGGAATACCTTGCGGAAAACGGGGCAAGCAAGATACCGGGTCCCGGGGTAAGGAATATGGAAAGGGACCTCGGGGAGAGCTGGATCGAGTTTAAGCGGGACCTGGAGTCGATCCGGGCCGAACTCGGGCTAAAACCCAGGGATATCCGGGACACGGGAAGCGAGGTCCGGGCCATCCTTGAAGGCACGGGCTTTTTTGAAAGAGAAAAATGGATCCGGGCCGGAGGCCGCGGGAATGTGTCGGCCCTTTCCCATTCCGCCAGTCCTGAAACCGTCAACCGTGAAACCGCCAGTCATGAAACTCCCCAGTGCGGAGTTTAAGAAAAACGAGTGCATAAGCGGAGATCTTTGTTTTGAAACCGATAGAGAATGTTCCGGATCGGAAGCTCTTATTGTTTAAGAGCTGCATGGTAAGCCAGGAGTATCCGGGGATCGAAAGTGCCACTGGCTATGCCTTTGACAGGCTTGGTGTGGACTATTTTGTTAATGAAGAGCAGTCCTGCTGTACCGGGATCGGGCATTATACGGACCTTTTCGAAGGGCTTACAACCGCCGCCATAGCCGCCCGGAACTTCGCCGTTGCCAGGAGATGCGGCTATCCGAACATCACATGTCTTTGCTCCACCTGTTATGCCGTAAACAAGGAAGCCTGCGAACTCCTCAATACTAATGCCGAGGTCCGGGAAAAGGTCAATTCCATCTTCAGGGAACAGGGCATGGATGACCTTGTCTATGAAAAAGGCGATATGGATCCCCGCAGCAACTTCTACCACGCAGTTGAAGTCCTGCTTAGCAAAGTCGACCTTATCCGGGAGAATAAACAGCTTGACTTTTCCGGGGTCAAAGCGGCAGCCCACCACGCCTGCCATTATTACAAAGTCAAGTACCAGGACGTCGTCGGAAACCCCGAAAACCCTCAGCTAATAGATGACATCGCAGCAGCCTGCGGGGCTGACATGGTTCGCTGGTACGAGGACCGCACGCTTACCTGCGGTATGGGTTTTTCCCAGCTCCACCTGAACAGGAATACTTCCCTCCAGGTCACAAAAGCAAAACTCGACAGCCTGAAAAATGCAGGTGTTGAACTCATGCTCCACATGTGCCCGAACTGCCACATCCAGTACGACCGCTACCAGCCCGTAATCGAAAAAGAGTTCGGGGTCGAATACGATACCGTTCACATGAACATCGGCCAGTTTGTAGCCCTTGCTCTCGGAGCCGACCCGTATGAGGTCTGTGGCTTCCAGACTCATTCCGTGCCTCTGGAAGGTTTTCTTGAGAGGATAGGAGCCCTGTAATAGGACTTTCGATTTTTAAGCCTGAGCCCGCCCCTTTTTTATTTAGCACTTTTTCATTCTTTGTTCGGGTACCATTTTTGACCTTATTCCAGCGTGAAAATCCATTAATTATTTATATTTCGGTACTGTGAGTTCAGAAATCTGAATTTGTGATTCAACAAACCTTTATCAAACCTTAATTTCATTTCCCCTCTTATTCATTATCATTCACTCTCATTTCATCATCGGACAGGAGACTTACTTTTGGGAACTATCAGCGAGAAGATCTTTTCCCGGGCAACGGGGACAGAGGCAAAGGCAAATGATTTTGTGCTGGCAAATGTGGACTACGCAATGGCGCACGATGGCACCTCCATCCTGGCGGTAAAGGCTTTTAAGGAAATGGAGGTGGAAAAGGTCTGGGACCCTGAAAGGATTGTAATTCCCTTTGACCACATCGCTCCTGCGAACAATGAAACGGCTGCCGGGCTCCAGCACGAGATCCGGGACTGGATTAAGGAGCAGCAGATCCCTAACTTCTACGAAGTGGGAGAGGGCATCTGCCACCAGGTCTTGCCTGAAAACGGATTTGCCCTGCCGGGAAAGCTGGTTGTTGGGGCAGATTCCCATTCCTGTACCTACGGGGCTTTCGGGGCTTTTGCAACCGGGGTCGGGGCAACGGACATGGCGGAGATCTTTGCCGCGGGCAAGCTCTGGTTCAAAGTGCCGGAAAGCATAAGGATGACCGTGGAAGGGGAACTCGGGGAAGGCGTCTATGCAAAGGACCTTACCCTCTACCTTATAGGAAAAACCGGGATCGCAGGCGCGACATATAAGGCTCTGGAGTTTTACGGGCCTGCCATCAGCGGGCTTTCCGTTTCGGGCAGGATGACGCTGTGCAACATGGCAATAGAAATGGGGGCAAAATCGGGGATCGTCCCTCCGGACGGAAAGACCTTTGAGTTCCTGAAAAACCGGGAAGCCGAACCTTTTGATCCGGTCTATGCCGACCCTGATGCCAGCTATGTTAAAGAAGTTACATATGATGCAGGGGACATCGAACCCCAGGTTGCCTGCCCCCACCAGGTGGACAATGTAAAGCCGGTCGGGGAACTGGAAGGCACTCATGTGGATCAGGTTTTCATCGGGACCTGCACCAACGGGAGGCTCGAAGACCTGGAAGTTGCAGCCGGGATCCTGAAAGGAAAGAAAGTTGCTGTCAGGACCATCGTGATCCCCGCATCCCGCTCGACCCTCCTTGCGGCAATTGAAAACGGGACCATGCAGACCCTGCTGAAAGCCGGAGTAACCATCTCTACTCCCGGTTGCGGGCCCTGCTTGGGAGCCCACCAGGGCGTGCTCGGGGAAGGGGAAGTCTGCGTTTCCACCGCCAACCGGAACTTCAGGGGCAGGATGGGAAAAGGTGGCTTCATCTACCTTGCTTCTCCTGCGACAGCCGCTGCTTCGGCTCTTTCCGGGGAAATCACGGACCCGAGGAAAGTTTAAGTATTTTCCTCCCTTCTCTTTTTCATTCTTTTTCCCTACGTTTTCCTTAGTTTTTCGTTTTTAACTTCTCTATCTCCTTTTTTAGTCTCATTTTACTCTATATGGTAACACTGTGGAAAACCGCTACACACCCAGTGATAATTTATACAATGAACTGCATACAAAAAACTGAGGGAAAATCTATGGTTGAAGAATTAGATAAAGACAAGCTTTCACACCTGATTTCACACTGGATCGAACACAACGAAAGTCACAACAAGAGCTTCCTGGAATGGGCACAGAAAGCCAAGAAAGACGGCTTCCTTGATGCTGCCGAAGAAATCCTTGAAGCCGCTAAGAAAGTCGAGGAGGCGAATGAGCACCTGGCCAAGGCAAAGGAAGGGCTTTTCCATCTTGATTAAACTTTGACTTGATCTCAAAAATGATTTTTATTCTTAAGCAATGTGGGAAAGAGACTTCCAATGTCTCTTATTCCATCCGCTTTTTTAAATCTCTGTGTCCCGTATACTGCGCGCTTTTTTAGATATCTGTGTATCTGGTCTACTGTATTTCTTCTATTGTATTTCGATCATTCTTTCAAGAGGAAGTTTTTATCAATTGTTTCTTAACATATCTTAAATCCTTAATGATGTCTTCTGCGCTTGCTTCTCCAATGAACTTCAGGATGGGCTGTTCTTCCTCTATATTAAGGGAGTCATCATTAAGAAGCTCTTCGAGGAGGTCGTCTCCAAAAAAGCCTCCTGCTATTTTTTCATCTTTTTTCTTCCCGTCCTTTTCTTTTTTTTCTGAATCAGCTTTGTTTTCAACGGGAACGGGGTTTGAGAAGAGAGAAGCTTTATCTGCTCTTAGGGGCGTGTTTTCTCCCCCTGATCCTATGTTTTCTACTTCTGCTTCTCTCTTGGCTTCCGCAATTGTCTCTGCCATAAGCTTTGTCATTGAGCCTACTTCTGCCGTTATCTCTTTATTTTCCCACTCTTCCCCGGGGTTTTCTTCTTCAATCCTTTGATCCTGTTCTTCCTCCATTTTTCTTCCGGGTTCTGTTTTCTCTCTTGCTTGCAGGAATTTCCGTTTTTTAACTGTCTCCATTTCTCTCTGTTCATTTACTTTTTTCTTTGTTTCTTCCCGGGTAGCGAGCACTTTATCGATTTGTTTTTCGATTTCCCTTCTGCTTTTCATCAATCCTTTAATTTCATCCCGAATATCTTCTTTATCTTTCATCAGTTTCTCGACATCATCATCATGCCTGTATTTCAACTTGAAGGTGAGATTCCTGAGTGCTTTCATTCAATTCCTCCTCGAAATATTCATCATCTTATGGATGATGCACATTCTCCAACTACCCTTATTTTCATACATTGAATGTGAATATTTTTGACACCACCGGGGGTATGATTATGATGGATAATCCCGAGATCCCTGACATCACACCTCCGTAGAAAAAAAACTTGTAATTACCCCCTCCTTCAACGATTTTCACAACAATGGCATTTGAAATTGTGAGGACCAACACGACAGCAAAGGTGAATTTGTAGAGGAAGGGCATTTTGTCTCCCACGTTGAACATGCTCATTCCTATCTGGCTCATTCCTTGCATGTCTCCCTGCATCGAATAAGATTCACTCATTCCGGTTATCAGGCTGCTAAATTTGTTGATAATTTCCATCACAAAGATCAGGAGTCCCACCATTACTGCGTGAAGGATTATGGCAAGCCAGCGAAAGCCTGAACTGACAAGTTTTCTTTTCATCCGGAGCAGGACAATTTCCAGGCTTGAGGAAGAGACGATACTTCCGATCTCAGCCGGGTCCCCACCCAGTTCTACGGCATCGGTAAAAATTTTCGAGCATCTGTTGATAAGTTCGGACCCGGTCTCACCTATGAACTTTTCCCAGCAGAGGGTTGATTTGAGCCCCATGGAAAGGCCCTGGTGAAGTTTTCCAACGGCTGTTTCGAGGCAGCCTACGGTTTCCTTATCCAGGTTTTCCATCGCACAGTTAATGGTAACCCCGGTAGTCCCGGCAAGGGTACCAAGGGTTTTAATAAATGCAGGAAAACTATTGTCCCTTTCATCTATTTTACTGTCATCAATCATCGCAAGAGCGCCGATGGGGAGTGTAAAGAGGGATACGGTCAGCAAAAGCAGTTCTATTTCTGTCTTAAGGAAAAGAAGAACTATTACGGTGCCTATTCCCAGAGGGAGGAGAATTCGAGTTAAACGTTCTATTTGTTCCTGTTCCCTGGATTTGTGCTGCAGGGAATGGAGTTTTTTTTCGGAAGGAGTCGATTTGTATATGATGTAAAGCGCCATCCCGCAGGTAAACATAACTAAAACTACAATCATAAAGGCAACGGTTTCTATATTCCCTATTTCATAAATCATAACGGAAATAAGAATAATTGTGACCACGAGAGTCAGCGAAACCATAAGGGCCGTGTATCCATCTGTCCATTTTCTCAGGGATTCAACGCCTCTTTCGTACTCATTGGAGTATATCTCCCCCAGAGTAACTTTCTCATGTTTCAAAAAATTCTTTTCCGGTTCTCCGGAAGAGATGATATTTGCCATTCTCCCAAAAAATTTTGATAAGTAGCGGTCTGTTAATTTTTGAGAGAGGTATTTGCAGGCTTTTGAGTATTCATAACCCCATTTTGATGCAAGGGTGTATATCTGGCAGAAGTGCTCTGAAGCTTCGTATTCTTTCTGGGCTCCTGCATAATCAAAAATCCTGTCCCTCTCAATATCTGCAGTGGAAATTGAAGCCATGTATGTGAGCATGAATAGCATATCATCGTTGATTCTCTCAACGATTTTCACGCCACTGAGTTTCTCTCCGATTTTCGCGCTACTGAACTTATCTCTTATCTTCATGCCGCTGAGCTTATCTCCTATAAGCAAGTCGCCAAATTTTCGAACTATGCTCATGATGCCAGCCCAGCCTCCTCCACCCGGATCAACATTGCAAATATCTCATGAAAATCTATGACCCCTGCCTGGTGTATCTTTTTGAGAATCTTTGCCCTCTTATCAAGTTCCCCGTATATTTTCCTCACCTGGTGTTCAGGGATGCCCATGCTCGGAGCGATCCTGTGTTCCAGAAGGTATGAATTGTTTTTCCCGGTGAATTTGAATGTGTCTGTGGCAGGGTCCCATTTGAAAATGTCCATAAAATTGAAGGACTGGGTTGTAGAATCATATCCCACGATCTCATTGACACTGAGCACTCTTCGTGCCGGGCCTTTCCCCGGAACGTTTACAGCGCTCTGGATGAGCACAATGTTAAGGTTGTCCACGTAATTCCTCGGGACATTTATAGGGTCCCCGGTAAGCCTCTGAATTAATTTTTCGACGGACGCGGCGTGGAATGTAGACATTACAGGATGTCCTGTTTGCATGGCCTGGAAGGCGATGTTGCCTTCAACTCCCCTTATCTCCCCGATTATTATTTCGTTCGGACGCTGCCTGAGGGCTGCTTTCAGGAGGTCGAACATGGAGACGTCAGAGCCACTATCTTCCCTGGACGTTCTTGTAACTTCCCGGGTCCAGTTTTTGTGGGGCACCTGCAGTTCCGGGGTATCTTCAATTGAGACAATCTTCGAATCGGGGGGAAGAAATGTGGTTACAGCGTTCATCATTGTGGTCTTTCCTGAAGCCGTTTCCCCGGAAACGAAACAATTCATCCCGGCTCTCAGCATCATCCACATGTACGCGGCCATAGTATAGTCTATAGTCCCGAAATCGATCAGTTCAAGGATAGAAATAGGGGTCCCCATAAATTTCCGGATGGTGAAATTGCTCCCCTGCTTGGAGACATCTTCCCCAAAGACTATGTTAATTCTGGACCCATCAAGAAGGGCAGTGTCAACGATGGGGGATCTGTATGTAATTGGCTTTCCAACTTTCTCGGACATCCGGATAACAAAAGAATTGAGTTCCTCCATTTCCTTGAATGTAATCGTTGTCTTCAAGCCCGAAAAAACCTTGTGTTCCACAAAAACACAGCCAAGTCCGCTGCAGGTGATATCCTCAATGTTCGAGTCCATTAAAAGCGGTTCAAGGACTCCCATTCCGACCTTGTCCCGGACCATTGTGTATTTGATCGCTTTAAATTCTTCCGAAGTCACAGGAACTTTCTGTATTTTGTCCTTTTCGAGCAAGGTCTTAAAAGGTTTCAATATTTTTTTAATAGGGTCAAAATTGTTTTTTCCTGACTCCTCACCCTCACCCTCATTCTCTCCTCTCCTCTCGCTCTCTCCTCTGTTCTCGCTCTTACCTGCATCCTTTCTCTTGTTTTTTCTTTTGCTCTTATTCTCACTCTCACTTTCGCTTTCACTTTCACTCTTACTCTCTGTTTCGTTTTCACTTTCCTTTCTGTTTACTTTTTCTTTTATAATGCAGGTCTTTTCCAGTACTTCTTCCATGAGTTTTTTTCTCTCGTCCGGATCTTTTGTGGTGACTTCCATTCCATGCACCACGTCGACAAGTGATCTTTCAACGTTAATCAGTATTTTGTCAAGGTCATGAAAGAGGCAGGGTTCGATGGGGATGTAATAATTCCTTACATCTTCCTTATCCGGATAAATGTGAACTGCAAGCCCCCTCCCAGTCGGATAGATCAGGTTAGGGTGTTTAATGCTCTTTAAAGATCTCGTAATTTTCGGATAGAACGTCGGCATTCCAAGTTCTTCAAGTGGAAGCCTGCAGAGGTAGTCAAGGACGTGACGGTTCTCTTCAACATCAACGAATTCTTTCATTTCAGGGGAAAGCCTGGAGTATACTTCGCTTTGAGAATACTTCCTGTTATTCGGGCTACCTTCCTTTTCAAAAGGTAAAAGGTTCATTCTAATTCCCCTGTCACGGTTTTCACATTCCTTATTCAAGCCTTTACTCTCGAAACAGGGACTATTTTCAACCCGAAGTTGCTATCAACGTCAAAGCATAGTGAATTTCCGTTAACTTTTCTTGCTCCTCTCAGCTTCTGGATTTCCATGGTCTTTACTAGCTGGTCTCCCACCTGTTCGATCCTGATCTCAAGATAAGCGTTGCAGATGGTTCTTACCCTGGAAAGCAGTGCTTCTGAAAATGCGTATCCATGCACGCTTATAAGAATCGTTTTTCCCTTATCACAAAGTTTTACGCATTCGGTGAAAAAGTTCAGGATAGCATTTTCCGAAGAATTCACAACAAAAACTGTCAGGGAATCAATAATAACGATGTCCTCCTCGCATTTTTTGATGCACTCCAGGAGGAGCTGGAGCAGGTTTTCGCTCAGATGCGGATTGGATTCGATATAGTTTCCTTCAATGGAAAATATCCGGGACCGGCCAATTATAAAATAGTCCGAAATGTCAAGGCTCAGCCCTTCCATCTGCTTCAAGAGTTCTCTTGATGTTTTTTCGGTGGTTAAAACAAGTACGGTTTTTTCCTCGTTTAATGCTCCCCACATAATTTGCTGCAGGAGGACGGATTTTCCGCTGTCGTTTACTCCTTCCAGGAGGCTCAGAGAAGCTACGGGCACCCCTCCATCCATTTTCCTGTCTACTTCGAGGTTTCCGGAAGATATTACTTCAACAGAACTTTCTTCATCTTCTGTAATATTTTCGATTTCTCTCTCAAAAGGGTCTTCCCCCTCAAATAACGCTTCTTTCCCCGGAACTTTGTCCCCCATATGCTCTCCCCCAACACTGTTGCGTTTATTTGCTCTCAAGATCTCATGGCTCTCATGGCTCTCATGGCTCTCATGGATTTCGTAAATTCACTTTATTTTTTTTTCAAAGTATCCCGAATCTCCTACTCCATTCGGAGCTGTTACCTGAATCCAATTTTCACTTGAGTTCCCTATGGCATCTGTGGAACTCAGCCGGATCCAGATTTTCATCTCTTCGTCAGGATCAAAAATTCCGGGATTTATTGCGTCCTGAGTAATTCTTTCTATAATCCAGGTGTTCTTAGCCGGAACCGTATCTTCCCGGTAAGGAACCCATAAGGTCTTTGTCGAGTTTGAAACATTGCAGTACCGGACAATTACATCCATGTATTCGTAGTCCCCGATTTTCACGGACCCTGTATTATTAAGATATACGAGGATGTCGACACCATCAGTTATGGTTTCATTAATCTCTATTTCCGTTCTGAGCATCTCGTTTTTGTTTTCCTGCATCTCTACGAAAGAATCCGAAAGTACGTCTACCATGTAAAACCCTCCATTTGTGCAGACGTAGGATGCAAGAAGGATAGCTGCAATCGAAACCATCGCTGCAATAATCGACCCGAACCCCATTATGACACCGTGAAATAGTCCTCTTCCGAAATTCCATTGTACGCATTGAACTTTACGAAATATTTCTCCCCACTTTCAAAAGCATAAGATTCTGGCAGTTTGATTGTGACCTTAAGCGTCTCCCCGGTGTCCCAGGTGTTGTCTCCTCCCTGTTCTATGGAACAGCTCCAGCTGGGTGTCGAACTTGCGCTTCCGTCATACGATATTCGTTCAAAGTTTCCTTTCTTGCCGAAAAAAAGGTCCGACTGATCTATTAGCCCTGAGGATATCTGGCTGCAGCCTACGTTCTTGACCCAGACGCAGACCTCCATCCCATCGGAGCTGACCGTTTCATGAAGGATCGCCGTATCTGTCCGTATCTGGTCCCCCATAGCATCTGAACGGCTCATTATCGGGTCCCCTGCGGTGATGACAGACGGATAAACAGCTGCAATGAACGCAAAAGCACAAATTACGGATGCTGTCGTTAGAATCGCAGCGCTTATTGAATCCCCACTCAATAGCTTGCCCCCCAAAATTTATTTTTCTGTTTTTTCAGGTTTTTGTTTTTGATATTTTTGATATTTTTGATATTTTTGTTTTTAATTTTTTTTGTTTCTCCTTTTTTTCTCGAATTTAATTGAAAGCCAGTTCTGTCTTTTTCTCTTTTTTCTCTCCCCCGCTCTTTTCCTCATAGATTGGCTGGATTCTAGTTCCGGATTCCTCGGGATTAAGGATTGCACTCAACTGTGAGATCACCATTATGTTGTCTTTCATGTTTACTTCGTTTTCTTCAGCAGTCTCTTCAGTGGAGAGATTTTCGATATTCTGGATGATACCTTTTACTTCATCTGAAAGTTCTCCGGTAACAGTATAGAGGTTCAGAAGATTTTCCAGATTTCTGTGTCCGATTGTCCTGACCGCATAGTCCACCCAGCGCATCAGTTCCACAAGCAGGAAAGTATCTATTCCATCCCGGAAGGAAAGCTTCTTTTCCTTTTCAGGATCTCCCTTTTCTGGAACTTCCTTATACGGAGTTTCGCATTCAAGAGTTCCCTGCATTGTTTCTTCTTGTTTACTTTGATCAGCTGTTTCTTCTTCCACTGCCGCTTCGTTTTTCAGTGCCTCAAAATTTTGTGCTCCCTGGTTCCGGATCTTGCAGAACGGATTTTCCTCACTGTTCATCCGGTCCCTTATATCCACGAGTAACTCTTTCATTTCCCCTTTTATGATCTTGAGTTCGGTTTCAATTCCGGCTACTCTTTTATCCAGTTCCATACTAAACACCTGAAAAAAGGTAAATATCCCTCATCCCGTCTCTCAAGTTATTGAACGTAATAAAAAGAGAGAAGGAGGGGATAAACTCCCCATTTTTAAAATTATTTCAGGCACATTACAGGGTCAATTTCTGCAGGTGTCACTCTTGAGATCGGAAGGATTGCACCGACGTTCGGTTTGATCTCAAGCCTGAATTTTGCGTTTGTTGAAGTAGTATTATCCATTAATAGTGAGCTCTCGGGAGTGGTAATGGTCAGCTGCACTTTCTCGTGCTGTTCCAGTACGGAATCTTCATCATTGTCTCCGATAAACTCTTTAGTCCAGGCCAGCTCGTTATCATATATTGAACTGTCCCAGTAGGACACTACCAGCATATCATCGGCCATGTCCACTTCTGACTGTCCCGCAGTCAACTGGAGGGTAACAATAATTTGATCTACTTCTCCACTAACTGTATCATTTTCCTCTGCGATCACATCGCCTGCAAGTTCAACGGAAGAAGTTGTCTGTTTGATACCTTCGTCGATAGTCGCTTTGGCGGTATCGGAGGTGGTGAACCCGGCTCCGAGAACAACGTAAGAGAATACGGCTGCCACCACGACAAAGGCGGTGAGCACGATTGCTGATTCGAGACCGGTGAAGGCCCGCTCGTCTTTATGGAAGATACTAAAAATCCCTTTCATGTTTTCACTCCTCATATTTTTTTTTGTTTTTGACTAAAAGTATACAGAAATCACTAAGAGACCCCACGTCCCTACCATGAGTTTGAGCCTCATGGCTATTGGGCGGTTAGTAGTTTTTCAAGCAAATGACTCCTATATACATACCCACAATTTTACAACAGATAGTATAACTTTACTAACATATTAACTTTGCCCAAATAATTCTATAGTTATTATATCTGTATTTATTCAAAAAAATATTGAATTTAAACAAAAAAATTGTTTAATCAGGGGCTTATTTTGAGAATCGATATTTCTAATTTCAGGAAATTTAAAGGAGCTACCTTTCTTTTTTGGGATTTTTTATCGATATCCCATAACATATCTTTAATATTTTGTATGTTATATCCGGGTATGATATTTTTATTTTGTAAAAGAGATGGTTAATTCAATAAATTAAACAGTAGATGTATTAATACAATCTAAATAAAAAATATGGGGCGGAGTTTTAATAAAATTTTTCTAACTCACGCTTCATTTCTTCAGGAGAAAACTTCTGCCTGACAAGAGGTTTTTCCCGGATTACCGGTACCAGTTCTTCGAGGGGTTCACGGTCGTTTTTAAAGAAAATACCGTTAGGGATCCTTTCTCCCCATTCCAGGGCTCTTTCGAAGGCTTTGAGGCGGTCGAAAGGGTCGTATTCCTCTTCAAGTTTGTACACCCTGTCCCTGTACCATTTGAAGGTATTCACTTTGTTGAAGGTCACGCAGGGCTGGAGGATGTCCAGGAGGGCGAAACCTTTGTGGGAAATGGCGGCTTTCATCAGGTTTTTCAGGTACTCGGGATCGCCTGCAAAGCCCCGGGCAACGAAACTGCAGTCCAGGGAGATTGCCAGTGCAAGCGGGTTCATGGGTTCCGAGAGGGCGCCAAAGGGCTGGACCTTTGAACGGGTGCCCTGGTCCGAGGTGGGAGAGGCCTGGCCCTTGGTCAGCCCGTAGATCTGGTTGTCATGCACGAGCAGGGTTACGTTTGGGTTTCTGCGGATTGTGTGGATGAAATGGTTTCCCCCTTCCCCGTAACAGTCCCCGTCCCCGGCAACGGCGATCACGTGCAGGGCATCGTTGGCAAGTTTGGCGGCTGTGGCAACAGGGAGAGTTCTTCCATGCAGCCCGTTGAAGGTGTGGCATTTCATATAATGAGGCAATTTCCCGCTCTGCCCTATCCCGGATACAAGCAGGACTTCCCAGGGCTCTATGTCAAGTTCCACCAGTGCCTGCTTGAGGCTTGAAAGGATCTGGAAGTTCCCGCAGCCCGGGCACCAGGCAGGGACCTGGCCTTCATAGTCTTCAAATGTAGGCATGCAACTCCTCCTTCAGGTTTTCAACGGTAAAGGGCCTCCCGTCGTAGCGCGTGATCAGTTGCGTAAATTCAAATCCTGTCTCTGCCCTGAAAAACTTTGCAAACTGGCCGGTGGCATTGTTTTCTATGCAAACAACAAGGTCTGCGTTTTCCAGAAACTCCAGGTAGTCAAACCTGTCTCTTTCCGGGAGAGGGTATATCTCACTGAAATGGAGCATTGAAATCTTCTGCTCCTTCGAAAAGATGTCCACGACCTCTCTTATCACCCCGTAGGTAGAGCCGTGCCCCACAAGCACGATTTTTGGGGAAGCATCCCCGTAAAGGTATGGAGCTTCCATTTCTTTCCGGATAAGGGGCATTTTTTTCAAGAGCCTTTTCCGGACCATTTCTATCCGGGTTTGCGAGTCTTCAATGATGTGCCCTTCCTCATCGTGTTCATCACTGTCTGTTACGACTAGGTGTTTCCCGGCTTCTCCCGGGACTGCAAGGAGGGATATACCTGTGCCGGATAAGGCATGGCGTTTGTATTTCCCGGCACCTTCCAGGTCCGCTTCGCGGAGGCGGTAATCGTTATAGATAAGGCGTCCCGGGTCGAAGTCCTCAAAGGTCCACTGGGAATCTCCCAGGTACTGGTCGGACTGGATAAAGACGGGGACCTGGTACTTTTCCGCAAGTTCGAAGGCTTTGTTTGTCAGGTGGAAAGCCTGCTTTGGGGTTCCCGGGTCGAAGATGACCCTGGGAAATTCCCCGTGTCCTGCATAGAGAATAAAGAGGAGGTCTGCCTGTTCGGTCCGGGTGGGCAGGCCAGTGGCTGGCCCTGGACGCTGTATTTCGGCAATCACGACCGGGGTTTCGGTCATGCCTGCCAGGGAGAGCCCTTCCGCCATCAGGGCAAACCCTCCTCCCGAGGTCCCTGTCATGGTCCTGACTCCGGCAAAGGAGGCGCCGATCGCCATGTTAATGGCTGCTACTTCATCTTCCGCCTGTTCGACAATGATCTCGTATTCCTCCGCTTTTGATGCCAGGAAATTCATAATTCCCGTAGAAGGTGTCATAGGATAGGCAGAGTAGAACTTGCAGCCGGACATGAGGGCTCCCAGTCCGATTGCCTGGAGCCCGTTTATTAGCATGAGTTTCCTGTTCCCTGTTTCCTCAAGCCTGAACGCTTCACAGTGGGGACAGCTTGAAAGGGCGTAATCGTATCCTGCCCGGGCACAGGCAATGTTTTTCTCGATTATTTCTTCCCCTTTCTTCTTGAATGCCGTTTTCAGGATTTCTTCCAGGGCTTCCGTCCCCATCCCGAGCATTCCCAGTACGGCTCCCGTTGCCACGGTATTTGCCATTACCCTGTTCTTTCCCACATCAAGGGCGATTTTTTTGAAAGGTACGTCTATGAATTCCGGCTCTTCAAATGTCTTTTTGATACTTTCTGAATCATAGAGGATTATTCCCTCTTCTCCAAGGCTTTTCCTGTGCATTTCAATCGTGTTCAGGTCAAGAGCGAGAAGGATGTCCAGAACATCCCTGGATGCCGTCACCCGCCGGTCTGAAAAGCGGATCTGATAAAAATTATGTCCTCCTCGGACCCGGGACATGTAGTCCTGGTGCGTAAATACATGAAAACCATCTCGGGAAAATACTTTTGCAAGAGCCCCTCCAATGGTCTGCAGGCCCTGCCCTGCTTCTCCCCCTACTCGTAGCGTGTAGTCCAGAAATTTTACCCCCCGGTGTTTTCTGTTACTTTTGTTCGAATCAGAACTATGCCGCTGAAAATTAATATTTTTATATGAACTATGAATTTTGAATTCCAATAACTGAATTTTGAATTGTGAAATCTGAGACGCTCTTAGTTATTATTGTTGCGGGCAGCACATTTTTTTTCCCTTTTCCATGTGTGTTTCCGCTGCTCACCCTCTCCGGCCTCCTTATATAATATTATATTGGACCTTATATAATCTTGCTTCCGATGCTGAAATCAATCGGGTTTCCCAACGAAAAAAACGAGACATTCAAGTACTTAATAGATGAATTACCTTTATTCAAAAAAAGGTAGGGTAAACTCAGGAATAAATATTTTCATATTTATCAGGTTTTTTTCCGGGGGAAGTCAAACTTTCCCGGGGAAACAAAAAAGGTACTGCTGGACGGCATCCGGGTGATAAGATAAATGTAAAGGTTCCGGACAGCGGAGGAGAAAAAGTTAAGATGGCATTGGGTGATTCGATAAAAGCTTTCTTCATGAAAGGCAGGGGGGTAGCTCTTGGTTTTCCTCTCATCTTTCTTGGAGCTGTTCTCTTTACGGTCAACAAAGTCCTTGGTGGAATAACTGTATTAATTGGGATTATTTTACTTTCACTGAGTGATTATTTTCTTGAAAACGAGGATGACGAGCTGGATGGAGACATATGATCTTTATGGGTCAAACTCATCGGAATGCTGGCAAGTCTGGAATTCCGGAAATCCTAAAAACGTTTCAGATTAAAAATTCTCCAAAAAATAATTAAAATAAATATAGTGTTTTCCCGAAAAGGAAACAGGCTGCCAGAACGAGTCCAAGAATCAGTATTTCCATGTGCAGCAGGGTGTATAATATTGCAAAGCATATAATAATAGTAACTGCACAGGCCAGATTATCAATAGGGTTGCTCATGCATGTCACCATATTCTATTTAGAAGCGTATACTGTAATAAGCGTTCCTACTTTGCACAAAAATTTAATAATAGCTAAAAGTATAATAAACTCAAGATATTTCTGGCAGGTAAAAGCACAAATGGGAGCCTTAACCGCTTAATACCGGGATTGCCTGGGATATATACAAATTTTAAAACTAAAAAGCCGAAGCTTTTCTGAATATTGGATTTTTTCATTGTAAATAAATATACAAAGAAACACAGAAAAAATGTGTATTATTATATATAACTCTATTCAATAATTTATATAATAAATTAAATAGAAAAATAAATAAAAAAAATAGAAAAAGAATGAATTATATCTTTTTTCAGAACTTCCCGCGGCCGAGCTGGGCGTGTGCCCTGGCGAGATGGCCTGCTGCCTGGGCGCCTATAAGGGAAATCTCTCCTGCGAGCACGGTGGCTGCAACGATTTCCGCAAGCTTTCTGGCATTTGCTCCCGGGGGGTCCCCTGCGCCTGCGGCTCCGAGAAGGTTCAGGCATTCTCTCTGGGTGCCCAGGCCTGTTCCTCCTCCCACGGTTCCCAGGGGAAGGGCTGGAAGGGTTACAGTGCAGTGGATTTCCTCATATTTTGTGAGCTCCATGCTCGTGATTGCCGTGCTGCCTTCGACAACGTGGGCTGCGTCCTGTCCGCAGGCCAGGTAGATTGCAGCAATGATGTTTGCGGCGTGGGCATTGAAACCGATCGCGCCTGCTCTTGCCGAACCCAGAAGGTTTTTGCTATAGTTAACCTCGGCCATGGACTCAGGAGTGCATTTCAGGGTATTTTTTACGATCTCTGCGGGGATGGTTACCTCAGCTACAACGGTCCTTCCTCTTCCAAGGATGGTGTTTATGGATGCCGGCTTTTTATCGGTGCACATGTTGCCAGACAGGGAAATCGGTTCCGCCCCAAATTCGTCCTCGATCAGGTGGAGTACGGCGTCAGTTGCGATGGTCACCATGTTCATGCCCATGGCGTCCTTTGTGTCATAGGAGAACCTCAGGTATACATAGGTCCCGGCAACGAAAGGTTTTACACTGAGAAGTTTTCCGAAGCGTGTGGTCTTTTCGGCGACCTCTTTCATCTGTTCGAAAATTGCGGGACTTTTTACCCATTCATAGAACTTTTTTGTACGGTCCAGGTTTTCCAGTTTGAAAACAGGGGCTCGTGTCATTTCGTCCTCGAAGATCCTGACATTTGCTCCCCCGCATTTCGTAATGGCTGAACAGCCGCGGTTTACGCTTGCCACAAGGGCTCCTTCGGTCGTGGCAAGGGGTACATAGTAATCGGAGTCTGCGTATTCCCCGTTTACCTTCAGCCGCCCTGCAACCCCCAGGGGGAGCTGGATTGCCCCGATCATGTTTTCGATATTCTTCTTTGTTGTGGCCTCCACATCGAAGGAAAAGTTCTGGATATGTTCGAACTCAAGTTTTGCAAACTCCTGAATCGCAAGCCTCCTGAGCTTTACGGCAGTTTCAGGGTCCGCAACTTCTTCAATTTTGCGAAGGGCGATGTCTCCGTCCAGGATTTTCTGTAAAAGAAGTTTTTCATTTTCACCAAGTTCATAGTTTTCGAGAGGCATGGAATCACCGAAATCTGGTACTTATATTGTTTTAATAAGCTTATTGTTCCAATAAGGCTAAATTACATTTTAATGTAAGCGATCAGGCTTGATTAGCTTCCAATGATAAAATTCGGCATATTTATTCAAATTCGATATTTTTATACTAAATATACCCCTATTAACATATAATTCATTCCTTAAAGTGGTTTTATTCATTCCTTAAAGCGTTTTTTAAGTTTTCATTCAGGACAAGTGAATTGCAAGAGTCACATAAAAAACTTTTCAAGTTTGTATGGCCTGGCAGCCGACGTAAAGCCAAAGTGTATCCTTTAAGAAACTATTGAAACATAAGCCTGATAGCTTCAGATAAGGGTCGGAAAGAGGGTGGAACCTTGATAACTTCGTCTCAGTACCCGTTAGGGGGACGAAGCCCGATAGTTTAGGGTCAGGAGCCGGAAAGAAGTTGAACTTTGATGGCTTCAGGCATATGTAATTTACAAAAATTGAGAAAAGAATTCTCCTGAGCTTCCGGGAGCCCGGGGATTATTGTAATAAAGTTGAAGTTGAGGGACAGGTAACGGGGTCAAAAATCGATCAGTAAAATCAGAAACTGATTATCAGCTGGTTTTCTTCCTGATACTGGAGAAACACTTCAGCAACATCTCTGGAACAGATAAACTCGATCCCTGGAATTAATTCTTCTTTTTTAAGCCCTATCATGTCCGACGCAAGCTGGCAGCAACGGAATTCCACTCCCATCTCGATGCACTCCTGCATCATGGCGTCATATTTGGGTGATCCCCTGGTCTTATCTTTCTTTCCAAGTAACACTCCCATTGGCCCCCAGAGGATTACCAGTACATCAAGCCCTTTACTCCGATAGTACTTCGCAAATTTGAGGGTTTCCTGCGGGCTGGTGCTTTCATACACCATATTTTTGAGTAGCAGTAATACCTTTTTGACCTTTGTCATAAAAACCCCATGGCATGAATAATACTTTTCTGAAACAGATTACTTTGATATATATAAAGTTTCACATTGGAATTATAAATATATTTATTCTTATCAACTTATTTCATATAATTTTACTGCATTATTAATGAATTAGGATGATTTACATGATCCGCAGCCTCAAATTTTTTCCGGATGCTCTGGTCCCCTTTAGTTATATTGAAACAACTTTGAATATTCCAGCTAATTAACTCCAAACCACTTCAAACCCTTAAGTAATGAATACCTTTTCTGCTTTAAACCTTTTGAACCGTTGGAACCCCAAACCTTCCATTAAACTCCGGTTGCTGCAAACCCTTATCCCGGCTACTTTATCTCCGAAGGCGGGAAGACTCCTTCCTCGGAGGCCGCAGGCCGACAGGTG
>JAENZL010000042.1 GCA_016841265.1 Methanobacteriota archaeon | reverse complement strand
AATATTATAAAAAAATAAATTATGTTTAATTTTTAAGGGGGGGTCGAAATGCAAATTTGAAGATTAATGATGATGAACTTTAAATCAAAACTTGAGAATTAGATGGCTGTAAGTATGTTTGAAGTGATAGGTAATGATAAGTAATAACACAAAAATTATATTGACATTGTTCGCATACTTACCTCTTTTTGCTGTAATTGCGATAAGGAATTTAAATTTCTTGCATGATATATTTTTAAACTACATAAATATAGACGTTCCAATGATTAGGTTGTTTATCGCAGTTATTGTTTCTTTTATATGTTTATATTATTTATTTAAGCATTTAGTGGAAAGAATACTTGATAGAATCGATTCTCAAGCACCCAGAGAAATCGAAGTTAAGATTAAATCTGAAAAGAACACCGAAATGCTTGGTTTTCTTTTAACGTACATAGTCCCATTTTGTATAACGTTTGAAAATGGTTTGTACGATTTTTTTGCGTTTTGCTTACTTTTTACTTTAATCTTGTATGTTTACATTAAAACTTCGCTTTTTTGTATCAACCCACTACTGAATTATTCCTTTGACTACAACATCTACGAAATTGAAATGCATAATGTGGATGGTTTTATGCTTACTACAAGAAAACATAGGAATGTTAGCAAATCTGTGAAAATTTATAAAATAACTGACAATTTATGGAAAGAAAAATAAGATATTAGAGGAGTTGATATGTTGCAAGATGAACTGCCAAATTTTTTTAAATCCCCTGGTTTTATTTTATGGCCAAATAACACTGATAACGATGCGGATTATGCCCACATTTGTTTTATAAGAAAATATAGAGACAGTCATAAAAAAACTAAATATATTTTTAAATCTCCTGAAATAGATACTAAAAAAGTTTCGAATAAATTTTTAACGTGGATGGAAGAAAACCTTGCAAAAATTGATTTTGATAATATCTGCAAGTATAATCCAGGAGTCCCTCAAGAAACTAATGAATGGACTGCCTTAAATGATGTGAGTACGTGGAGTTATTTCCAAAATCCAATAGAGCACAATTTTGATAGTGAAATAAGTCAAAAAGAGCTTGATAGGATGAGTTTAAATTTTGCTGGGATTATGATCTTTTGCAAAAAAGATGAATGTGTCTATGGGCAAATAACAAGATTGCAGCCAAAATTTGTTTTAAACAACTCTGAAAGTTTTTTGGCAATTTTTGATTCAGATGCGAATAATTATATCTCGGAATTACGAGATGAGAAAGGTTTTAGGATATCGTCTCATGCGGACGTACTGTTTAATGTTGATGGACAGAAGGTCACAAGAGCTATAATATTCTCAAAGAAGAATTTTGAAGATATTTTTGATTTAAATTGGGAATTGGAACAAAATGCTATAAACGTGATTAATGAGATGGATGTATTTGTTGAAAATCCTGCATTTGATAGTATACAATCTATTGTTAAGGAGGATAGGATCATCCAAAGAATGTTAAACAATAGAGTTTTATTAGAAGGTGAGGTAAAGTATTTAACATTCTCTGAGTTGAAACGTTTAAAAGAAGTTGCCGGCGAGATACTACTTTTTAAGATTAGTGAAGATGGTAAAAGTTTTGTTTTGCCTGATGATTCCAATAAGGGAAAGGCTTTGAGGCAAATTATAAAGGCCATCTCTCGTAGATATATTGTTGGGGGAAATGATGAAATTTTTATGGAAAATGCAGGTATCACTGCAAGCTGGGAAATATTCAAAAAAGAAATGAAACAGGCAAAAGAAGAAATGAATGATAAAAATAATTCATGAGGCAGAAGCGAAACGGAATGATGACCTTCAATTCACACCGCCTTTACATACATTAACTTTCAATCTGAACCTCCACGAACTCTCCACCCAGGCCCCCTCCCGCGAACGAACCTTCCCCAAACACAAAAACAAACACAACTTAAAAATGCCCTCTCCCACTCCGAGCTGCCTTTCAATCGACTTTTACTCCAGGCAGCCAAAAGAGCTAGGGGACAGGAATTGCTATATGACCAGGACCGGGGAAGGGCAATTTCACTATTTTTGATGAAAACAGGTTTGGGAACCTATTGAAGAACAGGATCAAGGCTCATGGTTCCGGGTTTTTCGAGGTTCCGGGTGTTGGAGAGGGCGGTAGGCGGGGAAGTGAGGGGAGCCACCCCCGGCGAAATATAATAATGAAGTTATATTTCAGATAACTTCTTAAAAATGAGTTAAAATTGTTCCAGAAAATCTTCGAGGGTAACATCAGCCTGTTTGAGGATACTTTTCAGAGTGGATTATTTGACAGGATCGTGCATAGGTACGGTTACCATATCCGCGCCCCTTTGAAGCACGACATGACTTCCTCTCTGCCTGACGACAACAAATCCCAACCTTTTCAGGGCTCTAATCCCTTTTTTCCGGAAAGGAAAGGAAGCTTAGGCAATTGATACATCCACCTTTGCAACTTCTCCAAGTACCTGAGATTGTTCTCTCGTCACTTCAAGTACCAGCTGGATGGCTTCCTTTATGTTTTCAAGTGCCTCTTCTTTCGTGTCGCCTTCACTGATGGCAGCTGGCAGTTCCAGGCATTGGGCAGTATATCCCCCTTCCTCGGATTCCTCAAGCCTAACTGTGAATTGCATAATTACTAATTGGTAATTTACTTATTCATACACTTTTCAGGCTTTGTTCTGATTTCCTGATTCGAGAAGGACAGTCACCTGGCAAAATATAATCAAGGAGTTATATATCTGGTTATTTTTGATCACAGCAGCATCTATGAAAGATTCCTGACCACATTTACCACAATAAGAATAATAAACATTGTAAACCACTACTCATAAAAGAAAAATCAGGAATCTGATGCAATGAAGCTCCTGGAACTCATCAAAGATGGAGAATCCGAAACTCTCGAATTCAAGGAGAAATTCGATGAAAGGACTGTTGAATCGGCTGTAGCTTTTGCCAACACTAAAGGTGGCATGATCCTTATAGGGGTTTCTGATAAAGGAGCTGTCCTGGGAGTGGATGTTGGAAAAGAGACCCTGGCAAAATGGGGAAACCTGATAACCGGGAAAACCGAACCAAAGCTGATCCCTGAAATAGAGGTCTTTGAAATTGAAGGGAAGCAGGTTGCAGCTGTAAAAATCATAGAATATCCCATAAAACCCGTTTCTATCAGGGGGCGGTGTTTCAGGAGGGTGAACAATAGTAACAGGAGCCTGAATGCTCAGGAGATTGCGGAGATGCACTTGCAGTCTACGGGAATGAGCTGGGACAGGTTTCCGGCGGCAGGGGAGACGCTTGAAAGCCTTGACCTTGAAAAGGTCAGGAATTATATCAGGAAGGCAAGGGCTGTCGGGAGGAAAGGTTTCCGGGAAGAGGAAGAAAGAAACCCTGTCCAGGTGCTCGAAAAAATGAAGCTTGTGATGGAAGGGAAGCCAACATGGGCGGGAGGGCTTCTTTTTTGTAAGGATGAAAGACGTTTTCTTTCGCAGGCTGTGATCCACTGCGGGCGGTTTAAGAATCAAACCCTTGTAATCGATGACCGGTTGATCGAAGGACCACTCTTTGAGCAGATTGAAGAGGCCATGGATTTTGTCAGGAAGAACACCAACGTCAAGTTCGTTATGACCGGAAAGCCTGAAAGGGAAGAGGTCTGGGACTATCCGCTTGAAGCGGTCAGGGAGGCGGTTATAAATGCAGTTTGCCACAGGGATTACACAATTATGTCCCACATCGAAATCCGGATTTATGACGACGAACTGATAGTCTGGAGTCCTGGCGGGCTACCTTTGGGGCTTACAATGGAAGAGCTTTTCAAGCCTCATGCTTCGAAATTGAGGAACAAAGGGATAGCAGAAGTCTTCTTTGATACAAAAATAATTGAGCAGTGGGGAAGTGGCATTGAAAAGATGCGAACTTACTGCAAAGAAGCAGATGTTCCTGAGCCTTTTTTTGAAGAGTACCAGGGCTTCAGAGTGATCTTCAGGAAAGAAATTTTCAATGAAGAATATCTCAGAGGACTCGGGTTGAACGACAGACAGATTGAAGCATTCTTTTACGTTAAAGAAAAAGGTCAGATAACAAATAAGGAATATCAAGAATTGTGTAATGTAAAAGATAGGCTTGCAACCAAGGAGCTAAAAGATCTTGTTAATAAAGATGTCTTCAAAAAAATTGGAACTACTGGAAAAGGTACTTATTACATTATCAGGGGAACAAAAATCCCGCATTAAAGCCGCATAAGCCGCACTAAAGCCGCACCAAAGCCGCATAAGCCGCACCAAAGCCGCACCAAAGCCGCAAAATTAGAAGATTGATAGGTTTGTGAAAAAGCGATAACAATCAAAACGGGAAATAGGGGCCACAAAGGGGACATAAAGGGGACATAAAGGGGACAAAGACACCATAATCAAGCCAACTGTGCCAGAAACAAAGGGGCCACAAACACGCCAATACCGCAATCAAACAAAGCGGGACCTGTCCTCTCCCAGAAATATCCTTAAAACGCTTGTAGCTTTTGCTAACAGTTCAGGAGGGCGTTTGCTGATCGGGGTGGAAGACGGGTCAGGAGAGGTTATTGGCGTTGAAAACCCCCTGGATGAGGAAGAGCGGTTATGCAGCCAGATCGCTGACAGTATTGAGCCTCGCCTGGTTCCCAGTGTGGAGCTGATCGCTTTTGAAGATAAGACTTTGCTAGGGGTGGAGGTATATCCCAGCGGTTCCCGCCCCCACTGGCTAAAAAAACAAAGCCAGGCACAACTCAAAACTGTCCGGTCCAACCCCGGGCTGCCTTTCAATCGACTTCTATTCCAGGCAGTCCGGAGATCCATGGCTAAGAATTGCTATGTGATCAGGACCGGAAAAGGCAACTTCGTCATTTTTGATGAAAACAGGTTCTCAGAGAGCTGTCGGAGTGAGGGAGAAAGGCTCGATGCATCGGGTTTTTCGAGGTTCCGGGTGTTGGAGAGGGCGGTAGGCGGGGAAGTGAGGGGAGCAGCCCACCGGGAGAAATATAATAAAAAACTAAGTTTAAAGCCCCATAATCTCGGGATACAATAACTTTTTGACAAAGTGTTCGTTACCCTTCGCCTGATAAGTATTCAGAAACTCCCTGATTATAGGATTCACGACAAAGATCTGGATAATCAGGACTTTTAATTTTCAGTCTCAGTATTCATTTCAGCAATTATCGGCTGCATGTTAAGATACATTGGAACGAATTCTCGGTTTTTGTATTTCTCTACAAGTTTGAATTCATTCAGTTGATAGAAGCCGATTGAATTTCTTTTGGAATCAACAAGAATATATCTGCACCCTATACTATCGCAAACAGATAATGTTTTACCTATGGCTGCAAGCAATAGGTATGTACCTATCCCTCTTCTTTCGAATCTGGAATCTACCGCAAGTCTTGCAATTTTGACTCCAGGATACTTGCGGTAATCGTAATGTTCAAGTCCGTCTATTACAGCCTTAGCTTCGATTGTATCTGCTATAAGAGTAAAAAATCCTACCAATTCGTCCTTCCAAAAGCACAAACTGGTCCTGCTTATCAAATTATTTTGATCATTAAGAGCATCATTTTTCAGAAAATCATTCAATTCCCTGGTTAAACAGCTAAAAGAAGAAAGATTGTGGTTTTTATTAAGAGGGATTGTATGAAGTTCAGAGTCTGGAATTATGAAACTCAAGCTTAAAACCTGTTATTCTCATGTATTTTCTTTGCGCGCTTGAACATTCCCACCATTTTCTTTGAAACTACAGGATTTTTTTCGTTCCTGAAAAACTCCTTTGCATCTTCTCCTTCAAGAACAAGACCAAGTTCTATAGGCTTTGCCATTGTCAATTCCTTCTTTTTTATTATCGAATAATCTATGCTAGCCTTATATATATTCTTATTGCAGATGTTAACTACCATTACAAATAATGTAACATTTTGATTTCATTGCTGAGAATTACTCTACCTCTTCAACTGCCCAGTACTTCACAATGGGGTGCTCCTGTAAGGGTTGCCTTTTTTGATGACCACATTGAGATAGAGAACTCTGAAAGCAAATACAACTTAAAACTGTCCGGTCCAACCCCTGGCTGCCTTTCAATCGACTTCTACTCCAGGCAGCCAGAAGAGCTGAGGGACAGGAATTGCTACGTGATCAGGACCGGAAAAGGCAATTTCACTATTTTTGAGGAAAACGAGTCTGGATTTTTTGAGGTTCCGGGTGTTGGAGAGGACGGTAGGCGGGGAAGTGAGGGGAGCAGCCCCTCGCGAAATATAATAATAAAGTTATATTTCAGATGGGCCATAACAGGCAGATAACAGGTAGGGTCAGTTCTGAAACTGAATGCCATATCGGGCCCAGGGGGAACAAAAGCTCCTTTTTTGACGTGTATTTCAGGGATAAAAAGACGCAGGAGCCTGTCAGGGTTTTCACGTATGAAGGGATGGAAGACCTGGACTATTCGATCTTTATGAAAAAATGCATCTATTTCTTCATTTTTGAAAAACGAGAGTAAAAATATTACGGGCTTTTTTAAAAAATTATCCAGGAGTATGGGCGGCCTTTTTGGAAAATGCTTGCTACTTTGAGTTAAATATATAAGTACCCTCATAATAATTGAGGCAGTTATTTTTTGAAAAACGGTGTTTACATGCCTAATGGAAAAACTCATACAAAAATAAATATTGTACTGTTGTTTGTTATTTTATTAAGTTTACATACAACATTTATGCAAACACATATTCCCCCCGAGTATCTTGAATTTGATGCCATAACAATATTTTCACTTGCACTCATATTTGGAACATATTATCTCAGTCCCGATTTAGATATCCAAAGCGAACCTTTTAAAAGATGGGGCATTCTTAGACATATATGGTGGCCATACCAGAAAATATTCAAACATCGTGGTAAACTACATCACCCGTTGTTAGGTCCAATCATAATTATTTCAACAGTAGGATTACTAATCATAGCACCAATTGTTATATTATTCAATTTCAAAATCACATGCATCCCGACAAAATATATTATTTCATTACTAACTGGGATCATAATTTCTATTGAATCTCACATCATCGCAGATACAATTTGGACAAAAACAAAAAGAAAATCAAATAAAATAAAAAAGAAATTAAATGGTTTCCACACAACAAAATCGTAAAAAGGGTTGTTAAAACAAATTAACTCAAAATATGCTAATCCGGATTATCATATAATCCCAAAATATGCTAATCCGGAGCACGTAAAATCAAAAAATAAGGGCTAAAAAGCCCCTTTACAAAACTCTTTCCTGCCTTGTTTTTGGATTATAGCTCTTATACACATCCGCTTTTTTGTCCTGCAGGTATACGTAGTCGTATTTGATGTCGTGGGTGTGATCCCTGTAGACTTCGAGGGCTTCTTTGCGGCACTTTTCACAGGCGTAGATCGGGATGGAGACACAGAAGACCTTTGCCCCGCTGTAGCCGTGCTGGGCCTGGGAGTCGATGGTCATGTAGCCGAGGCAGTCGGGACACATCCTGACGCTTTCTTCCTGGGACTCCTGGATCATGTCGGTGTCGTAGAAGATGCTCTTTTTGCGGCGGTAGAAGTCTCCCAGGTCGGATACGGCTTCTTCGACCAGGAAGTCCCGGTTCTTCCAGTTTTCGAGCTGGACCCTGACGATTTCGTCAAGCAT
Organism: Methanobacteriota archaeon; assembly: GCA_016841265.1. Lineage (GTDB taxonomy): Archaea > Halobacteriota > Methanosarcinia > Methanosarcinales > Methanosarcinaceae > MTP4. The sequence continues at coordinate 23,965 of JAENZL010000042.1, read as the reverse complement.
TTGCCTATCCCGCTTTGCCTGGACGAACATACCCGGCGTGTAGTCCGGTTCGCGGACATGGGAATAGTCGAGCCCTGCCATGGCAAGGATGATGCCCGTATTTACGTAGGGGAGGGCTGTCTCGATTGCGTAGCCGCCTTCCAGGACCGCAATGTCCGGGGCGAGTTTTTCGTTCAGTTTTGCGTAGCCCTGGACGGAGAAACGCATGTTTGCCAGGGGATCGGTGTAGTGGTTGTCCTGGCCTGCGGAGTTGAGGATGAGCTCGGGTTTGAAGTCATCCAGGATCGGGAACACAAGCTTATCCAGGATGTAGTGTATCCCCTCGTCAGGCGTGGCAGGGGGAAGCGGGATGTTGATGGTCCGGGCAAGGGCTTTTGGGCCTCCCAGCTCATTCATGAAACCCGTACCCGGGAAAATGGTCCTTCCGTCCTGGTGGAAAGAGATAAAAAGGACGTCCGGGTCATGGTAGAAAATCTCCTGGGTCCCGTCCCCGTGGTGGACGTCGGTGTCAACGATTGCGATTTTCCGTATCCCGTACTTTCTCCGGAGGTACTCGACCAGGATAGCTTCGTTATTGATGTTGCAAAAACCCCGGTTCCCATGAGCAACCCGCATTGCGTGATGCCCTGGCGGCCTTGCAAGGGAAAAAGCGTTTTTCACCTCACCTTTCATGAGGGCGTCGGCAAGGACCAGGCTGCACCCTGCTGAAATCTGGTGCGGGACGGTTGCCTGGGCCTCGATATCCGGCACACAGAAGTGAACCCGGGCAATGTCCTTGAATTCTGCAAGACGGGGCTTGTATTCAGCAATCTCGGGAAGGTCCATCAGGCCTTCTTCGAAAATCTGGTCCCGCGTGTAGAGGAGGCGTTCTTCCCTTTCCGGGTGCGTCGGGGAAATTGCCCAGTCAAAAGCCGGGAAAAAGATAAGGCCGGTTTTTCCCTCATTTGGCTGGAAGCGGCGGGCTGTTCTGATATGGGATTCGGGCTTTTTCATGCTAATTCCTTCTTCTCCCTGTCCTTTTTCATTTATTGTTTCCTGATCCTCATCCCTGCTGTCGATTTCTTTTTCTTCTTCTTCTTCTTCTTTTCTTGCTACCACATCTTTCGCTTCCGCTTTATTTTCCTTCTCCTGCTCCGGGCTGCCTGCCAGGACATCCCTGATTTTCCCAAGGCCAAGCTTCATGCCTGTTCCTCCCGTTTCCATTCAGGGATCAGGCCTGCAGGGATCTGCATGCTCACGTCAAAAAGCTTGCCTACGGTTGCCCAGCCCCGGATCATGTTGAAGACCTCGCTCCTTGTGGTTTCGGCTTCCCCGGCGTACTCGGAAATCCCGAAGTGCTCAGCCCTTTTCCGGAGGAGCTCGGCGGCAAGGGCTTCAGCATCCTCGCTGCGCATTTTGTTTATGTTCTTGATCCCGGTAGTGTGGAGCTTGACGACGTCCCCGTCCTCGGCTACCGAGTACTCCTTCCGCTCAGTGTCAATGTGAAGGTTCAGGGTAAGGGTGGGCCTTGCAACGGCTGCCCCTATTGCGTTTCCTACTTCAGCGTGTTCCGGGATTACGGGGTTTGCGTCCAGCTTTTCCGCAACCTTTGAAATCAGGCCCCTGGCTCCTCCCCCTATGCCAACGACGTTTCTCAGGTCTTCCTTTTTTTCCTGGAGGACTTCCCAGATGCGGTACGCAGGTTCCTGTTCCCATTCCAGGAACATCCCCTTCACCGCGGCAGCAATCATTTCCGTGGCTTTATCCACAATCAGTTCGGCGCTTTCCTCTTCGCTTTTCCCGAGCTCCGCGGCAATGCCTGCAATTGCTTCTTTTGCCAGGGCCAGGTCCCCTATGCTGCTGATGCCAAGCACCCGCAGGGCGTCCGTAGGTGTCGGTTCCGGTCCACCCAGGCAAAAAGCCGGGCCTTTCCTGTCAGGGCCAACGCTCACCTTCTTTTTCCCGGCGCTGGCATTTTCGGATGCAATTACTCTGACCGCGCTGTCCCCTCCCACAGGGATCGAGCGGACGGCAAAAGCCCGGACGTGGGTAAGGAAGCGGCCCAGTTTTGCGCCTTTTGAAGCCATCAGGGGTTCCCCGGAAAGGATCAGGGCAAGGTCGGTGGTGGTGCCTCCGATGTCTACTAAAACTGAACTCTCCCCTCTGGGGGTCAGAGCGAGGGCTCCGATGGTGCTTGCAGCAGGTCCCGAAAAGATCGTTTCGACCGGGACTTCTTCGGACTTTTCCAGGGGTAGAGTCCCCCCGTCAGCCTTGAGGATGTAGACCGGGGCTTCGATCTTCCGTTCCGAGAGGGCTTTTCGGATCTCCTCGACAAAGTCCCGGTAACGGTCCTTTGCGGCTGTGGCGAGCATGGTTGTTGCAACCCGTCTCGGGAAGTTCAGTCTCCCCGCATTCCTGTGTCCGAGTTCGATTTTAAGCCCGGGGACCACTTCTTCCAGGATTTCTTTCACTCTCTTTTCGTGAACCGGGTTTCGCTGTCCGAACTTGGAAATAACCGCAGCCCTGGAAAAACCCTGCTCCTTAATGAGGGCAGCCGTTTCCCTGACCTCTTTTTCGTCAAGGACCTGGATTTCCCTGCCCCTGTAATCCACCGCCCCTTTCAGGATGAAACTGTCTGGAAAATTATAGCCTGCGGGGTTCATGCCCGGGCCCGGGACTAGCAACAGGGCCACAGGGTCGGTTTTGCCTTCGGCAATGAGGTTTGTGATTACTGTAGTGCTGAAGACCACCCTTTCAAGCTGCCCGGGAGAAACTCCCTCGCTGACAGCGTCAAGGGCGGAGATCAACGATTCAAGAAGGTTCCGGGGCTCTGTCGGGACTTTAGCGGTACTGCGCACTTTTCCGTTTTCAATGAGCACAGCATCGGTTGTCGTGCCCCCTACATCAATTCCTATTAACATTCACGTTTCGCCTATCCTTGCCTTTCCGATTCATATGTAATTTGGTCATCAGTTCCGTATAATCCGTTTTTTAGCCAGTCTGAAAGAATTAAGCTTACTATAGAAATAATTTGTGTGATGGACTTCCCCGGCTGCAAAACAGATGGTTTTTTCCAAAAGAATGCCGGGTGAAAATCCAGGTCCTCAAAAATCTAAGCTTTCAGGTGAAGGTTTCAGGGAGGGGCAGTTTTTCCCCTATCATCTCAGGGCTCTGTTCGGTTCCAGGCGTCCACCCGATGTCTTTGAACGTGATTTTAAAAGTGGAACCGGCACCGTTTTCAAGTTCGATGCTCCCTTCGATCTGGTCAACGAGAGCATTTACAAGTTTCAAGCCCAGGGAATCGTTTTCTCTGAGGTCGATTCCTTCCGGAAGGCCTACCCCATTATCCGAATAAATAAGTGTATAAAGCTGCTCTTTTTCGGGAGCCCTGCCGCCATTTCCCGAAACCGGAAGCTTGCACTCCCCCTCTTTTTCCAAAGCCGGCTCGCATTTGAGAGAAATCAGGATTTCTCCTTCCCTCTTCTCGGGGAAGGCATATTTCAGGGAATTGGAGAAAAGTTCATTGAGGACTATACCCATGGGGATAGCTGTGTCCATTCCGAGGTAAATATTTTCCATGTTCATTTGAAGTTGAATTTTCTTGTCTCCCACGCTGTATGACCTGAGAAGTTCCGTGCTTAATTTCCGGAGGTAATCCGCAAAATCAATGCTTTCCATATCTCCGGATTTATATAGTTTCTCGTGGATGAGGGACATGGAGATCACGCGGTTTTCACTTTCTCGAAAGGCCTTGACGACCTCTTTGTTTTTGAACTTATCTGCCTGGAGGTTGAGCAGGGAGGAAACCACCTGCAGGTTGTTTTTTATCCGGTGGTGGATTTCCTTCAAGCGGATTTTCTCTGCTGTCGCGAGGGCTTCCTCTGCAACTTTCCTCTCGGTAATATCGTAAATGGAACCCTGAATGAACATGATTTCCCCGGAGGGACCGCAAATATTATGGACAATGTCGTGGGCCCACCTGACCTCCCCGTCCTTTCGCCGGATCCGGTATTCATGTTCAAGGATGCAGTCAGGCTCGGATTTTATTTTATTTCTGCTTTCAAGGATCATCTGCCTGTCTTCCGGGTCAACGGATTCGAGCAATCTCACTCTGCCTGAAAGAAAATCTTCCTCCCTGTACCCGCTGATTTCCTCCACGGCTCCATGTAGGAAGATGGGATCAAAATTCATATCAAGTTTGAAGGCTATCCCCTTGAAGTTCTGTAAAAATGACCGGTAACGCTCTTCACTTTCCTTCAGTTTTTCCGAGGCAATTTTTATCCCGGTAACGTCTTTCATCACACCGAGGGCTCTGCAGACCTGCCCGTCCTCATCCCTCTGGTAGACCCCTTTGTTTTCCACGAAAAAGTAGCTCCCGTCCTTTCGCCGGAACCTGAACTCTTCATGGAACTTTTTCCCGCTTTTCCAGCATTTCCTTAGTTCTTTCTGCACTCTTTTGCGGTCTTCAGGGTGAATATGTTCCAGCCAGTCATAGAAATTGAAATTCTGGATTTCTTTGTAGCTGTAGCCCGTAAGCTCCTGGACCGCTCCCGCCCATTCGACAGTGCTGTTTCTCAGGTCCAGTTCATATATCAGCTGTCCTGTCTGTTCCGCAATAAGCCGGTACCTTTCCTCGCTCTTTTGTAAGTGTTCTTCGGTCCGCTTACGTCCGGTGATGTCCAGCATCACTCCCACAATCCCTTCCACTTTTCCGGAAAAGTCCTTGTAAGTGGCTTTATTGAAGAAAAAGTCCCGCTCCACCCAGTCACTGCACATTACTTTTGATTCATAAAACTGGACTCCTCCCTTCCGCAACAGCTGCCTGTCCATTTTTTTATAAACCGTTCCCAGTTTGACGGGGATTTTTTCTTTGAGTTCGTCTATCGAACGGCCGATAACTCTCTCCTTTGGGAGGCCCATAACCCTTCTGGCAAAAAGTTCGTTGCAGCCCCTGTAGATACCTTCCTTGTCCTTGTAGAAAACAGGAGCCGGAATGGCATCAAGAAGGGTTTCCAGGAAATTTACTTTGTACCGGAGGGCTTCTTCCATTTCTTTCCGTTCAATGGTTTCCGAAATCAAAACCGAAACGGAATTAAGGAAGTATGTGTCCTCCTTTGTAAAATTCCTTTTTTCCTTGCTGTAAACCGATATTAACCCGAAAGTTTTTTCCCTGCTCCCGATCAGGACACTCATCCCGCTGGCCTTTAAGCCTGCTTTCTTTTTAAGAATAGTCCCGACCTCCTCTTTCCAGCTAACTCCGGCCTCAAGGCGGAAGCTCCCGTAAGGCAGGAGTTTCAGGATTCTGCAGTATTCGACCTCAAGGGTGGAGGAAACCAGGGCTGTTGTTTCTTTTATCATGTCTTCCAGATCCGGGACCTTGAGAGCCAGTTCCCCCAACCTGGAAAGGGCTTCATGCTGCCTGTCTCGCATTCGCAGTTTTTCTTCCGTCTGCTTCAGGGAAGTGATATCCGACCCGTAGATAACTGCATACTCGCCTCCTGCCGGGGAGGTAAACGTGATTGAATATACTTTTTTTCCTGCTCGTAATTCCATTTTTTTCGGTTTCTTCTGGAATACCACATTTCGGATAATTTCCCCGATTTCTGGAGGAAGTTTTTCTCCGGTACGGATATTCCAGAATTCGAGTAAAGCTTCACTTGCCTGGTTTGCATAGAGAACTGTTCCGTCGTTTCCGGTCCTCAGAATAAGGTTAGGGCTGTTTGAAAGAAATTCTTCCATCCAGTTCTCTTCTTTTTCCACATTTTTATGATCTGCAAAGTCTATACCAAACCCTCCCCTGTTTTGCATTTATTAATATCCAGTTTAATTATATATTATTGGTTGAAGGCAAATCTTTATATCCCCGGATCTGCACAACTCCCATCCAAAAATTGCACTCTTATGTATGCGAAAATATGAATATATAACTATAGTATCATTTTGAAAATTTTTATATCGTGAATTATATATAAAAACCCAGTCTCATGGGGAATATAATCTGAGAACTCCGGCTAGTGGCCGCCCGGAAAAAATCCCCGGGGCTTTCCTGCAAATTTCAGGAAAGGGTTCCGCATAAAGCTGTAAATGTTTTAAGAAAAAGGTGTCTGTCATGGAAGATTTTAACCAGCTCAAAAGGAAACTCGACGACATGGAAAATTCCGAACTTGCCGAGTACGTCATGAAAGAATACCCTGAAAACCAGGAACTCTGGTACGGGTCCAAAAAGCTTATAGTCAGGAGAGTCCTGAATTTCGAAAGAAACCTGATGAATGAAAAGGAAGCCACTGGCCAGTAAACTTTCCACAGTAAACTTCCCTTATTTTTTGTTTTGTAGCTCCCTGCTTTTGGTCTTGTCTTTAATTTCTTGCTTTAGCAGCGTTTCTAATAGGTCGGAGAGTTCCTAATATTACTTCTAGAGCCGCTTCTAAGATTTACCTGAACAATGCTTCAAACATCGTTTCGAAGTATCTTCAGAGCATCTTTTCGAAGTATCTTCAGAGCATCTTTTCGAACTTTTCTCTCGAAGCCCCGCAGCGCGGACATTTCCAGGACTTGGGAAGTTCCTTGAAAAGTGTTTCGGGAGATATGGATTGTGCGGAATCCCCACAGGTCGGGTTATAGATATACCCACATTTTAGGCATCTGTACATCTGGATCACCTGCTAAGTTTCGATAAATCTGATCGGTTTCGATAAATCTGATCGGTTTCGATAAATCTGATTTGTTTTGACAAACCTGAACTTTGCCTGAGAATTTTTAAGCTTGAGGGGTGGTTCACCCTGATATCCCGTACTCCGGATTGGCAGTCCGTTTCCAATCCTCAGACCCATCCCCGGAGTTGCATGGCTTCAACGACCCTGCCCACGGCAAGGGTGTAGGCTGCCCGGCGCATTCCTATATTGTTTTTCTTCGAGAAATCAAGCACCGAATGATAGGCTTTTTTCATTTTCCGGGCAAGTTTTTCCTGGACTTCTTCCTCGTCCCACTGCATGCTGTACTGGTTCTGGACCATTTCAAAGTAGGACACGATGACCCCGCCCCCGTTGCAGAGGATGTCCGGGATTACGTGCACTTCGTTTACCAGGAGGATAGGGTCGGCATCTTTTGTTGTCGGGCCGTTGGCAAGTTCAGCCAGGATTTTTGCTTTTACCCTGCCGGCGTTCTCTTTTGTGATCATGTTCTCAAGGGCTGCCGGGATCAGGATGTCCACGTCCAGCTCCAGGAGTTCTTCATTGGTTATGTTCCTGGCTCCCGGGTAGTCGAGCACCGAGCCTCTGGAGAGTTTGTGTCCGGAAACGTCTTCCGGGTCCAGCCCTTTTTCGGAGTAGATCCCGCCTTTGCTGTCGCTGACCGCAACGACTCTGCAGCCGAAGAGCTTTTTGGCAAGGTAGGCTGCGTGGTACCCGGCGTTTCCAAAGCCCTGGACTGCAACTGTGGAGTCTTTCAGCTCAAGTCCCAGCTCGCCGGCAGCTTCTTTTATCGCATACCAGCCTCCCCGGGCAGTGGCATCGTACCTGCCCGCGGAACCACCCAGGCTGGTGGGTTTGCCGGTAATGATCCCGAAAACGTTTTTCCCCACAAGCGTCGAGTACTCGTCCATCATCCAGGCCATGACCTGTGGGTTCGTATAAACATCAGGTGCAGGCACGTCCCTGTCCGGGCCGATTATCTGAAAGATCCCCCGGATGTACTCCCGGCTCAGGCGTTCAAGTTCCCGGTGGGACAGCTCTTTGGGGTTGCAGATAACCCCTCCCTTTGCTCCTCCCAGGGGCAGTTCATGCAGTGCACACTTCCAGGTCATGAGGGCAGCAAGAGCCCTGATCGTCTCGATGGTCTCTTCCGGATGGAAGCGGATTCCACCTTTCGTAGGTCCCAGAGCTTCGTTGTACTGGACCCGGAAGCCTTTGAAAACCTTTATCGAGCCGTCGTCCATATGGATCGGCAGGGAAACATAGAGTTCCCTCCTGGGTATTTTCAGGAATTCCTCCATGTCAGGACTGAGCTTGAGACCCGTAGCACAGGTGCATACCTGGTCCTTAACATCATTGAGAAGATTGGGATCCGAATTCATAATTACCCCCAGAGAAGAATGGGATTCCTGGCGTTAAATAGGTATTGTAACCGGGGTTCAAGCCCCGGATTCAATATATTTTTTACAGTCTTTAGGAATTTAATGGTTTAAATATGTCGAGAGCGGGAATTTCCGCTCTTATTCCCTTTCTTCAAGGGCGTCCCTTATTTTTTTGACCGTAAGAGCCCCCGGGCTACCTTTCATGTTGTGGGGCGGCCAGGCTCCGGATTTGATTTCTTCCGAGTTTTAGTCGTGCTCGTCTTCAAGGAGCAGGATAAGTTCCACATCATCGGAAATGTCGTCTACCATCTTTGCCCCTCAGACCTTGAGTTCTCCCAGGGCTTTTTTTCCATTTTCCACATCGAAGGGGACAGTGCAGCCCTTTACGACGTTTGTCCGAAGCCCCTTTCAAAAAGGCATTGGGATGACCAAAAAATACATTGGAATGACCAAAAAAGGCATTGGAATGACCAAAAAATACATTGGAATGACCAAAAAAGGTATTGGGATGACTAAAAAATACATTGGAATGACCAAAAAAGGCATTTGAATGACTAAAAAAGGCATTATCATAACTACAAATAGCATCCGGTTGACTGAATGTAAGAGTTCAGTAAAAAATACAAGGTTCAATTTGAAATTACTGTGCTAACAGTCACAGCCTGCAAAATATTTTATTCATATATCTTTTTATTTCTTTTTGGGGAGGCGCCGCCAGGCAAGCTGGCGGGGGTATCCTGAACCTCCTGGGCTAAAAAACGGCTCTCGGAATTAACGGGCTTATTTCTCTAGCAAATTGGCGGGAAAATTCTTTTAGATTCTGGACTGATAAACGGTTTCCTGGGTAAATTATCCGCCGGCAACCGGGGGGATCAGAACCATAACATCTCCGTCCTCCAGTTTGGTCTCGAACCCTTCGAGAAAGTCTGTGTTTCTCCCGTTTACCAGGAACCTCACTTTTGGAATCCCGCCGGTGGTTGTGCCTGTTGTGGCTTCTTTGAACGTTGTCCCGTAACGGGCTTGAAGGGCTTGCAGGGCAGCCCCCACGCTGTCACCAGGGTGGATCTCAAGCTCAATTTCGGGCACTCCTGCGATTTGCCGGATTGTGGCCAGGAACTTTACGTGGATTTTCAAGTATATTTCTCCTGAAAAACTCTGATGGAAAATGAAACTAAAGCTAAAATTGAGAAGACGGAAACGAAGATTGAAAGGAAGATTGAAAGGAAGATTGAAAGGAAGATTGAAAGGAAAATGGAACGGAAAATTGAAAGGAAAATGGAAAAGAAATTGGAAAGGAAGAGGAAGGCTTTGAGGCAATCCTCTGGCTTAGATAATCTCCAGTTCCTTCAGTTTCTCTTCCGTGGGCTTTCCATCAACCCAGCCCCGGAGTGCGTAGTACTCGTCTATCATTTCCGGGACGTGGGAGATCTGGCCTTTGGCCGGGCCTTCAGGGACAGGCTCTTCAGTAAGGCGCTTTGGGAGGATGTCTTCATTCCGGTCAAGCCCGTACTTGTTGTTCATCAGCCGTTCCAGGTTTGTGACCCTTTCCCCGAGTTTCAGGAGTTTGTCAGCGTCAAGGTCAAAGCCCGTAACCGCTGCCAGCATCCCTGCATATTCGGGCAGGCCCAGGGCAAACGAGGAAAAGAGGCAGACCACCGACGAGTTGATGGCTGAGGTCAGGTCCTGAAGGATGATGGTCCATCTGGGTTTGTCCTCAACGGCGTAGGGGTCGAGCTTTTCGGGCAGTCCCAGGATTTCGGGAGAGATCGTGTAGCCGTAGACATGGTCGCCGCCGCGGTTTGCGGTTGCGTAGTTCAGGCCAATTCCCTGGATCGGGCGGGGGTCATAAGCGGGCAGTTCCATGCCCTTTACATCCATGGAGAATTCCGGAGCCCCGTATTTTTCCGCAAGGGCTCTCGAGCCCAGGGAAAGGTCGGCTCCTATTCCGGCGCGGTAAGCGGTCCTCCAGATGGCTTCGATCATTGAGCCGACATCCCCGAAGCGCAGGTTCATGCCGTGCAATTTTTCTTTTGGGATTTTTCCTTTCTCCACAAGTTCCATGGCACAGGCAATCGTGCCTCCCATGGAGATGGTGTCAAGCCCCAGTTCGTCGCAGAGGTGGTTGGCTTTTATCAGGGCATCGAGCTCCTTTATCCCGCAGTCGGCACCGAATGCAAAGATGGTCTCGTACTCCGGACCTTCGGTATCCCGGACACTGTAGGGACCTTCAGGCACATCGGACCTCCTCCCGCAGACAATCGGGCAGCCCCAGCAGCCCCCGCGGCCGGTCAGGTATTTATCGACCAGGGTCTCCCCGCTCTGTTCATCGGCTTCAGGGAAGTAGGCTTCCTGGAAGTTCCGGGTTGGGTAAGCCCCGCTTTCGTTGAGGATATTCACAAGAATCGCGGTCCCGTAGGTGTGAAGCCCTCCCTTGGGGCCCGTGACCGGGTTTTCCTTGATTTTTGCCATGGAGTCAGCGACTCTCTCTTTCAAAAGTTCCGGGTTTGCAGGGTCAACCCTTTTGCTTCCCGAAACCACGACTGCCTTTAACTTCTTGCTCCCCATGACAGCCCCAAGCCCGGTCCTTCCTGCGGTCCGGTACTTGTCGTTCATGATGCCGGAAAAGGGGATCAGGTTCTCTCCTCCGGGCCCGATGCAGGCAACGGAGGTCTTTTTCGGGTTTCCTGTCCTTTCGACAAGCTCATCCGTGACCGCATAGACCGTCATGCCCCAGAGTTCCGGGGCTGGCACAAGCCTGGCTTTTCCGTCCACGATCTCCAGGTAGACAGGCTCCTTTGAAATTCCCCTGACTATGACCACGTCGTAACCCGCAAACTTCAGGTAAGGGCCCCATTTTCCGCCTGCGTTTCCGCTTCCTACGGTTCCGGTCTGCGGGGATTTGCTGCAGACAATATGGTAGCGCCCGCTGGTCGGGATTTTCTCTCCTGTGGCAGGTCCGGTTGCAAAAACAAGCAGGTTGTCCGGGTCAAAAGGCTGCATGTCAGCCCTGAACTCGTCGTATACGAGCTTCAGGCCGAGTCCCTTTCCTCCCAGGTACATCTTTGCCATTTCTTCATCAAGTGGCAGGTCTTTAAGCTCTCCACTATCAAGGTCAACTTCTAACATTTTGCCTACATAACCGCCCAGCATGTAAATCCTCCTTTTGAATAAGATCCCAATGAGCTCATTAATGAGTTCTTCAGCTTTTCCGGCATGCTACTATTTTTCCTACTTTTAAAGCGTCTGCCAGACCAATACAAGGTCAATTTTGAGGTATGATTCTAAACAGGATACGCAGTTGAATATATATCGTATATTAGTATGTTGAGTTACTAAATAAAAGTATTCACGCCTTCGTAATACACTCATACCGGACATCCGCCCGCGTAATTTTCGGCACATCTCCCCACATTCCGATGTACTCTCCCTGGACCACGACAGCTCCTTTGATCCCGGAAATTCCTTTTACTACATCAAAAGCCTTCTCCACAGCTTCTTTTCCCACATCCACGGCGTTTCCGAGAGCCGTTGCAGCCGAATCCGCCAGAGACACGTCCTCGGAAAACACTACAGCAGCGTCCGCCATCCCGAAGCTGATAGAAGGTCCCACGGTCCCGGCTGAAGTGCAGACCCCGGTGACTGAGTCCTGGGGCTCGAAAACAAAGCCCAGGTTCCTGATTGAAGACTGTCCCGCATAAATCCCGACCACCACAGGCCTGTCGTTGATCATCGCAATGTCCCCGCCGTTGTCCACAATCGCATACGAAGCTCCGGCTTCGACCATGGCTTCCACGGCAAGAGCCGAGACCGTACCTGCAACCGCACTCATGGGCCCGATGCCCATAGTATTCCCGGCATCAACCATCCTCCGGACGATTTCAGGAGCATCGGAAGGACAGCTGTGAGGTTCAAGGGTGAGTTTGAAAAAAGGGTCTGAGAGGATGTAATTTTCGAGTTTTACCCGGTGAAAGCGGATTGCCTCTTTTGCGGCTTCGATATGGGCCTGATCGTAAGCTGCGATTGTTACAATGGTTTCCTTGAGCTGAAAATGCTCTTTGATAGTGGATTTTTCAGGTCCTTTAGTGGGTTCTTTTTCAGGTCCTTTTTCGGGGTCTTTTTCGGGGTCTTTTTCGGGGTCTATTTCAGGTCCTTTTTCAGGTCCTTTTTCAGGTTTCGGCATACTGCTCTGATAAAGAAGTAATGGCTTAAAAAAGAAGTGCTTTTCGGGCTTTGTGGGAGGCATGATCTTCAGGGCGAGGTTTTTTTCGGATGGACTTAAAAAGCCGGAACAACCTGAATTAGCCTCATGCCTGTCGTTTTTGTCCCGAGCGAAGCGAGGCTTGAGCAGGAAGTTATTAAAAAAGAAGGCGCTGACAAATCAGAAACAGAGTAAATTAACCTTTCTGGTCATGTTGAAGATTTTCTCGAGGTTAGCTCAAGTCCTTTCCCGCAGTTCAAGTATATCCCCGCCTTTCACGTCGGCTTCCAGGCAGCTGGAGTATTCTTCTATATCCCTGCCGTTTAGCAAAATCCTGATTTTCGGGTCTTCACTTTCGTCTCCTACGGTCACTGCATAGAAATCATTCCCGTAACGGTAGGCTAGAGCCCACAGAACCGTGTATACGGTATCCCCTTTCCGGATCTTGACTTCAATTTCCGGCTCCTCCGTTATCTCCTGCACCGAGTCAAGAAACTTTACTTTCATTATCATGGCTGGTCCCCCTCCTGTAACTCCTTATTTAATTATGTGAGGGCTCATAAATAAGAGTACTCAAGCTTTCGTTATGGGCTCGAAACTTTTCCCTTTTGTGATTTCTTCTTTGAGATTTCTGGAGTTCATCGTGATAGTTAGGGGTGATTGATGCAGGTTTTTAAAACATTTCATTGAGAATTAATAGTTTAGCCGTGAACTACCCCTTAAATCTTTAGATTTAGCGGGTAGTTCACTCTATTTACTTATTACTAATTTTCGTATGTTGGGATGAAGTTTGAACTTTCTTGACAGCTCCAGCATGAATACCCTTCCTTTCATAGCAGGAAGAAGGGATCATTCTTGACTGCTTCTAAACATTCATCTAGGGATAGATTTTGATAAAGTTCAGACCATTGCTCTGTGTGCCTCATGAATGAAAGGTCGAAAAGGCCATCCCCAACGTATCCCATGCGGGCAAATCCCATCTCAAAAAATGGGGTTATAGAATGTGGACTCGGGGAAGCGTACTTAGCATAGAAGTAAAAGAAGCTGCGATACCATTTCGTATAAATGTCCACGATATAGTTTCTATCAAGATCTTCAGGTGGGGGCCTGACGTAATCTGGCTTTAGAAAAGATGGCTCTTCGCTATTTTGTATGGGTAATTTAATATAAATTAATTTAAATATAATTTAGTGGTTACCCATTTCCTTCATATAATTGCAGGAGTTTGATTCGCTATTCACAAAGAACTTTTTCAGAAAGCTTTGAATATTGAAGATCCTTGGTACATTAAAGATATCAATTTTGATCCAAAACTAAAACAACTTGATATTTGGATCGATTTTAAGAAAGGATCTAAATTTCCTTGCCCTAACTGTGGTGAACTAAACTGTTCTGTCCATGATACAGTTGAAAAAGTATGGCGTCACCTCAACTTTTTTGAAAATAAGACCTACATACACTGTAGAGTACCCAGGACAAAATGTGGTGATTGTGGAGTTCACCAAGTTGGAGTTCCATGGGCTCGTAAACAAAGTGGTTTCACTCTCCTTATGGATGCTATGATCCTGCTGCTGGCACAAAGTATGCCAATCTTAAAAGTTGCTAAAATGCTCGATGAGCATGACACAAGGATTTGGCGAGTTATAATATATTACGTTAAAAAATCAAGATCAAAAGAGGACTTTTCAACAGTTTCAATAATCGGTATAGACGAAACATCGTTTAAAAAAGGGCATAAATACGTGACTATTGTAGCTGACATCGAAAAGTCTAAGGTTATACATGTTTGCGAAGGGAAAGACTCTTCCACTCTTACACGTTTCAGTGAAGATTTGATAAATCATGGTGGGAAACCCACCATGATTCAATGCATTAGTTGTGACATGTCTCCTTCATTCATCAGCGGAATTTCAAGTGAATTCCCGGATGCTGAGATTACATTTGATAAGTTCCATGTAATGAAAATGATGAATGAGGCAGTGAATGAAGTCAGAAAACAGGAACAATCTACAAAAAAAGAACTGAAGAAGAGTAAGTACCTATGGCTTAAAAATAGAAGGAATCTAAGCGAAAAGCAAAATGAAAGGTTCTTACAACTCAAAAATCAAAAACTAAAAACGGTTAGAGCATACAATATAAAATTAAGTCTTCAAGAGTTTTGGGATTCACTCAATAGAGAAGAAGCTGAACGTTATCTCAAAAAGTGGTATTTCTGGGCGACTCATAGTAGATTAAAACCAATAACTGAAGCAGCAAAGACCGTTAAAAAACATTGGGATGGTATTCTCAATTATTTCGATTCCAAGATTACTAATGGAATATTGGAAGGAATTAACAGTCTTGTACAGTTGCAAAAAAGAAATGCAAGAGGATTCAAAAACGTACAATATTTTATTAATATGATCTATCTAAAGTTAGAAAAACTTAAATTTGAGTTACCCACTTGAAACAGCGAAGAGCCGAAAAGATTCAACAAGTTCCTTTGCTTTCCTTTCTACCTCTTCTTTTATATCTTCTGGTACCTTAGGCCTGGGAGGCTTTTTGGGCTATAGACCCATACTTTTTGTCTTTTCATGGTATCATGGCAATTATATTCTTATAGCCTGAAATATATTCACATAACAAGAATATCTTAATTGTCCATTCAAGTAGAAATGGAATGAATTCCTCTTCCTTTTCGGCAGGGAGCTTCTGTAAAATCCGGACCTTTTGACGTGATTTTTTGGTGAGTACCGGGACTCTCACCGGGCGCCGAAGGCGGCCGGCCTTTCCAGCCCGAATTCCGCTTCGGGAGCACGGGGTCCGTTTCGCTCGCGTTGCTCGCTCAAGCGGACTG
This sequence comes from Methanobacteriota archaeon, assembly GCA_016841265.1. GTDB lineage: Archaea > Halobacteriota > Methanosarcinia > Methanosarcinales > Methanosarcinaceae > MTP4. Next base: position 8,881 of record JAENZL010000042.1, on the reverse strand, counting down.
AATACCAAGTTTCAAATCTTATTTTTTATATTTTTACAGTCGCGGCTCACTGCGTGAACTTTCCCGAACAACCTATGTCGTAACCCAAAAAAGAAGAATCATGCAACCTTTTTTAAAGCTAAATCTAACAAATTACCCCCTTCCCTTTTTGAACGAATAAAAAAGATGAAGGTAGAATTAAAAACAGGAAATTTCACATCTCCTTCCCCAACATCCCCTTCAACTCCCAAACATTCCCCAGAATCCGCCCTTCAATCTCCTCGATCTTCCGAATAATCACTTCCGGCTTCTCATACTCCACTTCTTCATACTCGATCTCTTTGTACCTGGAAATTGATAGATCGTAATTATTCGCCTTTATCTCCTCCGCAGGCACATAGAAACACTTCCCCTTCCTGTCCACGGGATTCTCTTCTTTGCGCTTCCCGAAGCTCTCGATGATATCCGGAATATCCCCTTTCATGTCTGTGGGCGTCCGCTTATCGTCCAGGGAATACCCATCGGCTTCCATGTTGTAGAACCAGACCTTCTCCGTGCTCCCGCCTTTGGTGAACACCAGGACCGCCGTAGATACTCCTGCATAGGGCTTGAAGACCCCGGACGGCATGGAGACGATTCCTTCGAGCTGGCAGGTTTCAAGAAGAATTTTGCGCAGGTTTTTGTGGGCATTTGAGCTTCCGAAAAGGACGCTTTACAACTAATGGTATTGTTTGCATAGGTGGAAAGAATCCTTCCTAACCTTTTGATGTAGAAGCTTTCAAAGAATCAAAACAAGTTCGTGTGATTGCTTAATAGGTCCCGGGGCTCTCACCGGGCGCCGAAGGCGGCCGGCTTTTCCAGAAGTAAATTGAATAATAAATTGCAGAGTAAAAAACGCCATTTTAGATTTGTTAGAAATTGTCACTGCACCTTGTTTCCAACCTTTTGACATGCCAGCGCTCACTGCAAAAAGCCGTCATGTGATTCCTATTTCAGCTTCTTTTCAATTTCATTCAGGGAAAGGCCGGCCTTCGGCCGGTGAGTACGCCGGTACTCGATAAAAGCGGATTGAAAAACCTGCCCCTTGATGCCTTTAATTCTATGATTAGATTCTGGTGCCCTTCTCAGATAATGCTGCGTCTGATTTTCAAATCTTATTTTTTATTTTTTGTCTGTGCCGGCGCTAAGCGTGCACTTTCGTGAAACAACCGGAGTAATTCTTAAAAGAATGGACTGACAACTTATAAACATTTAGAAAATTATATAGTCTCCTGCAGCTTTAAACATTAATTTAATCAACCTGAATACGAAATAAAACAGATTCGAGCACCAAAAATCGAACTATATGATTTGATGGATTTATATGGCCATTTATAGAGAAGATCTTGATATTTCTGCAGAACAGTGGCGTGAATTACTGTGTGATAGTAGTGTTTTTGAAGTCACTGACCTTGATCTTATGAAAGCCCTTTATGCTTGCGAAGGCTGTCGTGAAAAAGCTTCGGTACTTGCTAATGTTCTTGGTGTATCACATTACTCCGTCCTGAATCTTCAAATAGGCAGGCTGGGAAAAAGAATCATAAACAAAATACCGGATGTGAAATTCCCTGCAGATAAGGACGGAAATATCAGTTATTGGCATATCCCTTTCTGGGCTGAAGATGCTGAAAAAAAGGGCCGGTATTTTTGGGAACTACGCCCGGAGCTAAAGGAAGCTATTGAAAAATTATCGAATGCAGACAAAATTAACATGCAAGTTAACAATGCTTTTACCCCTGAAATCAGGATAATTCCAATGAATAAATCCATCGAGTTTAAAAACAAACCATTTGAAGTTGTGCAACAGGAATTTTTTCTTGACGAATTAATAAACGGGAATAACTTCTTATATTTGTTCAGAAACGCAGGGATAAATTGTGCTCAAAATGCACTGCTACTTTTTCAATATGATAATAGTATCATTGCCTGTGCAAGACTAAAAGGAATTACAAGATATGAAAATCCGAAAGAAGGCATCTACAAAGGAGCATTGGCTTTAGATAAAAAGAGTATCCGGGTTTTTGATCCGATAACGACGGATGAACTGCATTCCCTTGATCCTGATTTTAAAAAATTTAGCCAGGTTAAGCAGTCACTGAATATCGATTGTTTACCCCGTTTATTAGCGCTCATAAGCAGCAAAGAAGGAGTACGGATAGCTGCCGAGATTCCTGAAGAAACAGGTGATCTGGTAGAAGGAGCAAAAAAACGAATTACCGTAAATGCTTATGAACGAAATCCAATAGCAAGGCGACGATGTCTTCAGGAATATGGCTATAAATGCTGTGTCTGCGGGTTCAGTTTTGAAGAAGTCTATGGTGAAATTGGAACTGGGTACATCGAAGTTCACCACTTAAAACCTCTAAATGAAATAAATAAAGAATATAGGGTAGACCCTATTAATGATTTAAGACCCGTATGTCCCAACTGCCATTCAATGCTGCACAAAGTGAACCTTACAGTTGAGCAATTGAGGGGTACATTAAGGAAAGGTACATGAAATACGTTAAATGCTCGTTGATAAAAACAGCCTGTGCTTTCAATTTCAACTTCTTTTCAATTTCAGCCCTGAAAAGGCCGGCCTTCGGCCGGTGAGTACCCCGGTACTCGATAAAAGCGGATTAAAAAAACTTGCCCTTGATACCTTTGCTTCTACGATTAGATTCCGGCTTCTATTTCTTATCGTGTGGCGTCTGATTGATTAAATTTTATCTATTATGTTTTTACAGTTCAGACACTCATAAAGGCCGAGGTGGGAAAGGCTTTTACAAAATTCAAGCTATGGAATTTGGGTTGAAATGTTTGAAAAAAACAGTTACAGTACTTACATACGGCCATACTTTTTATGCGCCTGTTCTGCCGTGAGAATATCAAAAACGTAAACTTTCTTTTTGTCTTTGTCAATTCTGTAGAAAATCCGATAACTTCCCACCCTCAAACGGTATGCAGAATCCCCGGCACCTTTGATTTCTTTTTTATTGCCCCCGGAGCCAGGGTACGGATTATTAAGGTCTTTGATTGCCGATTTAATATTCTCCTTCATTTCGGCGGGAATCTCATCAAAAAGGCGTGGGAGAATCAGGACATTAAAGCTCATCTATACTCACGAACTCGTCTTCGTGTTCTTCTACCATTTTCCTGCTGTATTCAACCAGCTTGTTCCTGTTGTGCTCCTGGATCAGCTTTTCGATGACGCTGTTGTAATCATCACCCATTGACCCGATTGCACGTAATTTGTCCCTTGTCTTTGTTTTTACCTGTATGGTTGTAGTTTCAGCCATGTTTTCTGCTATATTTGCTATAGTATTTATAGCCTTCATAACCCGAGTTCCGCTTCCCGAGTTCCGCTTCGGGATCACAGAAAATCGGAGATTTTCTGGGAGTTGCACTGTAAGTGCAACAGCACGGTGTCCGTTTCGCTGCGCTCAAGCGGACTGAAAACATCATTTTCAAATCTTATTTTTTATTTTTTGGCTGTGCTGGCCCGCTGCGTGCACTAAACCGGAACAACCTGAATCTTCAGCTCACAACTCCTTCATCGTCCAGGGAATACCCATCGGCTTCCATGTCGTAGAACCAGACCTTTTCCGTGCTCCCGCCTTTGGTGAAGACCAGGACCGCCGTGGAAACTCCCGCATAGGGCTTGAAGACCCCGGAAGGTATTGAGACGATTCCTTCGAGCTGGCAGGTCTCAAGCAGCAGCACCCGAGTTCCGCTTCGGGATCACAGAAAATCGGAGATTTTCTGGGAGTTGCACTGTAAGTGCAACAGCACGGTGTCCGTTTCGCTACGCTCAAGCGGACTGAAAACCTTACTTTCAAATCTTATTTTTTATTTTTTGGCTGTGCCGGCCCGCTGCGTGAACTTTCCCTGAGCAACCTGAATCTTCAGCTCATATTCCCTTCCCCAGCATCCCCTTCAACTCCCCAACATTTTCCAGTATCCGCCCTTCGATCTCCTCGATCTTCCGAATAATCACTTCCGGCTTCTCATACTCCACTTCTTCATACTCGATCTCTTTGTACCTGGAAATTGATAGATCGTAATTATTCGCCTTTATCTCCTCCGCAGGCACATAGAAACACTTCCCCTTCCTGTCCACGGGATTCTCTTCTTTGCGCTTCCCGAAGCTCTCGATGATATCCGGAATATCCCCTTTCATGTCTGTGGGCGTCCGCTTATCGTCCAGGGAATACCCGTCGGCTTCCATGTCGTAGAACCAGACCTTTTCCGTGCTCCCTCCTTTTGTGAATATGAGCACCGCAGTCGAGACTCCCGCATAGGGCTTGAAGACCCCGGACGGCATTGAGACGATCCCTTCAAACTGGCAGGTCTCAAGCAGCATTTTCCGCCGATGTGCATATCTTAATTTTCTGGTAGACAGGGAACCGATTTTCAAATCTCGTTTTTATTTTTTGTCATTGTTGGTGCAGCTGCATGAAATTATCCTGAATAACCGAATCGATGCCTGCAACGGCGGGATTTTCAAGGATTCGTATGCAGTGCTGGGAGGCGTGGACAAGATATTGCCTGTATATATGAAAATACCGGGAAACCCTCCAAGTCCCAGGGAGATTTTGAAAGGGTTGCTGGCTTTTATGAGGCAGGGTTCTAAGTAAGAAAGGAAGAGTGGGGGTTGTTTTTTCTTTTTTTTGTGTTCTATTTTTGTGAGTGGTGAATTTGGTAGTGACCCAAATTATGATATTACAGAAAAATTAGGCACCTGTCTCTTTTTAATATATCTTAATCTTACCCTCATATAACCAATTTGGAACTTCATAATTTCTGGCTAAAGGATGATTCATAAACAACAAACGAATTGTTCTTACGGAATTATAAGCTGAATTAATTAATTCATTTTGCATCTGGAAATATTTTTTATCATAATTGTCTTCTTGTACTTTATGCGCAGGTTTTTGCCTTTCTTTTCTAACCTTAACTCTGCCACAATAGGGAATAATTTATTCCACTGGCCAATGCGCTTGATCATGTTTTTCAGCAAGGGGGCCAAAATAAAATCAAAATGTCCCCTGTCAATTTCCCGCTGAGATCAATGTATCAAATTGATGTTTGGGCCTTCAGGTGTCGAATTTAGTAATAAGCAAAAATACAAAAATGTACTCAAACTTATACTCTATAGGGAATAAGTTTTGTCTATAATCCCCGATTTGTTTCATTCTACATTTTCGACATCATAAGACTAGATAAAACTGAATATAGAAAAAAGATCTGATGAAATTGAACGTAACAGAAAGAGAAAAAATGCATAATTCTGTTAAAAAACGATGTCAGAAGAACGAATCATTGAATTGGTTTATACCCTACGCGAGGCGGAGTTAAGGTTCTAATTATTTTAATAGGAACGATTATTTTATCGATAGTATTTTCATCAACTAATATCTCAGACCTAAGCCATTCATCTAGCATTGACACAGTGCCTTTTGTTTTGGTTTCTATTTTTCCATCTTTCCTTTTTGTTTCTATATTAAGAAGAATGTCGTTATTAAAAAATTCTTTATTAATATTTTCTGAAAGCATTTTGTCTAACAAATGAACAAAATTGTGGTAATTATTAAGGGTAGGTCGGAGATAGCAAGTAAAATCTTTGGGCTTTGAATCTTTGTATGTATTTCTAAATAATGGTTGCCTGTTTATTAGTTTTGAGATTTCATTGATATGATATATTTCTTCAAGGAATGCTTTATATATAGAAACGTGGGTTGCAAAACCTCCTAGAATGTTTCTCGTGTAATCAGGTTCTACAAAACATTTGTCCTTTTTCAATATAGTGTGCCATACCTGTTGATGTTCTGGAGAAAGCCTTGAAAGATATCTCAATAAACCAACAACTACTCGATCATTTTCTTTATTTGTATATCCGATTCCAAAATGTTCAAGTACAATTTTGTCTTTTTCAGGCATCTCTTCAGATTCGTAATATTTATTTGTAATGGATATGGAACCACGATATTCATGGTTTGTTATTAAGTAACGTGGATCTTGATAATAACTTTCCAAAACAGTTATATCAAAAAAATATGCCTTCAATTGAGGATTTCCCAAAAATAGTAACTTAGAAAATGGGCAATCGTCGTATTTTGAACTATCAAATTCATCCACCAAGATATTAGAAGAAGGATAAACACAAATTTCGTTTAAAGATTCAGAGTTTAAATGTTTAATTTGCTCTTCAATTGGTAAATCTGGAAAACGTTTTATGTGAGGATTTTCAGAAATACTTGTAAATGTAAGGGTTATTTTTTTTTCGTAAACCAATTTCGTTAATATTTCTTTTAATTTAATGGGATTTAAATTCCCGTTATCACTTAAATTTACAGCAAGTACCCCATTAAAATCCATGGAATGTATATAGTATTCTGAAATCTGATAAAAAATATCTTCTTCCAAAACCATGACACTGCCTCCAAAATTTAATATAAATAGGATTTTGTATATTTAATAGATAATGATAGTCTCCTGATAGCTTGATTGATATTATTCGACAAATAACTGGAATCCTGCATTCGGCACTAAGACACAATAATGGCATATTAATATCCAAGAATGTAAAAATAGGGGATTTAAGCCCATTAAATGACCCATATGTACAGATATAGGTCTTATTTATGTTTTTCTGCCGAATATGGGCTGGAATGTTTCCTTTAAGCCTTTATTTATCCATGTTTTCAATGCAATTGTAGACAGCCTACATACAATAAGTAAATATGCAAACAGAAATCATTCGAAAAAATTTAGTCATGAAAACATAAACAATGAAACAATGGAGACCACCATTAGACTCATTAAATTGTGCTCCAATATATGGGACTTTTTTTTCGGTCAAAACCTTTATAACAAGTGTTTGGTAAATTTGTACTGTTTTTGAGGGAATTTAATGAATATTGATAATATCTTAAAATGGATGAAAAGGTATAATGGAAATGAATTATTTCTGTGGATCCAAACAATAGCAGTTCATCCATCTAATCAACTTAATCAGATGAGATTTGAATTATTACTATCTATTCTTTTTTCGATACCACCCCCAGATTTTGAAGAGAACCAACTGTTTAGATCTGATGTTGAACATTTCATGAGTGAGTTTGAAACTCAATCTTCAGAATATTTTATAACTTTCGAAGATTTTGAGCCGCTTGACCAACTAAAAGCTATTCCTTATTTTTTAGATGGGGAAAAATACCTATATTTTTATGGAATGTTGGGGAGACCACATGAATTCTTAACAAATTTTGAGAATGTTTTTTTGGGAAAGTACAACGCTTCATTTACTGAATTACAAATTTTGAAAAAATTATTAGTTGAAAGTTTAACTTATCAGAATAAAATACTTGAAAAACTGATATCCTTAGGTGAATCACAGATAAAAACAAAGAATATTTATGTTCCAACTGAAGATTATTTTAATGAAATTTCTTGTTTATTTAAGATGGAACAAAGCCAAGTACAATTTGAAAATTTGCCAACTATCAAACTGGGTTCAGTGGAGAATATTAACTCAAAAATTTTAAATGGGGACTTCACTCAATTATTATTGAATACATATTTAGTTAGAATTCAAGAAGATAACTATTGTCTGATCCCTCAACTTCATATTGAAATTCTTTATCAATTATCGTGCGAAATTATTAAAAACTCTCAAAACAGAGATGAATTGAAAAATATTATTTCTAATAATTACATTTTTTGGGTTATCGATAGTTGCTTAAAATTTTTCAAAGAATATGGAATGATAAATGGGATTCTGAAAAAAGAAACAAATGAGAACTTGACTAAAGAAATCGATATTGTCGTTCAAGTTGATAACAATAAAGTTTTGTTATTTAAACTTATTCCACCAACTTTTGAATCTGATCTTAGTCAACAAATAAAGAGAGCGAGTGATGAATTAAACACCATAATTAAAAATATAGAAACTGAAGATTTAGTGAAATTCCATTATATTGGAGGTCAGATAGTAGATATTTCTCCCAAAAAGTTAGAAATATGGGCTTTCTTGGTATTTGGCAGTGAAACTATTAATTATAACATCCAGTTAACCAAAGAAAATAAAACTGTTTTAGTTATGAATATGCTAGATTTAGAAGGTATTTTCGAGTTTAGTTCATCTCCAATCCAAATATATAAATTTTTAAAAACAGATGAAGCATTTAACAAGATGTGTCATGTATTTTCAATGGATTATTTGGATAGATTTGCTTATTACATATCAAACGGAGAATCTTATCCTATATCAGGAGTGAATCAGAATTTTTTAATATTTGAACCACATCTTTGGTCTAATTTTTATCATGAAAAAATGTATGAAAAATACCAAGATGATATTTATGAACTTATTGAATCAGATTTTCCAAGAGCATTTAATATAGTAAATAAAATAGATGATAATATTTACCAAGTTGTTAACAGTAGATCCCTTCAAGGAGGGCTAGTAGTTAAAAGATACGGGAAATTAATTTGGATAATGTTTCCCAATCCTTTTAGCATCACTGAAGAAGAAAGGAAAGCGAATGAGTTATTAAGTATTTTATATTCAGATTATATAAATTTGCTTGGGAGTTCTTTTGATGAATTATTAAAAGTATATGGTTTTAATTTTCAAAACAAATTTGTGATGGGCATTTACCCCTCCTCTTTAAAACTGAATAAAGAATTTGCTTTTTTGGCACCTTACATTTCAGTTCTAAGTAAAGAAAATCCTCTTTTAGTAATTACTCATAAAATAAGTTTGTCTAAAATTCGATCTTGTATTGTTTACGATTCACATTATATCACTGACCTTTTTTCTTCTAACCTTAACTCCGCTTATTTAGGGAATAACTCGAGATTTAGCTTTTTCTCCATT
>JAENZL010000041.1 GCA_016841265.1 Methanobacteriota archaeon | reverse complement strand
TAAGATTCGAAAAACGGTTAAGATTCGAAAAACGGTTAAGATTCGAAAAACGGTTCAAAATTGATTCAAACAACGGTTTAAAGGGTTGAATTTTTCCCTGAATATCTCCCCAAATTTGCATAAATCTCCAATAAAACCTCCAATAAAACCTCCAATAAGACCTCCAATAAGACCTCCAATAAAACCTCCAATAAAACCCCTATTTAAATTTCAACCCTTAATACCCCTTTATATGCCAATACCCCCACAAAACCCCTATAATTCCCGGTTCACACCACAACTGTGAAAAATTCGGAGTTAAACGTGAATCAATAGCTGAATAGTATGGAAATGGTTGAAACCTCCATTCCCTGATAACCCCAAACCCTTAAAAAACCCCAAAAAATTTACGATAAAGGTTCTTCGCTGCTTTTTCGGGAGCAGTTCTTTCCCGAAACGTGCAAAAGATCGAAAAAAACGTGGAGTTCTCTCAAAACGTGTCTGAATATATGTGTGCAATGTGTGTGCTGTATGTTCCCGGAAAAATCTGCGAAGAGCCAGTTTACACTTCCTTTCCTCAGAAAGGGAGATGATACCGAATGAAATGCTCAGGAAACCTTATATCTAATACGTTGGAGGCTTTTTCGGCCCCTGAAAGTATCTTTGGATACGAGCCTGCTCTGGACTACTCTTCCAGAAGGGTTTTTTCAGAGTTTCCGCTGTAAATGCGTTCTCCATGGGTTACTACGGCGTTGGGGCTGCATCTCCATGCAGTGTGCCCCATATCGTGTACCCAACGTTCGCAACCGGTTTCCGGGCTAATTAATCACGCTGATGACTGTGCCTGTCCATATCCCTCTCTTCAAGAAGGCACTGTTATCAAATATCCCCCAAAAGTGAGTAAAAGACCTGCAATATCCCCTTTGCAGCTGTATATTTGCCATTTTATGCCGCTGCAAGGGATGCTTTGTCTGATCGGAAAGCCCGGATTACGGGGCTGTTCCATTAACCGAAAAGGGTTCGCCATTTCCCGATCGGTGAAGAAAAGTCTCTGGCCGGGACTTTCCGAGATGACGGCAGAAACTTTTCCATTCTTAACCTCCAGGTGAGAGAGGTCTACAACTCTCTTCAATGGCTTCAAGACAAACTTTGCCAGTCTCTGAAGTCTTTTTTTTCTTGATACCTGCCGCCGAACCGCATGTCTTGAAGCCTTATGTTTTCCTTTTCATATTTTTTTATTTCTCTCGCTCCCTGAACCCTCAAGATCGAAAATATATCCCCTTTTATAATTTATCATTTTCTTTTTGATTTATCTTTTTTTCAAGGGCCAATAGTATAGAGGTTTCTTTCCTCTGTTTTTTATTTAGAAATGTTCCAATCTTCGGGGAGGGGATTTTTCTCTATACTTAAACTTTCTGTTTTTATAGTCTAATTATCTGGCTACTTTTGGAAAATAAACATCGAGAGCTTTTAACATACTTTAATTAAACTTTTGATACAGGTTTAAATAATAAATTATTAATAGCAAAATTACTTCATATATTAAAACTGATTATACTATTAATAAAATAATAAACCGATTTTCCCGTGTTGATATTTGGGACGGTGCTTAGGTGTAGTACTGTTATTCTTTCAAGACGAATTTCCTTTGAAGAAGATTTATATGTTCCCTGGTGATAGAGAGTGGACCCCTCCTGCCTTATTAAAACAATATTCCTATCCGAAAAAAGAAAAAATGTACTGGTCTTGTTGCTAAGAGAAGGCCCCAAGAATATAGATGAAATCAAAGACGCACTCGACTTCAGTGCAAGTGCTTTGATGCCTCAGATAAAGAAACTTCTCAAATGGGACCTGCTTACTTACGATCCCAATGAAGATTTATACAAGCTGTCTGACATGGGGGCTTTAATAGTTGAAAAAATAGAAGAATTCCTCAATATCATAAATATCTATGCGGAGAATCATGAGTACTGGGAAACCCGGGACCTCAGTGAAATCCCCTATCATATGAGAAAACGTATAGGTAACCTTGTGCACTGTGAACTGCTGGAAGCAAACAGGGACTGTCTGTTTGAGTTCCATCCAACATTTGTGGACAATGTTCTGAATTCCAAGTACGTAATGATGGCCAGTTCGACTTTCCAGCCTCACACAGTCAGCATATTTTCCAAGCTTCTCCGCAATAATTCAAAAGTTACCTGTGTGTTTACGGAGCAGATTTTCAACAAATATCTGGAAGATTACCCGGATAAGTTTAACAACTTTCTTTCTCATGAAAATATGAACGTCTCCATGCGTAGCGGGCACATCGGCCCCCTTACCCTGGTAGTCACGGACAGGTTCATGGGCCTGTGGCTTTTTGATAAGAACGGAAGGTTCGACGGGACTACCCTGATAAGTTATGAGCCCAGTGCCCTGAAATGGGGGCGAGAACTCTTTACTTACTATTCAAGCATCTCCAACCTTGTCTACATAGACTCTGACACCGGAAAAATGGAGATTACGGGGTATAACATCACAAAAGCCAATAAATTCTGATCCCGGATTTTTTAATTTTTCCCTTTTTTGAGTTTCACCTTCCGGCTCTAATAACTTAGTCAGAGTTGTTTTTCAGCCGGACACACTGGTGGTTAATCGAGTTTTTTGGCCTTTTTACTTAACAGTGATAACAATTGCATCATGTAAAAAATGAGCTCAACCGACACTCTGAAGCTGGAATAGGCAACTTTTACCTCCATAAAAAGAACTTGAGATGAGGTTTGAATGAAAATAGTTTAGATGTTTAGATGAATAACAGTTAATTATTGTTAATTGTTCCCCGGATCAGGAATCACATATCTGCAATTCGCAGCTGTAATCTGTTGGTGTAAATTAGATGTGTTTATGAAAATTAAAGTCTAAAGTTGCCTGCAAACAAGGCAACTTTGGACATCTCTTAATTTAAGCTCTTTAATATTGTTCCGAAGAGTGATTTTCGGGTTTTTCCCTTGCATATAAAATCATTCATTGGTCGTGGAGCTCAGGCCCCCGGCAATCCCCAGTGCAATAAGCGAGACTACCAGGGGGATTAAAATCACCATTAACAAATTTCCTTCCTCGGCATATTTGAACATGAAACTGAACAGAACAGTGCTCAGCAGTATCCCGATAGCTAGCAGGCAGAGGACTGGCGCCCCGTACAGGTTTTCAATCGTATTGCTCATCATCTTCCCCCCATTTAATTGTAGCCTGTTTTTCGGCAAAATACGTTTCCTTTTTGGAAACTTCCCTACATAGTCTAAAATTGTGACAAATCTATATAAAACTTTAGGTTAAGTATTATTTTTTTTAGTCAGGAGGAGTCTTTGTTTTTCCCATATTATTCCCCCATGTTAGCTTTTTATTCCCACCTGAAATATCTTGCTCGATACCTAAATTTTGAACAACATCTAATTTCAGCTTTTTTACATGGGCTGGTCCGATGCTTCTGAGTCTGTTTTTGTCTTTGCAATTTCCACTGGAGACATAAATTTATACATAACATATTAATTAAATTTTTTATATAGTTAAATTAATATAAGATGTTCTTTAACTAAGTAAATGGGAATATTTATTTGAGAAGATCATGTACCACCACGGGGATATTTATTTTTAATGATCCGGAACTGCATCATGGTGTTGGGTTGTGGTTTTCGGGAAAGTTTCGCTCTAATGATCCCGTATTGGTCTGGATGTTTTCAATCCCAAAAAGATCTTGACGGTTAATATGAAGATAATTATTTGGGAAGAATTTAGCATATTATTTAAAAACTTTATAAATAAATGTAACGAACTTTAAATCAAACAATGAAGGCATATTGTCATTAATTCAAACTGATCAGTTCAGGGGGAGCTATTTGGAAAAGAGGGGATCCAAATCTTACTATCTGGATGCAATTCTTACGCAGTAATTTTTACGCAAATTGTGCTTCTGATGGTCCTGTACGTTCTTTGTGTGTTCATCGTCCTTAAGATACGCTAAAAACGGTTTTTGGGATCTGGAAGCCTGTTGTCGGAAAGCGGGCCGGATAAATTTTAGGGAAATTCAATGGGGGGGTATTTTGGCGAAGGTCAGGGTAAAAAGCTGGGTCGTGGATCTGGTTTTTATGCATGTGATGTTCGTGGTGATCCTGTATATTGTCTACATGTATATTGTGCCAACAATAGTTCCGATATGAGCTATACTTGCCCAGCTTTAAAATCTGGAATTTTTTGCCTCAAAATGAAAGGCAATAACCAAATAGAATTCTGAAAACTAAAGCTGGATGAGTATAAGAATGAATGGTAATTCATGCTAAAAAGGATCATCATGCAAAGAAGAAGTAAGAAATTACTAAAAAAATAGATTACTAAAAATATGGGGAATATGAAGTAAGAGAATATGATGTCCTATGAAGGGGGTAATCGCATGGGAGAAGGAATGAAAAGTCAGGTTGTAGCCAATAAAGATAAGAAAAGAATGAAAACTCAGGTTGAAGGAGATTCTCAGGTGAACGGAAGCCAGTCCAAGTCTTACTACCTGGATGTGGTTTTTATTCAGGTTGTGCTCTTGCTACTCCTGTACGGAGTCTGCGTGTTTGTGGTGCCAAAGCTTTCTTGAAACCCGGGATTCTGTTTGAACCACACTGTTTGGCTTGAAACCAATCGGTAAAAAGCTGATTCTCGTGTGTTTCTATCGGAAGAGATGTTTCTAATTTCGCTCTTCCGAAAAGGCACCACTTTATTTTTCTTGATTTTTTTTCCTGAGTTGTGGAGTTTTTTATTTTTTGCGTTGATTCTGGCTTATGATATTGTATTTTCAGGCCTCCATTCTGATTCGAAGGCTGCAACCTGTTCTTAGCATCTCTTAGCATCTCTTAGTGGGGCTTTGCTTCCTGACTTGTCTACTATATGAAAACCGGGCCCTGAAATAAGAAGTTCTTATTTTCTGAATTTAGGTCCGAATTCTAACTTCAAGTCCGAATTCTAAATTTAAGTTTGAATTCTAAATTTAAGTTTGAATTCTAAATTATTAAGTCTGAAATCTGAATTATTAAGTCCAAGTTCTGTGTTTAAATCCAGGATCTGAATTATTATGTCCAGGTTCTAATTTATTAAGTTCCAGTTCCAAAAAATATATCACAATTCATGAAGTATTATTTTTCTAAAATTTTAGCTGGCAATTTGGAGGGAATAATCCGGACATATGCAATGCAAGTTTCATCATAAATGGTGAAAACCCGCTGCAAGTTCCTTACAGGTTTGCGTGCATCTTTCTCGGGTCCTGGCAGGTCCCTTTGGGAAGTCTCGAAAATGCCCTAACCCGCGGCAAAATCAAAAAATATTTCTATAAAATCCGGATTTCGGTGAATTTCTCTTTTTATATGTTTCAGGCCCTTCATCCTGCATTGCACTTTAATATGGTAAAATGCGGCTTTCGATCATGATTCTTAACAATTCGCTGTTTCCCCTGTGGGTATGGAATACAGGACGGTAAACTCTAACTTACAAAACAAATCTGTCTCCGGAGGAAAAATATTTAATACTGAATATTTAGACATTAAATAAAAAAACGGGGATAGAACGGGAGGAGTTAATTTGAAGATAAGGGTTGTGAGTTCAAGAGATGAAATCTTTTCATTGAATCCAAATGAAAGAATAGTGCACATGGCTTTCAGGCCTTCAAACAAGGACATCCTTTCGCTGGTCGAAACCTGTCCGAAAATTGAGGTAATACAGCTTCCTAAATCATACCGTCGGACTGTTTCAACGTCCATCGAAATGTTCCTTGAAATGCAGCGTATCCAGCTCATTGAAGGAGATGTCTGGGGACACCGGAAAGACATAAACGAGTATTACAGCATACCTCCATCAGTCATTGAGGAAATAAAAGAACTGAAAATGGAAGGCGAACCTTCCGAGGCCATTGAAGAAAAAGTTTCAAGGGCGAGAAAGATTAATCCCGAAATGGTCGCATACATCATTAAAAAAGAAGTCCCCGTCTGAGCAGCCGAAAATGTTTCAATTTCTTCATTTTTGGCTCGTTTCCACTATTTTTTGATTTTTTCGAATTCGGTGTGAATTTCAGTTTCTTTAGCTTTGCTTTTAGGCTGGAGGGCCTGGGATTAATTATACCTCAACTTCCTTATCCTGTGCACTCTTTCATTATCAGGTCATATAGTTCATCTTTACTGGTTTCCATGCGCCCTCTAAAGTACCAGTGCATATTACTCAATAATAAGCCGTACCCACTATTGCCGCAATATTTTCTTATTTTCATCAGCTTAAGTTCACTATTAAGAACTCCTACAGACTTGAAAGCTCCTTTATACATACACCCAGATTCTATTAGCAGTATATCGGCGGCAAGCATTCCAGCAGCTATGTAAAATCCTTTGACAAAAGCTTCGCTTGTATTATCTTTTAAGACATTCCTCGAAGCAAAAATAAGCTCGTTATATGAATACACCAAGGGAACATATTTTTCACCTTTGTTCAAGAGAGTCATAAAATGAGTATGAGAACCTTTGTCTATCTTTAGAGATTCGATATTCATATCAGAATTCTCATTAATGGTGGCAATGGCCCGATTTAAATTATTCATTTCCTTTTTGAAATTATCATAATCCTCTAGAAAAGCAACATTTGATACTTTTATTTCACAAAGGCTTTTTTCTTCCATTTCCTTTGAAATTGTATAGGCAATTTCACCATAATAAGTGACATTGTAGTTCTCATCGACTTCAGCTGTTATCAATGCTGCTTGAATGTTTTCGTCAAAGCCCAGACCCCCTAAATCTTCTACAGATATATGGATTTTTTGAGAATACTCTTCATACCCATAATTGGTTTCTAACGACGTTTTGACGAGATTTACATCTTTTATGAGGTCATTTGACTTGTTTTTCAGATCAATTCTTGTTAATTTTTCATCGGAAACAGCACCTTTTACTTGAGGAGATATTTCTTCAATGCTGTTTTCAATATTTGATGCATTGATACATCCGCTAAAAAAGCAAACCAGAATTAAAAGTGGGATTATTATTGATTTTCTGCTCAAATGAAGTTTCACTCCTTATGTTACTCTAACAAAAAAATTAAATATTTGGGATAATGCTACCCTTCTGACTAAGTTATTTTTCCTTTCGGACACCTTTGAATGGTTTTCCATCAGCTTTTGTGTCCATAAATTTTCCTGTGGTGGCGTCTCTTTTTGTCCACTTATCAGTTACTGGGTTATAGGTCTGAGATCTGTCACGAACAGCTCCAATTCTTCTATTGTCACCAGTTGGAGAATTTTTTGCTATGTTTATACCTCCTTGATGGGCTTCATTACAGATTTAGCTCTTTATGCATTCAAAAGGCTTTATATCATCAAGAAATTTTTAAGATCTGACTTAATCCATGCTTTTCCATATGTTCCTTCCTATCTTCTTGACATTGCGACGTACCATTTCAAGCCTGCAACAGTTGTACCTGCCGCAACTACAAGAAGCACTTGAGAGATCGAAGTTGGAGGTAAGGCACTGAAAATAAAGTATTCAAAGAAAGCTTCCACGAAGTTCCCTGAAAGTATTTCATGAAATGTATTCAGAAATGTCATGATAACTCCCCCAAAAACATACATTGAAAATAAACCGACTATTGTCAGTGGCGTTTTCACACAGTATTTCAAAAGGCCTATTTCTAAACTCAATTTGTTTCTCCCTGAATTTTCGATTGAAATTACAATATGCATAATATTTGAATGATTATAACTAGATGTGGGGACACATTATCACAAAATTTAATAATTATCAGGGAAAACATATGAAAATTAGGGGAAAGTAATGACAATTCATATAGTCCCAATAGGTTTGGATTCACCAGAGAGGTTTGTTGAGGGATTCCGTAAATTCCCCCCATCAAAAGTTATTCTTTTGACAGGGACCAGGCAGAATGATATCGAAAAAGAAGTCAAAAACATAAAAGATGAGGTAATAAAAGGGATCGGAAAACACGTAAAAATTGAAGAAGAATCGGCAAACTTATTAGATTTTGCAAACTGTATAAATACATTGGCAAAGATTATCTCAAAAGAAGGAGAGGGGGCTGCAGGCGAAGTTGTTTACATAAATATTTCCTCTTCCACGAAAATAATGACCCAAGCCTCATACATGGCAGCTTCACTATTTTCTGCGAGGATATATTACGTTCCTGTAGTCAGTTATCTTTCACTTGAGTTAATCCCCCTTTTGAATAAACATAACGATGATTCCTCTAAGAAGATCATCAATGACTTACTTCAAAATAAGAGATATCTTAGCACTGGTGTAAAAGAACCCATTGAGATACCCGTTCTGAAAATGGAGCCACCTGCTAAAGACGAACTTGATGTGTTGAAAGCAATAAGCGGTACCAAAAAAGAAAAATACAATTCCCTTAAGTCTCTGGTGGAAGATGGGCTTAATATTGAATATTCTGGTTCAAACAGAAACAAGTATTCTCAAGTTGTAAAAAAATTGGAGACTCACGGTTTCGTTTCAACAGACAGAAGTGGAAGGGAAAAAGGAATTAAACTTACGGGATCAGGAGATGTAATAGCTAAAATTAGTTGCATTCTTGAAAACAGAAGTTAAGTGTGGTGTTAGTCAGGAGACCTTTACGATCACCTGACATCTTTTGCTCAATCTGGATTGGATGTTGCCATATATTCAATCTTTCTGAACAAGCTTCTTGTATACATTATTCAACAACATTTCTTTGACCATCTTCCCGAAATCTGCATCGTTTTTTATCTTAGAATATATGTCAATATTTATATCGGCCAGTTCATCCAATTCATCTGAAACGATCTCTTTGAATACCAGCTCAAAATCCTCTTTCTTGTTGATTGCAGTATTTGCGGCAGCTGCCAAGCGTGGGTTTTCGATCAGGTTCTTCTGCAAATCACCGAGCACTTGCCCCACTTTATCCTCTTCCGTAAAATCAGTGCCACAGTGTTCATTAATTTCTTTGATGATCTCAGAAAGGGGTGTCAATTCATCGTCAGGTGGACGGGTTGCACCTGGTTCGGGAACAGGGCGCAGGCGTCCTTCATCATCGGAAAGAAAGATGCTTCCTTTGCTAGTTTCCTGTATCCTGAAAGAACTCATGTTGACTTTTTCCGTGATTTCAGTTGGCAGCCTATCAAGGTCCACATGGAGCTCCTTTACGAGGTATTTAGAATATTGGTAAAACTTTTCCAGTTTCTCGTCGAAGAACGAGATAATTTGTGAGAGGAAGGCGTACTGACGTACAAAGGTTGTCATCTTCTTCTTGAAATCCCGCTTTTCATCATCTTCCAGTCTGCCCCATCTCTCAATTGCAGGGCGGAGCGAGGTGTACAATACTGCCTGTTTTCCCTTTTTTGAGAAATATTCTGATGCAAATTTATTGATATCAGAGTCATCGAATACAGCAAAATCTTTCAACTGATTCTCATAATCGTACAGTTTATTCGGGTCAGTGGGTTCAGTAAGAATGGTCTTGACATGGTACCTTTGAAATGATTCTCTAATCTTTTCAGCGTCGTTTACAAAATCCAGTACCATGGTATCGGACTTTTCTGGATGCTTACGGTTCAGGCGGCTCAATGTCTGTACGGCTTCGACCCCTCCGAGCTTTTTGTCCACATACATGGTATGTAGCAAGGGCTGATCAAAACCTGTCTGGAACTTGTTGGCAACTATCAGTATCCTGTACTCATCTTCATTGAATTTTTCCGCTGTCTGTCTCTCTGGAAAGCCGTTCTCACCATTTTCGGTGAAGTCTTTGCCAGTATATACTTTGCGGACATTTTCACCTTTTACCGTCCCTGAAAACGCAACAAGGACTTCAAATGGATACTCTCTGTCCTTAACCTGTTTTTTGAATTCCAGTTCATATCGTATAGCGTTCGCTCTGGAGTTTGTAACTACCATTGCCTTAGCCCGACCACCAATACGATCCGTTGTACCTGTCCAAAAATGATCCAGCATCAATTCTGTTTTTTTCCTGATAGCATATTCACTCGAACCGACATAGGACTTAAGAAGGGAAGAAGCAATTGTTTTTTTGTATTTTGGGTCATCTTCAATCTTCTTCATCAACTCAAAGTACGTATTGTATGTAGTGTAGTTCTGAAGAACATCAAGGATAAATCTTTCTTCAATTGCCTGTTTCATGGAATACAGGTGGAAGGGTTCGAAAGTTTCATCTGGTTGCTCTACCCCGAACATTTCCAGAGTTTTATTCTTGGGAGTGGCAGTGAATGCGTAGAAGCTGATGTTCTTGGGCTGAAGTTTCAGGTCCGTAGTGATTTCTTCCATTTTTTCATTGATGGTGTCTTCTACATCCTTGACCTGTTCGTCCTCATATTCGATTGAGTCCTCAGTTACGAGCACTCTCCTGAGATCACGTGCAGTATCCCCTGTCTGAGACGAGTGCGCTTCGTCAATAACAACAGCAAACCGTTTACCTGGCGTTTTGTGGAATAAATCGATTGCAAACGGGAATGTCTGCAATGTAACAATAATAATTTTCGCGTTGTCTTCGATAGCTTTTGCGAGGTTTTTGGCTTTGTCCTTCTCGATACTTACTATCGTACCTTCCACATGCTCATGTCCCAGTATCGTTCGGCTGAGCTGGTCATCCAGGACCCGCCGATCGGTAATGACAATGATGGTATCGAAAATGTTCTCATTGTTTTCGTCATGAAGACCTGATAGCTTGTCGCAAAGACGAGATATTGTGTAACTTTTACCGCTGCCTGCGCTATGCTCAATAAGGTACTTTTGCCCAGCACCATTGAGCCTTGTATTCTCTACCAGGAGATTGACCGCATCAAGCTGGTGATATCTCGGGAAAATTAACTGAGGGGACAGGACCCCATTCTTTCCTTTCTTGTTAACAAGCTGGATGAAATTCTGTATGATGTCCAGTAGCATATCCTTTTTCCAGATATCTTCCCACAAGTAAGCCGTATCATAATCATCCTTGCCATATGCTGGAGGGTTGCCTGCACCACACTGGTACCCTTTGTTGAAGGGAAGAAATTCCGTAGACTCATCCATTAGTTTCGTGGTCATAAATACAAAGCGCGGGTCCACTGCAAAATGAGCAAAACACCTTTTAAAACTTAAAAGGGGTTCAGTTGAGTCCCGTTTTTTATATTGGTCGATTGCATGTTCAACATTCTGCTCATTCAGGGGACTCTTGAGTTCAGCAGTGATAATAGGTATGCCGTTTATGAACAGGACCATATCAATGGATTTTTTAGGGGTTTTCGTACTATAATGGAGCTGTCGGATAACTGAAAATATATTTGCACGGTATTTGTCCTGATGTTCCACATTCAGTCCAGTTTCAGGTTTGGAATATAATAGATCGAAATGGCACCCAACATCCTTTACCCCAGTTCTCAGGACTTTGAGTGTGCCACGATTTTTAATGTCTTTGGTCAACCTGTCAAGAAAATTTTCTTTGACATCCGCCCCATGTCGGGATTTGAGCTTTTTCCATTCCCCAGGCTGGGTTGTCCTGATAAAATCGAACAACATATCAGGGTCCAGGCAGAGTTCGGGGTCATAATTGCTGTTCGTACGTTGGATGTATTTGTTATTGCAGACGAGTGATAGTTCAATATCTTCTTCAAACTTTTCTTCCGAAGGTTTATTCACAGGCAGTCCCCCTAACATCAATTTTTCCTGTCACAGCGTCCGAAATCAGTGCCGTACGGTATTCTTTGAGGTACTCAATGGACTGTTTTATCTTTTCAAGTGGGTGATCAAATCTTCGATTATTGGATATGAGGTAGTTCATAATTTCGTTTTGTTCTTCCATAGGTGGGCAAAGAACTAAAAGAGATTTTACGATGGAAGAATTCAATCCATCCATTATTGCCCCGTTACTGTTAATTTTAACCTGATGATTTATGTAGTCGGATTTGTTTATCAGTAAAGAAATGTAGTCTGGATTGACGTCTTCTTTTGTTCTAATTCTCATTAGATGAGAATCCATTATCCCTTTTTCCAGATTAGACGGGACAACACATGATTTCCCAGTAGTTCCCATCATAGTAATTACGATGTCATCTTCATGAATTTCATAAACTTGAAGCTCATTGAATTTTGAATCATCGATAAAACGTTTGCCTCTGGAGAAATTTTCATTTATGACATTCTCTTGGCCATAAACTTTGTATCCATCTTCTTTCATAATATCTAATTTTAATGAACTACCAAATGGCCCAATTTTTAATCCTTCTTTTCCGTCAAGAAGTAAATGTTTCAATCTTACGACTTCCCATCCATCTGGAATCTCCCCTACCCACTCGATACCAGAATCTTTCATTGGCACATTGGTATTGAGTCCTTTCGTGACTGTGTGACTTATAAGGGCTGACCGTTTTTCTTCCAGAAGTTCAATGATGTGCTGTTTCTTTCCTACAAGTGCGTCGATTCGGGACGTTTCATGGTCAAGGAAATTTGATATGGCTTGTTGTTCTGGGAGGAGTGGGACTATGAATAGAAACTCTTTAATTTTATCTAAATGTAAATTCGTAATTGTATTTTTCTTTCCTCCCATCGAAATCTGTTCGTCTATTTGATCACTTAAAAATAAGTATTTTGAATAATTCACATTCATTTCTTGTTCAAATTTGATCAAACAAAGACTCACAAAAATACTGAATTTCCAGTCCCAAGTTACTACACAAGGAACTCCAATTGTACCATTTTTTGAAAGTAGTAGGTCTCCTCTTTCAGGCCTGCATCTCTTGATGAGTTCAACATGTTCTTTTTTTGGAATCATTTTTACTGATTCTAAGTCTATTTCCTTATTGTGTATGTCTGTTACACGTAAAAATGGAATTCCTTCATCAACATATGTGGGCGTAAAGTGAGTGCCGTCAATTACTTTTTTGGTCAGATGTTTTAGTTTTTTTACTTCCCATTCCTTTGGAATCTTTCCAATCCACTCAACACCTGAGTCTTTATATTCTGGATAGGTCTTCATCCCTGAGGTATCTATACACTTGACCTGGGATTCACTCATTGCTTCATCACTCCCAGGATATCCAGAATTTCTTTTTCCACCGCGTTGATGTCTTTTTCTATTTCCTGCAAAGAACGTGGAGGCTGGTACTTATAGAAATACTGGTTGAAATTGATCGTATACCCAACCTTCCCAACTTTACCATCGTTTTCATCGGTTATGGATTTATTTATCCAAGCATCTGGAACATAAGGTCTGACTTCACGCTCGAAATATTCGAAAATATCTTCATCCAGAGGAACGCTCTCATAGTCCCGAAGGTTTGAGTCATATTCGACGTTGCCTTTGTTATCCTTGCAGGTATCGGCAGTCTCGTCTCTTTCGGACATGACTTCAAGAATGGCTTTTCTTACAGGTGATTTAATCGAAAATCCTGCATCCTTCAGGTTTTTGTTCAGGACCCTGGAAAACTCATCACGATTCTTATACACGGTAGTCTTGTCCATTCCAGACAAAACTTTCAGGATAGATTCCTGTAATCTCCGACCTTCAGCTTCTTCCTTTTCTTTTTCTTCTACTTTCTTCCTCTTTTTACTAACTGCAAGGTTCTGGAATGCTGTCTGCTCTTTCAGCATCTCGATACGGTCATCTGTTACCTGGAAACTCAACTTGAGTGGTCGGTCGATGGTAATCTTGCGGTAACCAAACTCCCTATTATTGTGAATTTGAGAATATTCATTTTCAATGAAACTGTTGTGTATAAGTGTCAGATTTTCTATTTGTTTAGTTGAGATCTCGTGTCTTTTGTTGCCGAGGCTTTTTCGCATGTTTACGTAGAATGCAGTCCCATCGATGAGCTGGATCTTGCCTTCCCTTCGTTCTTCTTTACGGTTTGTCAGTACCCAGACATAGCTACAGATGCCTGTGTTATAGAACAACTGGTCAGGTAGTGCTACAATCGCTTCTAAATAATCTTTCTCAAGAATCCATCTTCTTATTTCACTCTCCCCAGATCCAGCATCACCTGTGAAGAGCGGAGAGCCATTCATGACAATGGCCAAACGGCCTCCGCCGTCTTCAGGTGCCCTCATCTTTGAAATCATATTCTGCAGGAACAAAATCTGGCCATCACTTTTGCGCGGAAGCCCTGCACCGAACCGACCACTGTGACCCTCTAGGGCTTCCTTCTCAACAGCCTCTTTATCCTTTGACCAATCCTTCCCGAATGGGGGATTGGCAAGCTGGTAATGGAAGGTCATGTTCGGGTGGCCATCATTGGAAAGTGTTGATTTTTCCTTGATGTTTTCGGCGTCACGGCCATCTCCTTTGAGCAGTAATTCGGATTTGGCGATTGCATAGGTTTCAGGATTTACCTCCTGGCCATAAAGGTGCAGGTCCGCATCGGGATTGATGAAATCGCGAACATAGTCCTTTGAGACTGTCAACATGCCCCCAGTCCCGCACGCAGGATCATAGACAGTACGCACTGGATGACTCTGGCTAAGAATGTCCTTATCTTGGTAGAACAAAAGGTGCACCATCAGGGCGATGACTTCACGTGGGGTGAAATGTTCACCAGGATTTTCGTTCATGCTCTCGTTGAATTTCCGAAGCAGTTCTTCGAAAATGTATCCCATCTCGATATTGCTGACCACGTCTGGGTGTAGGTCAACATTAGCGAATTTACTGATTAACAAGTAAAGGAGATTGTTTTCATCAAGTTGATCGATATATGTTTCAATTTTGAACTTCGATATAATCTCCGTTACATTCTCAGAAAATGCATCAATGTACGCCAGGAAATTCTTTTTTATGTTTTTCGAGTCGTCAAGGAGCTTTTTCATATCGTACTTGGAGGTATTGTAGAACCGCTGTCCAGATTCATGACAGAGGGCACTTTTCCTATCCTTAACCTTGTCCTTCAATTTTTCATTTTTCTGGATTACTTTTTCCTTGGTTGGTTCAAGTACGCATTCGAGCCTTCTTATTACGGTAAATGGCAATATTACGTCCCTATATTTCCCCGATTTCAAGTCGTCCCTTAAAACCTCGTCTGCTACACTCCATATGAAATTGGCCTTGTCTTGGAAATTGTTCAAGATATCACGATCCTCATGAATAGGTAATAAGTATAAAATTTAAAGAGTTTATTCGTTCTGGTCAAACTTTTCTATAATATCCACAAGTTCTTCTAGCAATTCATCTCTCTCACTCTTCAAGTTGCGTATTTCACTCAATGTTTCTGTAATATTTACAGTCTCGATTTCAGGCTCAGTGTCAACGTAAAGTGAAAAATTTAGTGAATAGTCATTATCCTTGATCTCTTCAAGGCTCACCACTCTGCAGAACTTTTCAATATCCTTGTAATTTCTGTACGCATCAACCACTTTTTTGATGTTGTCGTCGTTCAAAATTTTTTGGCGCTTTATTTCTTCATACTCCCGATCTGCCGAAATAAACAGGATTAAACCCCGCCTTTCTTCGGGCTTGTCCATGTTGATGACTGTAATTATTGTGGGGATTCCTGTATTGAGGAACAGTCCTGGTGGAAGCAGAATTATCGCTTCTATTATATCACTCTGTACTATGTTCTTTCGAATCCGAGCATCGGGGCCGCTTCTGAAAAGGATGCCCTCGGAAGATACCATCACACCCTTTCCGCTATTTTTTAGACATGCTATCATGTATTGTAGAAATGCAAAATCTCCCGAGTTTTTAGGTGGTATCCCATAGCGGAAACGAGAATACTGGTCACGTTCTGCAATTTCATAACCCCATTTTTGTTTTCCAAATGGAGGAACTGAAATTACCCTGTCAAACTGTTTCAAATTATTGTCCTCAACAAAGGCAGGGTAGAGTATTGAATCTGCATTCGCTACAATAGAATCTTTACACCCGTTCAATATGAGGGAAAGCCTGCAATGCATCCATATGTTATCCTTAATCTCCTGACCGAATAGAGAAAGATGGCCATCAGAATGTTTCTTTGCATACCTTTCACATTCTAGCAGTGATCCTCCCGTTCCACAGAATGGATCCAGAACGGTCATATTGTCTCTGGGATCCGCTATTGATGCCAACAATTTTGAAATTTGGCCAGGAGTATAAAATTCACCAAGATACCACTCTTTCATTATATGAGCCAATATTTTGTCAGAAACTTCCTGGAATTGGGAATTTCCTAAATGAGCTCTGTCCATTGGAATTAATGAGAGTTCATAAATCACCTGGAAATAATCATTTTCAAGTTTTCTGTCCCTCATTATAGCAGAAACTTGATTTTCAATTGGTGAGAACACGCCATCCAGATATTCGTTACTTTTTTCGAGCTCTTTAAATGATTCCATAAGGAAATGTCCGAGGTAATTTTTAGTCCTCATCAGATTTCCCCATCTGGCAATTTCTGGAACAAAAATGTCATGGAACTGAGGTTGGTTCCACGCCTTATCCTCGTCTTTTGTTTCACTGTAAATTGCTTTTGCTTCTTCTTCAAATACATCTGATACCCTTTTTCTGAATACAAGGGGCCAGAAAACATTTTTATATTTTTCGTCTCTGGGCATAGATCTGTATATACGTATGATCTTGGAGGCCACTTTATCTGATTCAGTCATATTAGATCCCCAACCTTTTCACAATAAATGATTCTCTCATATTGTCCCAAAGCTCCAATTCCCTCACAAGGTTCATCCTGTACTCACTGGACAGTTTAATGAATCTTAGTAGTACTTCTTGTTCCTCAATTGATTTAACAGGGATCGGGACTTTTTTCAAACTTCCCAAAGTGAGGGAAAACATGACTGTTCCTCCTGCTCTTTTGTTTAATTCCCTCTGCCCAACTGGACCATTCAGGTAGGCAGCGACAATTTCAGGTTTAATCTTTTTGGTAAGTGTAAGCGCTATAAGATTAGCGCTAATGGCATATCCATCCACAGAATTATCAGCAACAGCTGCTTTGATATATGAACCTCTGAGGGTGAGTATAAGGTCTCCTGTATTAACAGTTGCTTTCTTAATGGCATCTTTGTCGTGAATTTTAACCCAGTCTACATTTTCAGTATCAACGTATCCTTCCTGTACTGCTTTCACGCCAATGAACGGAACTTCAATAGACTCCTCATTTTCCTCATTCAAGCGTTGGGTAGGTATTCCCCTTTTCACTGATTTGATGCAGTCTTCCATGAATATGTAATGTATTTTTGTTTCATCTATCATGTAAATCTCCTATGCATTTAGCATAAATCATTTTGTTATCTTGTGTAGCTGCTCTACAACAGTTTCATTTAGTAAGTTGAGCCCCCTACTATTTAAAGATTGCGGAGAAGCGCGCTTTGCTTATAAAATGATTTTACCTTAGAAATACACCGTGAACCAGAAAATAGATGCAATACCTAAAAAATCGAGCAGTTGCCCAAAAAATACCCTCCATCTCTAGAAAATAACGGATTTTGGTCTATTTTATAGGCAAGACTTTCTTCCGTATGAGAACCAGCTCGTTGTCCTCGCCTACTTCTTCGCATCCGTGAAAACCCCCAGTCCAAAGCAGTTGAAACTCCTGAAAGGATGGTTCTGGAGAACAGGATTTTCTGAGCATTTTCGAGGTGCCTCGGAAAGTATTCTCGACGAGGATATAAGATGCGTGGACAGGTTGGTTCATAATGTAGACGAACTTGAAATTGAAAATGAAACCTACAAATTGACAGTAAAGGATCTTATGGGGTAAAAATACAATCGTTCAAGTGCTTTCACGAAGACGTTTATTCTTTTCCTGGCGTATCAGACACCACAAGATCTTGTCAGCGGGACCAAAATCAACATGCAAAAGCCTCTTGCTGAAATAAATCAAACCGAGTGCCACCACATATTCCCTAGAAAAATATTGCGGGAAGCATCTGTTCCGAATGAAAAAATCGACAGCCTGTGCAATATTTGCCTTTATAAGTCTAAAAATAATAAAATAGTAAAAGATCAAAATCCTTCAGAATACCTGAAAAAATGCTATACTGAACTGGGGGTAGATGCAGAAAAGGTATTTCAATCGACCTTGATTCCCAAATTTTAAGCGTATATACCAAATTTCGCAAATATATAATGTCAGATGATTGTGGTTTTTAAATAAGAACCAATTCTATATGTGCTTAATATTAGGCGCATAATTCAACATCAAAAGACACTAATGCTCCTAAAAATGCGGAATCCAGGCTCAGGGACTTTCAGGAACCTGGCAGCAGCCAGATCGGAGGGGCTGAGCTTCTCCGGGAGCATGGGGGATTAAAGTATGAGGCTAGAGGTTAAATCCAAAAGTAAAGCTGAAAAATAATGGTGAATTATTTGTTCTAAGTGGAAACTGTGCAATCCCTTATCATTTAGGAGTTTTAATATATCAATCGTATAAACTGGAAGAAAAAATGATTTCTAATGTATAAATTTGTAAGGTTCTGATTTTATGACTGAAAAATATGAAGATTATAAACCGGACCAATCAGAGATACTATCGCCAGATAAAAACGAATCTGCTGAATCATCGGGAACTGAATTAGGGGTAACAGAAGAAAAAAATGATCCTAATAAAGTAATTGGCTTAATCGAGTCTTTAATGTTAAATGAGAATTATCCTATAGAAAACGAGAGTTCTCATACTATTGATGAAATGCTATCTTTTCTTAACAAAGAAATAGATAAAGATCCAAAGTTTACTGAATGCTGGCTAATTAAAGGTATGGTTCTTTACAAAATTGGAAAAGCTGGTAGTGCAATAGATGTTTTTGATGACACTCTGGAGCGTATGCCCTTCAATACTTCTATAAATAAAGCGTATGTATGGAAAAAAAATAACTGGATGTCTTATAAGTACGCGTTGAAATTTAAGGCTCTATCCCTATGCAAACTTGGAAAATATGATGAAGCGTTAGATGAACTTAAATATGGACTTTACGAAATTTCGGATATCTTTCCAATGGACTCTGAAATTAAAATTTATAAAAATGTATTGGATAGTAAAAATGAATTAGATTCACCTGATGAAACAATTCATATTTTAACGGGATGTGGGGCAGAGGTCCTCTCCGGAGATGTAAGTTCAAATCCAAACAAATACTATTGTAAGGATCATGGGTTTATCCCCCTTCTGGATATAAAATGGAGTGGTAAAGAACCCAATTGTCCGAAGTGTAATGAACTGCTCCATCCGTAAACCGAAGAGATGTTATTGCAAAAATCATGGTTGTATCCCCTTTGATACTATAAAATGGAGGGGATACTCCTGAGAAAAATAGGCTTTGAACCTGAGTATATAAAAAAAATAAAAAAAGTAAAAAGCCCCGGGTGGGATCTGGACCCGCTACCTCATCCTTACCAGGGACATACTACGATCCGGAGCCGCAAAGAAGTGGTTTTGCTGGCAAAATCGCAGAACTTGGTGTTTAAGCCTTCTTTCTTCATACTCAATCCTTCCTGAAAAATTTTTGTGCAAAATCTCCGGGGATGAAAAGGAAAACCCGGGTTTGGAAAATACTGAATCAAGTAACAACAGCTTAATATATCAATATTTTTAAATATCCTATTTGATATAAATTAGACCGGATCCGAAGAGGGGGATAAAACGGAGTAAAAACGGGGATACACTAAAACCTCTTTCGGGCTTGATACTGAATTTCACGAAAAATTTTCTGGAATAGGGGTAACATAATGAAGGGAAGCGACAAAAAGAAAGAGTTTTGCAATATATGTGGGCGGGAACTGCTGGAAGACGTAATGGTCGTCGATACCAGCCAGGAAATGAAACCAGTAAAATTCAAGGACGTTCAAGGGGACAAGTCCGATCTGATATGCATGGAATGTGCAGCTGATTCGATTGAGAATCCGCCCTTCTTATGTTCGAGATGTGGGCAGCCAATCGAATTGGGAGAGCACTTCTATATTTTGAAGTTCGGAACCACAAAACCCGGGGGTCCGAAGGTGGACTCTGAAGAAGAATGCCCTGAGGATAAATACATCTGTATCAGATGTTATGATGAGTTCATGAACCTTGAAGAGGAACTGGAAAGAGACTGAATGGAAAGCCGTGCCTCTAAACCTTGTCCATGCTCTGCCTTCAATCAATCCCATGGCAGAAATCAGGACAGATAAAGCCTGGTCGTGTCCGGAGCTTCGGGCGAGTTAGGTCGAAGGGTTCTTTATGTCTTTCTTTATTTTTGGGCCCGGTCCTATTTTATAAATAAGAGCGTAAAACCCCTAGGTCTTTAGCCTAGGGGATATAAGCGTAAACTTAACCCTGATTCCGTATATATATTTCTAAAGTTTCCCTGCTAACGTTCCTATAGTGCAAGCAAAATACCCATCACTCCATAATGTATTTTCCTTTCTGTAGAATTGTTTCAGATATTGTTTTTGAGTTTTCCATAACCTATATGTTGTTAGCTGTTTTAACTTTCTTACTATTGAAAGTACGCTAATTTTAGGTTTGCTTTTTACAAGTAAATGGATATGGTCTTTGTCTGTTTCCATCTCTACAATTTCAAAATCTGAACTTTCAGAAATCAAATAGATTAAGTCTTTTAGTTCCTGATCTATTGGTTGCAGCAATTTTTTCTATATTTGCATACAAAAATAATATGGTACATTAACAAAAATTTGCTATGATTCTCTTTTTCATATTTCACATTCAGGTGTTTACTAGAATATATATAAACCGTTAAAGCATATGGTGATATGATGTTAAAAGCCTATAAATTCAGGTTGTATCCTACAACTGAACAAAAAACGATGATAGCAAAACATATAGGTAGCTGTCGATTTGTTTTTAATTGGGCTTTAGAACTAAAAATTAAATCATATCAAGAAGAAGGAAAATCATTTTCCAGATTCGACATTAATAAAATGATTCCTGAACTAAAAAAAGAACATGAATGGTTAAAGGAATCAAATTCTCAGTCATTGCAAGCAATGACTAAAAATGTGGAAAATGCTTTTACTAAGTTCTTTAGAGAAAAAGCAGGTTTTCCAAACTTTAAATCAAAGAAGAATCCAGTTCAATCCTTCGAAATACCTCAACATTACATAGTTGATTTTGACCAAAATATAATAAAACTTCCTAAAATAGGGGAAATTAAAGCTGTCCTGCATAGGAATTTTGAAGGTAAATTAAGAACAGCAACAGTATCCAGAACTTCAACCGGAAAATATTTCATTAGTATATTGGTGGATGATGAAAAGGATTTGCCCGAAAAGCAAACATTCACAGAAAATAATACAGTAGGTGTTGATGTTGGAATAAAGGATTTTGCTGTTTTGTCAAATGGAGAAAAAATAGATAATCCGAAATATCTTAAAAACTCTTTACAGCGTCTTAAGGTAGTTCAAAAACAATTAAGTAAGAAGGTTAAAGGCTCTAATAACCGGAAAAAAGCAATAAAAAGGCTTGCTAAAATCCATGAAAAGGTAACAAATCAAAGAACTGATTTTCAGCACAAAGTTTCATCAAGATTAATCAGCGAGAACCAAGCAATAGCGTTTGAAACTCTGAAAGTCGAGAACATGGTAAAAAATCACTGTCTTGCACAGGCTATAAGTGATGCTTCATGGTCAAGCTTCATTACAAAAATGGAGTATAAAGCCGAATGGTACGGAAAAACCATTCTGAGAATAGGACAATTTGAACCATCAACAAAGTTGTGTAATGTTTGCGGCTATCATAATAAGGACATAACTCTAGAAATAAGGGAATGGGTTTGCCCTGAATGTAAAACAAAACATGATCGGGACATAAACGCCGCTATAAACATTAAAAAGTTTGCTTTGCAAGATCAAAATTTGATAGTCATATAATCCCTATGGAACGTGGGGTTAAGCTTGTGGATTCGTCTAGGTTGCTAGGGGAAATGAAGCAAGAAGCCCCTGAGTCTTTAGCTCAGGGGTAGTTCACAATCAAGGTTCTTGATTCTGGGGCCCTATCCGGGTTTTGCTTTTGTGCACTTCAACTCCATCTTCGTTTTCGATCAGGGCTTCGATTTCATAGCTGGTATCTGGCTTTTTCGGGACTCTCATTATAATTGGGGTGCGGGTTGAAACTTCCTCGTAATGGATTTTCTCAGCACTTTCCAGAGTGGTCCCGTTTTCTTTGATTTCGAAGCTAAAGTAGTAATTGGCGGTTGCATTTTGGTCTTCAGGGATAAATAAGAAGGCAAAATAGTCTTCATACGCCCAGACCTCTTCCAGAAACACGTCCCCAGTCAGGTTTCTTTCCTCGAATTCGGTATATCTTTCTGATGTATAATTGGATGAATAACAGGTGATAAAGCTCCCTCCGTTAGAGGAATAAGCAGTAAAGATTGCAAGGATTCCTCCGAAAATCATCATCAGTATTAAAAGAAAGGATAATACGAATTTCGAGTGTTTCATGAAAATTCCTCCGATTCTATGATCTTGATTTTGTTTTCCTTATTTTGCCTCGTTTCGGCAAAATATCTTCTATTCCAAATATATAACAAACTTCCGGAAGTTCCATAATTTTTCAAACTCCGGCTGCTTGAGCTATTGCGGCGGCTCTTTAAGTCGAAGGATTCAGGGGCTCAGAGGAAGGGTTTGGAAAATAAAAGGGAGAGTAAGAGAGGAGCTCGAGGTCAAAAAAGAGAAGGGGTACGAAAAGGGAGGAGAGCCGGAAATGGCTGTATTTTGTTGATAATGAAGGGGAAGAAAGCTTTTGCTAAGAAATTTGCTTTTGTCAAAATAAGAATGTACAGGAAGAATAGGACTTTGAAAAAAGTGTTTATTTTTTATTTGTCAAAGCCTTCGAATGAATGAAGGCTTTGCACTGATTTAAGCCTCGGGTGGGATTTGAACCCACGACCTCGTCCTTACCAAGGACGCGCTATACCCCTAAGCCACCAAGGCACTGTTGTTCTAAGAGCATCACCAAAATATCACAGCAGAGATATAAAGGTTTCGGCTGGAGGCATTTGGATGGGGCAAAAATCTCTTTACTGTTAGGAAATCCTTTGTTATCCGTAAAAAAACTGGTAAGACTGGCGGGAAAATATGCCTGTCTTTTTGATATTTGTTTTTGAGTTGGCCGGTTTTCAGAGTTTCCAGCGCTCATCGATGGGGAAGCGCTCGTTAATCCACATTAGGACCTGGTTGTCGTGGACGATTTTATAGGCTCGGGAAAGCACCGGGGTGCCTTCAAAGGTGGGTTTGCCTTCCAGGACCTCAAGTTCTGTCATGTCGCGGCGGGTCTCAAGGGCGTGGCTGCGCAGGATCCTGCCTATGGGGATGTCGGCACGCATGAGCTGCTCTCGCATTGTCCCGGGCATGCGCTCTAGAGGGGAGAGGGACCGGGCATGGACAAAGACCGTGCCGCCGGCACAGAGCCTTACCTTCCTGTCATTTACCTCGCTTCCTTCTTCCACTCCAAGGAGGGTAGCCATTTCTCTGTCAGCCCTGATTATGTGCTGGGACTCGGTCCTGACTTCCACGGGCTGGCGGGTCATTATCTCAAGGAGGAAGGTAACAGAGCCATCTGTCCCGCAGCAGACCCGGAGGCAGGTGGGAATCTCCAGGCTCTTTAGTTTATCCAGAAAATCGGTGTTCAAAGAAGATACCTCAGGCTAGGGGCTTTCAGGTGCCGGAAATTATAAAATGGCTTACTCGTGCCCGGCAGTTTATTTGCCACTGACTTCTTTTTTTGCCTGTTTGAGGCGTTCTTTTCCCGTGTAGCCGGTGGCCTTGTAGAGGAAGTCCCGGAAATATCTGTTCGTCTGCAGGATAGTCTCATCATCCAGCATTGAGGGGTTGGGAACAGTATCAACGACCATTTTCTTATTCTCGATCGAGACCGTGATCTTTGCCATTGCCCCATAAGCTGTCTCAAGGACATCTCCTTCCCTTACAATTTCTCCCGGGAAGCATTCCTGCATTACCGAGTAAATTCTTTCGATTTCGGGCTTAAAGCCGCGTTTTAACTTGTACTGCTGCATGGCTATCCTCTTATAAGAGATTTTCATCTCAGATAAAGTTTGCTTAGAGCGAAACCCCTTAATACCGGTACAGCCGGACCTGAAAATCTACCTGGTAAATAATGCTTTTTCCGGCTTTTTTCGGCATCTTTCGGCTTTTTTCGGTTTTTTTCGGGTCTTACCGGCTTTTTTACCAGGTTCATTTTTCATTTTTCCGGCTTCTTTTGGCCTTTTCCGACTTTTTTAGCTTTTTACAAGACTCTTTTCCTTTTCAAGTTTCGGCAGGCATTTATTTCCCCGCTCGATATTTTGTTGCGTAAGTTGCATAATAGATCAGAATGTATAATTTAGTGCACAGGTACTGATTCACAGTTAATTGCTGCACAGGTACTTATTCAAAGGTAATTGATTCACAGTTAATTGCTGCACAGGTACCGAGTCAAAGGTAATTGATGCACAGCCAATGGGTGCACAGCTAATGAATGCAGCTTAAATAGCATCCGTTGACCTGGAAATTGAAAGAACATCAAATCAAATAGGGGAATAGGATAATGGTAAAACTTCCAGCAGATGTAAAAGAAGCGCTCGTAAACCAGCAGGTTGCCTCCCTGGGGACCGCTGACAAAAACGGGGTACCGAATGTATGCTTGATGGGGTTTGTCAAAGCCCAGGACGATGAAACACTGGTTATGGCCGACGTGTTCTGGAAAAAGACCCTGGCAAACCTTCAGGAAAACCCAAAGGCAACAGTAACGGCTTACCTGCCCCCCAAAGCTTATCAGATTAAGGGGAGTATGGAACTGGTTGCCGAGGGCCCTCTCATGAATGAAATCAATGAATGGGTTGCCTCCAAAATGGCAAACCTGAAGCCTAAAGGGGCGGCCCTCCTCCACGTAGAAGAAATCTACAGCTTAAGTCCTCCCAATGCCGGAGAAAAGATCATATAAAAAAGATGGTTTTACAAAGGGACGGTTTTCCTGAGGTTTTTTTCAGGGATGTCCTCTCAAAAAAGGGCTTTTTATCAGGTTCCGGGGTCTCAAATCCCGGAACAGGTTATTTCCGGTTCTTTTCTCCCGAATATCTTGCCGGTCCGGCCTTTAAATTTGTTTTTCTTTTCAGACCTGTTTTTTTCTTTTTTGTCTTCCTCGTTTATTTCCGGAAGGAAGGCTTGCTTATTTTAAAAAATATGGGGGGGATTAGTCATAAATAGGTATTGACAGGAATACAGGAATCAACCATAAATATGATCAAAAGCATCAATTAAACCCATACTAAAAAGAAAATTAATAATTACTGCATTAACTCATTTAATTAATGTAATTTATGACAAAAACTGCTGTTTATTTTTTCCTGGGTAACAGGTAAAACAAATGAGAAGGTGACCCTAATATGAGCAAAATACTAAACCTGGACGATTTAATCGCAAAGAAACAAGCGGAAATAGAAGCAAAAGAGGGGGAAGACGTTGAACTGGAGGGTTTCTACGACCTTGTGATCCCTCCCGGAACCGTGAAGTCTATCATCTACGACCTTGTGGATGAATTCGACCTTGAGCCTATCATCAGAAAGATGCCTGTAAAAATTGCAAACAGTGAGGAGCGGGAAGTCCTTGTCCTGCGCGGTTCTCTGGAACAGGTCCAGGCTGCGGAAAAGTTCCTCTATGATGAGATGAAATCCTGGCTTGAGGGTGATTCGGAAGATTCGAAAAACCCCGAGAAAGCCTGATAAACTTTTATTTGTAAGGTTTAATTGTCAGGCCGCAGGAGGGAAAAAAGGAAGCAGTTGAATGCAGGCTGATGCGCCGGCTCATTCGGTACTGATGCCTGTAATGCTATCCTTTGAAAAGTCAAAAACCGTAACTTTGCCTGTGCTGTCGTATATATCGAGTTTTGAGCCTTCTTCGATCTTTCCGACTACTGCGGCGGTAAGTCCCGCTTCTTCAAAGACTTTTACACACTCTTCTGCTTTTTCCGGCACTGCGGTGAAGACGTATCCTGTTCCGGGGTGCACTTTCAGCCACTGGGCGAAGTCCACGCCCTCGGGTCTCGGGACTTTTTCCAGGTCCACGGAAGCTCCTACCCTGCTCGTCTCGCAGAGCATGCCCAGGGTGCCTACGAGACCCGGGTTGCTGATATCCTTTCCTGCACTTGCGAGTTTGAGCTCCCCAATCTTCCGGGTCACCAGGTAGCGCTCCCTGACAATTTTCGGTTCCTTATAGGAGGTGGTATCCCAGCTGTATGGGGAATTCGGCCCGATTTTCCCGTCCATGTCATAGGCGGCAATAACCAGGTCCCCGGGCTGTGCGGTGTCGCTGCGGATTATACAGTCCTTTTTCGCAATCCCGATGATTGCAACGGAAAGAGAGGTGTAGTTTGTGTCAGGGTGCACATGCCCTCCGACAACGGGGACCCCGAACTTCCTGATCCCTTCCGCCAGGCCTTCCATCAGTTCCTTGCAGGCGGCATCGCTTTTTGAGGAGGCTATGTCCACCATGGCAAGGGGCCTTCCTCCCATGGCTGCGATGTCATTGACGTTTACGACCACAGCCCCGTAGCCTGCCCACCAGGGGCTTGCGTCAAGCAGCCTGCCCCAGATCCCGTCCGCTGCAAAGAGGATAACGTCGTCCCCTCCTATGTCGATTACCGCCGCATCGTCCCCGAAGTCTACAATAGCGTCCTTATACTCCGGGCGGACGGTCTCGAAGATTGAGACTATGTCTTCAATCTGTTTCTTGCGGGTGACCCCTTCAAAATTCTTTATCCCTTCTGCAAGCTCTTCAAGATCCAATCGAAAGCTTCCTTTTGTTTTTATTATTTGTAAAATTATCCGGTAGGTTTTGGTGCAAACCCGATAAGGCTTTGCTTTGCGAAAATTTGCGCAATATTTTTACCAGTACCGATACTCCGGTTATCCTTTATTTGTTTTTCTTTCTTGTGCTGATGGAGTAGAAGCGACAGCTTTTTATGAAATTATTCTATCCTTTATGTTAGCTTTATATTTCTGCAAATATATATAAATACCCCACTATCTAGAGAGGAATGAAAAACATGGTAGCAAAAATCGATGCTGACTCCTGCACCGGATGCGGAACATGTGTAGACGAATGCCCTGCAGGTGCAATCGAACTCAAAGACGACCTTGCAGTTGTAGATGAAGATGAATGCCTTGACTGCGGTGCATGCGAAGATGCCTGCCCGAACGGCGCCATCAAAGTCGAATAAACCCTTTGAGTTTAATAAACCCTTTTAAGCAGATCAATTAACTGTTTTAAAAACTTTTCCGCGGAGTTTTTTTGACTCCGCTCTTTTATTGTTCACTTTTACCTGGGCTGTTTTTTCATCTCTGCCCCGGTCTGGATTTTGATGAGCTTTCTGCGCTCCTCGCTCATCTGGGTCATGTCCTGGTCAATGTAGCCGTAGGCATCAGCCCTGCACTGTCTGCAGTGGCGCATCTGCCTGACATAGGGCTCACAGGCGTCCTGGACTGCCTGGCGCTCTTCCGGGGTAGGGGCTCTTATGTGGGCGAAAGCTCCCTGGGGGATCAGGGGCATGATATTCATTATATATACCTCTCTTTCCCGGATCGTTTTTGCAATTTCCACCATGTGCTGGTCGTTGATCCCCGGCACAAGTACGGTATTGACCTTGACAACGAGCCCTGCCTTTGCAGCGGCCTCGATACCTTCAAGCTGGTTTTTGATCTGGATTTTTGCCCCTTCAACTCCTTTGTAGGTCTTGCCGTGGTAATTGACGTGGTCACAGATCTGTCCCTGAATTTCGGGGTCAACGGCGTTGATGGTCACGGTCAGGGTCGCAACTCCAAGCTTTACAAGCTCCGGAAGTTTTTCCGGAAGCGCGAGTCCGTTTGTGCTCATGCAAAACGTAATGTCCGGGAACTCCTCCCTTACAAGCCGGAGGGCTTCGAAAGTCTCTTCGTTTGCCAGCGGGTCGCCAGGCCCCGCAACGCCTATCACTTTGATAAAGGGGTAATCGGAAAGTGCCTGCTTTACTTTTTCAAGGGCTTTGGCCGGGGTCAAGACCTCCATGGTCACCCCAGGCCTGTTTTCGTTTACGCAGGCAAAGTCCCGGACGCAGAAGTTGCACTGGATATTGCACTTCGGGGCCACAGCAAGGTGCATTCTCCCAAACCTGTGCCTGGCCTTTTCGCTGTAGCAGGGGTGCTCGGCTATTATTCTATAACGTTCTCTGTCAAAAGTGACGTTTTCTTTTTCGGACAAATTTTTTCCTCCGGCAGTTTAAGGTCCCGGTGCGAGGGGTCGGATGCACTCGGGAATAGCAAAGAATGCGAATTTTAGTTTCATTTGTGCATAATTATGCATAATATATAAAGCATCCGTTTTCCGTGGCTTCAAGGCTTTTTCCGTTTCACTCCCTTTTCTGGCTTAAGGCAATCTCAAGCTTCTCACCGGCTATTTTGCTAAAATAAGGGTTGGGGCAAAAAATCTAAAATAAGACGCTTATGGTTCTTTTTGCCAGGTGCCGGGCGCCGGGTTTTCAGAACGCTTGTTTACGCAGTTGCTTCTGTAAAAAAGTTGAATTTATCTGATAGTATCAAAGGTTGAGCCGGTGAAAAAAATGTGTCTGAGAAAATGTACCTGAAAAAATGTACCTGAAAAAATGTACCTGAAAAAATGTACCTGAAAAAATGTACCTGAAAAAATATGTCTGAAAAAATTAGGATTCCTTAATCTGAATAATTCCCGTTTAGACCTTCAGATTGAAGATTTCAGACTTCATATTTCATATCTCGGTCTAAAATCTTCAATCTAATTTTTCTCAGTCTTTTTCTTCCTTGCCGTTTTCGGCCAGGACCTCTCTTGCTTTTTCCATCTCTTCTTTGGTCTGGATCTTTATGATTTCCCTGCGTTCTTCGCTCATCTGGGACATGTCCTGGGCAAGGAGTCCGTAGGCGTCAGCCCTGCACTGCCTGCAGTGGCGCATCTGCATTACATAGGGTTCGCAGGAGGCCTGAGCTTCTTTTCTTTCTTCGGCGGTGGGAGCTTCCTTGTCCGCAAAGGCGCCCTGGCAGATCAGGGGCATGATGTTCATGATATATACCCCGAGTTCGTTGAGTTTTTTGGCGATCTCGACAACATGCTTGTCGTTGATCCCTGGAACCAGGACAGTGTTGACCTTTAATACGATTCCTGCCTCAACGGCCGCCTTTATGCCTTCCATCTGGTTCTTGATCTGGATCTCTGCGGCTTCAACGCCCCTGTAGACTTTTCCATGGTAGACGATGTGGTCCACGATCTGCGCCTGGATTTCAGGGTCGATGGCATTAACCGTCACCGTCAAAGTGGATACGCCCACTCTCAGCATGTCCTGGATCTTTTCAGGGAGCATCAGCCCGTTCGTGCTCATGCAGAGAGTAATGTCCGGGAATTCTTTCCTGATAAGCTCAAAAGCTTTGAAGGTCTCATCATTGGCAAGAGGGTCACCTGGTCCCGCAACTGCCACTACTTTGATGAAGGGGTACTCTTTTAAGACCAGCTTTGTCTTTTCAAGGGCCTCTTCCGGGCTCAGGACCTTGCTGGTAACTCCGGGCCGGCTCTCGTTCACACAGTCGAATTCCCGGACGCAGAAGTTACACTGGATGTTGCATTTCGGGGCTACGGCCAGGTGAATTCGCCCGTACTTGTGCTGGGCCTTCTTGTCATAACAGGGATGTTCCGCAATCTTTCGCCGGAGTTCTTCATCCATTGTTTTATTGTTAGTGTCAGTATCAGGGTTGGTATTTTCTGGCAATATCTTTCCTCCGTTCGGAGTTTAAAGCTGAAGTAATACCCCTCATCGGGAAATTTCAAAATTTCTTACGCAAATTATAATGCAGCCCCTTGATATACATTGTGGAATTGTTTTTAATTCCGATAAGTATTTTGAGTAAAAAGCACCCCTATATTAAAATAACTCCTATTATATATAAATCATATACAGGACTTTAATTCACTTTGACATTCTAATTCACTTTAACATTCTAATTCACTTCCATTTTTGTGTCCCTTCGATCAAAATCCTGTAAAATAAAAAAGAAAGATGGATATCAATCCGTAAAGTTGTCCATCTCGCACCACTTGCCCTCTCCTTCCCAGACCCTTACCTTGATGGGATAACCGAACTTTTTGTGGAGACAGGCGTGGATGTTCTGGCAGAGATGTTCGGAACTCGGAAACTCGATCATGTCGTTGAGGAGCACATGGTCGTATTCCTGCAGGGTTTCCTTTATACCTTTTTTCAGGTCGTAGAAATCGATGACCATTCCGCTTTCTCGGACTTCCCCTTCTATAACTACTTCGATTTTGTAGGTGTGTCCGTGCACGCTTCCGCATTTGCCATGCCCCGGAAGGTAATGGGCACTGTCAATGTAATCAATAATTCCTAATCTCATTTTTGTCATTATAAACACCCCCACATTCTGTGGGTCTGAGGTATGATGCGCGTATCAATTTTTTCAAGCAGCATACTTTGCAGTTCTATAAGGGCCCGTACTGAAGCCTGCGTATTTATCCCGGCTTTCGGGCTTTCAATTCTTGTTTCCGGCTGGAGGATCACACAGGACACATACCCTGCGATTGCGTCCACCGCTGAAACCACGCTTGCAGGGGCACTATCCCTGCTTACCACTATCTTACAGAAGCAGTCCCTGGTCTCGCTTTTTCTCAGAGTCCTGAAACATTTAACCGTATTTTCAATATGGGTTTCCCTGTTTTCCCTGGCTTCCGGGTTTTCCAGGCCAAGGGCCTCCGGGAGTTTGAAATCGCCTGCCACGTATGCGACTCTGTCCTTTACTTTCCTGGCCTGCTCCGGAAGGGTCATGTTGGATTCCAGGTAAAGGGGTGCAGATAATTCTAGCTTATCCAGCTCTTCAATGAAGTCCGTGTGCAGGAGCGGTTCCCCGCCTGTAAGGGAAATTGAGTGCAGGTTCTTGAAAGGCTGCAGCATGTCTTTGAGCTGCAGGGCACTGATGGGGTTTTTTGCTTTTTCGAAGCTGCCGCTGCCTTCTCCCTTCTCATAATCACAGGTTCCCTGGTTTGAGAAGTCCGTGTCGCAGTATTTGCAGTTCAGGTTGCAGCCGGAAAAGCGTACAAAAGCCTGCCTGGCTCCCACGTATGGCCCCTCTCCCTGCACTGAGCAAAATATCTCCCTGATAGGGGCGGATTCCCTGTATGGAGCCGATAACAGCTCTGTGACTGGTCCTGGCCCTGATTCGGATCTTCCTGAAATGGGTATTTCCGGAGAGGATATTTCTGAAGCGGATATTTCTGAAGTGGACATTTAAACCACTCCCAGGGGTCGGGATTTCCTGAGATCCTTTTCGATGTCTTCAAACTCCCGGATGTAGCATTCTCCGATCTCCTGCATGAGCCTGGCTATGTCTTCGGCTTTTTTGATCCCGGCTTCTTCAAGGTTACCGTACACTTCGTGGGCAACATTGATCCCGAAATGGATTTTCTGGGACACGGGGGAGGTGCTTGCAATTGAGACTGTCAGTTTTTTCCCTTCCAGGAAAAGGTCGTCTCCTTCCCTTGTGGTGGCAATCCCGTGCTCAGCCAGGTATTCCCTGACGATTGCGGTAAAGAGGCGCTGGCGCGTATAGATAAGTTTCAGGTCTGTCGAGTCGAAGTGTTCTATTATGAAGCTCACCATGTCTTCGGACCAGATGGACTCGTTTGCCCTCCGGTCTTCCAGGTCGATCATGTGCTCTATTTTGACGTCGCAGGAGCCCCTGAAAACTACGATGGAGTCTTCCTGCACCCCGAAGCTGTTGTAGGCCCAGAGGGAAGAGATCTGGCTCCCGTCGTAATCGAACTTTTCGGATAGGATAATGGATTTCATGTAATACTCCGTGAATATTCTGTAAGTTCCCTGTAATTCTCCGCGAATATTCTGTAAGTTCCCTGTAATTCTCCGTGAATATGCTGAAAATCCCTGTGAATTCTCCGTTAATTCCTGTAAGTTTTTCACGGCCCGGGGTTTCAGGTTCCCCTTTTAAAGCCCCAACCTTTCCAGGAGCGGGTCTTTTGTCCCAATTTCCCTGAAGGCCCGCTCCCTGCGCCTGCAGCTCTCACAGCTGCCACAGGGCTTTTTTCCGCCGTGGTAACAGCTCCAGCTGTATTCCAGGGGAGCTTTTGCTTCCAGGGCTTTTCTTACGATTCCGGGCTTGTCAAGTTCTGTGAGGGGGGCAAGCACCTTTACCCCGTTCTGGGTGGAGTAGGAGAAGCACTCGTCAACGGCCCGGACGTATTCAAGAGAATTGTCCGGGAAGGTCCCGGCTTCTTCCCCGTTAAAGCCCACAATAAGGAATTCACAGTCCCGGCTTTCGGCAAAACTGGCCGCAATGTTCAGCATGACCCCGTTCCTGTTGGGGACCCATACGGCTTTTGCCGAGGCTTCGGTGATTTTGGCAGGGGCGTTTCCCGAAATGTCTTCAATGGATAGTTCCGGGACTTCTGCGTCTCTGTTCACCAGGGAGCTGGAGGTGATCCCGGCAAGCCAGTCCAGTTTTATTACCTGCTGCTCGATCCCGAAATGTTCGCAGACCTTTTGCGAGTATTCGATTTCCCGCTCTGCGGAACGCTGTCCATAGTCAAAGGTCAATGCCATGTCAATTTCAAGGCTTTCTGCAGCAATCGAGAGGGCAGCAACCGAGTCCAGGCCACTGCTGAGAAGGGGTATCGCTTTCATCCGTGATCACTGAATCAATTGTAAAATTATACGTCTTGAGCCGTACTTCAGTATTCTATACGAGCCCTGTATGTATTCTTCGAATACTCCACTGGTATTCTACAAATATTCTCTGGATAATATATCTTTAGTATTGAGATCTATTATTTAAAGATAGCTGTTCCTGGGGGGCCTCTGGGTAGCTCCTTAATCGCCTCTAAATGAGGGTCATGATGGCTTCAGAATAGCCTCCGGAATGTTCCTGGCTGGCATCAGAGGGATTCTTTTTTCGTTATTTTGTAGCGGCGGTTTTTGTAATTGGGCCTGGTTTCGGGGGATTCATTTCAGTGGATTCATTTCAGTGGATTCATTTCAGCGGATTCACTTAGGGTATGGGCAAGATATTAACTGAAAGGGGGAGCTCTGTGGCCCTGAATAGCTTGTTAACGGCATGAACTCAGGGTATCTCTTAAATCCCAGTAAATCTAATATTATGCCGGAGGTGGGAATTCTTGATCGGAATAATGTCGGATTCACATGACAACCTGAAAGCAATCCAGAAAGCTGTGGAATATTTCAATAAAAAGCAGGTAAAAGCAGTACTTCATGCAGGGGACATCGTTTCTCCTTTTACGGTGAGGGCCTTTAAAGAACTGGAACCGAAGCTCTATTTTGTCTTCGGGAACAACGACGGAGACAAGGTAACCCTCACGAAATGGTTTGAAGAAATTGGGGCAGATTCCTGTGGGGATTTCGGGGACCTGACCATCGACGGGCTGCATATCGCCCTCCTGCATGGAATAAACGAGGTTCTGGTCAAATCCATTGCCGAGTGTGAGGACTTTGATGTGGTGGTGCGGGGCCACACACATGAACCCGGAGTAAAAATGATTAACGGGACCCCCGTAATTAACCCCGGGGAATGTTGCGGGGTTCTTTTCGGAAAAGCCACCGTTGCAACCGTTGAGGTCGCTAACCTGAATGTAGAGATTACGGAACTGGACCTGGACTGAATTTTTCAGTCTTTCGTCCAGTTCTCTTTTACAAAACATTTTTCAATCTCTTTTTCAGCTTTCTCTTCCCGATTCAGGCTTTTCCCCCGGTGGGGCGGTTTGCAGGTCACAATTGGAACTTTCCTGCACTGCAAAAAATAGCAAGTTATAAGTTCTTGAAGACACTCTTTTTCAAGATATTTTTAACAGCTCTTTTTCAGAGGTTTAATCATGAAAGCTACGGAAAAAAATAATCTGGAAGCTCAATCCGGAAATGAGAATGGACCTGACGCACCTTCCCGGGGAAAAGAGAGAACCCTTATTTTTGCCTGTTCGGGCCTTTCGAATACGGGAAAACTCACCATGCAGGCTGCCAGCACCCTTGCTTTCAGGAGGCCTAACGTGTACAGGGCCGCAGCTGCACATAAAGGGGCTGATGCTGCTGAAGAGGCGCTCTCCGAAGGGTTCAGGATCCTTGTCCTGAACGGGTGCGAGGACCGTTGTGCAACGAAAAAACTCGGAGAAGCAGGCTTACAGGCTGATTGTTCTCTGATGGTCACGGAAATAGGGATTGAAAAAACCAGGCCTTCGGACATTAAAAACGAATATATTGAAAAAATTATCCGGGCAATCCGGGAAGCCTGAATTTGTTCGTTTTCGGGTTAGCGAGGGTAAAAATACCCTGCAAAAAGGTGGTCTTCTTCCCTTACATATTTGTCATTTTTGAGTGTAAAGAAGAATGGCCGGCTTGAAATTCTTAACCTTTGGATTTCGAATTCTGTCCAGCACAACCGGAATTAGCCTTATTCCCGTCGTTCCTGTTCCGGACGCAGTCCGGCTTTTCCAGAATGCAAAAAAAGAAGAGTGAAAAGTGAAAGCGACAGAAGAAAGCTTTTCGATTCAGCAAAGAAGGGCATCGTTCTCTGGCAACTGGGCATACTAAAGTTCTTCCGTCCTTCCCTCGTAAAGAAAAGAGGCCTATTTTTAT
Organism: Methanobacteriota archaeon; assembly: GCA_016841265.1. Taxonomy (GTDB): domain Archaea; phylum Halobacteriota; class Methanosarcinia; order Methanosarcinales; family Methanosarcinaceae; genus MTP4. The sequence goes on along the minus strand of JAENZL010000041.1, from coordinate 48 downwards.
CTCCGAAGGCGGGAAGACTCCTTCCTCGGAGGCCGCAGGCCGACAGGT
>JAENZL010000040.1 GCA_016841265.1 Methanobacteriota archaeon | reverse complement strand
GGGATATTCAAGCCCCTTCCTCGGCTCCGAAGGAGACAGGGAGGGGTAGTTGACTCCTACCTACCACCTGGCTTTACTCACTTTTTTAAAAAGATCTTTTAGACTTTTTACCCGCATTTCTTCCTGCCAAGATAGTTCTCCAATTTTTCAAAAATCTCACTTATGGGTTTTCTTTGGGTTATCTCAGTGTGGGTTGTTTTTTGCTTTTTTGTTTTATTTGGTTTTTATTTTCGGGTTTTTGGGTTCTTCCAGTTATGGTCCTTTGATATTCACTGTTTTTTACGCTGGAGGATCAGCCAACTTCATATTAAATATATTTTATGCACTCCTATTTTTTATGATGTGCTATCTGAAATAAGACCTTGCCAAAGATATAACTTTCGGAATATTTTGCCCAAGCCCCCCCTTATTTTATATTGATTCTTTTTTACGTTTATTAAAGAACCTGCTTAAAAAATTGAAAAAAATACTGTTCATTACTTCTCGTTTGTTAGTTTATTGGTATAATGCATCTCCTGCTCTCGGTTCAATTCATTATAATAATATTTATTATACCATTGTTATAACCGTTATCAAGGTACTTTATTATTTAGTTTGTTCTCAACATGTTATACTGATCCTCCAATATTCTATTCGATTAATAATATCGAACCGTGATGCAGTATTAGTTTCATGGACTCTAATATATTTTTGGGAAGTTTTGAAAAAGTTTTAAGGCACAGGAAGACAACCGTACCTGAGTACAGGGAACCAAATGCTACCCTTGAGCTACTAAAAAGCTCTGTACTTGTTTCTTTTTCCGGGGCACTCCGGATTCATTTAGCTTTTCTACTTTTGCACATAACGTCCAGTCTGCTGACCTGTTTTGCAGGTGGCCTTGTGATATATACTGTCTACACCCTGGACAGGGCCATGGATTCTGCAGAAGATTCCGTTAACCGGAAGGAATTAAATGGTTCGAAGCGGGAGGTTGCACTTGTTGTTTCTCTTCTGGCTTTTGTTATCGGCGTTTTTATTCTTGCAAAAGAAGGACTTTGTGCACTTGCGTTTTTGCCTTTTATAACCGGCTATCTTTATAGTAAAGGTATAAATATCGGTAAATTTTCCCTGAAACTCAAGGGAGGACTCGGGGTCAAAAATCTTGTTGTGGGGGTCACCTGGGGGATTTTCATTGCCGGACTTGCCGGAGGAAATTCCGCTCATATGCTGCCTGTTATTCTGGTCTTTTCTTTCTTCGGAATCAAACTCTTCATTAACTCTGCAATCTATGACTTCAAGGATGTCAAGGGAGACACCCTTGCGGGTATCAGAACCCTTCCGGTTGCCCTGGGGGAACAAAATACCCGTAATCTTCTTATCACACTTCATTTGACTTCTCACATGGTACTCGGATTTGCGCTAATTCAGGGATTGGTTGCATTCGAACCTCTCGTCCTTCTATATAGCTTCGTATGCGGGCTTACGTGTATCGAAAACTACACCCGGACCGAAGAAGAGGAACTTCCTTTCCGGAAACTCGAACGGACCTTTATGGTGGATGGGGAATCAACCTCAATTGTGGGGTTGAGGGCAGTTGCCGGGGCTTTCCTGGCTTAAAAATTTCCTTATCTGAACCATCCGATCTTAACTGGACTTTGATCCTAACTGGACTTTGATCTTAACTTACATCTGATCTTAATTGGACTTTGATCTTAACTTACATCTGATCTTAATTGGACTTTGATCTTAACTGGACTTTGATCTTAACTTACATCTGATCTTAACTGGACTTTGATCTTTGCGGATTGGGATAATTGGTTTGAAAAATAAGATTCCTTTGAAGGCTGTACTGTCCTGTAAGGGATAGGTGTTCTAATGAGGAAAGGGTATTGACTGTGTGACCGGAAACCCGGATAGCATTCCCTTAAATTTAAAAATAGAGTGGGCAGAAGACCAGATGATCTTCTGGTCCTGTACTTCCGTATTTCACCTGCCCCGATTTCGGGGTAAAAGGCAACTTTTACAAGTTTCGTATTTCACAGGTTCTTAATTTCTACTGAGTTTTCTTTGTAGTGCTTGAAAAGGTCGTCTCCCCATTTGATAGCAAGTGCATCGAAACCGACAAGGTCGTTTCGTGGATCAAAGGTGCCGTTCTTATGGAAAAGGGAGAGGGATGTAAAACGGTCTGTTACGATAAAAGCGACCCTGGCATTGTCATAAACGTAAAAGCTTGTATTTTTGCATTCCAGGTATTCTTCGATTTCAGTGCTGTATTCGCTTTTCAGCTTGAAAAAAACATTTGGAGTTACGATTATGGATATAGGGATACCCTTACGCGCCACATCCAGAAACATCTGGGGGTAGTGGGGGAGGAATATTGACGCAAAACCCATGAGGCGGGTTGAAGATTGTATGTTATCTATGAATGTTTTATGTGAGTCATAGATGTTTTCATGTTCATCTTTTATAACTCGACACTCCTTAAGTTCCTGGATTCTGTTAAGGAGGGTTTCGGGAATCCCTAAGATATCATGCTCTTTCCAGAATTTTTCATTAGCTTCTATAGCGGCAAGGGTGTCCAGGAAAGGCCTGAAATACTTTGCTGAAACCTTCCCGAGAGGGGTAAGCCAGTACATCCCTTCCTGCCGGAAGATCAGGTTTGCATTTTCCATCTCCTTCAGACGGGGCAGAATCTCAGGAGACCTCACATCGAAGTATTCCTTGATATCGGAAAGGGTCCTCGGACTCTCCTGAATCAGGAAGAGTAGGTTCTTTCGTTTTTCAGAAAATGTGAGGATACTTAATAATCCGTTGGATTTCACTTTGATCAACCCTCATTTCGTTAACTTTGTGATGGTAAATCCCATCTTCCTGAAAATGTTTTCCAGATGAGATCTATGTATTAAAGGGATTTTTGTTTTATTCATTTAATTTTATTTCAGTTCTTGTATTTTTTTGCGGTGGGCGTTGTATCTTGGTCGTATACTATTGCTAGAATGGTATATGAATTCAATCTATATTATCTTTTTTGGGAGTGTTGCTTATTCTTTTGTATTTTTTCTCTTTCACGGATAATCTGAAGCGGTAGTCTCAAACGATTTGATTACATCATTATTATTTTTATATACATTGTAACTAATTTTATTATACTATTAGTTTACAGTTATTTTACTGATATAGCTCAATCGGATCTAAAAAAACGAGTTCTCTCTCAAAGAACTTGGTGAGTAAAACAGTTTTTTTCATTTCGGGTTTATTGTAAATTCGATGTCTTATGAACAATTTTTTGGAAATGACCTGTAATTGAAGTAGAAGGTGTGTGGAATGCCGTGTATTGACTTTTTTTGAAAAATAGAGCTTTCTTTAAAACTGTATGTTAAAATCTGTATGTTAAAATCTGTATGTTAAAATCTGTATGTTAAAATATTTATGTTAAAATTCGTATTTTAAAGCCGTATGTAAAAATCTTATGTCTAAAAATAGTGGAATAGTCCCCTGCCATTTCCGGCAGGGGAGCTGCATTTTGGTTTTTGCAGCCTTTCAATTTTTAAATTTAATGAAGGAAGTGGCGCATGCCGGTGAAGACCAGGGATACATTGAGCCGGTTTGCGGTTGCTATGACCTCTCCGTCCCTAATGGACCCACCGGGAGATACGATATAGCGTATGTTGTTCTCTGCGGCATGGATTACGCTGTCGTCGAAGGGGAAGAAGGCATCTGAGGCCATCACACATTCGGACAGGATATTTTTACAGTACTCTTCAAAGGAAATGCCCGGTTCTTCGCGCTCGTAGATCAGCTTCAGGTTTTCGATTGCCTTTGTGGCTGCCAGTTTGCGAATGGAGTCCACTCGGTTTGGCTGTCCTGCGCCCATTCCCAGCACCATAAAGGAACCTGGTTCGTATTCATGGGCGATGATGACTGCGTTGGATTTCGTGGCTTTGCAGGCCCTGAGGCAGAATTCCGATAGGTCGCGCTTTTCTTCGGGATAAGGGGTCTCTGTAACGGATTCCCACTTCTCGTAGATCCCTATGTCCCGGGACTGTTTGAGCATGCCTCCGATTATGTATTTGTAGGTGCAATTCGTCCCGAAACTTTCCCTTAGATCGGGCAGTTTCAGGAGCCTTAAGTTAGCACTCTTGTTTTTCAGGTATTCGAGGGCATCGTGTGTGAAATCCGGGGCAAGGATAATTTCCACGAATTTCCCGTTCAGGAGCTGAGCAGATTCAAGGTCGAAGGTTTCGTTTGTGCAGATAATGCTCCCGTAAGCCGAGATTGGGTCCCCGTCCCAGGCAGCCCGCAACGCCTGCAGGAGGGTATTTCCTGTGGAAAGTCCGCAGGGGTTGTTGTGCTTTACTATAGCAACAGCCGGGGCGGCATTTCCCAGTTCCTTGACTGTCTGAATGGCGTTGTCGGTGTCCACATAGTTGTTATAGGAAAGTTCTTTTCCGTGAAGCTGGGCGGCTTTTGCCAGGCCCGGTCCCTCCAGCCCGGGGTCTTTATAAAAACTGGCTTCCTGGTGCCAGTTTTCTCCGTAGCGGAGTTTCACACCGTCGGTGAACTTCATGCGTAGAACTTCTTCTCCGAGAAGAACTTTGCTCAGGTAGGTATCGATGGCCGAGTCGTAGTCTGCAGTATGCCTGAAGGCCTTGACTGCAAGTTCGGCCCGGGTTTCATCGGAGATAACTCCGCTGGAACGTAGTTCTTTCAGGATACTCCCGTAGTCTGCGGGGTCAGAAAGTACTGTAACTGAGCGGTAGTTTTTGGCTGCCGAACGGAGCATGGTGGGGCCGCCGATATCGATGTTTTCGATGGCTTCCTCCAGTTCTACCTCCTCTTTCGAAACCGTAATTTCGAAGGGGTAGAGGTTTACGGCAATCATGTCAATAAGAGATATGTCTTCTTTTGAAGCCTCTTCCATGTGTTCTTCGCTTTCCCTGAGGCATAAGAGTCCCCCATGGATCCTTGGGTGCAGGGTCTTGACCCGTCCTCCCATCATCTCGGGAAAGCCCGTAACTTCCGAAACATCAGTCACTTCAATACCGGCGTCGCGAATGATCTTCGCTGTCCCGCCTGTTGAGATAATCTTCACGCCAAGTTCTTCGAGTCCACGTGCGAATTCCACAATTCCTGTCTTATCTGAGACGCTGAGCAGTGCCCTTTTCACCAAGAAATCACCAATATACTTGGTTTAAAAATCCCTAGCTATATAGCTTTTGGTCAACATATTATATATAAAAAAGAGTTCCTGCTTCAAGACTAAATTGGGGTACTATTCCTTCAATTTTTTATTCTGTTAACGTGAATATGTGTGTCTCTTCCACTTTAAGGATCTAATGGCTTTTTTTAAAGTCCTTTTCTATAATTTTTTCTGATTCCCCTACAGGACCTTTTCTTTCCTTATTTAATTTTTTTCCACTCTGGTTGTTTTTCACTCTGATTGTTTTTCACTCTGGTTGTTTTTCACTCTGATTGTTTTTCACTCCGGCTGTTTCCAATTCAGTATCACCTTTAAGGAAAAAGGTTCAGGTGAAATACTTATTGTTTAGAAATAGAGGATAAAGTAGCTTTACCGGATTTTTTGGTTTTTTTCAGGGGTTATCGAAGCAGAAGAAGGGGTGTCGGATGGAAAGGGACTACGATATCATAATCATAGGAAGCGGGGTTGCTGGCACAACCCTTGCATACAAAGTTGCGTCATCAGGGCTTAACATTGCTATTATCGACTGCAGGGAGTATGGGGGGACCTGTCCTCTGAGAGGCTGCGACCCGAAAAAAGTGCTTGCCGGCGCAGCCGAGGCTACGGACTGGAACAACAGGCTCATAGGCAAAGGGGCAGGGGCCGAGGGGCTGTTGAGCATTGACTGGCCCTCTCTCATCGGTTTCAAAAGGACTTTTACGGAGGACTATCCCCGGAAGATAGAGAAAAGCCTCTTTGAGATGGGGATCGATACGTATCACGGGCAGGCTTTCTTCGAAAACGAAAACACCGTTGCCGTGGGGGAAGACCTGCTCCGGGGAGTATACATCTTCATAGCCACCGGAACAAAACCCCGCAAACTGAATATCCCGGGTGAGGAATACCTAACGTCAAGCGAAGAGTTCATGGAAACAGAAAAACTACCCAAAAGAATCGTCTTTGTCGGGGGCGGCTACATCTCCTTCGAGTTTTCCCATATTGCCCGGAGAGCCGGGTCCGAGGTCGTAATCCTGCACAGGAGTAAAAGGGTCCTGAAGAGGTTTGACCCTGACCTTGTGGACGTACTCCTTAAAGCCTCCAAAGCCGTAGGAATCGAGGTGTTAACCGAGAATCCCGTGGTTGCGGTGGAAAAAGAAGGGGACCATTTCCTGGTTAAAACAGAGCTCAAAACCGAATCCCAAACCGGAACTCATACTTTTGTCGCGGATATGGTTGTGCATGGGGCAGGGCGGGTCCCTGACATCGAAGGTCTGGAGCTGGAAAATGTTGGGATCAGGACCCGGAACGGGGCAATTGAAGTTGACAAGCACATGCGGACCTCAAACTCCCGGGTCTATGCAGGGGGTGACTGCAGTTCCGAAGGGATGCCCTTAACTCCGATTGCCAGCCTCCAGGCAGGAGTTGCGGCAGCAAACATCCTGGACGGAAACCTTGTTGAGGCCGATTATACGGGCGTTCCGAGTGTGGCCTTTACGATTCCTGCAATGGCTTCCGTGGGGATCAGTGCGCCTCAGGACAGCAAGGAATATAAGGTGGTCTTCAGGGACCGGGGCGGCTGGTACTCCACACGGCGGACCGGCCTGGAGTTTGCGGCATCAAAGGTAATTATCGACGAGGAAAATGACCGAATCCTGGGTGCCCACATCCTTGGGCCAAACGCCGAAGAAGCAATCAACATTTTCGCCATGGTGATGCGGCTGGGTTTAAAGGCCTCGGACCTCAAGAAGGTCGTGTATGCGTATCCCGGCATTTGTTCGGATATAGTGCACATGATATGACTTTTCCTGCCCAAACCTGTAAATATCAGTTCCGGAAATGGGTTGTTAGCATATTTTGTTAGCATATTTTGTTAGCATATTTTGTTAGCATATTTTGTTAGCAGTTTTCCAAATTCACTCAAAACTTTGAATTCAGTCTTGAAAGGTGCCGCTCCATGCCCTCAAAAAGCCGAACAGAAACGAAAAACCCCGGGTTTGATAAAGAATACGAAATCCCCGACAACCGCCACAACTTCGACAAAATCTGGGACATTCTCCGGGAAGAGTACCCGGCTGCAAAGCCAGCCCTGAATTACGGCAATCCCCTTGAACTCCTGGTCGCCACCGTCCTATCCGCCCAGTGCACGGATGCGCAGGTCAACAGGGTGACTGAGGATTTATTCAAAAAATACCGGACTGTGGAAGACTATGCAAACGCAGACCTCCGGGAACTCGAAGACGATATCTATTCCACAGGCTTTTACAAAAACAAGGCAAAAAACATCAAAGCATCTGCCCGGCTTATTCTGGAACGCCATAATGGGGGAGTTCCGGATACTATGGGAGAGCTCGTAACACTCCCCGGGGTCGGGCGAAAAACCGCAAATATCGTACTTTCAAGAGGGTTTGGGGTAATAGAAGGTATTGCGGTAGATACTCACGTAAAGAGGCTCTCAGGGCGGCTGGGCTTTACTAATAATTCCGACCCTGTAAAAATAGAACAGGACCTTATGACCCTTACCCCAAAAAATGAATTCGATTCGTTTTCTATGACCCTGATCCTTCATGGAAGAAAAGTATGTACTGCCCGGAAACCGAAATGTCCGGATTGTGTAATTAATAACTTGTGCCCTTCAAGCCTTATATTCATGGACCTGTGACTTTTCCGGATTACTTTCTCCGGGTAACCATGTGTCGTTGTTAAACCATTTCTCTCCCGGGTTTTGCCCCGGAAGAGATAATGATTTTTTTCTGGTTTTGGAGTTGTAGGTCCAATTTATCGCAAAATTAACGGCTTGGAAAGTTTCAGGCTTTTTTGTTGAATACTTTCCCGAATACGAAACTGATGACCAGGACTGCAAATGTCCCGATGGCAATTGCAGCGACTTCCCCGCCCTTGCCCATACCTTCAATTGAATAGTCGGCCATTGGAGAATTTACCGCAGGTTCCATTTCTTCAAGTTCGGACATCTTTGATTCCTCAATTATTCCACCTGCTGCACTTTCCAGCCCGTCTGGGTCGGAGGATGCAAGGAAGGGGGCAAGAGCCGAGACCAGAAGCGCAATCGCAATTCCTGCGTAGAGGAATTTCATGTTCGACTTTCCGCTCATGCGCGAACCTCCGTGTTATACCTGTCTGACCCGGCGTTAAAACTGTCCTCAAGGAGATCCGGCCGGGACTTGGCAATCGATGTGATCACAACTGCAGTGATAAGACCTTCGCCGATGAAACCTATTATCAAGTGATAGGTGCCCATGGCAATAAGTCCGGGGACCAGGGGGAAGGTGCCTGCAAACCACATCTGGAGTGCACATACTATTGCTGATATAAAGAGCCCAAGCCAGGCACCACCGAAGGCTGCGATGCTAGTACCTACACTCTTGCGAAGGGCAACATATGTATAATACCCGACAAACCCGGAAACAACACCCATGTTCAGGATGTTTGCGCCCATGGTTGTGATCCCTCCATCCCCAAAGGCGAAGCCCTGCACGAGCAGCACCAGAGTCAGCACAAGCACCCCTGCCCAGGGACTTGCGAAGACAATGGCAACAAGGGTTGCTCCGACCATATGTCCGCTCGTTCCCATCCCGATAGGGATGTTCATGGCCTGGATTGCAAAGACTCCGGCTGCAAGGGCAGCAAGGATCGGTATTTTCATTTCATCGAGCTCGTTTTTTGCCCATTTCATTGACATGAAAATGAATGGGATGGTGATTACCCAGTAGACAACTGCCTGGCCTAAAGGTATAAACGAATCGGGTATGTGCATGATTTTTCCCTCTTTTTCCCCTGATTTTCCATTTCCTGTGTATCTCACAGTGAACATTCTGAAGCTGATGCCTGAGGAATATCTCTGGAATATATATGGATAAGTATTCTTTACGTGAATTCCTGAAACATCTTCAAGGTTCACATTTTGAATATTTGAAATTCATACCTTGAATCTTATTAGATTTATTTTCGGATATGGTTAAAACGTATTTCTGAATATTATTAAGACAGTGGGGTTTTCCGGTCAATATTCTGAAAGAAAATTCTAAGTAATAATAGATAATTAAGTATTACATATATACGTTTTGGTATTACTTTGTTCGACAATTATTTATCCTAATCAAATTCAGTATACTCAAGCTAGCTATTGGTAATAAATCTTGAACTCAATATGCTGTGCTTTCCTGATTTATTCTTTTATTTCCTGACCTGTCGTTTCTTTTCTTCAAGTTTCTCCATTTCCGGATAATCCCGGATTACCGGCAAAAAAGAGTTTTTGCAGAAAGTGAATTCTGCTGCTGTTCTGGCCGGGGTTTGATACTTTCAGGCAAAGAAGTGGATCAGAAGAATACAGCTAAAACTCAGGAGCAAAAAGAAGATATCAACGGTCCGGATTTTTGTCCTGTAATATGATTTTTCATGCCCGCTCCCGTATCCCCTGCAGAGCATGCTGATATAGGTCCTTTCCCCCTGTTCATAGGAGCGTATAAAAATTGAACTTATGCTGTTTCCAACCTGTTCGATGACCCATTTCCTGGGGACTTCTTTGTTCCAGATGTTAAAGAGACGGGTCTGCTGGGCGATTTTTATTCGCTTCAATACGACCCAGAAAAGGAATAGGTAGCGCACCATCATACTCAAAAGCAGGGTAAACTCCCGGGGGATGCCCAGCCTGTCGGCCGCAACCACCTGGTCCCGCAGCCGGGTGGTGGAGGAGAGCAGGATAACTGCCGTTATGCAGACCAGGAATTTCAGGAGCAGGGAGGTCCCGAAAGCCAGCCCTTCATATGTTATGCTAAGCCCTAAGGGGAGAGAGAGGGGGTAGGGCGTATAGCTCTCCACGAAGGAATGCTTCAGGAAGGGTTGAAATAGTATTATTCCAAGCCCGAAAGGCAGCACGGCAAGGATACGCAGGATAAAATACCTGGGGTCCAGCCCCGCGAAGAGGACAAGGAAGATCAGGTATGCTTCTACGGATAAAAGTCGAGGTACGTTATTTTCATGGATGCGGGGTAGGCCCACCGCATAGATAATCACTACAAGCGCAAAGAGTAGTTTTATCCGGGGGTCGAGCCTGTGGACCGGGCTGTTCTTGTATGACTCGCGCTCGATATCGGTAAGGGTTACCATTGAGTTTTCTCCTTTCCTGCAGCTTTTTTCAGGTCTCTCTCAAAGGCTCTCATTTAATTCCCGCACTTTTAGTTTTCCGGTCCCATAATCCGCATGATCTCGTTTTTTGCGGATTCGGCTGTGATCTGTATGCTGGCGTTGATCCCTTCCTGCCTCAGCAGTTCAAAGACTTCGGCCACCCTGGGGAGCCGGAGATGGGCTTTTTTGAGGAGCTCCGGGTCGCTGAAAATTTCTTCGGGGCTCCCATCTGCTTCCAGTTTTCCGTGGTGGAGGACAAAGACCCGTTCTGCAAAATAGGGCACAACGTCAACATCGTGAGTGGACAGGAGCAGGGTGATCCCGAGCTCCCGGTTCATTTTCATGATCAGGTCAAGGACGCGGGTGGAACTCAGGGGGTCGAGACCTGCGGTTGGCTCGTCAAGCACGATTACCTCGGGGCGCATGGCCAGGATCCCGGCAATTGCCACCAGTTTCTTCTGCCCCCCGCTCAGGTGGTGCGGGGCTCGTTCTTCAAAGCCGCTGAGCCCCACCATTTCCAGGGCTTCCTTTACCCTGGCTTCGACCTCTTTTCTCGGGAGCCCCATGTTTATCGGCCCGAAAGCCACGTCTTCTTCCACGCTTGGGGCGAGCACCTGGTCATCAGGGTCCTGAAAGACTATCCCCACGGTTTCCCGGCAGGTCCGGACATTCTTTTTCGTGATCTTTTCTCCCTTTACCAGCATGTCTCCTGAAAGTGGTTTCAGAATCCCGTTCAGGTGTTTGAAAAGGGTGGACTTCCCGGCCCCATTGGCTCCCAGTACCGCTACTCGTTCTCCTCTATATATCTTCAGATTGATATTATCCAGGGCGTTTGCAGTCAGGTGGGGGTACCTGTGGTAGAGGTTTTTGACCTCAAGGATAGGGGTGCCGTTTTTTTTCTCGACCCGGTCCGGATTTTCCGGGTTTGAACCCTCGTTTCTTCCGTTTTCACCCGGGTGTTCTCCCGGAACGTTTTTCCCTTCTCCCGGGATTTTCATTGGGTCTGATTTTTGCTTCATTGATAACGTCCTGTAAGTGGAGGATAACGGTTAATTTTATAAAAAACAGTGTTACCACAAACGAGGTTATGGTTTTTATTTATTATGGTTTGTGTTTTGTTGCTTCGTTTTTTATGAATTCCACAGATAATTATACAAGGTTTCCCCGCATTTTTCCTGTAATGCAGCGGGTCGTTCTCCATGTGGACATGGACTCTTTTTATGCCGCCATCGAGGAGCGGGAAACCCCCGAACTCCGGGGAAAAGCTGTCGTGGTCTGTATGCTCTCGGGGCGGAGTGAGCTGAGCGGGTCGGTCAGCACCTGCAACTACATTGCCCGGGAGTCGGGGATCAGGTCAGGAATGCCCTGTTCAAGGGCAAAGAAACTGAACCCTGATGCGGTGTTTTTGCCGGTAAGGAAGGACTTTTACAAAGAGGTCTCGGACAATGTAATGGAAATTCTCCGGAGTTATGCGGATTCCGGGGTTAATGGGGGTGCCTTTGAACAGATAAGCATTGACGAGGCGTTCCTGGAGTCCACGGGGCGGGTAGGGGGAGACTTTGACAGGGCTTTTGAGCTCGGGATGCGGATAAAAGCCGAGGTTCGGGAAAAAGAGAAGTTAACCTGTTCCGTGGGGGTCGGCCCGAACAAGCTTATTGCAAAGATGGCTTCTTCAGTGAAAAAACCCGACGGGATCACGATTTTGAAACCGGAAGATGTTGCCGCTTTCCTGGGCCCGTTAAAACTAACAAAGCTCTGGGGACTCGGGGATGTAAGCGCAGATAAACTGCAGGAAATGGGGGTCTCCACGGTAGGGGAACTTGCAGATTACGACGTGATCGGGCTGATCTCGGCTTTCGGGAAGGCCCGGGGGACCTGGCTCAAGCAGGCTGCCGCAGGGCTTGATGACTCTCCCGTAAAGGAGCGGGAAGGTTCCGAGCAGATAGGGAGGATTGCAACGCTTTCCGAGGATACCCTGGACCCCGAGCTGATCTACCCACTGGTGGACAGGCTTGCCGAGGATGTTATTGCAAAACTGGACGCAAGGAGACTGGCTTTCAGGGTTGTTACCATAACTGTGATAAATTCAAACTTCAGGACGCATACGAAGAGCCGGACTCTGAACCATCCCGTCTCGGATAGGGCAATTCTCCTGGAGACCGCCCGGGAAATTCTCGACGCTTTCCTTTCGGAAAGTTCCGTTGAACTCCGGCGCGTGGGGGTGAGGGTCGGTGGGCTCCAGAAAAAGACGGGCCAGACCAGCCTTTTTGACTACAGTGCCTGAATTTTGCAGGGTTCTTTCACACGGCGACTGAGTTCTCAGGTTTTTTCCTTTACGAGGCCTGAATTTTGCAGGCTTTTTCCTTCACGGGCTTGAGCCTGGCAGAGTGCAGTTTAAAGGTCCTGAGGGCACCTTTTATGAATTTTTGAAATTCGGACTCCCAGGGGCAGGATTTTTTGTTTACCTTTTTCCTGCCTGCTGCAGGGTGGAAATAAATTAAAAAATTGATATTCCAATGTTGCTTATATACATGTCTGCAATGGTGCTAAGTTGCGTTTTATATTTTATACTTCCTCTTTTATGTTAACCCATGTAAAATCTTTTTTCACAATATTTATCACACAAGAAATCCAATATCTATATGGATTAATGATTAAAAATTGCGTCCATAACCTGAGTTTCCATTCCCATATTTTCAGAGGTGGCTGTTTTTACTGTAGATCCTATCTGCACGCGAATTTCCTGTAAAATGGCAAACTATACGGATATTCGCTTAAAAATGGCAAAGAACGTATTAAGTGGTACAGGGAAGGACTGATTCGTTAGTAGACTGTTAGGAGAGAGAATAACATGCTGAGGAGACCGTTTACCATCCAGTTCCCGGAGAATCCGGACACAGGTTTTTCCTGGGACATAGCAACGAGCAACGGCCTTGAGGTTATGAGCGAAAGATACGTCTCCAGTGGTGAAGTAACGTTGGAAGGCGGCTACCGCATATGGGAAATCCAGGTGATCTCCTCCGGAAGCCAGAAAATTACAGGAACATGCCATAAAGGAAACCAGATCATAAGCTGTTTTGAAATCAATATAGACGCCGAATGAAACCCCATAAAGGTTGCTGAATATTACTTTGAGCCGGAAAATGGAGCTTTGCCGGAACAGTAGCCTCGTACCGGAAAATAGCTTCAGGTGCCCGATCTGAAGCTGAATGCCCATTTTTACATTTTCCTGCTCTTTTATATTAAGCCGTAATTGCTGCTGTTTTCCTGTTGCTTAGTTGGGGGATGTTATCTTTTTCTTCATCCTGCCCAGCTTACATGTGATTAATTTACATGTGATCAGCTTACATGTGATCAGCTTACATGTGATTAATTTACATGAATTTTGCAAGTGGGCAGACTTCAATGCAGTTCCCGCAGTGGATACAGCTATCCTTGATCTCTGCCCTGCCGGCTTTCATTTTTATCGCACCGTGTTCGCAGTGCCCTACGCAGACCCCGCAGCCCTGGCAGAGAATTGCCCTTCTCACCGAGAGTTCCATCTTCCTCATCAGTTTTTTCACGAGTTTTTCGTTTTCACTTCTCCCGTTGACGTTTCCTGAGGCAAATACCTGAGCTCTGGACTCTCCGGCGGCAACCGAAGCCGCACCTTCGATGTAGGACGCCTTTCCAACAGCATTTAGCATCCCGGTATCTTTCAGGTTTTCGATGTCTACTGCCTGCCCGAAACTCCCGTCCGCAGAAATTCCTCCTACCTTGCAGGGCCTGTAGCCAGTTGTGACTTCAAGGTGTAGTTCTTCAGGGGTAGCCTGTTTCGGGAGCAGTTTTATTCCTTTTTTCTCCGCAAGTTCCATGAGGACTTTGGGATACCGTTTATAACGCCATAAACCGTACTTCACCCATTCCGGGGAGAGACCCATGCGCTCTGCATAGGCGAGGAGATGAAAGTTTAGCTTCTCCGCAAGTTCGGGGTGGCTTTCCTCAAGCTGGAAAAAGTCGGCAAGGGATGATGAGGGGCAAAGCCAGCAGCCCATCCGGTCGTAGCCTTTCTCGTAAGCGGGATTGTAAGGGGCTTTTGTCCTGAAAAGGTAGAGCCAGATGTGCAGGGCGGTCCATTCCTGAATTGGGGTGGCTCCCACCTGGTTTCCTACCCAGGGGTTTTTCCAGACCTTTTTGCTCATGGCGCGGGCATGGGACTCGTATTGCCTCTGCCCGATGAAGCTCAGGCATCCATTTTCGTAATTCTCATCGATCAGCCGGACTATGGGGCCCAGTTTGCAGATTTTGCAGCACCAGCGGGTGTCCATTGTCGGGGGGCCGAAAACCCCGATGGAGTCCCAGAACGCATCCCCGGCACTGGTGATCTTAAGAGGTTTTCCGTAGTATGTGCCAACTTCCCGGACGTTTTCCAGGGTCTCCGGGAACTCAATCCCGGTGTCGGCAAATAGGATTTCGTAATCTTCAAGGACTTCGTCAACAAGCTGGAGCACGGCCAGGCTGTCCTTCCCTCCGGAATAAGATACGCTGACTTTCTTGTCAATGCTTCCGGCAACGTTTCGGATGAAAGTGTGGGATTCTTCTATCATTGCGTCCAGAAGCTTTTCATTTGCCCTTACTGCGTCGTCCCAGTTCTGTCCTCCGGCAGGGATCTTTGCCTCAGCCGGGGCTTCGCTCCAGCGCGGCTTTACGGCATTCCCGCGTTTTTCATCACGCATCTCCTGCCCTGCCATCCGGGCTCTTCCGCAGCAGATAACGTCTCCTGTGGGGGTCAGCACAACCACTTCATCGTCTTTCCGGATCCCGGGGTCCGCGTCCAGTACCCCCGGGGCAAGGACACTTGCTCCTTTTTCCAGGATGAAGGGTACCACTCCTTCGTCTATGATAACCCATTTCTTCAAATTCCCACTCAAACTTTCCGGGTCCTTTCCATGGAAAAGCCGCCTTGCCCCTTCGAGGCGGGGGAGGATAACCCATTCACAGCTCTCTATTTCAAACCTGATGGAGGCCAGGACTTTCCCGTCCACTACGATTTCATCCATCCGGTCTTCATAGGGAGCTTTGTTCAGAACCGTGAGGTGCCCTTCGGGGATCAGGGGTGCATTGAACTGTTTTTCGGAAACCGAATTTATGCGCTTGATGTCGTATTCAAAAGCCGGGCGGATATCTCCCGGAGGGGTAACCTCGACTTTTTGAGTCTTTTTGCCGCACCCACACTTTTTTCCAAGCACGGGCACATTGCAAGCCTCGCACCAGTGCAGGAGCATTTTGCCAAGGTATGCTGGTCTGGACATGTCACGCTGATTGAGAGCAGTCCCCCTTTAAAAGGCTTTGGCTTTAAGCCCGGGTTTCCGGGGCTCGACATCCATAATTTTTCAGGCTCGGAATCCTTGATTTTTTTGAATCCTTGATTTTTTTGTTATTTCGATGTACTCACTGTTGCGTTATTCCCTTTCCTTAATACATACTATATATACAATAAAAATCAGAATTATAAAATACAAGGGGGGATTTTATGGTAATCATTAAGGAAATAGACCCGGTTGCATACGGCAAGATTCTTGCCATACTTTACGGGACAATGGGTCTGGTCTTCGGTCTCTTCACGACAGTCGCCGCGTTTATGGGCTTTTCAATGCCCGATTCCCTGGGGGTATTTTCCCTGATTTTCGGGGAGTGGGCGGTAGTCAGTCTGCCCGTTTTTTATGGGTTCTCGGGATATTTCATAGGGCTTATCACCGGGGGATTGTATAACGCGGTTGTTGGTTCGAAAAAAGGTTTTCGTGTGGAACTCCTGCGCTGACCGGGGGTATTTCTGGCAGACTGGAATCCTGAGCTTCCTTAGAAGGGCAGATATTCCGGCGTTTCCGAATTCCTGCACATTTCCATTTTTACCAATTCCTAGAAAAATTTGGATAGAAGAGACGAGCCGGAACTGCAGTGTTCGGCAAAACTGCAGTGGTCGCAGAGTTTTCCTTCTTTCTTTTCGGGCATGAACCCGGCTTTTATTTTTTCCACGCGCCTGGAGATTTTCAGGACTTCCCTGCGGTCGGCACTGCGGACCGTTACCCTTCGGAGGAGGCCGAATGCCGCATACTCTACGAAGGCAAAGGGGACTTCTTTTCCTGATTCGTTTTCCAGTAATAGGGTGAAAGCTGCTGCACGCAGCCTGTCCGAAGCCCAGACGCCCTGAGTGGGGCAGTTCCCGGGCCTGATGATGGAGGGGACAAGGGTCTCTTCGAAACAGACCAGTTTGGAAGGTACGCCCTTCAGGTTCAGGCGTGCGGAGGAAAGTAAAGACTCGGTTTTCACGGGAGTGACTGCCGCAAGCAGGGGTTCTCTGCCGTATTCTTCCAGGGCCAGGAGAAGGTTGCTTGTAATTTCCTGAAGCCGGGCTCTTGTAGCTGCCGCAGCTTCTTCAAGCATCTCCTGCCCTGTTTCCTTGAGTTCCCCCGGAAACAAAAGTGGCAGGTCCTTTTGAGCCCTATCCAGGGAGGCATCGAGTTCGTGGTAAAGGCTATCGGCATTTAACGAACACTTATTCAGAATTTCCGGATACGTCAGAGCAAGCTCTTTCAGGAGCATCCTTTCAATCCTGGAAGCATTCATTTCGGCAATAAGTTCAAAACCCCGGCTGGTAAAGTATACCCGTCTTGGGCAGCTACTATATAGTATGAGGTCAGAAACGCTCATTTCCGGACTTCGGGAATCTGCATGCATTACATATTAATTTATGATGAATGTAATATAAATAATTGAAGGGAGATTTGACTGTAAATCGGGTATACTTTATAGTATCAAGCTGGGATTTTTTTGTAAATCAGGTACGGACTAATTCCCGACAATTGCCGAAACCATATTCGTTAAATATATATGGGACTGTTTCATCATAGGGTATGTGAGTCATGACATCCAATGAATCATCAGATAATCTTCGAAACCGCCTGGCAGAAAAAATGGCTGGAGAGATCACTCTTTCGGATAAGCCGGGAGAGTCACTGAAAAAGTGGAGGTTGAACTTTGAGATCTCTCAGACCGATATTGCAAATTACCTGAAGGTTTCCCCCTCCGTTATCAGCGACTATGAAAGCGGGAGAAGAAAGTCCCCCGGGACTCTTATCGTCCGGAAAATCGTGGAGTCCCTGATCGAGATTGATTTAGAGCGGGGCGGAAAGAAGATCCATGCTTACGAAACAATGCTAAGTTCTGAAAACAGCTCAAAAGCTATTTACTCTACATACGAATACACTATCCCCATACAGCTTGCAAAATTGGTTAACCTGATCGAAGCTGAAGTGGTCTATAAAGGATCTGAGAGGCCTCTTTACGGTTTCTCCGTGATCGACAGCCAGCGTGCAATCCTGGAACTCTCCTCCCACGAGTTTCAGAAACTCTATGGCTGGAGTACGGATCGGGCGATGATCTTTACCAAGGTGACAACCGGAAAATCTCCCATGGTAGCTATCCGGGTCACCAATCTCAAACCCGGGGCAGTTGTGCTCCAGGGACTTCGAAAAGAAGAGGTCGAGCCCGTTGCCGTTAAGATGGCAGAGGTCGACCGTATCCCTGTTCTTGCAACTACCATGGATCTTGACCAGATCATCCAGACACTTAAAAAATACAGTAAGTACCACGTGAAGGAATGACCTTCTCCGGTAACTTTATTCCCTGAATTTTTTCCAAAAACAGGTGAGAATATGACCATTGGAATCGTATCATACGGTGCATACGTCCCAAGATACCGTATAAAAATAGAGGAAATCGCCCGGCTCTGGGGCGATGATGCAGAGGCCCTTAAAAAAGGGCTGATGGTATATGAAAAATCCGTTCCTGATGTTGATGAAGACGCAGCTACCATTGCAGTTGAGGCTGCAAGGTCTGCGGTGGCAAGGAGTAAAATTGACCCCTCAAGAATCGGGGCGGTTTATACGGGCTCGGAAAGTCACCCCTATGCCGTAAAACCCACAAGCACGATTGTCGGTCAGGCTATCGGGGCAACCCCTGTAATGACAGCAGCAGACTTTGAGTTTGCCTGCAAAGCCGGGACTGCGGCAATCCAGGCATGCATGGGGCTTGTAAGCTCCGGGATGATCGACCTTGGCCTGGCAATCGGGGCTGACGTCTCCCAGGGTGCACCCAGCGACGCACTTGAGTACACAGCAGCCGCGGGTGGAGTTGCCTGCATTATCGGAAGCAAAGAATCCGAAATTGCTGCAATTATTGAAGATACTTACTCTTTTACAACTGACACCCCTGACTTCTGGAGAAGGGAAGGAATGCCCTATCCGGAACACGGAGGACGCTTTACGGGTGATCCCGGCTATTTCAAGCATGTTACAAACGGGGCCAGAGGGCTTATGGAAAAGATCGGGACAATGCCCGAAGATTACGATTATGCGGTTTTCCATCAGCCAAACGGGAAGTTCCCGGTCAGGGCTGCAAAGATGCTCGGTTTTAGCAGGGCCCAGATTGAGCCCGGGCTTGTGGTCCCGAAGATAGGAAATACCTATTCCGGTTCCTGCCTCATGGGCATTGCGGCAACCCTGGACCAGGCAAAACCCGGGGACCGGATCTTTGCGACGGCTTTCGGGTCCGGTGCCGGGTCCGACGCTTTCAGCATAACGGTCACCGACAAAATAGAAGAGATCCGGAACAGGGCGCCGACGGTTTCCGAACTTATCAAGGACCCTATATACATTGACTATGCACGATATGCCAAGCACAAGGGCAAGATACGCCTGGCCTGAAAACGGGGTGAGTACATGAGAGACGTAGCAATTATCGGAGTAAAGAACACGAAGTTCGGGGAACTCTGGGAACGTTCCCTGAGGGATATCGTGGTAGAAGCCGGTATCGGCGCAATTGAAGATGCAGGTGTGGGCGGAAAGGATATTGATGCCCTTTACGTAGGAAACATGAGTGGAGGCCGTTTTGTCGATCAGGAGCATATCGGAGCCCTGATCGCGGACTATTCCGGACTTTCCAGGAACCTCCACGTCCCTGCCACCAGGGTGGAAGCTGCCTGTGCTTCCGGAGGGCTTGCCCTTCGCCAGGCGATTATGACCGTTGCTTCCGGTTATGGCGACATCGTGGTTGCGGCAGGAGCCGAAAAAATGACGGATGTCGGGTCTGAAGAAGCTTCCTCAGCCCTTGCAGCAGCAGCTGACCGAGAATGGGAAGGCATGGCAGGAGCAACTTTCCCCGGGCTCTATGCAATGATCGCAAAACTGCACATGCACAGGTACGGGACTACAAGCGAACAGCTTGCCGAAGTTGCGGTGAAAAACCACAGGAACGGGTGCCTGAATCCCATTGCCCAGTACAGGAATGAAATCACGGTTGACCAGGTCCTGAACTCGATCCTGGTGGCCGATCCACTGCATGTTTTTGACTGCTCTCCTATAACGGACGGAGCTTCGGCCCTTGTGCTGGCACCGGCGGAGGTTGCCCACGAGTACACCGACACTCCTATTTATATCAAGGCCACGGCTCAGGCAAGCGACACCATAGCGCTTCACGACCGCAGGGACATAACAACCCTGGACGCATCGGTGATGGCTGCAAAGCGGGCTTATGATATGGCAAAAATGGGACCTGAAGACATTGACCTTGTTGAAGTGCACGACTGCTTCACCATTGCCGAAATCTGCGCCGTGGAAGACCTCGGTTTCACAGAGAAAGGCAAGGGGGGAATCTTTACCGAAGAAGGCGAAACCGCAATTGGAGGACGGATTCCTGTCAATACCTCGGGCGGTCTGAAAGCCTGCGGACATCCTGTCGGAGCCACCGGTATCAAGCAGGCTGTGGAAATCGTAACCCAGCTGCGTGGAGAAGCCGGAAAGCGTCAGGTGGAAGGCGCAGAGTACGGGATGACCCATAATGTCGGAGGGTCAGGTGCAACGGCAGTAGTACACATATTCTCAAGGGAGAGGTGATATTCGATGTCAGTACCCAGATTCTGGAGAAACCTTGACAGCCGGTACAACCTTGAAGGCACTCACTGCACGGAGTGCGGTGAATACTTCTATCCACCCCGCAAAACCTGCGTTAACTGCAGGCGCCTGGGGCAGATTGAAGCTTACAGGTTCAAAGGCACAGGTGAAATTGTCACTTACACGGTTATCCGCACCGCCGCAGAAGGCTTTGAAGAGCAGGCTCCTTACAGCCTTGCTATCATCAAACTGGATGAGGGGCCGAGCCTTACCGCCCAGGTGGTTGGCTCCCCCGAAAATGTGCACATTGGGATGCGTGTGAGTTCCGTCTTCCGGAAACTTGGCACAGACGGCGACCGGGGCATGATCTACTACGGGACCAAATTCATCCCTGCTGATGCGTGATCCGGTCTTTATTTCAGTTCCGGGTTCCTGTGGATTGAATCCGGTGACTTATCTAAATGGTGGGTCAAATCCCAGGGGCGACCCAACATTGCGGACTAAGTATTGTGGACTAAGTATTGTGGACTAAGTATTGTGGATAGTTTTGCACCGTGGATTGAATCATGTAACTTTAAATCTCGTGAAGAATTGAACACAGTAGATTGAACTGGAGATATCGAGAAAACATGATTGAAGTGGAAATCAAGGCAAAAGCGGATCTCTCAAAGGTTCGCCTCATCCTTGAACATATAAGGGCAGTAAAAATAAGGGTTGAGGATCAGTCCGATACTTATTTCGCTGCTCCATACCGGGATTTTGCAAAAACCGACGAGGCACTGAGGATCCGGAACCTGGACGGAAGGGCTGTGTTGACCTATAAGGGCCCTAAACTGGATAGTGTCTCTAAAACCCGAAAAGAGTTTGAAACTGTTGTGGACGAAAAAAATACCACTGAAATCCTCCATGCCCTGGGTTTTTCGGAAGCAGGGGCTGTTAGGAAAAGGCGGGAAGTTTTCAGGGCAGGGGATATTACCGTTTGCCTTGATTCCGTCGAAGGCCTCGGGGAATTTCTGGAAGTGGAAATTGTTGTCGAGGAAGAGCAGGAACCTGGTCCTATCAGGTTTAAGCTTTTTGAGTTTTTAAAGCAGTTTGGGATAAGTGAGGAAGACTCGATCCGTACTTCCTATCTTGAAATGGTGCTTGAAAACCTGAACACCTGAATTTACCTTTTTTTTCATTTTCTTTTTCATTTTCTTTTTCATTTTCTTATTGGAAAAACTAAAATGGCTTAATTTTTCAATGGGCGATTATTTTCAATGCTCATTTTTTTACAAATGTCTTAACGATTATATAGATGGATCTACCTATTCTATCTAAATATGATTCCCATGTGTTAAAAATGACTTTCTGATCGAGGCCGAATAATTGTGACTGCAACCGGGATTTTTAGGGACAAAAAGGCTATCTTTCCTGTTGTCGGGGTTGTTATGGTTACTTTACTAACCATTATTCTTGCAGCTGTTGTAGGGACCAGCTCTCTCACAGGGATTTTGCAGGGCTACTCTACAAACCTCGGTATAGGCAGGATTGATGGAGGCAACCTTGAAGGAGATGCAATAACCATCAGCCACAATGGAGGAGAACCCTTCACCTTCAAGGAAAATACAAAAGTGCTTCTCAATGTCGAAGGGGATAACCTTGAGCTCAATATTTCTCATTTGTACGGAAGCACCCTCAATGCGGGTGAAACGGCAGATATTCACCTTTCTCCTGCAAACCCGGAAGATACAGGCAAAATCGATAATATTAAACCAGGGGATAAAATCTTCCTGATGGTCATTGACGGGGATCAGAAACTTATGATTTTAAGGCAGGAAGTTGTGGTCTGAGTACTTTACGTTGTAATGTATAAGGAGTACACATACCAACTTCTATATCTTTTTACCATTCGATCTTAAAAGTTATATATCCTGAACCACCTATACTATTTGAAAGTAATTTTCATATGTGGAACAAGTTGTTTTTATATCGGTAAAATGGGTCTATGTTTGCAAAAATGGTTTTTATGTGGGGTGAAAGTAACGGCAACAGGCATTCTTAAAGATAATAAAGCTATCTCTCCTCTCATTGGGGTTGCCCTGGTTACTTTATTAACTATTATCTTTGCAACTGTAATTAGTTCCAGTTCCCTTACAGGGATTTTGCAGGGTTATTCAACAAATATCGGAATGGGCAGGCTTGACGGGGGTGCCCTTGAAGGGGATACAATAACCCTCA
Source organism: Methanobacteriota archaeon (assembly GCA_016841265.1). Classification (GTDB taxonomy): domain Archaea; phylum Halobacteriota; class Methanosarcinia; order Methanosarcinales; family Methanosarcinaceae; genus MTP4. The sequence goes on along the minus strand of JAENZL010000040.1, from coordinate 12,455 downwards.
GCCATAATGGAGGAGAACCCTTCACCTTCCAGGGGAACACAAAAATCCTTATTGAGATCGAAGGGGAAAGTATTGAACTTAATATTACCGGTTTATATGGTACAACTATCAGAGCAGGTGACACGGTAAATGTGTATCTGACTCCTCTGGAACCTGAAAACACGGGCAAAATAGATTCGATTAATTCAGGGGACACAATCTTTCTGAAGGTCGTTGACGGAGACCAGAAGCTTGTGATATTAAGGCAGGAAATTATTGTATGATGATTTTAAATTCCGGGATGGATATCGAAAACTTCCTTTAATACCTTGAATCGAATTACTCGTGAATAACGAATTACTCGTGAATAAAAAAGTTAATACTTCTGATTCGCTGGAATCAGAAGCTTTTTTCAATAATCTTCCGGCAATTCCGGATTCTTACCCTGGATTCTTATCCTTACCTTATCCTTGAGCCGGGTTTAAGCTCCTTATCCGGCATAAGGGCTGCGACAATTTCCCCACCGTCATCGGCTGCGAGCATCATGCCGTTGGACTTGACTCCGCAGAGCTTGGTGGGTTTCAGGTTTGCAAGCACGATTATGTTCTTTCCTACCAGTTCCTCTGGGTCGTAGTAGGGAGCCATGCCTGCGACGATCTGCCTGGGTTCGGGTTCCCCGATATCCACTTCTATCCGCAGGAGTTTCCTTGACTTCTTTATTTTTTCAACCACAAGGACTTTTCCGACCCTGATGTCGAGTTTTGCAAAGTCGTCGTACTCGATCTGGGGGAGGTTTTCTTCCTCTTCCTCTTCTCCCTCTTCCTCGGGCTTTGCCTCAGCCTTTTCTTCTGCTGCCGGGGGTTTGCCTTCGGATTTGCTCACTTCTTTTTCTTTTCCTTTTTCGTTTTCCTTTGCTCCTGACTGTTTTGCAATGGCAACCCTGACCCTCTCACTGGAAATTTCTTCCATTTCCCCGATCTTGTCGTCTTCGAGCTTGGTAAAGAGGATCTTCGGTTTTGCAAATCCGCTGCCAGCCTTCAGGGGAACGAGGGCATCGCTGTACTGTGCCTCGTGAACGTCTCCTCCCAGGCCGAAGCCTTTCCAGGCATTTTCCATGCTTCCGGGGAGTATGGGCTCAAAGAGCAGGGTAAGGGCTTTTCCGAGCTGGAGGCAGTTGTAGAGCACCTGTCCGCAGGCTTCCTTGTCTTCCTTGACAAGTTTCCAGGGCTCGTGGGATTGGAAGTAAATGTTCCCGAATGATGCCAGGGCCATAGCGGTGTCCACTGCTTTCTTGAACTCGTACTCTTCCATGGCGGCTTTGACCCCATTGATCGCAGTTTCGATCTTTTCCTTAACTTCCGGCTCGATTTCCCCATCGGGGATTTTCCCGTAGTTCTTGAATGCAAAGAGCATTGTCCTGTACAGGAAGTTCCCGAGCACGGCCACGAGTTCGGTGTTGATTTTTTCCTGGAGCACGCGCCAGGAGAAGTTCAGTTCCTTGGTATGGGAAGTGTAGCTTGCCAGGTAGTAGCGCAGGAGGTCAGGGTGGAAGCCGTGGTCCAGGTAGTCTTCCCCGACCCAGACCACATAGCCCCTGGTCTTGGAGAAGGTTTTGTCCTCGATCTTGACCATGCCTGAAGCCACAACGTCCGTCGGTACGGAGTAGTCGGCGCCTTTGAGCATGGCAGGCCAGAAGATGCAGTGGTGGTAGGTGATGTCTCCTCCTATGAAATGGATGATCTCTCCGTCACCTTTCCAGTACTTCTCCCAGGAATCGTTGGCCTGGGCAGCCCATTCTTCCGTGAAGGCCATGTACCCTATGGGCGCGTCAACCCAGACGTAGACCACCAGGTCGTCGTGGCCGGGGAACTTAACCCCCCATTCCAGGTTTCTCGTGATACACCAGTCTTCCAGGCCCTGTTTTACCCAGCCAAGCGCGTAGTTCCTGGCGTTGGTGGTGCCTCCGAGCTCGTTTGAGAGATAGTTCATCAGGTAGTCGCTGAATTCGGAAAGCTTGAAGAAAAAGTGCTCCTGCTTGCGGTACTCGGCAGGCCCTCCGCAGATGGTACAAACCGGACTTTTGAGCTCCCCGGGTTCCAGGTGCTTCCCGCAGCCCTGGTCGCATTCGTCCCCCCTCGCGGTTTCCCCACAGTGGGGGCAGACTCCTTCCACATAGCGGTCAGGAAGGGAGCGGTCGCATTTCGGGCAATAGGCAATTTCTATAGTCTTCGGGTAGACGTAGTCCTTTTCTATCAGCCTGTTGACGATGTCCAGGGTCCTTTTGTGGTTTTCAGGGTCGTCGGTGGTCCCATAGGCGTCAAAGTTTACCCCAAGCTGCTTGAAGGTCTCGTCAAAATGTTTGTGATATGTTTCTACAAGTTCCCCGGGAGTTATCCCGAGCTGCTCGGCGTTAACGACAATTGGGGTGCCGTGTGTGTCCGAACCGCAGACGAAGGTAACGTCCCTCCCTTCCTTCTTGAGGGCGCGGACAAAGATATCTGCGGGCACGTAAGTCCGGAGGTGGCCGACATGGGCCTTTCCGTTGGCGTAGGGCAGGCCGCAGGTGACAAGTACGGGTTTATCGGATGATTTTGACATTCTAATCTCCATGTATTATTTTACGGATATATCCCTCTTGGACGTCTGCAATTCTAAAATATATTTCGCTTATTGCAGGTTTAAGGGAAGCTTTTTGAAGGGATAGTTTATAGTTTTATGTGTAAACAGATGCTTTCGGTGATTTTGGTGCTTTCAGCCGGGATGAGGAATCCTTTCAGACCTGTTTTAAAACGGGTATAATGCCGGGAAAATTAATTTGTCGGCATGGTCTATGAATTTATTAATTGAATTCTTGGGAGGAAAGGTTCCCTTAACTTATATGTCCGATGTATTATTCTCGATGTATTATTCTCGATGTATTGATCCGGAAGTGGTTTCAAAAGAGGTTTCGGAAAGTAATATTAATAATGAATGCCGAAAAGAACTCCTATTCGGATGTCCTGACGACAGAGGGTTTTATTCCCGATTTCCGCCCCTTTCGTTTTGCTTCCGGAATAATTCTCATTTCCTTTATTCAGGGGCTTGAATAAGTAATTGATTCATACTCCGAAACCGATTCTTAATTTAATATAGGTTAATATTGATGTTTAGCGACGCGAGAGTTAAATCATGGATTCAAACACCTCTTCTTCCCCGGTACCTGAAAAAAAGAAACGCAACCACATATCTTACGTGGTCGTGGTAATTGCCCTGCTTATGGTTATAGGGGTAAGTATGATGGCAATCATTTACGGCTTCGGCTTTGAAGGGGACCTGGGCACCTCGGATAAGGTGGCCGTAATTTATGTCCAGGGCACCATGCTTACCGGAAACATCCCCTCCGGGCTTGGGTATGCAACCTCTGAAGAAATTTCTGAAAATATCCAGCGGGCTGTGGAAGATGAACAGGTCAGTGCCATAGTGCTCCGGGTCAACAGTCCGGGAGGCTCACCCGCAGCTGCCCAGGAAGTTGTAGGTGAGATCCAGAAGGCCCAGGAAGAAGGGGTCCCTGTGGTGATTTCTATGGGAGATATGGCGGCCAGTGCTGCTTACTACATCTCGGCTCCGGCTGACTACATTATTGCAAACCCTTCCACAAGTACAGGGTCGATCGGGGTGATCTGGATCTTCCAGAACATGTCTGCTTTCTATGAGGAAGAGGGCGTTGAGTTTTACATCTCAAAGTCCGGGGAACTGAAAGACATGGGTGGCTCCTGGCGCGGACTCACTGATGAGGAAAAAGAACACGCTGACAGGGTGGTTCTCGAAAGCTATGAAGACTTCGTGGCCCAGATTGCCGAAGGACGGAACATGACGCGGGGCGATGTAAAGGTCATCGCCGACGGGCGCATATATACGGGAAAAACAGCTAAGGAACTTGGACTTGTAGACGAAATGGGAAACCTTTACGACGCCATTGATAAGGCTGCCGAACTTGGAGGCATCGAAGGGGAGCCAAGGGTCGTGTATATGAACCGTGCAACTCTCTCAAGGCTGCTCCTTGGCTCGGAATCGTCGAGTTCCGATGTTTCGAGTTCCGATGCGGTCCGGCAGTTTGTTAGTTATTATGAAGAAAGCCCCTACGGGAAAATCCAGGCATGATATGTCAAAAAACGTCTTAAATATAAAAATTTACATCAAGTGTTAAAATAAAGGACTGCTATTAACTGATTGGCTAATAGCTTATTGTCTATAAATGAAGAGGCTACGAATCGAGTTCTCACATTTAACTGGCTGCAAATAAAGCAGCCATAAATAGAGTTCTCATATTATTTTTTATTATTTTTTATTCATTTTCAGCCTTCAGTCTCACTTCCGGCTTTTCTCCTGCAGATCTTGTCCAGGAGGAGGATATTGTCAAGCATAAGGGAACAGCTCCAGCCCAGGGGAATTGCCCAGGCAGGCCTGCCTGTGGACTTGTCCACCTGTTCGGGGAGGAGCCCTGCACTGGTCGTGCCTGCAAGAGTCCATTTAAGGAACTTTATCCCTTCCTCGGTCAGCTTTTTCCGGGTCTCTTCATACTGGTCTTTTTCTTCTTCGTAAGGAAGGTCCAGGGCCAGGGTAAACATGGCTTCCGAGAGCCAGAGGGTTGTTACAAGCCAGGGGTTCCCGTTGATGTAGCTATCGTTTTCGTAGCGTCTGATCCCATAGTGCCGGTTTACCGGGCTGGATAGCTTTTTCTTGATGTTTTCGATAAGAAAGAAGATCATGTCCCTTTCCACCGGGTTTCGCGGGGAGAGCATCCCGAAGGGAATATATGTGGCAAGGACGCTTGCATCCATCGTCTTGTCCAGTTTTTCGTTTATAACTCCTTTTGCAAAATAGCCTTCCTGGAGCCAGAAACGGTCGATGGTGGCCTGCTTGATAAATTCAGCCCGCTTTTTCCAGCGCCGGGCCATTCCTGCTTCTCCGTTTTCCTCAGCCAGATGGGAAGCTCCCATGAGCCCTGCATAGATCGAAGCGTTCGTATAAGTGAAAATTCCGTAGTATGTTTCCCAGAGGTCCATGCAGCTTTCATGCAGCCCCGTTTTTGTCCTTTTCATCAGGTATTCGGCAGCTCGCAGCACCGAAACCCAGACTTCCTCCAGGAACTCTATTTTTTTCAGGCCTTCCAGGATCCTGTAATAGACGTCCATGGCATAGAGGGTGGAACCGGTTTCGTCGATCTGGGTGGAATAATCAAAGTTGCCCCAGGAAGGAGCCTTACTCCCGTCCAGCCAATAGCGCTGGAACCAGGAGCCGTCAGGGAGCTGGGTCCTGATGCACCACTTGAAAAACCTGTCACAATATTCGGGATAGCCCGAATGTTTCAGGGCGAGCACCAATTCGGAACTGTCGCGGTTCCAGCAAAAACCGTATCCTCCGCATTTCTCAAAGTTGGAATCAAATTCGGGGGCAGCCACGAAGGAGCCGTATTCGTGGTCGTTCATAAGGTAGAGCGCGAGCAGGGAACGGTTGTAGGCATTGAAAAGTTCCTGGCGGAGGTTGTTATAACCTTCGAGGCCTGGCATCTTAAGCACCTGTTTTTTGGACAGCCACATAACCCAGTGTTCCCTTGTCTTTTCGAAGATCTGTTCAAGGGGCAGTTTTGCAAGTTCCTGCATCCGTTTGTATAGAAGGTTGCGGGAAGGGGCTGCACCAATGAAAATCACAAACTCGTTGGTGCCATCCGCTTCCAGTTCGAGGTCCCAGCCTGCAGCGTTGTTTATGTTCCCAATGTCCTCTTTATTATTCTGGAGTTTCCCGTCTTCCATGTCGTACCTGGAATTCGTCCACCAGATGGTGTCCATTGCTTTTCCTACCTGCCATTCCGAAAACTCAGGCATGGAGTGGATTCCGATATAGTAGTCTTGCCAGTACTGCACTATCAAGCGGGCTTTTGAGTCGCAGTAACCTGAATTTTTCTTTGAAGTCTCCCCTACGTTGAAGTTTGAATAGTAATAAAATTTCCCTGATATTTTTTTCTGGGACTGGATCTTGAACCTGCGGATAAGAACCGGGACGTCAGGGTGGACCAGGTCCAGGATCGAAATCCTGATTCCCGAATCATGGTAAAGCTTTGTGGACACGATGTTTGTGTCCTCTATGTAGTTCTGAATTGATTGCCAGTCGTTGCTGTTTGTCCAGAGGAGAGTTTCTCCGGTATGGATGCAGGCAAGAGACTCATCGATATGCTGGGCGTGGTCTCTCCGTGGGTAAAAAAAGCCGAAGAGTTCGCCCTTCCTGCCCATTGTCACGAGCAGTTCGGCATTTCCCAGGATAACATTGGGTTGTTTGATCACCTGCTAACCCCTCTTGTGATCACATGTTCCTGGTTTTCACCGGATGGGGCAGGGGAGATGATATGTTCACAGACCTCATGCCCCGTGGCTTTACAACTGACTTCCCTGACCCTTATGTTCTTCCCGGAGTATTCGGTCAGGTAACCTGCGAAATATCCGCTCATGTAGGCACATATCGGCTGGTCCGTTTCCCCGTAGACGTCTGCAATGAAGGATTCCCTGACAATGATCTTTCCCTCAAAGGTTTCCGGATCGCAATCGATTTCCAGGATGCCCCAACCAACGGCCCTGTAAAGTTCTGCCAGGATGCTGGCGAAGTTTTTATCGTCAAGGGGCATGATACTCCTAAAATACTTTGCAGCATGGATTCCTCCCCTCAGGCCTGAAAGGGTGAGCAGACCCTCGGCATGAGGGGCACTATCATTCAGGGTCCTGATGATATCTACAAGGGTGGGTGCCCGTGCAATGATTCCCCTAACTCCGATCACATTTAATGGGAAGTCCACCAGATGGATCATCCTGTGTTCTGAAATCCCATGTTCGACTTCCTCTACAACTTCCAGTTCTCCTATCTCTCTGGCAAGGCCTTCAACGTCTACGTCTTTTCCCATTTCCGTAAATATTGAGTACTCTCCTGTTTGCTTTGTGATGTTGTCGAGGTGCCCGAACTTGGTCTGCACCTCCTGGCTTTCCATAAAATTGATTATTGATGATAACGAGCCAGGATCTTTTGAGTAAGTGATCTTAAACCACGCGATCTGCGTATTTTCATTATGGCCTGCAAACATGCACAAGTCTCGAACCATAGACTTTGCTCCCTTGAATTAGTTATGTATACATTTGATTAAGCTATTGTGCTGAGTTTTCTGAACACCTTTGCCTTGAAGTCCATCAATGCGGCCATGAAATTCACGCCGGCATCGTAGGGGGTCGGGTGTACGCTGAAGTAGGAATGAACGTCCCCGTCCCCGAGCCATTTTGTGCACATGTAGTAGTAGTGGTCCGAGGTCAGCAGGTGCTTCCAGATGTTGAGGAGTTCCGGGTCCCCGGTTTTTTTCACAAAAGGTTCAAGGAGTTTAATCTCTTCAAAACAACGCCTTTGCATATCGTTTCCCAGCCAGGCACTGGTGTCGCGTTCCATATCCGCCCAGGAGATTGTGGAAAAGTCCCCTACATCGATTTCCGCTACCGGAGTATATTTTTTCACAACTTCCGAGGGGGTGTCGAAATTTAAACGAGTCTCTAAGACTTTCTCCGGGAAGTTTTTCAGAAACGCAAAGATGCCTGTTTCTTCCCACTGGTGCTCCCCGAATGTCTCATAGTCCATAAAAATATTGATGCAATCTTCTCTGATGCCGGAAGCCCATTGAGCCCATTTTTCCGCAGTCAGGGGGTAGCCTTCCCACCAGCGGGCCGAAAAACGATACCCTATATCGTCGCTCAGCTTGTAGTTCCTGACAAGGATCGGTATTCCCGAACCCGTTGCTTTGTACACAAAGTTCGGGGACCTCCAGCCGAGCATGTGGTCCGCACCTTCCGTAAGGACTGCTTTGTATCCGAGGTCAGAGGCAATTTTCCCTATCGTGTTATTGTAAAGTAGCTCTGTATTCCGGAACACTTCGGGTTTTACTCCGAGAAGGTCTTTCATGAACCTGCGGTGTTCCCTTATCTCTTCGATAAATTCCGTTTTATCTTCGAAAAGGCTTGAGATTGAATGGTAGCAGGTCTCATCCAGGAACTCTACAGCTCCGGTTTTCGCCATCTCTCTGAAACCGTCGAGCACTTCTTCTTCCCAGAGCCCGCACTGCTCCAGATGAGTCCCTGTCACCGAAAGGGCGAATTTGAATTCTCCCCTGTGCTCGTCCAGGGCTTCCAGGAGAACCCTGTTGGCAGGCAGGTAGCATTTTTCTGCCACTCTCTTAAAAATCTCGCGGTCCCCTCTTTCATCAAAATAGCGAAAAAAACCGGTCCTGTCATCGGGCCAGAACCAGCGCAGGCGGAATGGTTGGTGTATCTGGAAATAAAGGCAAAGGGATGTCATGCTTTCTCCTCCTTAACAGCCCTCTCCTCTGGAACCACGTTCTCCCCCTTAACAGCCCTGTTTTCAGGAACCACGTTCTCCTCCTGAATAGCCCTGTTTTCAGGAACCTTGTTCTCCTCCTGAATAGCCCTGTTTTCAGGAACCACGTTCTCCTCTTTAACAACCTTCTTCTCCGGGGCAGTTTCTTCCAGAACAGCTCGCCTGAAATCCGAGAGGATTGAATAATAATTTACAGCCCTCTCGTATCCTTCCCTTATATTTTCCCCGGACTTCATGGAAAAGAGGATGTCGCCTTGCTGGAGGTAGCCGAAAACCCTCTTCAGTTTCCCGTAGTTAGGGCTTCCTTTCCTACCTGCTTCTTCAAGTTCCTCTCCTACCTGTACAAGTTCTCTCAAATAGAGCTGCTGGGCCTTATTTCCCAGGGCATTGTGCATCCCGTAGCGGATAGTCTGCTCGGTTTTCAGGGTGGGAAGTTTTACAGGTTTAAAACGCTTTACAGCTTCCGAAGGTGTAAGCATACTTATCCCCCTTTCTTCAAGTTTTTCCGGAAGCTCCCGGATAAAGTCGGCAACCAAACTCTTTTTCCTTTGGTGGAAATAGAGGCTACTGTAGTTGAAGTAAAGTGTAAGGACCTCTCCCTTCATGCTGCTTATCCAGTCCGCAAATTTTTCCGGGATCAGGGGATAGCCTTCCCAGCTTTTTTCCGAGAAACGGAGTTCGAGGTCTTCACTCAGGTTTATATGCCTGAGCAGGGTAGGGAGATCATTTTCATAGACATGTGCCGGGTCATATCCGTTAGTTAGATTTGAAGAGCCTTCGGCAATAAGGCATTTGAACCCCATTCCCGAAAGTAGCTTTCCCACTTTCCCGGAAAACAGGAGTTCGGTATTTACGAAAGTCTCAGGGGCAACCCCAAGCATTTCCTTGCTTATTTCTCTATGCTTCAACACTTCTTCCCTGAACCAGGTAAGGTCAGGGTAAAGGGCACTCAGGGAGTGATAGTAACAGTTTCCTGTATATTCCACGCCCCTGCTTTCTCCGAGGTCGCGAAAGGAATCAACAAGTTCCGGGTCCCATCTGCATTGTTCCAGGAAAAGTCCCGAGAGGTTCAGACCATACCTACCTCCACCTTCTATGGATTCCAGCATCAGGTCGTTAAGGCGCAACAGCTCCCTCCCGGTTTCCTGAAACCGCAGGAAAATCTGCTCCATATCGAAGTACCGGTTGGGCTCAGGTGTCCCTGAAAAACCTTCTACAGGCCAGTACCATTTTGGACTGTAAGGCAAGTGCACCCCCCCGCACACGCATACCGCTTTCATAACATAATTATGATGTATGGTTGAGGTACTAAAACCTATTGTTTTCCTCGCTGCCGGGTTAGAGAGGGCAAAAGGTCAGGTGCCCTGGATAAAATCCCGAGCAAGCACTGAAATATAATCCTTGTCATACTGATTCCGAAAAACAATCCTGGTCAAACTGATTCTTGTAAAAATTATCCTATGAAATACGACCCGGAAAAAACGATCCCTGGTCAAAATGATCCGATAAATTATCCCTGGTCAAACTGATCCGAAAAATGATTCGGATAAAAAAGTAAGTTTGCAAAAAATTATGAAATGGGTGATGGGAGTTATCCCATCATAAAATCGGTCAGGCTTTTGTATGCTGCGGTGAGTTCTTCCGGGGAAAGAGATATTTCAAAGTCCTTTCCTTTGATTTCCAGGGCACCATCGCTGACAGTCCCGATTACGGTGTAGGGCACGTTTTTCAGGATTTCCTGCAGAGCTTCCGGCTCGGAAGTGGTCAGGATGGCTCTTGCAGGGGTTTCTGCAAAGAGGATTTCGTCCGCCTGCAGGTCTCCGGAAATTTCGCTAAGATCCACCTTTGCCCCGAGGGTTTTGCACATCCTGGCAAGGCCTGCTGTAAGTCCTCCGAGGGAGAGGTCATGGGCAGAGCTCAGTTTCCCGCTTTTCACGGTCTTGATGACAGCTTCTATTAATTTCTGGGCATTTTCCGGGACTGCCGGGGCTTTTCCGGCTTCCTGGGCTCCGAGGCTGGAGTAGTATTCGGAAGCTCCCAGTTCGGGAGTTGTTTCTCCTACCAGGACGATGCTGTCCCCTGCTTTTGCAAAGAAGCTTGAGGGAAGAGGGGTTTCAAGGTCCACCTTTCCTATCATTCCGATGGACGGCGTCGGGGGAATTGCGGTTCCTAACTCGTCGCTTTCGTTGTAGAGGGAAACATTTCCTCCAACAACAGGGATCGAAAGTTCCCTTGCCGCGTCTCCGAGGCCCAGGACTGCCTGCTTGAACTGCCAGTAGATTTCCGGGCGTTCGGGATTTCCGAAGTTCAGGCAATTTACGATAGCCAGTCCTTCAGCACCTTTTACCGCAAGGTTCATGGCGTTTTCGATAATCGCAGTCTTTCCGCCTGTATATGGATCAAGGAGGGTTGCTCTGGGCTGGCAGCCGCAGGAAAGGGCTATTCCTTTTTTGTCGGTGATCCTGAGGACTCCTGAGTCTTCTCCGGGAAGAACCATCGTCCTGAGCTGGACCTGGTGGTCGTACTGCCGGTAGATCCATTCCTTTGAGGCTATATTGTAAGAGGAAAGGACTTTCAGAATCGCCTGTTTCAGGTCTGCAGGACTTTCGGGCTTTTTGCCTTCTTCCCGGGCTTCCGGAGCTTTCGAAGGCCTTTCGAAGGTCGGGGCTCCTTCAGTAAGGAGGTCGACCGGGATGGTGGCAACGTTTTCTCCCCTGAACTCAATTGTGTAGTTCGGCTCTTCGGTAAGCTCGCCGATAACTGCGCCGTTAAGGTCATACTTCTCGACAAGTGCAAGTACGGCGTCCACATCTTCGGGAGCCACTTCAAAGAGCATACGTTCCTGGGACTCTGCAAGCAGGATTTCATAGGCGTTCATGTTGGGTTCGCGCTGGGGTACGGCATCTGCAATGATCCGGGCTCCCAGCTTGCCTTTGGCAGCCATTTCCGAGCTTGCTCCTCCGAGGCCTGCAGCCCCGAGGTCCCTGCAGGACTTAATATAACCCTTTCCGGTGGCTTCCAGGGTCATTTCAATGACAAGTTTTTCGGTATACGGGTCGCCTACCTGGACGCTTGGCCTGTCGTCGGCTTCGGCAGATTCCGAGAGGTCCCTTGAGGCAAAGGATGCTCCGCCAAGCCCGTCCTTTCCCGTGCTTGACCCCGCAAGGACCAGCTTGTTCCCTGCTTTTTTTGAGATAGAAGTTATGACTTCCTCTTCCTTGCAGAGCCCCACGCATACCACGTTTACCAGGGGATTTCCGCTGTACTGCCGGTCAAAGAAGGTCTCGCCGTTAACCACCGGAACTCCGATACAGTTTCCATACCCTGCGATTCCTTTTATAATCTGTTCAAAGAGGAAGAGGTTTTTTGGGGTGTCAAGGGGACCGAAGTAGAGTGGGTCCATGAGGGCAATCGGACGGGCTCCCATGGAAATTACGTCTCTTACAATTCCTCCAACCCCTGTGGCTGCCCCGTTGCAGGGGTCAACGTAGGACGGGTGGTTGTGGCTTTCCATGGCTATGGAGAGCACGTACCCATCTTCGAATTTAATGATTGCAGCGTCGTCTCCCGGACCGATCAGGACATTTTCGCCCGTGGTGGTGAAGGTTTTCAGGAGGGGGGCGCTTGAACGATATGAGCAGTGTTCACTCCACAGGTTTAAAAAGCAGCCCTGTTCTACCAGGTTAGGCTCACGCCCAAGTTCTTTTTTTATGATCTTCAGGTCTTCTTCAGGTAACATTGCCTTGCCTCTGATTCTTAAAGCCTCTTTCGGATGTTCCAGAAATCCCAGGAACCGGGACCTTCCGGGCTGCTGACGGACCGGTGCAGGTCTGATTTCCGATCCCTTCCGGATACCGGTTTCTTTTCCTGGTCCATACAGGTTTTTTTATTATGGGAACCCGAAACTTGAGGTTTGTTTTGATAATCCGTCCCTGAGAATACAGGGTTTTTGATTGGTGTTAATAGACTATGCCGTCATAAAGGGACAAGGATTAGATAAAGATTTCTTTGTGCCTTATAGCCTGCTTTCGGCAGGTTAACAAATAATTAAATATTTTCAGCACAATATCTCTTTT